>JAQIJE010000007.1:0-80753 GCA_036946435.1 Microbacterium arborescens | reverse complement strand
CCGAGACGTCGACGGAGATGACACCGGCAGGACCGGCCTCATCGATCAGGAGCGCCTGCATCCGGTCGAGCGGAGTGTGCTTCCAGTTGACCTCGCGGCCGGTCGGCGTGCCGAACTCGGCCGGATCGAACGAGGCCGGACGCTCGGATCGGGTCTGGACGGGGACGAACGCCGCCGCAGGGTCGATGTGGCCCTTCTCGCCGGTGGCGGGGGCCTGGGTGACGCTCGTCATCAGCCGACGGATCCTTCCATGCCCATCTCGATGAGCTTGTTGAGTTCGAGGGCGTACTCCATCGGCAGCTCGCGAGCGATCGGCTCGATGAACCCGCGCACGATCATGGCCATCGCCTCGTCCTCGGGCATCCCGCGGCTCATGAGGTAGAACAGCTGCTCCTCGCTGACCTTCGACACTGTCGCCTCGTGTCCGAGCTGCACGTCGTCGACTCGGATGTCGATGGCGGGGTAGGTGTCGGAGCGCGAGATCGTGTCGACCAGCAGCGCGTCGCAGCGCACGGTGTTCGCGGAGTGGTGGGCGTTGGCGTCGACGCGCACCTCGCCGCGGTATCCCGCCCGGCCGCCGCCGCGTGCGATCGACTTCGAGACGATCGACGACTGCGTGTACGGCGCCATGTGGATCATCTTCGCGCCCGCGTCCTGGTGCTGACCGGGACCGGCGAAGGCGACGGACAGGGTCTCGCCCTTGGCGTGCTCCCCCATCAGGTAGATCGACGGGTACTTCATCGTCACCTTCGAGCCGATGTTGCCGTCGACCCATTCCATGGTCGCGCCCTCGTGGGCGACGGCGCGCTTCGTGACGAGGTTGTAGACGTTGTTCGACCAGTTCTGGATCGTCGTGTAGCGGACGCGGGCGTTCTTCTTCACGATGATCTCGACGACGGCCGAGTGCAGCGAGTCGCTCTTGTAGATCGGCGCCGTGCAGCCCTCGATGTAGTGGACGTAGCTGTCCTCGTCCGCGATGATCAGCGTCCGCTCGAACTGGCCCATGTTCTCGGTGTTGATGCGGAAGTACGCCTGCAGCGGGATTTCGACGTGTACGCCCTTCGGGACGTAGACGAACGATCCGCCCGACCAGACGGCCGTGTTCAGCGCGGCGAACTTGTTGTCGCCGGCGGGGATGACGGTGCCGAAGTACTCCTCGAAGAACTCGGGGTGCTCGCGCAGCGCCGTGTCGGTGTCCATGAAGATGACGCCCTGCTGCTCCAGGTCCTCGCGGATCTGGTGGTAGACGACCTCGGACTCGTACTGCGCGGCGACGCCGGCGACCAGACGCTGCCGTTCGGCCTCGGGGATGCCGAGCTTCTCGTACGTCTCACGGATCTCCGCGGGAAGGTCCTCCCACGTCTGCGCCTGCTTCTCCGTCGAGCGCACGAAGTACTTGATGTTGTCGAAGTCGATGTCGGAGAGGTCGGCACCCCACGTCGGCATGGGCTTGCGTCCGAAGAGCTGATAGCCCTTCAGCCGCGTCTTGAGCATCCATTCCGGCTCGTCCTTGAGGGCCGAGATCCCGCGGACGACGTCTTCGTTGATCCCGCGTTGCGCGACAGCGCCAGCGGCATCCGTGTCGTGCCAGCCGAACTCGTACACCCCCAGACCCTCGAGTTCCGGTCGGTCGATGAGCACATCGGACATGACTTTCCTCCTCTTCGCACCGCAACGGTGTCATCCGTTCCGGCATTCCCGGCTCCGGGGAGCCACGCGGCGGGATGCCGTTTCGCGGGCCTGTTGGGCGCTGATGCCGCGCCTAGACTGTCAGGGACGACGTGCACACGCGCCGTCGCCCCGAACTCACCCGATTCTACAGGCAACGCCCCGACAGCGGCGTGCCCGGATCGCAGAGGCGCACACCGAGCGCCACCGGAGGAACCGATGACCGACGTCCGCTCCCGTCCCGGACTCGCGGAACGACTCAGGCCGCTGCTGGCCTTCCTGCTCCCCACCGCCATCACCCGATGGACGCGCATCACGGGGTGGCTGCTCGTGATCACGAACATCGGCATCGTGGCGACGGGCGGGCTCGTGCGCCTGACCGGCTCGGGGATGGGCTGCGAGACGTGGCCCTACTGCGTGGAGGGTTCGCTCGTCCCCACCCCGGAGATGGGGATCCACGGCGCGATCGAGTTCGGAAACCGCACCCTCACCGGCGTGCTGGTGATCGTGGCGCTCCTCGCCTTCCTGTCGGTCGTGCGTCTGCGCGCGACGCGTCGGGAACTGCCGATCCTGAGCTTCCTCGTCGGCCTCGGCATCATCGTCCAGGCGGTCATCGGCGGAATCACGGTCTGGCTCCACCTGCACCCGAGCATCGTCGGGCTGCATTACCTCATCTCGGCGGCGCTCGTCGCCGTCGCCACCGCGTTCCTGGTGCGCGTGTACGCCGTCCCCGGCCCCCGGCGCCGGGCCGTGCCGCTGCCGTACGCCATCGTCACGCACGTCACGACCCTCGCTGTCGCGACGACCGTCGTGGTCGGCATCCTGCTCACCGGGGCGGGTCCGCACGCCGGAGACGACGCCGCCGCGCGCAACGGTCTCGACCCGATCTTCTGGCAGCACGTGCACAGCTGGCCCGCGTACGCGACGCTCGCGCTCACCCTCGTCCTCGTCGTGGGCGCGATGCGGATGCCGCGCGAGACGGGCCTGCGTCGCTGGACCGGCCTGCTCCTGGCCGTCGAGCTCGTGCAGATCGCGGTGGGCCTGTGGCAGGCACGGACGGGCCTCCCGATCCTGCTCGTCAACATCCACATGGTGCTCGCCGTCACCCTCGTCGCCGCGATGGTCGCCGTCGTGATGGCGATGAAGACCCCCGTCTCGGCGTCGGCGGTCGCGCCGATGCGCGAGCCGGCACGCACAGAGGCCTCATAGGCTCCGCATCGCCTCCGCCGAGGTCGAGCCCCCAGAGTGTTCCGGGCCGCCGAACGCGGCCGCCAACAGAAGGAGCACCATGACCGTCAAAAACCGCCTCGTCCGCAGCGTGCCGTTCTGGACGCTCGTCGTCCTCTCGGTCGCGGCGATCGGCGCCGGTGCCTACGTGCTCGCCGACAAGCTCGGCACCATGGAGCGGACCATCGTCGATGGGACCGCGACCGGTGTCGAGGTGTACGTCGGGCAGGTCTGGGCCGTCTTCGGCGCGATCCTGGTCGGCGCCGGCGTCCTGGGCCTCGCGCTGGCCCTCGCCGTCGCCGCGGCGCGCGCGCTCGTCCCCGCCGCACCCGCGCCCGTCGACACGCGCGTCAGCGAGAGCGACGTCGGCGTCGAGCCCGTCGCGCTCCTCGCCGACACCGCGACCCCGGCCGAGACCGTCACCGTCGCCCGCGTCGAGGAGCCCGAGGTCCCCGTAACCGGGACAACCTCCTCGACCGACGCCTCCGACGCTCCCGCGCGATCCACGGAGTCGGTCCCGGAGTCGTCGGACGCCTCGGCCCCCGCGGACGCCACCCAGCGCTGAACGACGCCTCGTCGTCTGAACGGCCGCCCGCGGCATCCCTTCACCGGATGTCGCGGGTGGCCGTTCTCGCGCGCGCACGCCGCCGCGCCGCCTCCCTCGTCTGGCACTTTCAGCCCCCTCGCGCGCGCCGAAGGGGCCCCACCTGCCAAGTTAGCGCGCGTAAAGCCCCGAGCCCACTCCACGCATCGCGTCGCCTGGCACCTCGAGCCCCCTCACCAACGCTGAAGAGGCCTCAACTGCCAGGTGAACACGCGAAGAGCTACGAGCCCGGTCCCGGGCCTGACACCACCTGGCACTCCGAGCCCCATCCCGCGCGCCGAGGGGGCTGCATCCGACGAGCAAATCGGCGCGCCCACCGTGTGCGGTCGGCGACTTCGAGGTCAGAAGGGCAGCAGCGGGTCGACCGCGATGGCCACGAAGACCAGGGTGAGGTAGGTGATCGAGGCGTGGAAGACACGCATCGGGCGCACCTGCTCGCCCCGCACAGCACGGCTGTAGAGGCGGTGCGACTCGTAGAGGAACCAGCCGCCGAAGACGACGGCCGAGACGGTGTAGACCAGTCCCATCGGGGCGACCGGGATGAGCAGGAGCGAGCACGCCACCGTCGCCCAGGCGTACAGGATGACCTGCAGACCGACCTGCGAACCGTTGCGCGTCGCACCGAGCATGGGGACGTCGACCTCGTCGTAGTCGTTCTTGTACTTCATGGACAGCGGCCAGTAGTGCGGCGGCGTCCAGAGGAAGACGAGGACGAACAGGATGAGCGCGGGCCACGCGAGCGACTCGGTGACGGCGGACCAGCCGATGACGACGGGGAAGCACCCCGCGATGCCGCCCCACACGATGTTCTGCTCGGTGCGTCGCTTGAGGATCATCGTGTAGATGACGACGTAGAAGAAGATCGCGAAGGCGCTCAGCGACGCCGCGACCCAGTTGGTCGTGACGGCTAGCCAGACGGTCGACAGGACGGCGAGCGTCCACGAGAACACGAGTGCGGCGCGCGGCGAGACCTCGCCCGTGACGATCGGCCGGTTCTCGGTGCGCTTCATGTGCGCGTCGATGTCACGGTCGAGGTACATGTTGAACGCGGCGGCGGATCCCGCGCTCATCGCGCCGCCGATGACGGTGGCGAGGACGAGCCAGAGGTTCGGAAGGCCGCCGGCGGCGAGGATCATGACCGGCACGGTCGTGACCAGCAGCAGCTCCAGGACACGCGGCTTGGTGAGCGCGACGTACGCCCGCACCTTCGCTCCGAACGCAGCTCCGCGAGAGGTGTCGACGGGGGCCGAACCGGCAGTCGTCGTGATGTCCATCGCTCCCCGCATCTCACCGCTGTGAACCTGTCCAGTCTAGGGCATGGCGGCGACCGGGCTCCCGGGCACGCTCCCCCGCCCGGTCCGCCGTCACACGGAGACCCGGCGGCCCCGGCGACGCGACGCGCTCGCTATGCTGAAGACACACGCGCGCCGGCGCCGAGACCCCTCCCTTCCTGACTGTGGAGCGGCATGCGCAGGCGCTGCCTCTCGAGAAAGGCGACCGAGTGTCGGAACTTCGTTGGGATGAGATCGATCGGCGCGCGGTGGACACCGCCCGCGTCCTGGCCGCGGACGCGGTCGAGAAGGTGGGCAACGGCCACCCGGGTACGGCGATGAGCCTGGCCCCTGCCGCCTACCTGCTCTATCAGCGCGTCCTGCGCCACGACCCGACCGATACCGATTGGCTGGGACGCGACCGCTTCATCCTCTCGGCGGGCCACTCGTCGCTGACGCAGTACGTCCAGCTGTACCTGGGCGGTTTCGGGCTCGAACTCGACGACCTGAAGGCGCTGCGGACGTGGGGCTCGCTGACCCCCGGCCACCCGGAGTACGGGCACACCAAGGGCGTCGAGATCACGACCGGCCCGCTCGGTCAGGGCCTCGCGACCTCCGTCGGCTTCGCGTACGCCGCTCGCTACGAGCGCGGCCTGTTCGACCCCGAGGCGCCCGCCGGCACCTCGCCGTTCGACCACTTCGTCTACGTGATCGCCAGTGACGGCGACATGCAGGAGGGCATCACCGCCGAGGCGGGCTCGCTCGCCGGCCACCAGCAACTCGGCAACCTGATCGCGATCTACGACGCGAATCAGATCTCGATCGAGGACGACACCAACGTCGCCTTCACCGAGGACGTCGCTGCCCGCTACGAGGCGTACGGCTGGCACGTCCAGACCGTCGACTGGAAGAAGACGGGCGAGTACGTCGAGGATGCCGCGGAGCTCTTCGACGCGATCGAGGCCGCCAAGGGCGAGACCGACAAGCCGTCGCTGATCGTGCTCAAGACCATCATCGGCTGGCCCGCCCCGGGCAAGCAGAACACCGGCAAGATCCACGGCTCCGCGCTCGGCGCCGACGAGCTCGCCGCCACCAAGAAGGTGCTGGGCTTCGACCCCGAGCAGAGCTTCGCGGTGGCCGACGACGTGATCGCCCACACCCGCTCGCTCGCCGAGCGCGCCGCCGCCGACCGCGCCGAGTGGCAGACGTCGTTCGACGCCTGGGCCGCCGCGAACCCGGAGCGCAAGGAGCTGCTCGACCGGCTCGAGTCGGGCGAGCTGCCCGCCGACGTCTCGGTCCCGACCTTCGAGGCGGGCAAGGCGGTCTCGACCCGCGCCGCCAGCGGACAGGTCATCAACGCCCTCGCCGACCAGCTCCCCGAGCTGTGGGGAGGCTCGGCCGACCTCGCCGAGTCGAACCTCACGACCATCAAGTCGGGCAAGAGCTTCATCCCGACCGAGTGGTCGACCCACGAGTGGTCCGGAGACCCGTACGGCCGTGTGCTGCACTTCGGCATCCGCGAGCACGCGATGGCGGCGATCGTCAACGGCATCGTGCTGCACGGCAAGACGCGCGCCTTCGGCGGCACCTTCCTGATCTTCAGCGACTACATGCGCCCGGCCGTCCGGCTCGCGGCTCTCATGAACGTGCCGTCGATCTACGTCTGGACCCACGACTCCATCGCTCTCGGCGAGGACGGCCCGACGCACCAGCCCATCGAGCAGCTCGCGTCGCTGCGGCTCATCCCGAACTTCACCGTCGTCCGCCCCGCCGACGCGAACGAGACCGCTGCCGCATGGCACGAGCTCCTCCGTCGTCAGGCCGGCCCGGCGGGCATCGCGCTGACCCGTCAGAACATCCCGGTGTTCCCGCGGGGCGAAGACGGCTTCGCGGGCGTCGAGGGTGTCGCGAAGGGCGCGTACGTGCTCGTCGACGCCGAGAACGGCGCACCCGACGTCATCCTCGTCGCCACGGGCTCCGAGGTGCAGCTCGCCGTCGAGGCACGCGAGTCGCTCGCCGCCGAGGGCGTTCAGGCACGCGTCGTGTCGGCTCCGTCGCTCGAGTGGTTCGCCGAGCAGGACGAGGCGTACCGCGAGTCGGTGCTCCCCGTCGCCGTCCGCGCGCGCGTGTCGGTCGAGGCCGGCGCGACCCCGCTGTGGCGCACCGTGGTCGGCGACGCCGGCCGCTCGGTCGGCATCGACCACTTCGGCGCGTCCGCCGACTACCAGACGCTGTTCGAGAAGTTCGGCATCACGACCGAGGCCGTCGTCGCGGCCGCCCACGCATCCATCGCTGACGCGGGAGCGTCGGCCACCACCGCCCAGAAGGACAACGCATGAGCACCCCCACCCAGGCCCTTTCCGAGGCCGGCGTCAGCATCTGGCTCGACGACCTGTCGCGCCAGCGCATCACGACCGGCAACCTGCAGGAGCTCATCGACACCCGCAACGTCGTCGGCGTGACGACGAACCCGTCGATCTTCCAGGCGGCGATCAGCGCGGGTGTCGGGTACGAAGAGGCCATCGAGGCGCAGGCGAAGGCCGGCGCCTCGACGGACGACACGATCTTCGAGCTCACGACGACGGACGTGCGCAACGCGTCAGACATCTTCCGGCCCATCTACGACGCCACGAACGGCGTCGACGGCCGGGTCTCGATCGAGGTGTCCCCCGATCTCGCGCACGACACCGACGCCACGATCGCCGAGGCGCAGAAGCTCGCCGCGGCGGTGGACCGTCCGAACGTGCTCATCAAGATCCCCGCGACCAAGGCGGGCCTGCCCGCCATCACCGAGGTCATCGCCGCGGGCATCAGCGTCAATGTGACGCTGATCTTCTCGCTCGAGCGCTACGCCGCCGTCATCGACGCCTACCTCACCGGGCTCGAGCGCGCCCGGGAGGCCGGCATCGACCTCGCGGGGATCCACTCCGTCGCGTCGTTCTTCGTCTCGCGCGTGGACACCGAGGTCGACAAGCGACTGAGCGCCATCGGCACGGATGCCGCGAACGACCTGAAGTCGCTCGCCGGTGTCGCGAACGCGCGTCTGGCGTACGAGCTGTTCGAGCAGAAGTTCGCCGAGGAGCGCGCTCGCGACCTCGTCGCCGCCGGCGCGAACCCGCAGCGCCCTCTCTGGGCATCGACCGGCGTCAAGGACCCGGCCCTGCCCGACACGCTGTACGTCACCGAGCTGGTCGCCGCGGGAACCGTCAACACGATGCCCGAGAAGACCCTCCAGGCGACCTTCGACCACGGCGTCGTCGCCGGCGACACCGTCACCGGTGCCTACGCCGCGGCCCACGAGGTCTTCGACCGGCTCGCGGCCGCCGGGATCGACCTCGACGACGTCACTCAGCTGCTCGAGGACGAGGGCGTCGACAAGTTCATCGCGTCGTGGCACGACCTGCAGGGCACGGTGACCGCGGCCCTGGAGAGCGCCCGTTGAGCTTCGAGATCCACGTCTCGGGGCACGTCTCCGACGCCGTCGAGCGCACGGTTCCCGGTCTCGTCGACGATCTCGTCGCGAGCGGCATAACCGCCGGTGACGCCGATCTGTGGGGCCCGGATGCCGCAGCCGAGGCGGCGCGCCGCCTCGGCTGGGTCGACGCCGTCACGGTGTCGCGTCCGCTCGTCGCCGAGATCGATGCGTTGCGCGCCGAGCTCGTCGGACGCGGCATCACGCGCGTCGTGCTCGCCGGCATGGGTGGCTCGTCGCTCGCGCCCGAGGTCATCGCACGCACGCACGGCGTGCCGCTGACGATCCTCGACTCCACCGCGCCCGGCCAGGTCCTGGCGGCCCTCGACGGCGACGCCGAGACCGGCGGGCTCGCCGAGACGGTCCTCGTCGTGTCGTCGAAGTCCGGGTCCACCGTCGAGACCGACTCCGCGCGGCGCGCTTTCGCCGCCGCGTGGACCGATCTCGGCATCGACCCCGCCGACCGCATCGTCGTCGTGACCGACCCCGGTTCGCCGCTCGAGGCGGAGGCCCGGGCCGCCGGCCACCGCGTCTTCGCCGCCGACCCGAACGTCGGCGGCCGCTATTCGGCGCTCACCGCGTTCGGGCTGGTCCCGGCGGGGTTGGCCGGTGCCGACATCGGGCAGCTGCTCGACGAGGCGGACGCCACCCTGCTCGAGGTCGCGGTCGACGACCCCGGCAACCCTGCTCTCGTGCTGGCGGCCGCGATCGTCGGTGCGGAGCCCCGCCGCGACAAGCTCGTGCTCGTCAGCGACGGCACCCATATCGTCGGCCTTCCCGACTGGATCGAGCAACTGGTCGCCGAGTCGACCGGCAAGCACGGCACCGGCATCCTGCCCGTCGTCGCGACCCCCCCTGTCGCCGGAGCTCGACCTCGGCGCCGACGACGTCCAGGTCGTCCGACTCGTCGGCGACGCCGTGCACTTCCAGATCCTGGAGCAGTACCCGGGAGAGGTGCTGCTCAGCGGCTCCCTCGGCGCGCAGTTCCTCGTCTGGGAGTACGCCACGGCCATCGCCGGCCGCTTGCTGGGCATCGACCCGTTCGATCAGCCCGACGTCGAGGCCGCGAAGGCGGCAGCCCGGGGCCTCCTCGATGCCCGCCCGGATACCACCGAGCCGGCGTTCACCGAGAACGGCGTCGAGGTCCGCGTCTCCGATCCGGCCCTCCTTGCCGACGGCACCCTCGCGGGCGTGCTCGCGAACCTGTGGCGGCTCGTGCCGGCCGACGGATACGTCGCCGTCCAGGCCTACGTCGACCGGACATCGGTCCCGCAGCTCGCGGGAGTACGCGAGCTGATCGCCGCCGACGCCGGGCGCCCGACGACGTTCGGGTGGGGGCCTCGCTTCCTCCACTCGACGGGCCAGTATCACAAGGGCGGACCGGCGAACGGCGTGTTCCTCCAGATCACCGAACGCACGGACGTCGACCTCGAGATCCCGGGTCGCCCGTTCACCTTCGGCCGATTGATCGAGGCGCAGGCCTCCGGCGACGCCGCCGTGCTCGCCGAACGCGGCCGGCCCGTGGTCACCCTCACCCTGACGGACCCGGCGACCGAGGTCCTCACCCTTTTCGAAGCCGCCCAGTAGGAAGACCCCTCCCATGACCGTGGAGATCTCGCGCGCCCACAATCCCCTGCGCGACCCCGACGACCGACGCCTGAACCGGATCGCGGGGCCCAGCGCCCTCGTCATCTTCGGTGTGACGGGCGACCTGTCGCGGAAGAAGCTCATGCCCGCCGTGTACGACCTGGCCAATCGCGGGTTGCTGCCCCCGGGCTTCGCCCTCGTCGGCTTCGCCCGGCGGGACTGGGAAGACCAGGACTTCGCCGAGGTGGTGCACGCGGCCGTCAAGCAGTACGCGCGCACCCCGTTCCGCGAGGAGACCTGGAAGCAGCTGCTGCAGGGCATCCGTTTCGTCTCCGGCGAGTTCGGTGACGCGGACGCCTTCGCGCGCCTGCGCGAGACGGTCGAGAAGCTCGACGTCGACCGGGGAACGATGGGCAATCACGCGTTCTACCTGTCGATTCCGCCGAAGGACTTCCCGATCGTCGCGAAACAGCTGAAGGACTCCGGCCTCGTGGACGAGGATGCCGACGGAGAGACGTGGCGTCGCGTCGTCATCGAGAAGCCGTTCGGCAGCGACCTCAAGACCGCGCGCGAGTTGAACAAAGCTCTCGAGGTCGCCTTCCCCGCCGACTCGATCTTCCGCATCGACCACTACCTCGGCAAGGAGACGGTGCAGAACATCCTCGCGCTGCGCTTTGCCAACGAGCTGTTCGAGCCGATCTGGAACGCGAACTACGTCGACCACGTGCAGATCACGATGGCCGAGGACATCGGCGTCGGCGGTCGCGCCGGGTACTACGACGGTATCGGCGCCGCGCGCGACGTCATCCAGAACCACCTGCTCCAGCTGCTGGCGCTGACGGCGATGGAGGAGCCCATCTCGATGGAGGCGAACCACCTCCGCGCCGAGAAGGAGAAGGTGCTCGCGGCCGTCCAGCTGCCGGCCGACCTCGCCACCGCGACCGCCCGCGGACAGTACGCGGGCGGCTGGCAGGGCGGCGAAGAGGTCACCGGCTTCCTCGCCGAGGACGGGATGGACCCCGAGTCGACGACCGAGACCTTCGCCGCGATCAAGGTGGACATCGCCACGCGGCGGTGGGCGGGCGTGCCGTTCTACCTGCGCACCGGCAAGCGTCTCGGCCGCCGCGTCACCGAGATCGCGGTCGTCTTCAAGCGCGCTCCGCAGCACCTGTTCCTGCGCAACCAGACCACCGAGCTCGGCCAGAACGCGCTGGTGATCCGGGTGCAGCCCGACGAGGGCGTCACCATCCGATTCGGCTCGAAGGTGCCCGGCGCGGCGACCGAGGTGCGCGACGTGACGATGGACTTCGGCTACGGCCACGCGTTCACCGAGTCGAGCCCGGAGGCGTACGAGCGCCTCATCCTCGACGTCCTGCTCGGAGATCCGCCGCTGTTCCCCCGCCACGAAGAGGTCGAGCTCTCGTGGCGCATCCTGGACCCCGTCGAGGAGTTCTGGGCGCAGCAGGGCGGTCCGCTCGAGCAGTACGCCCCCGGCTCGTGGGGTCCCACTTCCGCAGATGAACTGCTGGCCCGCGACGGCCGCGTCTGGAGGCGTCCATGATCGTCGACCTGCCCGACACCTCGGTGTCGAAGATCGCCCGCGAACTCGTCAACGTGCGTGAGGAAGGCGGCGCCGTCGCCCTCGGGCGCGTGCTCACGCTCGTGATCGCGACGTCGCACGGCCTCGAGGAGGACGCGATCGAGGCGGCGAACCACGCGTCGCGCGAGCACCCGATGCGCGTCATCGTGCTCATCACCCACACCGACGGCGAGTCGAAGCTCGACGCGCAGATCCGCGTCGGGGGCGATGCCGGCGCCAGCGAGGTCGTCATCCTCCGCGCGAGCGGTGGAGCCGCCAGCAACGACGAGGCCCTCATCACCGGCCTGCTCCTGCCGGACGCTCCCGTCGTCGCGTGGTGGCCCGACCACCCGCCGACCGAGCCGTCGCAATCGCCCATCGGTCGCATCGCCCAACGCCGCATCACCGACGCCTCGACGCTTCCCTACGACAGCGGCCGGCTCGCCGCCCTCGGTCGCGGCTACGCGCCGGGAGACACCGACCTCGCCTGGACGCGCCTGACGCACTGGCGCGAACAGCTCGCCGCCGTTCTCGACCAGCCGCCCTACGAGCCGGTCACCGCCGTCGAGGTGGTGGGCAGTGGCAGCTCCCCGTCGACCGGCCTCCTCGCCGCCTGGCTGCGACTCATGCTCGATGTCCCGGTCGAGTGGCGATACGCGGACTCCGACGAGTGGGAGCACGGCATCCGCAGCGTGCGGCTGAAGCGGCCGAGCGGTGACGTCCTGCTCGAGCGCAGCACGCCGGTCGACGCGACCCTCACCCAGCCCGGCCAGCCCTCCCACGACCTGGTGCTCCCCCGCCGCACGCTCCGCGAGTGCCTCGCGGAGGAGCTCCGCCGGCTCGGGCCCGATGTCCTCTATGGCCGCGTGATCACGGACGGCTGGGATCGCCTGCACGGCGGCCCCGGCGAGGACTCCTGACATGGCCACGGCCGAGAAGCGCGTCGTCATCAGCACGGACCCCGACACCCTGACCCGTGCCGTCGCCGACCGCTTCCTCGACCGCGTGGGCAAATGGAGCACCGACGGTCGAGTGGTGCACGTCGGCCTCGCGGGCGGCGTGATCGTCGGCGACGTGCTGGCGCGGCTCGGGCAGAACGAGCGCCGGAAGGACGTGGACTGGTCCAACGTCCATTTCTGGTGGGTCGATGAGCGGTTCGTCCCCAAGGACAGCGAGGATCGCAACGACGCCGTCGCGCGGCGAGCGTTCATCGACGCGATCGACGTGCCGACCGGCAACGTGCACGCCATCGCGGCCTCCGACGAGGTGGCCGACGCGGAGACGGCCGCGGCGGAGTACGCCGTCGAACTCGCTCGTTACGGAGCCGACGGTGCCGCGTGGCCGGTGTTCGACATCTGCTTCCTCGGCGTGGGCCCCGACGCCCACATCGCGTCGCTGTTCCCGGACCGTCCCCGAGATCCGCATCACCGACGCGGCGACCTCGGCCGTCCACGACTCCCCCAAGCCCCCCGCCGATCGGGTCACCCTCACGCGACCCGTCATCAACGCCTCGAAGCGCGTATGGATGGCGCTCGTGGGGCCCGACAAGTCCTCAGCACTCGGGCTGGCTCTCGCAGGAGCGAGCTATCACAGCGTGCCGGCTGCCGGCGCGAAGGGCACGCGCCGCACGATCCTCTTCACCGATGAGGCGACCGCGTCTCAGGTGCCCCCCGAGCTCATCGACGACCAGTACTGAGGGAGCGGACCTCCCGGAACAGACGAAGAGAGCGGATGCCGTGGCATCCGCTCTCTCTCTCGCATTACGGTATCGACCGTTCGGTCAGCTGAGACCTCGTCGGTCACGGAGCTGCTGCAGGGCGTCGTCGAGGAGCTGCTCGGCCTCGTCGTCGGTGCGACGCTCCTTCACGTATGCGAGATGCGTCTTGTAGGGCTCGGTCTTCGCAAGAGCGGGCGGATTCGCCTTGTCGCGTCCCGCCGGGAGCCCCGAGTGGGGCGAGTCGATCGTCTCGGGGATCTCGTCGTCGGTGATCCCGGCCGCAAAGTAGCGGACGGTCTCGTTGCCGAGGGCATCCCAGTACGACACTGCGACGCGGTCTGCGTGGTGACCGTGGTCCTGCTCGCCCATCGGGCCCGCACCGACACGGGTGCCGCGGATCGCGTTTCCTCCGGTCGCCATCAGAGCACCGAGAACTTCGTGATGAGGCCGAGGGCGACGATGGACAGGAACCACGCCAGCGCCAGGACGATCGTGAACCTGTTGAGGTTACGCTCCGCAAGACCGGACGAGCCCATGGCTGAGCTCATGCCGCCGCCGAACATGTCGGACAGGCCGCCGCCGCGTCCCTTGTGGAGCAGGATCAGCAGCGTGAGGAGCAGGCTGGTGATGCCCAGCAGCACCTGCAGCGCGAACTCGAGGATCTGCACGGTGGTCGTCACCTTTCCGGCGACCGATGATCCGGTCGCACGAGGGTCAAGTATATCCAGCAGCGGCTCGGGGACGCGTCCGGCCCGGCGACCGACAGGTCACCGGGCCGGACGACGTCACACTCCGACGTGCTTCTGGTAACGGATGATCGCGGCGAACTCGTCGGCGACCAGGCTCGCGCCTCCGACGAGGGCGCCGTCGACATCGGGCTCGCGCATGAAGCCGGCGATGTTGGCCGACTTCACCGATCCGCCGTAGAGCACGCGCGTGCGCGCGGCTGCATCGGCGCCGAGAATCGACCCGACCACCTCGCGCAGCTTCGCGCAGACATCCTGCGCCTGCTGCGGCGTGGCCGCCTGTCCCGAGCCGATGGCCCAGACCGGCTCGTAGGCCACGACGATGTCGGCGTCGGCCGAGACACCCGCGAGGGCCGTTTCGAGCTGGGCGACCGGCACAGCCGATGCGCCGTGCTTCTCGAGGTCCTCGGCAGTCTCACCCACGCAGATCACGGGCACGAGGTCGTGCCGCAGAGCCGCCTGGACCTTGGCCGCCACGACCTCGTCGGTCTCGGCGTGGTACTCGCGACGCTCGGAGTGACCGATGATCACGTAGCGGCAGTCGAGCTGCTTCAGGAACGATCCTGCGATCTCCCCGGTGTAAGCGCCGGAGTCCTTCGTCGACAGGTCCTGCGCGCCGAGCGCGAAGGCGATCTTGTCGGCGTCGAGCAGCGTCTGCACGGTGCGGAGATCGGTGAAGGGCGGGAAGACCGCGACCTCGACCGAGTCCTCCTCGTGCTTCGCGTCCTTCAGCGTCCAATGCAGCTTCTGGACGAACGCGACCGCCTGCAGGTGGTCGAGGTTCATCTTCCAGTTGCCGGCGATGAGCGGAAGACGGGTCATGCCCATCCGAGTACCTCCAGACCGGGGAGCTTCTTGCCCTCCAGGAATTCGAGCGACGCTCCGCCGCCCGTCGAAATGTGTCCGAAGGCCGTGTCGGCGAAGCCGAGCTGCCGCACGGCGGCCGCGGAATCGCCGCCGCCGACGACCGACAGGCCGTCGACCTCGGTGAGCGCCTGTGCGACGGTGCGGGTCCCCTCGGCGAACGCCGGCATCTCGAACACGCCCATCGGGCCGTTCCAGAACACGGTGCGCGACGTGCGCATCGCCTCGGCGAACAGCTCGGCCGTCCGCGGTCCGATGTCGAGCCCCATACCGTCGGCACCGAAGTCGGTGTCCTCCAGCGCATCGGCCGCCGCGACGACGTGGTCGGCGTCGGCGGCGAAGCCGGACGCCATGACCGCATCCACGGGCAGCACGAGCTCGACGCCGCGCTCCTTCGCCGAGGCGATGTAGCCCTTCACCGTCTCGAGCTGGTCGACCTCGAGGAGGCTCTTGCCGACCTTGTGACCGAGGGCGGCGAGGAAGGTGAAGAGCATCCCGCCGCCGACCAGGATCTTGTCGGCACGCGGCAGCAGGTGCTCGATGACACCGAGCTTGTCACTGACCTTGGAGCCGCCCAGGACGACCGCATACGGACGCTCCGGGTTCTCGGTCAGGCGGTCGAGCACGTCGACCTCCTTCTCGATGAGGAATCCGGCCGCGGAGGGCAGGATCTCGGCGAGCTCGTAGACCGAGGCCTGCTTGCGGTGCACGACGCCGAAACCGTCCGAGACGAGGACGTCGCCGAGCTCGGCGAGCTGGTCGGCGAAGGCCCGACGCTCGTCGGCATCCTTCGCCGTCTCACCGGGGTTGAAGCGGAGGTTCTCGATCACCGCGACGTCACCGTCCGTGAGGGCGGCGACGACCTGGTGAGCGGACTCCCCCACCGTGTCGCCGGCGAAGGCGACCGGCTTTCCGAAGAGTTCCGCCAGCCGCTGGGCGACGGGCTCGAGCGAGTACTTCGCGTCGGGTGCGCCGTCGGGGCGACCGAGGTGGGAGCACGCGATGACGCGGGCTCCCTGACCGATGAGGTGGTCGATCGTGGGGAGCGCCGCGCGCACGCGGCCATCGTCCGTGATGACGCCGTCCTTCAGGGGGACGTTGAAGTCGACACGGACGATGACGCGCTTGCCTGCGAGCGAACCCAGCGAATCGAGGGTGCGCAGCGTCATGAGGTCAGAGCTTGTCGGCGACGAGCTCGGTGAGGTCGACCAGACGGTTCGAGTAGCCCCACTCGTTGTCGTACCACGACGAGACCTTGACCAGGTTGCCGCTGACGTTGGTCTGGCCCGCGTCGAACACCGACGAGTGCGGGTCGAGCTGGATGTCGCTCGAGACGATCGCGTCGGTGTTGTACTTCAGGTAGCCGACGAGCTCGCCCTCGGCCGCAGCCTTCTCGTACGCGGCGTTGATGACCTCGGCGGTCAGGCCCTCGGTCGGCGTGATGATGGTCAGGTCGACGATCGAGCCGGTGGGGACCGGAACGCGGTACGACGAGCCGCTGAGCTTGCCGTTGAGCTCGGGCAGCACCAGGCCGATGGCCTTCGCGGCACCGGTCGAGGCCGGGACGATGTTGATCGCCGCGGCGCGCGCGCGGTGCAGGTCGCTGTGGGGGCCGTCCTGCAGGTTCTGGTCGGCGGTGTAGGCGTGGGCCGTCATCATGAAGCCGCGCTCGATGCCGAAGTTGTCGTTGAAGACCTTGGCGAGGGGGGCGAGGCAGTTCGTGGTGCACGAGGCGTTCGAGATGACGTGCATCGTCTCGGGGTCGTACGAGCCGTCGTTGACGCCCATGACGAACGTGCCGTCGACGTCGGTGCCGGGGGCCGAGATGATGACCTTCTTGGCGCCGCCCGCGATGTGCTTCTTGGCGTCGACGGCCTTGGTGAAGCGGCCGGTCGACTCGATGACGATGTCGACGCCCAGCTCGCCCCAGGGGAGGTTGGCGGGGTCGCGCTCTTCGAACACCTTGATGGCCTTGCCGTCGACGGTGATCGAGTCCGCGTCGTACGAGACCTCGGCGTCCAGACGGCCGCCGACGGAGTCGTACTTGAGGAGGTGGGCGAGGGTCTTGTTGTCGGTGAGGTCGTTCACCGCCACGATCTCGAGGTCCGCACCCTGCTCCAGGGCGGCGCGGAGGAAGTTGCGTCCGATGCGGCCGAAGCCGTTGATGCCGATCTTGACAGACACGATGTCTCCTGTTTCTTGTCGCGCCGGCGACGCCCGTGCTGGGAGACCGGAACGCGATCTGATGAAAAAGAAGAGGATGCCGGGTTCGGCTCCCGTTGCCGGGAGGAGCCCGGCATCCTCACCTGTTTACGACCCTACTACGCGAGCAGGCCGGCCGTCTTCTCGCGCGCCGTCACAAAGCGCTCGGCGACGTTCTGCCAGTTCGCGATGTTCCACGCGGCCTTGACGTAGTCGGCCTTGACGTTGAGGTAATCGAGGTAGAAGGCGTGCTCCCACATGTCGAGCTGGAAGATCGGCACGGTGCCCTGCGCGGTGTTCGACTGCTGGTCGAACAGCTGCTGGATGATCAGCTGCGCGCCGATCGGGTCCCAGCTCAGGACGGCCCAGCCGGAGCCCTGGATGCCGGTCGCGGCCGCGGTGAAGTGGGCCTGGAACTTGTCGAAGCCGCCGAAGAACTCGTCGATGGCGGCACGCAGCTCGCCCTCGGGCTCTCCGCCGCCCTCCGGCGAGAGGTTCGTCCAGAAGATGGAGTGGTTGACGTGACCGCCGAGGTTGAACGCGAGGTCCTTCTCGAGCTTGTTCACGTTGGCGAGGTTGCCGGTCTCGCGCGCCTCGGCGAGCTGCTCGAGGGCGGTGTTGGCACCCGTCACGTAGGCCTGGTGATGCTTGGAGTGGTGGAGCTCCATGATCTTGCCGCTGATGTGCGGCTCGAGGGCCGCGTAGTCGTAAGGGAGCTCGGGAAGGGTGTACTTCGGCATTCTGTATCTCCTGTCAGCACCGCGCTGCGCGCGGCTCATGCTGTCGACGGCGCGTGAACACGCGCCTCGTGGACGCTTTTCATCCTATTGAGGGCGAACGCGCGAAGCACCCCTTTGCTTCCCGAGCGGAGCGCGGTGTAACGGGGCGGGTTCCCGATCAGTCGGCGAGCCCGGCGGGCACGGCGGACTCGGTGTCGGGGAGGCCCTCGGCCGACGCCTTCTTGTCGGCCATGGCCAGCAGGCGGCGGATGCGTCCGGCCACGGCATCCTTCGTCAGCGGCGGATCGGCGTGGTGGCCGAGCTCGTCCAGGCTCGCGTCGCGGTGCGCGAGACGCAGGTCGCCCGCCTGCTTGAGGTGGTCGGGAACCTCGTCGCCGAGGATCTCGAGGGCACGTTCCACGCGGGCGCACGCAGCCACGGCCGCCTGCGCGGAGCGGCGCAGATTGGCGTCGTCGAAGTTCACGAGACGGTTGACGCCGGCACGCACCTCGCGGCGCTGACGCATCTGATCCCATGTGTCGGCCGTGCGCGTCGCGCCCATCTCGGCGAGCGTCTGCCGGATTGCCTCGCCGTCGCGGACGACGACGCGCGGGATGCCGCGGACCTCGCGCGCCTTCGCGGCGATGCCGAGCCGGTGCGCGGCGCCCACGAGGGCCATCGCCGCCTCGGGCGACGGGCACGAGATCTCGAGGGCGGCCGAGCGGCCGGGGTCCGACAGCGATCCCGCGGCCAGGAACGCGCCGCGCCAGAGGGCGGCGAGGTCGGGACGGGACCCGGTCGTCAGCCGGTTCGGCAGGCCACGGACGGGGCGGCGGCGCTGGTCGAGCAGACCGGTCTGCCGAGCGAGGGTCTCGCCGCCCTCGCGGACGCGGACCGCGAACGTGGCTCCGTCGCGGCCTCCCGACGCCTGGATGCGGGCCAGCTCGGGCCGCACGCCGTAGATCTCGACGAGCTCTCGGGCGACGCGGCGGGCGAGGATCTCAGAGTCGACCTCGGCCTCGACGGCCACGCGTCCGGCGATCGAGTGGAGACCTCCGGCGAAGCGGAGGATCGCGGTCACCTCGGCGACCCGCGCGGCGGGTCGGGGGTCGCGCATCGCAGCCAACTCGGTCTTGACGTCAGCGGTCAGCGGCACGGCGCTCCTTCGGCAGGGGGTGGGGGGACGAAGGAACAGCCTACTCGCGACCGAGGTCGCGGTGTTTGAGTCGCACCGCCACACCGGGGAGCCCCGTCAGCCGCTCTGCGAGCTCGCGCGCGGTGACGACGGAACGATGCTTGCCGCCGGTGCATCCGACGGCGACCACCGAGTGCCGCTTGTTCTCCTCCTGGTAGCCGCGGAGCACGGGCTCGAGCGCGGCCGCGTAGGCGTCGATGAACGTCCGCGCGCCCTCGTGCGAGAGCACTTCCTCGCGCACCGCGGGGTCCTCCCCCGTGAGCGCCTTGAGATCGGGGTTCCAGAACGGGTTCGGGAGGAACCGCATGTCGGCCACGAGGTCCGCGTCGGGCGGCAGGCCGTACTTGAACCCGAAGCTCATGACCGTGACCGTGTGGCGTGCGGCGCCGTCGTCGGCGAAGAGGTCGGCGATGTAGGTCGCGAGCTGGTGGATGTTGTCGCGGGAGGTGTCGACGATGACGTCGGCGCTCTCACGGATCGGCGCCAGCCGCTCCCGCTCCCGGCGGATGCCGTCGACGAGGGTGCCGTCGCCCTGCAGCGGGTGGGGACGACGGACCGCCTCGAACCGGCGGACGAGCACGTCGTCGGCGGCGTCCAGGAACAGCACCCGGAGCGCGCGACCGTGGCGGAGGGCACGCGTGATCTCGGGCAGGGCGGCGAACAGGTCGCCGCCGCGGACATCCACGACGGCGGCGACGCGCGGCAGCGCGTTGCCCGCCAGCTCGCTCAGCTCGAGCAGAGGTCGCAGCATCTGCGGCGGAAGGTTGTCGACGACGTACCAGCCGAGGTCTTCGAGGGCGTTCGCAGCCGTCGTGCGCCCGGCTCCCGACATGCCCGTCACGATGAGAATCTCGCCCGCCGGAACCTCGTCGGTCACCGTCATCACCCCTGTCGTCGAAGGACTCCAGCCTATCCGGACGCGAGGTGGCGATGGATCGCCTCTGCGAGCCGCGGACCGATCCCCGGGAGCTCCTGGATCTGCTCGGACGTCGCCTCCTTCAACGCGGCGACGGACCCGAAATGACGGAGGAGAGCCTTGATCCTCGCGGCGCCGAGACCGGGCACCTCGCTCAGCACGGACGAGATGTCGCGCTTGCGCCGCTTGCGCTGGTGGACGATCGCGAACCGGTGAGCCTCGTCGCGCAGACGCTGCAGCAGGTAGAGAGACTCCGACGTGCGCGGCAGGATGACGGGGTAGTCCTCGCCCGGAAGCCAGATCTCCTCGAGACGCTTCGCGATGCCGCAGAGCGCGATCTCGCTGTGACCGGCATCGGCGAGGGCTCGCGCGGCCGCCTCCACCTGCGGCTTGCCGCCGTCGACGACGAGCAGCTGGGGCCGGTACGCGAACCGGGGGCGCTTGCGCTCAGTGACGACCTCGCCGTCGGCCGTCGCGTCGGTCACGGGATCGTCGTCCTCGGGACGGTCCAGGTGCGCGAGCCGCCGCGTGAGGACCTGGTACATCGAGTCGGTGTCGTCGGTCGTCTCGTTCACACCGAAGATGCGGTACTGGTCCTTGCGGGGAAGGCCGTCCTCGAAGACGACGAGGGATGCCACGACGTTCGTCCCCGACAGGTGAGACACGTCGTAGCACTCGATGCGCAGCGGCGCCTCGGTGAGTCCGAGCGCCTCCTGTAGATCGGTGAGAGCCTGGCTGCGCGCGACGTAGTCGCTCGTCCGCCGGGTCTTGTGCAGGACCAGGGCCTGCTGGGCGTTGATGCTGGCCGTGCGCATGAGATCGGCCTTGCGTCCGCGCTGAGCGACCTGGATGGTCACCCGCTTGCCCCGGCGGTCTTGCAGCCAGTGCTCGAGCTCGCCGGCGTCGTCCGGCAGAGTCGGCACGAAGACGTTGCGCGGGATGTCGCCGGCTGCCGCGTCTCCATATGCGCGCTGGAGCACCTGATCGACGAGATCGGCGCCGGCGATGTCGATCTCCTTCTCGATCGTCGTCGCCCGGACGCCTCGGATGCGTCCGCCCCGCACGACGAAGTGCTGGACCGTCGCCGCGAGCTCGTCCTCGGCGATGCCGAACAGATCGGCGTCCATGCCGTCGTCGAGTACGAGCGCGCTCTTGTTGAGCACCGCGTCGATCGCCTGCAGCTTGTCGCGGTACACGGCGGCGGACTCGTAGTCCATCGCCGCCGCGGACTCCCGCATGCGCGTCGTCAGCTCGCGTGCGAACCGCTGGTCCCCGCCCGACATGAACGCGACGAAGTCGTCGACGATCGCCCGGTGCTCCTCGATCGTGACCTTCATCGAGCAGGGCCCGCCGCATCGCCCGATCTGCCCGGGAAAGCACGGGCGCCCCGTGGCCATCGCCTTCTTGTAGGACGAGTCGCTGCACGTGCGGATCGGGAAGACCTTGATCATCAGATCGATCGTCTCGTGCACCGCCCACACCTTCGGGTACGGACCGAAGTACTTCGCGCCCGAGATGCGCCGGTTGCGCGTGACGATGACCCGGGGCGCCTCGTCACCCAGGGTGACGGCCATGAACGGGTACGACTTGTCGTCGCGATACCGAACGTTGAAGGGCGGATCGAACTCCTTGATCCACATGTACTCCAGCTGGAGCGAGTCGACGTCGGTCGCGACCACCGTCCACTCGACCGAGGCGGCCGTGGTCACCATGCGCCTCGTGCGCTCGTGGAGCGTGTGCAGCGGGGCGAAGTAGTTCGACAGTCGCGCACGCAGGTTCTTCGCCTTGCCGACGTAGAGCACGCGCCCGTCCGCATCGCGGAACCGATAGACCCCGGGGTCGGTCGGGATCTCCCCCGCCTTCGGGCGGTACGGCAGGACGTTGGCCACCTCAGCCCGCCTTGCGCGCTGCCGGGGCTCCCAGGATCTCGGCGAGGAACTGCCCGGTGTGGCTCTCGGCGACGTTCGCGATCTGCTCGGGGGTGCCCGTCGCGACGATCGTGCCGCCGCCCGCGCCGCCCTCGGGTCCGAGGTCGATGACCCAGTCGGACGACTTGATGACGTCGAGGTTGTGCTCGATGGTGATGACCGTGTTGCCCTTGTCGACGAGCCCGTTGAGCACTTCGAGCAGCTTGCGGACGTCTTCGAAGTGCAGACCCGTCGTGGGCTCGTCGAGCACGTAGATGCTGCGGCCGTTCGATCGGCGCTGCAGCTCGGTCGCGAGCTTCACGCGCTGAGCCTCACCGCCCGAGAGAGTCGTGGCGGACTGGCCGAGACGGACGTATCCGAGTCCGACGTCCACGAGCGTGCGGAGGTAGCGATGGATCGCCTGGATGGGCTCGAAGAAGTCGGCGGCTTCCGAGATCGGCATCTCGAGGACCTCGGCGATGTTCTTGCCCTTGTAGTGCACCGCCAGCGTGTCGCGGTTGTAGCGCTTGCCGTGGCACACCTCGCAGTCGACGTACACGTCGGGCAGGAAGTTCATCTCGATCTTCAGGGTGCCGTCACCGGAGCATGCCTCGCAGCGACCGCCCTTGACGTTGAACGAGAAGCGTCCGGGCAGGTAGCCGCGCACCTTGGCCTCGGGCGTCTCGCTGAAGAGGGTGCGGATGCGGTCGAACACACCCGTGTACGTCGCCGGGTTCGACCGCGGCGTGCGTCCGATCGGCGCCTGGTCGACGTGGACGACCTTGTCGAGGTTGTCGAGTCCGGTGACACGCGTGTGCTTGCCGGCGACGCGGCGAGCACCGTTGAGGCGGGTCGCGAGGACTTCGTAGAGGATGCCGTTGACGAGCGTCGACTTGCCCGAGCCGCTGACACCCGTGACCGAGGTCAGCACGCCCAGCGGGAACTCGGCGGTGACGTTCTTCAGGTTGTTGGCGCGCGCGCCCACGACGGTCAGCATCCGCTTCTTGTCGATCTTGCGTCGCTTCTTCGGCGTCTCGAGCGAGCGCCGCCCCGACAGGTAGTCGCCCGTCATCGACGTCTCGTCGGACAGAAGAGCGTCGTAGGGGCCCGAGTGGACGACGTTGCCGCCTTCGACGCCCGCGCGCGGTCCGATGTCGACGACCCAGTCGGCGGCGGCGATCGTCTCTTCGTCGTGCTCGACGACGATGAGCGTGTTGCCCAAATTCTTGAGCTTGACGAGCGTGTCGATGAGGCGACGGTTGTCTCGCTGGTGGAGGCCGATCGACGGCTCGTCGAGCACGTAGAGGACGCCCGTCAGGCCCGATCCGATCTGCGTCGCGAGACGGATGCGCTGCGCCTCGCCGCCCGAGAGCGACCCGGCCGCGCGACCGAGGCTGAGGTAGTTCAGCCCGACCTCGATGAGGAAGTCCAGGCGAGCGCGGATCTCGCGGAGGACGGCCGCGGCGATCTTGGCCTCGCGCTCGGTCAGCTCGAGCTGATTGAAGTAGGTCTGCGCGTCGGCGAGGCTCAGCCGGGCGACGTCGGCGATCGACCGCTCGTGCACCAGGACGGCGAGGACCTCGGGCTTCAGCCGGTCTCCGTCGCACGCGGGACAGGGGACCTCGCGGAGGTACTCGGCCCAGCGCTGGCGCTGCGTGTCGGTCTCGGCCTGCAGGTACTGACGCTCGATGTAGGGGATGACGCCCTCGAACCCCGACGCGTAACGCATCTCACGTCCGTAGCGGTTCTTCCACTTGACGGTGACCTTGTAGTTCTCGCCGCGCAGCACGGCGTCCTGCACTTCGGTCGGCAGCTTGCGCCACGGGGTCTTGAGCGAGAACTTGAGGTCGGAGGCGAGCCCCTCGAGCAGGCGCTCGTAGTACTGGAAGAGCCCCTTGCCCTGTGTCGTCCACGGCAGCAGCACGCCCTCGGCGATCGAGAGCTCCTCGTCGCCGAGCATGAGCTCCGCATCGACCGACATCCGGGTGCCGAGGCCCGAACAGGTGGGGCACGCGCCGAACGGCGCGTTGAACGAGAACGTGCGCGGCTCGATCTCGGTGAGCTGGAGGGCGTGGCCGTTCGGGCACGCGAGCTTCTCGCTGAAGCTCTGCCACGCGTCGTCGCCCTCCTCGTCGACGAAGTTGATCTGGATGACTCCCCCGGCGAGCCCGAGCGCGGTCTCGACGGAATCGGTCACGCGCCCGAGGAGGTCGGGGCCCGCCACGAGGCGGTCGACGACGACCGCGATGTCGTGCTTGTAGCTCTTCTTCAGCGTCGGGGGCTCGGCGAGCGAGATGACGTCGCCGTCGACGACGGCGCGAGCGTAGCCCTTCGCGCTCAGCTCCTTGAAGAGGTCGACGAACTCGCCCTTCTTCTGCGTGACCACCGGGGCGACGACCTGGTATCGGGTGCGCTCGGGAAGGTCCATGAGCTGGTCGGCGATCTGCTGGACGGTCTGGCGCTGGATGCGCTCACCGCACTCGGGGCAGTGCGGAACGCCGATGCGCGCCCACAGCAGACGCATGTAGTCGTGGATCTCGGTGATCGTGCCCACGGTCGACCGCGGGTTGCGGTTCGTGGACTTCTGATCGATCGAGACGGCGGGGCTGAGCCCCTCGATGAAGTCGACGTCGGGACGGTCGACCTGACCGAGGAACTGTCGGGCGTAGGCGCTCAGCGACTCGACGTAGCGGCGCTGGCCCTCGGCGAAGATGGTGTCGAAGGCGAGGCTCGACTTGCCCGATCCGGACAGGCCGGTGAAGACGACGAGGCTGTCTCTCGGGATGTCGAGATCCACACCCTTCAGGTTGTGGACGCGGGCACCGCGGACGCTGAGTTTCGAGGAGGAGGCGACGGGGACGATGGGCACCGCACAAGTCTAGGTCGGGCCTCCGACACGGGCTCTGCGGTTCGCGCTGGGCTCACCGATGCGCTATCGGAGCGGGCTCAGCGGGGGCGTCGGCCGGCAAAGGGAGCGAGTCCGTCTCGCAGCGCGCCGATCTCTCCCACGGTCATGCCTACGGCGGCCATGACCTGCTCCGGCACCCGCAGAGCGTCGTCCCGCAGCTCGCGCCCGGCCGCGGTCAGCCCGATCTCGAGCACGCGCTCGTCTCCGGGACGGCGAGCGCGCGTGAGCAGGCCCTGCGCCTCGAGACGCTTGACCAACGGCGAGAGCGTCGCCGGCTCCATCGCGAGGTCGCCCGCCAGCTCACCCAGCGCCTGCGGCGCGTCCTCCCAGAGCGCGAGCATCACGAGGTACTGGGGATGGGTCAGCCCGAGGGGCTCGAGGATGGGCCGGTAGATCGCCACCACGTTCCTCGCCGCGGTGACGAGGGCGAAGCACAGCTGGTTGTCGAGCTTGAGCAGATCGTCCGCTTCGGTCACGGAACCATCCTATCTTCCCTAATCGTTAGTACACTTACGAATATGAGCGAATCCGACCGCCGCCCGCCGCTGCGCACCCGCGTCCGAGAGGCGGGCGGTTGGTATGCCTACCTGAACAATCGGCTGATCCGCGCCGCCGGCCCTGCATCGGTCGGACCGTACGAGACAGATCCGGAGCCCGTCCGCACCGGGCGCGCCTGCCCTCTGTGCGGCCATCCCATGTCGGAGCACGACGTCGACCGGTCGGGTCCGAAACCGCTCCTGCACTGCCCGCGCTGAGTCGGGGCCGCACTCGCGCGTCCGAGAACCGAGCCGTGCCTCGCCGCTGTCCGCCACGCCGCTCGCCCGGCTCCGGACCGAGCGCGATGTCGATCAGGCGTGACCGGCTCGCTCCATCGCCCGCAGCTCCTTCTTGAGGTCTTGGACCTCGTCGCGGAGCCGGCCGGCGAGCTCGAACTTCAGCTCCGCCGCCGCGGCGAGCATCTGCTGCGACAGGTCTTCGATCGTGGACTCCAGCTGCTGCGCGCCCTCGGCCGCGAGCCCCTCGCGACGCAGCTGGGGGGTGGGGCTCTTGCCCTTGCCCGACTTGTTGCGAGCCGTGGCCTTGCCGTTCAGAAGATCGCGGGTGTCGGACGCCTCGCGCGCGAGCGCATCCGTGATGTCGGCGATCTTCTTGCGCAGCGGCTGCGGATCAATGCCGTGCTCGAGGTTGTACGCGATCTGCTTCTCGCGCCGACGTTCGGTCTCGTCGATGGCCGCCGCCATCGAGTCGGTGATCTTGTCGGCGTACATGTGCACCTGGCCCGACACGTTGCGCGCGGCGCGGCCGATGGTCTGGATGAGCGAGGTGCCCGAGCGCAGGAACCCCTCCTTGTCGGCGTCGAGGATCGCCACGAGCGACACCTCGGGGAGGTCGAGTCCCTCACGGAGGAGGTTGATGCCGACGAGGACGTCGTAGACGCCCTGGCGAAGCTCGGTGAGCAGCTCGACACGACGCAGGGTGTCGACGTCGGAGTGCAGGTAGCGCACCCGCACGCCGTGCTCTCCGAGGAAGTCCGTCAGCTCTTCGGCCATCTTCTTCGTGAGAGTCGTGACCAGGACACGCTCGTCGCGTTGGACGCGGACACGGATCTCTTCGAGGAGATCGTCGATCTGACCCTTCGAGGGCTTGATGATGATCTCGGGGTCGACCAGGCCGGTCGGGCGGATGATCTGCTCCACGACGCCGTCGGCGATACCCATCTCGTAACGCCCGGGGGTCGCGGACAGGTAGACGGTCTGCCCGATGCGCTCCTTGAACTCGTCGAAGCGCAACGGACGGTTGTCCATCGCGCTCGGCAGGCGGAAGCCGTGATCGACGAGGGTGCGCTTGCGCGAGGCATCCCCTTCGTACATCGCGCCGATCTGCGGGACCGTCACGTGCGACTCGTCGATGACCAGCAGGAAGTCGTCGGGGAAGAAGTCGAGCAGCGTGTGCGGGGGCTCGCCCGGCGATCGCCCGTCGATGTGCCGCGAATAGTTCTCGATGCCCGAGCAGAAGCCGAGCTGCTGCAGCATCTCGAGGTCGAAGGTCGTCCGCATCCGCAGACGCTGCGCCTCGAGGAGCTTGCCCTGGCTCTCGAACTCTTTGAGACGCTCGGCCAGCTCGTGTTCGATGGTGCCGATCGCCCGCTGGACCGTCTCGGTGCCGGCGACGTAGTGCGACGCGGGGAAGACCGGCACGCTGTCCATCTTCTGCACGATGTCGCCGGTGAGCGGATGCAGCATGTACAGCGCCTCGATCTCATCGCCGAACAGCTCGATGCGGATGGCGTACTCCTCGTACACCGGGATGATCTCGATGGTGTCGCCGCGGACGCGGAAGTTGCCGCGCGAGAAGTCGACGTCGTTGCGGTTGTACTGCATCGCGATGAACTTGCGGATGAGGGCGTCGCGGTCGTACCGCTCCCCCACCTGCAGCGCGACCATCGCACGCAGATACTCCTCGGGAGCGCCGAGGCCGTAGATGCAGGACACGGTGCTGACGACCACGACGTCCCGTCGACTGAGGAGCGAGTTCGTCGTCGAGTGCCGCAGACGTTCGACCTCGGCGTTGATGGACGAGTCCTTCTCGATGAAGGTGTCGGTCTGCGGGACGTACGCCTCGGGCTGGTAGTAGTCGTAGTAGCTGACGAAGTACTCGACCGCGTTGTGCGGGAGCAGGTCGCGGAACTCGTTGGCCAGCTGCGCGGCGAGCGTCTTGTTGTGCGCCATGACGAGCGTCGGCCGCTGCACCTGCTCGATGAGCCAGGCCGTCGTGGCCGACTTGCCGGTGCCGGTCGCGCCGAGCAGGACGACATCCGTCTCACCCGCGTTGATGCGCGCCGCGAGATCGGCGATCGCCTGCGGCTGGTCGCCGCTCGGAACATATTCGCTGACGACCTCGAAAGGCCGCACGGATCGCGTCGTCTGCATGCTCCCAGCGTAGGCGCGGCCACCGACACGCGGTCCGGGCTTCGCTCAGAGCATGCTCTCGTGCTATCTCGCCGGGCGGCCGTCGCTGAGCCGGTCCCAGAGGAGGTCGGTCTGAGCCCGCGTCTGCTCGATGTCGCCCGACGTGTCGATCACGACATCCGCGATCGCCAGACGCCGCTCGTCGGAGACCTGCGCGGCGATGCGCGCGTCGGCCTGCTCGAGCGTCATCCCCCGCAAGGACCGGAGGCGCTCGCGTCGCACCTCGGCGCGGGCGTGCGCCACGACGATCGCGTCCCAGGGGTCGTCGACCCGCGCCTCGACGAGCAGCGGCACGTCGTAGACGACGACCGCCCGAGGGTCGGCCGCGAAGGCCGCCTCGAACCGGCGCTGCGATTCCGCGCGGACCGCCGGGTGGACGATCGCGTTCAGTCGCTCTCGCGCGGAGTCGTCGCCGAACACCACGGCCGCGAGCGCGGCACGATCGAGCGCGCCCTCGGCCGTGAGCAGGTGCGGCCCGAACTCCGATGAGATGCGTTCGAGCACCGCGGAGCCGGGACCCTGGACGTCGCGGACGATCGCATCGGCGTCGACGACGACCGCACCATGGTCGGCGAGACGTCGCGCGATGGTGGATTTGCCGGACGCGATCCCGCCGGTCAATGCGATCAGGGGCATACACCCGAGGATGCCACGCGCGCCAGCCCGGGCGCGACAGCGACCGAGCACTACGATGGAATCTCGACAGACCTGCGGGAAGGCGGAAACGGTGGGGCGCACTGCCGTCGTGGTCGAAGACCAGGCCGACATCCGAAGCCTGCTCACGGCCATCCTCGAGTCGAGCGGATTCGAGGTGCACGGGGCTGAGAACGGCCTCGACGCCGTCGAGACGATCCGCTCGGTCGCCCCCGACGTCACGACGCTCGACGTCAACATCCCCGGGATCGACGGGTTCGAGGTCGCGCGCCGCGTACGCGAGTTCAGCGACACCTACATCATCTTCATCTCGGCGTTCGTCGAGCCCGGCGACGCCGAGCGCGGCCGGGCCGCCGGCGGAGACGAGTATCTGGGCAAGCCGTTCCGGCCCCGCGACCTCAAGGCCCGGCTCGCCGCGATCCCCTCGCGACGCCGCCGCGAGACCTCGCCGCTCGACGAGGCCAACGGCGCCTCGGGCGGCGATGGCGACGAAACCACGGTGCGCTACGCCGACATCGAGATCACGGGTGCGCAAGCTCGAGTCGCCGGCACGCCCCTGTTGCTCGACCTGGTCGGGAATGCGGTGCTGCGTCGTCTGGTCGACGCGGGCGGACGCCCCCGCTCCAAGGAGGAGCTGGCGCTGGGCCTTCGCGCACGGACTCGCGCCGACCCCGCCGATGCGGACGAGATCCGTGCAGTGGAGAAGACCGTCGAATCCCTCCGACAGGCCCTGAGCGAGGCCGGTGCGCACGTCCGGGTCGAGTCCGACCTCGGCGTGGGGTACCGACTCGTCGCCTCCTGATCCCGGGGTCTGCCTTTCTGCGGCGCGCCCGCCGCGAAGGTCAGCGCGGCTCGGCGAGAAGGACGGCGGATGCCACGCCCGACGACGCCCGTGTCGCGGTCGAGACCGCGAGCTCGCTCAGCGCCTCGGGGTCGTAGCCTGCTGCATCGCTCAGGGCGACGCCGATGCCGATGGCCGGGAGCACACCGCCCTCCACCGAGGCGAGCGACTCGAACAGCGACCGGTACAGCACCATGGCCTGGCGGCGAGCATCGGCGGGAGTCGCCACGACGGTGACGACCCCGAGCCGCTCGGATCCGACCTCGCCCAGGACCGCCAGGGTCGGGGCGTTGGCGGCCATGGTCGACCGCCAGGTACGCACGACCTCATCGCCGACGTCGAGCCCGAACGCCGTGGCGATGTACTCCAGCCCCTCGAGCTCGATGACCGACACGGCCAGCAGCTCCCGTCGGGCCTCGGCGCGTCGAGCCGTGCTCGCGAGCGCGCGCCGGAAGGCCGACGCGGTGAGGATCTCCCCCGTTCCGGCATCCGTGTCGTCGTCCGGATCAGACCCGCGCAGACCGACCCGCCCGGCTCGCAGCACCGACGCGGTGACGACCGCCGTGATGGACAGCACGACCGTCAGGATGCTGGTCGCGACCGTACCGACCCACGCGTGGAAGAACTCGCCGTACCCCTGGCTCGCGACGACGACGACGCGCGTGCCGTAGAACACCGCCTGGATGGCGAACACCAACCCGAGCGGGAGCGCTGTACGCGAGCTCCCGAGCGCGCCACGGAAGCACTCCACCGACGCCGCGGCCGCGAACACGCTCAGGGCGACGAACATCGTGAACGATCCCGACCAGTCGTCACCGCCCGCACCCAACTCGACCCCCGCGGCGACACCTGCCGCCAGTGCTCCGGTGGCGACGATCGCGCCCGGCCGCACGACTCGGCGGCGGTTGTAGGCGCGGCACCCGAGCCACATCAGCCCCGTTCCCACGACCGAGCAGATGTTGCCGCCGACGATCGCCCAGGCCGTCTCGGGAGCCGCGGCCCAGACCAGGTAGAACAGCGTGGTCAGGACGGCGGAGAGGAAACCGGCGGCCCAGAGGCGACCACTCGGATCGGGCCGGCGCAGCAGCGTGTCGAAGAGGAAGAGCACGGCGCACATCAGCACGACCACCGCGGTGACGAGCGAGATGGAGAACTGGTCGATCATGCGGGTGCACTCCCGGGTCGGCGGGCCGGCAGCGTGACGGTGAACGTCGATCCCACCCCGAGGACGCTGCTGACCGTGATGTCGCCTCCATGACGCCGCACGATGTCGCGGCTGATCGCGAGTCCGAGACCGTTGCCGGTGACCGACGAGTCCCGGACCGCGACACCGCGGTAGTAGCGCTGGAACACGGACCCGAGGTCTTCCTCGTTGAGGCCGACGCCGGAATCCTGGACCGCGATGATCGCCCACTGGTCACCGACCGATGTCGCCACCGACACCCTCCCGCGCGGCCGGTTGTATTTGACGGCGTTGGAGAGGAGGTTGTCGAGCACCTGCCGGATGCGGACCGGGTCGGCGTACGCGCGAGCGGACTCGACCCGCGAGACGTCGATCGTAATTCCGCGCTCGCCGGCGCTCACGAGGATCGACTCGACCGCCGCGTTCACGATCTCGGCGAGGTCGACGTCCTCGGGCGCCACGGACACCTGAGCCGCAGACTTGCTCTGGCTCGACGCGGCGAGGACATCGCCGACGAGGCGGAGCAGCTGATCGGCGTTGCGGTCGGCGACCCGGAGGTTCTCCAACGCCGCCTCCGGCACGCCGGGGGTGTCGATCGCGAGCTCGAGATAGCCGAGGATCGACGTCAGCGGCGTCCGGAGCTCGTGCGATACCGACGAGACGAGGGCGTCGCGCTCGCGCGAGGCGTCCGTCTCGGCCGTGACGTCACGAGTGACGACCACGGCGCCGGAATCGCGCCCGTCGGGTTCGATGATCCGCCGCGCCGAGACGCTGAGCACGCGACGATCGTCGCCGCCGCCGACCTGGATGCGCGCGTCGGTGAAGGCCTCGCCCCGCCGTACGCGGGCGAGCGGATGCTCGTCGGACGCGAGCAGGACGGATCCGTCCGCCGTGAACACGTCCGGGGCGGCGCTCGATCGCGAGCCGCGGAGGAGCCGCGCGTGTGCGTCGTTGATGATCGAGGCCGAGCCGTCGGTCTCGATGCGCGCGACCCCGAAGTCGACACGGTCGAGCGCCTCGGTCAGGACCTGCTCGTGCCGACGCGCCCGCTCCAGCGACTGCGTGAGGACAGCGGCCTGCCGATCGAGAAGGAGACGCTGAGCGTTGGTTCTGCGGCTGCTCAGGTACGTCGAGGTCCCCACGGCGATAAGGACCAGGGGCAGCAGAAGGAAGCCGAACGACGACGGGGCGGTGCGCGTGATGAGATCGACGGTCGCGTACGCGCCCAGCGACAGGGCGATCCCGCCGATCCATCCGAGCATGCCGAACCCGCTGGCGAGCCAGATGACGGGGAACACCCACAACAGGCCGAAGCCGCCCGTGGGCTCCGCGAGACGCATGACCGCGATCGCGAGGATGTCGCCGATCGGGATCACGATGAGCCACGCCGTGGGAAGGTGGCCCCACGGCACGATGATCGCGGCACCGGTGAGCACGAACACCCCGGTCACGGCCAGGAAGAACAGACCGGCGTCGCCCCGCAGGCCCACGAGGAGCCCGACGAGGGCGACGATGAGCACGACGGTCGTGATGACGATCTGGTTCAGCATCGCCGACCGGGAACGGTCGCCGTCGCCGAGCACGGCATCGATCCACCGCGGAGAGGTGGGGAGGACGAACGTCGCTCGCGTGCGCTGCGGCGCTTCCGTGTCCATGGTCCGAAACTATCGCGTCTGCGGACCGGATGCGCGCGACTTCGACCCGTCGTCGCGCATTCCCCCGGAACGACCGAAGGGCCGGAGCACGAGGCTCCGACCCTTCGGTTACTTCAGCGTGGGCTCAGCGACCCGAGAGCTTCTCGCGCAGGGCGGCGAGGGCCTCGTCGTCGGCCAGGGTGCCACCGCCGGTGCTCGCGGACTGGACGTCCGACGAGAACGACGAGCCGTTGTCGGCGGGAGCGGCCGCCTCGGCCTCGAGGGCCTTGGCGACGGCGGCCTTGTGGGCCTCCCAGCGACCCTGAGCAGCGGCGTACTCGGCTTCCCAGGCGAGGCGCTGCTCGTCGAAGCCTTCCTTCCACTGGTTGGTCTCCGGGTCGAAGCCCTCGGGGTACTTGTACTCCCCGTTCTCGTCGTACTCGGTGACCATGCCGTAGAGGGCGGGGTCGAACTCGGTGCCGAACGGGTCGACCGACTCGTTCGCCTGCTTGAGCGAGAGCGAGATGCGGCGACGCTCGAGGTCGATGTCGATGATCTTGACGAAGACCTCTTCACCGACCGACACGACCTGCTCGGCGAGCTCGACGTGCTTGCCCGAGAGCTCGGAGATGTGCACGAGGCCCTCGATGCCGTCTGCGACGCGCACGAACGCACCGAACGGGACGAGCTTCGTGACCTTGCCCGGTGCGACCTGTCCGATCGCGTGGGTGCGGGCGAAGACCTGCCACGGGTCCTCCTGCGTCGCCTTCAGCGACAGCGAGACGCGCTCGCGGTCGAGGTCGACCTCGAGGATCTCGACGGTGACCTCCTGGCCCACCTCGACGACCTCGGAGGCGTGCTCGATGTGCTTCCACGACAGCTCGGAGACGTGCACGAGGCCGTCCACGCCGCCGAGGTCGACGAACGCACCGAAGTTGACGATCGACGAGACGACGCCCTTGCGGACCTGACCCTTGTGCAGGTTGTTGAGGAACGTGGTGCGCGACTCGGACTGCGTCTGCTCGAGCAGGGCGCGGCGCGAGAGCACGACGTTGTTGCGGTTCTTGTCGAGCTCGAGGATCTTCGCCTCGATCTCCTGACCCAGGTAGGGCGTGAGGTCGCGGACACGGCGCAGCTCGATGAGCGATGCGGGCAGGAAGCCGCGGAGGCCGATGTCGACGATGAGGCCACCCTTGACGACCTCGATCACGGAGCCGGTGACGACACCGTCGTTCTCCTTGATCTTCTCCACGTCGCCCCAGGCACGCTCGTACTGAGCGCGCTTCTTGGACAGGATGAGGCGGCCTTCCTTGTCCTCCTTCTGGAGAACGAGGGCTTCGACCTCGTCGCCGACCTTGACGACCTCGTTGGGGTCGACGTCGTGCTTGATGGAGAGCTCGCGCGAGGGGATGACGCCCTCGGTCTTGTAGCCGACGTCGAGGAGGACCTCGTCGCGGTCGATCTTCACCACGGTGCCTTCGATGAGGTCGCCGTCGTTGAAGAACTTCAGAGTCTTCTCGACCGCGGCCAGGAAGTCCTCAGCAGATCCGATGTCGTTGATGGCGACCTGCTTGGTGGCCGGGGCGGTCGTTGCGTTAGTCATGTAGTGGGTTGTCCTTGTTGGGTCAGGGTGTCGGGCCGCGAGCGGGGTTCTCACCGTCGTGAGGACGGCGACCCCGAGCGAGGCGGGTGGTTGTGGATGATGCGTCTCGAAAGCATGGCGATGAAGCCACACGCGTGACGATCCAGGGTATCAGAGCGGGACCGCGAGATTCCAGTCATTCCACCGGCATTCCCCAGCTCGCGCTTCCTCCCCAACGCGGGGTGACCGAGGGTTCTTCCCTCGGCCTCGCGTCCGGCTCCGAAACGATCGTGCGGCGCGCCACGATCGCCCCATGAGATCGCACCGCCCGTCCCTGCCGACACGCCCCGCCCCTCCGATCCGCGAGGGGTGGCGCATCGTCGGTATCGTCTCGATCGCGGTCGCGACGGTATGCCTGGCCCTGCTGGCCCCCGCTGTCGGAGATGCCCTCGATCCACGGTCACACGGCTCGGGTGGCCTGCTCGCGATCTTCGCCGTCCCGACCGCCCCGCTCTGCGCGCTTCTCGCACTCATCGCCGGCACCGTCTCCGCCCTGCGGCACGATCGCCTCGGCGTGGTCTTCGCGGCCGTAGGTGCCCTCGCGGCGACCACCGCGACCGTCATCGTGACGCTTCTCGGCGGGTACGGCATCGTGCAGATGGTCGTGGAAGCCGCGGCACCGGCAGCCGGCACCGGGGACCTCGCGTGCGTCGTCGATGCACCGATCAGGCGGACGGTGGATCGATGACGCCGTCGACGTACACCCAGCGACCGCGGACGCGCGCGAACCGGCTGCGCTCGTGGAGCTCGCCTCCGCCGCCCCGCGAGCTCCATCGCGCGCGGAACTCGACCACGCCCGTCTCGTCGCCGGCTCCGCCGCGGGACAGGATCACGTCGAGACCAGTCCACGAGGTCCCGGGATCGAGATCCAGGTCGTCGGGACGTGTGCGCGGATGCCACGTGCGGGCGAGGTGCGCGGCGTCGTGCACCGCGAACGCGGTGAACCGCGAACGCATGAGGTCCTCGGCGGTCACCGCGGCGGCGCCGTCCAGCACCGGACGGCAGCAGGTTCCGAAACTCCTGCCGCTACCGCACGGACAGGGCCGACCGTCCGCCGGCCGTACGCGGCGCACCGCATCACCGAACGACATCGACCACCACCGCCTCCGATCCCATACGAAGAGCGTACGTGCGCACCTGTGGACAACTCGCTCCGGCCGTATCGCGGATCGCTACCGTCGAGGCATGCTCGCCCGCCGTCGCGCCTCGACCCTCCTCGTCCTCGGCGTCCTGCTCCTCGCCGGCTGCGCCGGCGAAGCCGCCGTGTTCGGTCCATCCGTGTCGCCGTCGCCGTCGTCATCGCCGCCATCCGACGAGGAGCTCGCTTTCCGGGCAGCGGAGGAGACGTATCGCGCCTACGTCGATGCACTCAACGAGGTCGACCTCGCCGACCCCAGCACGTTCGAGCCGGTCTTCGCCCTTACCACCGGCGACGTTAACGCCGCCGACCGACGCAATCTCGATCACTATCACGCCGAAAGGGTTCAGCTTGCCGGCGATATGCGGGTGCTTAGCCTGGAAGGTGCCCGGCTTACGGCGGACACCGTGAGCGTCGGCGTGTGTCTCGACGTTTCGAACGTGTCGTTGACGTCTCCTGATGGCTCGTCGCTCGTTGACCCCAATAGGGCGCCGCTTCAGTCCCTAGAAGTGTCTCTTGAACGGAGCACGCCTTCTCGCATCAGCCAGATAGCGGCAGCAAACGAGGAGCAGTGTTAGTCACGGCTATCCTCCTGGCGTCAGCGCTAACGACCTCGGTCCCCGATACGGCGGAGGAGAGCTTCGGGGGAACCTCACTGTGGGGATCGAACGCATCCGAAAGTGCCGTCGTAGTTCGGGGGGAACGGACTATTTCGCCCGCGGCCGGCGAAGGCGAAGATCAGCACGCTCGAGTAGCCCGTGACGCAGACGGTGCCCCGCCCGCTGATGAAGCAACTGATCGAGAAGACTGCGGCGCACTGAACCGGTGCGACAACTTCACCGTCTCGTTGCTGCCGCAGGCGACCATCGCCGATGTCGCGTCGTTCGCGCCCGCACCGACGGTGCTGTCGGGCGAGCCCGCCGGATACGGCGTCGTGGGGCTCCCGACGAACTTCGTCGTCGGGGTCTCGGAACACACCGCAACGGGGATGCTGTTCGACCTTCCCGTGACCGTCCGCTTCTCCCCCGAGTCGGTCGACATCTCCCCCGGAGACGGCACGACGCTGTCGAGCTCGGCCGGCGGCGGGCGGTGGTCGGAGCTCGGTCTCGCACAGTTCTCCCCGACCGCCACGAGCCATACCTATCTCGACCGCGGGCGCTACGTCGCATCGGCGGTGGTGCACTACCGCGCCGAGGTCGACTTCGGGCGGGGATGGCGCCCGGTCACCGGACTTCTGCGCGTCCCGTCGGCCGACTATCCGATCAACGTGCTCGAGGCTCGGGGCGCGCTGGTCGAACGCACGTGCCTCGAGTCGCCGACGGCCATCGGGTGCTGACGGCCTCCGCGCGTCCGCGCGTGCCAGGATGATGCGATGAGCGAACGCCTGATGCTGCTCGACAGCGCGTCTCTGTACTTCCGGGCGTTCTACGGCGTGCCCGACAGCGTCAAAGCACCCGACGGCAGACCGATCAACGCGGTGCGGGGACTGCTCGACATGATCGCGAAGCTCGTCACGACCTATGAACCGTCCCACCTGGTCGCCTGCTGGGACGACGATTGGCGTCCGCAGTGGCGGGTCGACCTGCTGCCGACCTACAAGGCCCACCGTGTCGCCGAGACCGCGCCGGCCGGGACGGACGTCGAAGCGGTCCCCGACCCGCTCGAGGCGCAGGTGCCCATCATCCGCGACGTCCTCGACTCACTCGGCATCCCGATCGTCGGTGCGGCCCAGCACGAGGCGGACGACGTGATCGGCACGCTCTCGGTCCGCTCGCGCATGCCCGTCGACATCGTGACGGGTGACCGCGACCTCATCCAGCTGGTCGACGACGATCGCGACGTCCGCGTCGTCTACACGGGTCGCGGGATGAGCAACCTCGAGGTCCTCACCGGTGACGCCGTCCTGGCGAAGTACGCCGTCCGGCCCGATCAGTACGCGGACTTCGCCACGATGCGCGGAGACGCCTCCGACGGCCTGCCCGGCGTCGCCGGCGTCGGCGACAAGACCGCGGCGGCGCTTCTCTCCGCTCACGGCGACCTCGACGGCATCGTCGCAGCCGCCCGACGCGGCGAGGGGATGACCGCCGGCGTCCGCGCGAAGATCACCGCCGCTGCCGACTACCTGGACGTCGCACCGCGGGTCGTTCGCGTCGTTCGCGATCTGCCGCTCCCCGATGTCGACGCGAGGATCCGCAATATGCCCTCGCACGGCCTTGACGACCTCACGTCGCAGTGGGGCCTGGGCGCCTCGATGGTACGCGCGTCCGAAGCGCTCCGCGCGCGGGCGTGAACGGCATCACGAACGCTCGCAGCGTCACCGACCGCGCGGGCGTTCCGTCCACTCTCTGAGACGCTCCAGCGGCCACGTCGTGACGATCCGCTCCGCCGGAACGCCGAGTCGTTCCGCCCGCTCCGCGCCGTAGTCCAGCAGCGACAGCTGGCCCGGTGCATGCGCGTCGGAGTCGATGCTGAACAGGCATCCGGCCCGGAGCGCGACGGCGACGAGCTCATCCGGGGGATCCTGTCGTTCCGGGCGCGAGTTGATCTCGACGGCCACTCCGTGGTGAGCGCATGCGTCGAAGACGGCCTTTGCATCGAACTCCGACGGCGGGCGCGTGCCGCGACCGCCCTCGACGAGTCGCCCGGTGACATGCCCGAGCACATCCACCCGCGGATCCGAGGCGGCGGCGACGAGCCGTCGCGTCATCGGGCCGCGCGCCATCCGCAGCTTCGAATGCGCGGACGCCACGACGACGTCGAGGCGCCGCAAGAGAGCGTCGTCCTGATCGAGCGACCCGTCGTCGAGGATGTCGACCTCGATGCCGCTGAGCAGCGTGAACCCGTCGCCGCTCATGCCTTCGATGACCGCGAGTTGCTCGACGAGCCGTTCCGGCGACAGCCCCCGCGCGACCCGCAGCCGCGGGGAGTGGTCCGTCAACGCCAGATAGTCGTGTCCCAGCGCCCGCGCTGCGGCCACCATCTCGTCGATCGGCGTGAGCCCATCGGACCAGTCCGAATGGCAGTGCAGGTCGCCGCGCAACGCAGCCCGTAGCTCGCCCGCGACGACCACACCCCGACGCTGGCGCAGATCCGCCAGATACTCGGGCACGCCACCGGCGCGCGCCTCGACGATCACGCCGAGCGTGCTCTCCCCGATGCCGGCGCGCCGCCGCAGTGCGGCCGTGTCGTCGAGCTCGGCGTGGGTCAGCCCCGCGATCGCGTCGGCGGCGGTTCGGAACGCCCGCGACTTGTACCGCGACGACCGCTCGCGTTCGAGGAGCTCGGCGATCTCGATGAGGGCGTCGATCGGATCCATAGGCACGCGCGAAGGCCCGTGCCGGGGCACGGGCCTTCTCCTTCCGGATGTCAGCCGGAGGTGACCGCCGTACGGCGGACGACCACCGGAGCCGAAGCCAGACGGTGGATCGCCAGGCCGAAGATGATCGACAGGATACCCATGCCCATCGCGAAGGCGGCGACGCCGAACGAGACGACCGACGTGAACAGCGAGGCACGCAGGAACGATGCGTTCATCATCGTGGCGCGCACCGGGTCTTCACGGTCGAGCTGCGCGTACGTCTTGCCGCCCGAGGCCTCGAGGGCATGGTGCTGGATGATGTCCGCCTGCACGTAGGCGGTGAACGGTCCGGCCACCGTCTGGCCCTGGAAGGCGGCCGCGTCGTCGGGGACGACGATGTTCTCGGCGCGCAGCTGCGACGAGACGACGGACCAGACGATGAGGCCGCCGACGATGAGCACGACTCCCCCGAGCATCCCGAGCAGGCCCAGGATCTTGATCAGGCCGGTGCGGCGGACGGGAGCCTCCACCGTGTCGGCGGTGGGGTGGGCGGTGTGGGACATCGGATCCTCCTGGGGTGCGTTGCGCTTCACGCTATTCACCCCGGTCGGGCCGCCCCATCGAGCGACGCCGGGAAAAACCGATGAGGTCTGACCTCAGCGCGAGGACGCCCCGACCCACGCCTCGAGCGTGCGCTCCGCGGCACCGGAGTCGATCGTCCGCGCGGCGGTCTCGGCGGCCTCGGCGAGGCGGTCGAGGATCGGACGCTGCGCCTGAGCGGGCTCCTTCCAGAGGCGGTACGCCACCATGCCCGCGGCCGCGTTCAGGAGCACGATGTCGCGGACCGGCCCCACCTCCCCCGCGAGCACGCGACGGACCACGTCCGCGTTGTGTCCCGGATCGCCGCCGAGCAGATCCTCGATCCGGGCGAGGGGGATCCCGATGTCCCGGGGGTCGAGATCGTGTTCGTGGATGTCACCCAGGCTGACCTCCCAGATGCGGCTGTGCCCCGTCGTGGTGAGCTCGTCGAGGCCGTCGTCGCCGCGGAACACCAGCGCGGTCGCGCCGCGTGTGCGGAAGACGCCGGTGATGAGGGGCACGCGGTCGAGATGGGCCACGCCGACCGCGTTGGCCTCCGCGCGTGCCGGGTTGCACAGCGGCCCCAGGAAGTTGAACACCGTCGGGATGCCGAGCTCGGAACGCGTCGCTCCGGCGTGCCGGAATCCCGGGTGGAACGCCGAGGCGAACGCGAACGTGATGCCGGCCTCGTCGAGCACCCGCGCGACATCGTCGGGATCGAGAGAGAGGTCGATGCCGAGAGCGGCGAGCACGTCCGAGGAGCCGGACTTCGAGCTGGCGGCCTTGTTGCCGTGCTTGACGACGGGGATGCCGCTGCCCGCGGCGACGATGGAGGCCATGGTCGAGACGTTGACCGTGCCGAAGCGGTCACCCCCGGTTCCGACGATGTCGAGGGCATCGGTCGGCACAGCCAGGGGCAGTGCGGCCTCGAGGATCGCGTCGCGGAAGCCGACGATCTCGTCCACGGTCTCGCCCTTGGCCCGCAGGGCGACGAGGAAGCCGGCCAGCTGCGACCCGGTCGCGCGTCCCGCCATCACCTCGCGCATCGCCCACGTGGCGTCCGACACGCTGAGATCGCGTCCCTCGAGAAGATCCGTCAGGATGTCGCGCCACGCGTGCTGAGCCATGACACACGATCCTATCGGCCGGTTATCGGGCGCCTTTCGGCCGATTCTTAGGTTGACCTAACCGACGAGTCTCCGGAATCGACCTTCAGCGATGCAGAAACCACCCTCCGGATCGGCCATAATGGATGCCGTGACGACCACTCCAGCGACGTATTCCCAGGCCCTGCGCTCGGTCAAGCGGCCGGACCCGGTCGCTGTGGGCACCATCGTGTGGCTCGGCAGCGAGGTGATGTTCTTCGCGGGCCTCTTCGCGATCTACTTCACCCTGCGCAACACCTCACCCGAGCTCTGGGCCGACCGCACCGAACTGCTGAACATCCCGTTCGCCGCGGTCAACACCCTCATCCTCGTGCTCTCCTCGGTGACGGCGCAGATCGGTGTGCACAACGCCGAGCACTTCCGCCCCTACCGCTCCGGCTCCTTCTGGAACCTGCGCAAGTGGGGCATGGTCGAGTGGTTCTTCCTCACCTTCGTCATGGGCGCGATCTTCGTCTCCGGCCAGGTGTGGGAGTACGCCACGCTCGTCGCGGAGGGGATGCCCATCCAGGCTGACTCGTACGCGTCGGCTTTCTACATCACCACCGGCTTCCACGCCCTGCACGTCACCGGTGGACTCGTGGCGTTCCTCCTCGTCATCGGGCGCGCCTTCGCCGTCAAGAACTTCGGCCGCAAGGAGATGACGTCCGCCATCGTCGTGTCGTACTACTGGCACTTCGTCGACGTGGTGTGGCTCGTCCTGTTCGCCGTCATCTACTTCCTGAAGTAACCGGAGCTGATTCACCCATGGCATCCAAGAACCCGCGCCGCAACGGCCGCCGCAGCAAGTGGGCTGCCGCCGCGCTGATCGGCATCGGACTGCTCGTCACCGGCGGAGGCTACGCCGGCGCCACGGCGGCGATGGCGGCTGGCGACACGACCCAGACCGCGTCCACGCTGACCGTCGAGGACGGCAAGAAGCTGTTCCAGGCCAACTGCGCCACCTGCCACGGCCTCAACCTCGAGGGCACGAACGACGGACCGTCGCTGTACGGCGTCGGCGAGCTGTCGGTCGAGTTCCAGGTGGCCACCGGCCGCATGCCCTTGCAGATGCAGGGACCTCAGGCCCCGCAGAAGCCCGTTCAGTTCACGCAGGACCAGATCGAGGCCATCGCCGCCTGGATCCAGTCCGAGGCTCCCGGCCCGACCTACCCCGAGTCATCCGTGCTCGACGGCGAGGGCGATGTCTCGCACGGTGCGGAGCTGTTCCGCATCAACTGCGCCATGTGCCACAACGTCGCCGGTGCCGGCGGCGCGCTGACCGAGGGCAAGTACGCCCCGCCGCTCACCACGACGTCGCCGCTGCACATGTACGCCGCGATGGTCACCGGCCCGCAGAACATGCCCGTCTTCAACGACATGACCCTCACCACGGAGGAGAAGCGCGACATCATCAGCTACCTGATGATGCGCCCGACCGAGAACTCGCCCGGCGGACTGTCGCTCGGCTCGCTCGGCCCCGTCTCGGAGGGTCTGTTCATCTGGATCTTCGGCATCGGCTCCCTCGTCGCCATCACGGTGTGGATCACCGCGAAGTCGAACTGAGAACCGTGACGATCGAAGCAACGCACAAGGAGCAAAATGGCTGACGAGAAGGCGCCCGAGCAGGTTGCTGCTTCCCCGGTGCCCTCATCGGGGCTCGCCGTCGCGGTGTCCGACCCGGTGCAGAACCCCGGGCTCGCACCCCACCGCAAGCGCGTGACCGACAAGGACCCCGCCGCCATGGCGCGCGCGGTCCGTACCGTGTACACGCTGTTCTACCTGTCGGCGGCGGCCAGCATCTGGGCCATCGCGGCCTACTTGATCTTCCCGATCGAGAGCGGACTGATCAGCGACATCCGTCGCAACAACCTGTTCATCGGTCTCGGCATCGCCACGGCGCTGCTGGCGATCGGCATCGGTGCCATCCACTGGTCGAAGGCCGTCATGGCCGACACCGAGTACATCGAGGAGCGCCACTCCACGCGCGGCAGCGAGAACACCCGCGCCGCCGCCGTGCAGGTGTTCGCCGACGCCAACGAGGAGTCCGGCTTCGGTCGTCGCACGATGGTGCGGAACTCCCTGTTCGTCGCCCTCGGCGCCTCGGTCCTCCCCGGGATCACGCTGTTCCGCGGCCTCGCACCGCACAGCTCTCCCGAGAACCCGAACGCCGGCGACCCCGTTTACCTCCTCAAGCACACGATGTGGGAAGAGGGCATGCGTCTCGCGCACGACCCGACGGGCAAGCCGATCCGTGCCGCCGACCTCACGCTCGGTTCCGCCGTGCACGTGATCCCCGAGTCCCTGGCGACCGTGTCGCACCACGACGGATACCTCGAGGAGAAGGCGAAGGCGATCGTCCTGCTCATGCGTCTGCTCCCCGAGCAGCTGAACGAGGCCGAGGACCGCAAAGACTGGTCCTACGACGGCATCGTCGCCTACTCGAAGGTGTGCACGCACGTCGGCTGCCCCGTCGCCCTGTACGAGCAGCAGACGCACCACCTGCTGTGCCCGTGCCACCAGTCGCAGTTCGACGTCACGAACGCCGCCGCCGTCATCTTCGGCCCGGCAGCACGTCCGCTGCCGCAGCTCCCGATCACCGTCGACGACGAGGGCTACCTGGTCGCGCGCAGCGACTTCACCGAACCCGTCGGCCCGAGCTTCTGGGAGCGTCATTGAGCACCTCCACCCACCCCACGGAGAACGTCACCACCGCCCCCGCGGTGCACACCGACGGTCCGACCCGGCCCGCTGACAAGCCCCTCGGCGGCAAGTTCGTCGGCGGCGTCGCGAACTACCTCGACGAGCGCACGAGCATCTCGGGCCTGGTCAAGGAACTCGGTCGCAAGATCTTCCCCGACCACTGGTCCTTCATGCTCGGCGAGATCGCGCTGTGGTCCTTCGTCGTCGTCCTGCTCTCGGGAACGTTCCTGACGTTCTTCTTCGAGGCGTCGATGGCCGAGACGCACTACTACGGCGCCTACGCGCCGATGCGCGGCCTCGAGATGTCGGCGGCCATGGCCTCCACGCTCGAGATCTCGTTCGACATCCGCGGCGGTCTCCTGGTCCGTCAGCTGCACCACTGGGCCGCACTGGTGTTCGTCGCCGGCATCGGCGTGCACATGCTGCGCGTGTTCTTCACCGGTGCGTTCCGCAAGCCGCGCGAGCTCAACTGGGTGATCGGCTTCATCCTCTTCATCCTCGCGATGGGTGAAGGCTTCACCGGGTACTCGCTTCCCGACGACGTGCTGTCGGGCAACGGCCTCCGCATCATCGACGGCATGATCAAGGGCATCCCCCTGATCGGCACCTGGACCTCGTTCCTACTCTTCGGAGGCGAGTTCCCGGGCACCGAGATCGTCGGGCGCCTCTACGCCCTGCACATCCTGTTGCTCCCCGCGATCCTCGTGGCGTTGATCGCAGCGCACCTGATGCTGATGATCGTCAACAAGCACACGCAGTTCGCGGGTCCCGCCCGCACGAACGGCAACGTCGTGGGCTACCCGATGATGCCGGTCTACATGTCGAAGATGGGCGGCTTCTTCTTCATCGTCTTCGGCGTGCTGGTGCTCATCGCAGCGCTGTTCACGATCAACCCGATCTGGAACTACGGCCCGTACGACCCGTCGCCCGTGTCTGCCGGCACCCAGCCCGACTGGTACATCGGCTTCGCCGACGGCGCCCTGCGTCTCGTGCCCCCGCACTGGGAGTTCGTGCTGTTCGACCACACCTGGTCGTTCAACATCCTCGTGCCGCTCGTCGGCCTCGGCGTGTTCATCATGATCGTCATGTTCTACCCCTTCATCGAGGCGTGGATCACCGGCGACAAGCGCGAGCACCACATCGCCGAGCGTCCTCGGAACGCGGCGACCCGCACCGCCGTCGGCGCTGCAGGTGTGACCTTCTACGCCGTGCTCTGGGCCGCTGCGTCGTCGGACATCATCGCGACCCACTTCCATCTGACGATGGAGGGCGTCATCCACACCCTCCAGGCGATGCTGATCCTCGGGCCTGTCGTGGCCTACTTCGTCACGAAGCGCATCTGCATCGCCCTGCAGAAGAAGGACCGCGAGATCGCGCTGCACGGCTACGAGTCGGGCCGCATCGTCCGCCTGCCCGGCGGCGAGTACATCGAGGTGCACCAGCCCGTCGACGAGTACGAGCTCGTCAAGCTGGTGGACTACACGACGAACGCTCCGCTGGTGGTCCGCCCGAACGACCAGGGTCGCATCCCCTGGCACGAGAACGTCCGCTCGGGGCTGTCGCGCTGGTTCTTCGAGGACCGTCTCGCCCCCCTCACCCAGGCGGAGCTCGACGCGGCGCGTGCGCACGCTCACCACGACCTCGAGCACATCGCCGAGGAAGAGGATGCCGAGCTGCAGGGCGCTCACGAGCGCGCCGGCGTCCCCGACGCACCGCACCACCCGATCGAAGAGGCGAAGGGCGTCGAGACGGCCAACCGTCCGTCGAACATCATCGTCCCCGACGAGGATGCCGACGGCAGCGGGAAGCCTGCGAAGGGCTGAGCAACGGACTGACCGTTTTCCGGCGGGGTGTGACCGACAGGTCGCACCCCGCCGGCGTTCGTGCTGCGTACCGTGAGATCCATGACGGATGCACTCGCGTACTTCACGGCCAAGCTCCAGCACGAGACCGACGCCTCGGACGTCTACGCGGCGCAACGTGCCGGCGAAGACGTCGTACTGGTCGACGTGCGATCGGCCGCGGCGTGGGATCAGGGCCACGCGGTCGGCGCTCGGCACCTCCCCTACCGCGAGATCGCCGTGCGGGCACGCGACGAACTGCCACACGACGCCGAGATCATCGTGTACTGCTGGAGCCCCGGCTGCAACGCCGGAGCCAAGGCAGCCGTCGAGCTCGCGCGACGGGGGTTCCGCGTTCGCGAGATGATCGGCGGCTTCGAATACTGGGCGAGGGAGGGCTACCCCGTAGAGAGCGTCGACGGCCCGCTCCCCCGCGTGCATGACCCGCTCGTCGGCCTCGTGCGGTGAACCGCGAGACCACACTCGCGCGCCGAGACGGTGGGTTGACCCCAGCGTCTCGGCGCGCGGATGCAGTCTCGCGGAAAGGTGGCGGCGGCGGACGACGAGCACGACGGCGCAGGGAGCAGGAACCCGAGCGCCACGATCACGCCGTGGAACGTCGCGACGAGCCCGTTCCAGCCGGCGGCGGTGCCGTCGCCGAAGCCGGCGGGGTCGCGGCGTCGACGAGGGCCGTCGGGGCCACGAGCGACAACGCTGAGCGACGACGTCGCCACCTGCAACTCGAGCGATTCGAGCTGCTGCTGCACCGACGCGAGGTCGGTCTGTCGCTCGGCGAGAACGGACTCTGCCGCGACGAGGTCGGCGCCCCGACTCCGCCTCGGACAGCAGCTCCTGACGCGTGGCTTCGATCAGGCTCTGCGTCCTTCGCTGACTCGTCGAAGACGAGCGAGGTGATAGCGCCACCCGTCCTCGTGAGCGTCCAGGAGCTCGGGCGGGCTGCCTGCACCCACGAATCCGCTCTCCGTCAGTGAGACCGTCGTTCTTCCCCCAGACGCGATGATCTCCACATCCACCGCGAGATCGTCCGACCAGGACGGCTCCCGCCACACGAACACGAGGCGGGACGGGGGCTCGCAACGCGTCACGGTACCGGTCGCCGTCTGACGACGTCCGTCCGCCAGCCAGGATTCGACCAGCGGCGCTCCGACGGCGGGCTCGAAGACGAGATCCGGCCACCAGCCTGCACGGTCGACGGCCAGCATCTCCCACACCCGTTCCGGCAGCGCCGCGACCTGGACCTGCACCGTCAAGGCGTCTCGAGACATGACCGAACACTACCCGCACACGTCGACGGCCACCGCACCGAAGTGCAGTGGCCGTCGTCCGGCGCCGAGGATATCAGCGGGCGAAGTAACCGCGGTAGTACTCGTAGACCCAACCGATGATCGCGACGACGAAGATCGCGAGTCCGATCGGAAGGAGGAACTGGCCCACGGCGAGACCGATCACGAAGATCGAGGCCGAGAAGGCGAGGACCAACGGCCACCAGGACCACGGGCTGAACTCACCGATCTCCGGGTCACCGTCGTCGATGTCCGCCGTCGAGGAGTCCTCGGGCAGTTCCCCGCCCTGAGCCTTGTGCACGCGAGAGACGTAGAACGCGATCATCGCGCCCATGAAGCCCGTGAACAGGAGGGCGGTCGAGCCGACCCATTCGATCCGGTGCCACCACATCGGTTCGTTCGTGTGGGCGACGAGGTTCCAGACGGTGTACGTGATGAACACCGCGAAGAAGAACCACGTCAGCACCCACCAGAGGTTGATGTTGGTCTTCACTTACTTCACCTCTCCGTCCGCGACGTCGACAACCGGCGCATCGGGTGCATCCTTCGCGGGCCCGACACCGACCGGGATGGCGGCTTCGGGGTGGTTGAGATCGAACGCGGGACGCTCGCTGCGGATCCGCGGGATCGAGGTGAAGTTGTGGCGGGGCGGCGGGCAGCTGGTCGCCCACTCGAGAGACGCGCCGTAGCCCCAGGGGTCGTTGACCGTGACCTTCGGAGCGGTGCGAGACGTGATCCAGACGTTCAGGAAGAACGGGATCATCGAAGCGCCGAGGATGATCGCACCGATCGTCGACACCTGGTTCTGCCAGGTCCAGCCGTCGGCTGCCGAGTAGTCCGCGTATCGACGCACCATGCCGTCGACGCCCAGCCAGTGCTGGATGAGGAAGGTCATGTGGAAGCCGATGAACAGCATCCAGAAGTGCACCATGCCGAGACGCTCGTTCAGCATGCGTCCGGTCCACTTGGGCCACCAGAAGTAGAAGCCCGCGAACATCGCGAAGACGACCGTTCCGAACACGACGTAGTGGAAGTGCGCCACGACGAAGTACGAGTCGGAGAGGTGGAAGTCGAGGGGCGGCGACGCCAGGATCACGCCGGTGAGACCACCGAAGACGAACGACACCAGGAAGCCGAGGGTGAAGACCATCGGGGTCTCGAACGTGACGGAACCCCGCCACATCGTTCCGATCCAGTTGAAGATCTTCACACCGGTCGGCACGGCGATGAGCATCGTCATGAGGGCGAAGAACGGCAGGAGCACGGCTCCCGTGACGTACATGTGGTGCGCCCAGACCGCGACCGACAGCGCCGCGATCGCGATGGTCGCGTAGATCAGGGTCTTGTAACCGAAGATCGGCTTGCGACTGAAGACCGGCAGGATCTCGGAAACGATGCCGAAGAACGGCAGCGCGATGATGTACACCTCGGGGTGGCCGAAGAACCAGAAGAGGTGCTGCCACAGCAGGACGCCGCCGTTGGCGGGATCGTAGATGTGGGATCCGAGGACGCGGTCCGACGCGGCGGCGAAGATCGCGGCGGCCAGCACCGGGAAGGCCATGAGGATCAGGATGCTCGTGACGAGCGTGTTCCACGAGAAGATCGACATCCGCCACATGGTCAGACCGGGGGCGCGCATCGTGATGATCGTGGTGATGAAGTTCACGGCACCGAGGATCGTGCCGAAACCGCTGATACCGAGACCCAGCATCCAGAGGTTCCCTCCCGCACCCGGAGAGAATGTCGCATTGGCCAGCGGCTGGTAGGCGAACCATCCGAAGGATGCGGCGCCCTGCGGGGTGAGGAAGCCGGAGATCGCGATGATCGATCCGAAGAGGAACAGCCAGAACGCGAAGGCGTTCAGTCGCGGGAAGGCGACGTCGGGAGCCCCGAGCTGCAGCGGCAGGATCGCGTTGGCGAAGCCGGCGAACAGCGGCGTCGCGAACATCAGCAGCATGATCGTGCCGTGCATCGTGAACAGCTGGTTGTACTGCTCCTTGGTGGGCACGATCTGCATGCCGGGCTCGAAGAGCTCGGCGCGGATGATCAGGGCCATGACGCCGCCGAGGAGGAAGAACATCACCGAGGCGATGAGGTACATGTACCCGATCGTCTTGTGGTCGGTGGAGGTGATCCACTTGACGATGATGTTGCCCTTCTGCTCGACGCGCGAGGCGCTGAGCAGTGCCGCCTGTCGCGGCGGAAGGGTCGTGGGGCGTCCGGCGGGCTGATCGCCCTGGAGCGGAAGTGTCGTCGCCATCAGTGGCTTCCCTCGGAGGATTCGGTGACCGGTCCCGTGCCCGGGGCGTTCTGGAGACGGTCGTAGGCCTGGTTGATGTCACCGGTCTGGCCGGTCGCGCGCAGCGAGGCGAGGTACGACTCGTACTCCTGCTCGGACACGACCTTCACGTTGAAGAGCATCATCGAGTGGTACTCGCCGCACAGCTCGGCGCACTTGCCGGCGTACGTGCCTTCGCGGGTCGGGACGAAGGACCACGAGTTGGTGTCGCGTCCCGGGTACATGTCCTTCTTGTAGAGGAAGTCGATGACCCAGAAGGAGTGGATGACGTCGCGCGACTGGAGGTTGATCTTCACCTCTTTGTCGACCGGCAGCACGAGTGTCGGGAGCGCGTCCTGGGCGACGTTGCCTTCGGCGTCGGGCTGCGCCTGCACGCCCATCGTCCAGACGGCGTCGGAGTTGTCAGCCGCCTCGCCGTTGTACTGGAAGTCCCAGGCCCACTGCTTGCCGATCGCCGTGATCGACACGTCGGGATCTTCGTACTGCGTCTCGAGGATGGCCTGATCGCGGGCGGTGAACGCGAAGAAGCCGATGACGAGGATGAGCGGCACGATCGTGTAGAAAATCTCGATCGGCATGTTGTAGCGCAGCTGGACCGGGAGCCCGGTCTGGCCGCGCCGGCGGCGGTATGCGATCGCGGCGAAGGCCATGAGGCCCCACGTCAACACGCCGACGGCGAGGAGGACGATCCAGGAGTTGACCCACAGACCCGACACCATCTCGGTGTGGTTGGTCGCCTGGGTGCCGTCGCCGGTGAAGCCCGGGAGGTAGCCGTTCAGCTCCGTCGGTGTACAAGCTGCGAGGGAGACTGCCGTGACGATCCCGAGTGGGATCACGGCCCAGCGGAGGCGGCGTTTGAAGCGCACAGTGCACCTTTCCGGGACGAATGGTTCGACCTTCAGTCTAGGGCAAGCTTTCACCCGATTCAGGCCATCCACTCAGGATGTCGGCGACGGACGGTGTCGCCGGGAGGAGGTCAGTGGAAGCTGTCGCCGCAGGCGCAGGAGCCGGCGGCGTTGGGGTTGTCGATCGTGAACCCCTGCTCCGAGATCGTGTCCTTGAAATCGATGGTCGCGCCGTCGAGGTACGGCACCGACATGTCGTCGACGATGACCTCGACGCCGTCGAACTCGACGGCCTTGTCGCCGTCGAGGAAACGCTCGTCGAAGTAGAGCTGGTAGATCAGGCCGCTGCATCCGCCGGGCTGGACGGCGACGCGCAGACGCAGGTCGTCGCGGTTCTCCTGCGAGAGGAGGCTCTTCACCTTGAGCGCAGCCTCATCGGTCAGCGAGACGCCGTGGGCGCGGACGGTGTCGGTCGTGGCGATGTCGGTCATGATTCTCCCGGATCTCGGGCCGCGGGACACGCGGCCGGTGCCACGATTCTACGCGTGGCACCGGCGGCGCGGGCGGGGCACCCGGGCGAATCGGCGCGTGTCAGTGCGCCGCCGCGTCGAGACGCTCGAGCAGGAGCGCCTCGGAGACGAGGGCGTGCCGGAACGTGTCGAGGTGCAGGGACTCGTTCGGGCTGTGGGCGCGGGCATGCGGGTCCTCGACCCCCGTAACGAGGATCTGGGCGGCGGGGAACTCGCGGACGAGGTCGGCGATGAACGGGATGGACCCGCCCACTCCGATGTCGACGGGCTCGACGCCGTATCCCTCGGCGAGAGCCGCGCGGGCGTCTGCGACGGCGGCGCCGCGGGTGTCGACCAGGAAGGGGTCGCCGGTCTCGACGTCGCGGAACGTCAGCTGCGCGCCGAACGGGGCGTGCGCGCGCAGATGCGCCTCGATCGCGCCATACGCCTCGGCGGCGTCCTGGCCCGGCGCCACACGCGCCGAGAGGACGACGGAGACCTCGGGGGTCAGCGTGTTCGAGGCGTTGCGCACGCTCGGCGCGTCGATCCCGGTCACGGTGATCGACGGCTTGTTCCAGATGCGGGAGAGGATCGACCCCGTGCCGATCGGCGACACGCCGTCGGGCAGCCCGGCCTCGGACCGGAGCGTCTCCTCCGAGTAGGCGGGCGTCTCCGCCGCGCGGTGGGTGAGACCGTCGACGGCCACCGCGCCCGAGTCGTCCCACAGCGTGCCCAGGAGCTTGACCGTCGCGAGCATGGCGTCGGGCACCGCTCCCCCGAACATGCCGGAATGGGACGCGTGCTCGAGCGTGCGGACGCTCATCGTGAACCGCGCGTTGCCTCGGAGCGAGACCGTGAGCGCCGGCGTCACGGCATCCCAGTTGCCCGAGTCGGCCACGACGATCACGTCGGCGCGCAGCGCGTCGGCGTGATCGGAGAGGAATGCGGCGAAGGACGCCGAACCGGCCTCCTCCTCGCCCTCGATGAAGAGGTTGACGCCGAGGTCGAAGTCCGGACCGGCTGCCTCGACCAGCGCACGGAGCGCGCCGATGTGGGCCATGATGCCGGCCTTGTCGTCCGCGGCGCCGCGACCGTAGAGACGGCCGTCCCGGACCGTCGGCTCGAAGGGAGCCGACTCCCACAGCGACTCGTCGCCGACGGGCTGGACGTCGTGGTGCGCGTACAGCAGGATCGTGGGCCGGCCGTTGCGCGCCGCGCGGGTCGCCAGCACCGCCGGCATCCCCTGCTCACCGGTCTCGGGAACCGTCGCGGTGGCCACCTCGACACGATCGAAGATGCCGAGCCCCTCGGCGAGCTCGGCGACGGCCGCCGCGCTGCGCTCGACCTCCGCCCGGTCGAAGCCGGGGAAGGCGACCGAGGGGATGCGCACGAGCGAGCCGAGATCGGCGAGAGCCGCGGGCACGGCGGACAGGGCGGCGTCGCGCACGACGGCGGACCGAGGAGATTCGGAGGTCATGCGGGTAATCTTATGAGGCACGTTCGTCGCAGAACTCGAGGATCCCCGTGGCCAAAACCCCCGCTGCCCCCGCTCCGGACGACGCCGCCCAGGCGTCGACGGGTGCCGGCAAGAACCGTCCCACTCCCAGCCGCGCCGCCCAGGAGGCGGCACGCAAGCGTCCCCTGGTGCCCGACACCAAGGAGGCGAAGGCGCGCGCCCGCGCCGAGCTCGCGGAGCGTCGGGACAAGGCGCGCATCGGCATGGCCAACGGTGACGAGCGCTACCTCCCGGTTCGCGACAAGGGACCGCAGCGCCGGTTCGTCCGCGACTACGTCGACGCCGGCTGGCACCTGGGCGAGCTCGTGATGGGCGCGATGGTACTCGTCATCATCGTCACCTTCCTCGGGTCCAACGCCGTGACGTTCTACGCCTTCATCGGCCTGTGGGCCTTCATCCTGCTCGTCATCGGCGACATGGTCCTCACGAACGTTCGCGTGAAGAAGGCCGCCCGCGCGAAGTTCGGCGCGGAGCGCATGGAGAAGGGTCTCGGCTGGTACGGTGCCATGCGCTCGATCCAGATGCGCTTCATGCGCCTGCCGAAGCCGCAGGTCAAGCGCGGGCAGCGTCCCGCCTGAGGGCGACCAGCCCGCGGTTGATCTGCCGCGCCCACAGCGGTCCGCGGTAGATGAACGCGGTGTAGCCCTGAACGAGATCGGCACCCGCATCCAGCCGCTCCTGGACGTCCCGCGCCGTGTCGACGCCACCCGCCGCGATGACGCAGAACTCGGACGGCACGGCGGCTCGCACGAGCCGCAGCACGGCGAGCGACCGTTCCCGCAGCGGCGCACCGGAGAGACCCCCGGCGCCCATGGCCGCGACATCCGCCTCATCGGCGACGAGCCCCGCACGCGAGATCGTCGTGTTCGTCGCGATGAGACCGGCCAGCCCCACCTCGACCGCCAAAGTCGAGATCGCGGCGATCTCGTCGTCGGCGAGGTCGGGGGCGATCTTCACGAGCAGCGGCGTCTCTCCCGCGGCATCTCGCACCGCCTCGAGCAGCGGCCGCAGCGTCTCGACCGCCTGCAGGCCGCGGAGTCCGGGCGTGTTCGGTGACGACACGTTCACCACGAGGTAGTCGGCCTCGGGTGCGATGAGCTTCGTGCTCGTCACGTAGTCGGCGGTCGCATGCTCGACGTCGACGATCCGGCTCTTGCCGATGTTCGCCCCCACGATCGGTCGCGGCGACCGGCCGCGCAGACGTCGCAGCCGGGATGCTGCGGCGGCGGCGCCCCGGTTGTTGAACCCCATGCGGTTGATCAGCGCACGGTCGGCGACGAGACGGAACAGGCGCGGCCGGGGGTTGCCGTCCTGCGGCACGGCCGTGACGGTGCCGATCTCCACGTGGCCGAAGCCGAGCGCCCCGAGGCCGTCGACCATCACCGCGTTCTTGTCGAAGCCCGCCGCGACGCCGAACGGCGAGTGGAAGACCAGGCCGAGCGCCTCGGTCCGCAGCGAGGCGCCGGGTCGCGTGAATGCCCGGGTGAGTGCGGAGAACGGTCGCACGCCGAGCAGCCGGATGACGGGCACGACGAGGTGATGCGCGGTCTCGGGCTCGAGGCGGGAGAAGACGGTGCGGAAGACGAACGGATACATCGCCGTCCAGCCTAGAGCGCGGCGGACTCCCCCGCCGTCCGCGCGGCGACGTGATCGGCGCGCAGCTGCTCGATGGCGGCCTCGAAGTCCTCCAGCGTGTCGAACGCCTGGTACACGCTCGCGAAACGCAGGTAGGCGATCTCGTCGAGGTTGCGCAGGGGTCCCAGGATCGCGAGGCCGATCTCGTTCGTGTCGATCTGCGACGAACCGGTCTGACGCACCGCCTCTTCGACGGCCTGCGCGAGCACCGCGAGATCGGCCTCGGTCACGGGCCGTCCCTGGCACGCCTTGCGAACGCCGGACATGACCTTCTCGCGGCTGAACGGCTCGATCACGCCGGAGCGCTTGATGACGTTCAAGCTGGCCGTCTCGATGGTCGAGAAGCGGCCGCCGCACTTGGGGCACTGACGGCGCCGGCGGATGCTCAGACCGTCGTCGCTCGTGCGCGAGTCGATGACACGGGAATCAGGGTTGCGGCAGAAAGGGCAGTGCATGAGAGGGCCAGACTACGCGTCGAATCGAGCCGATACGGCTTCGCCGTGGGCGGGGAGTTCCTCGGAGGCGGAGAGCGCGACGATGCCGTCGTGCACGGCCCGCAGCGCCTCGCGATCGTAGGAGATGACCTGCTGCGACCGCAGGAACGTCGCGGCGCCGAGTCCCGCGGCGTACCGGGCCTGTCCTCCGGTGGGCAGCACGTGATTGCTCCCTGCGAGGTAGTCGCCGAGGCTCACCGGCGTGTGGGAGCCGACGAACACCGCCCCCGCATTGACGAAGCTGTCGACCTGGGGATCGGAGAGGTGGAGCTCGAGGTGTTCGGGCGCGTAGGCGTTCGAGAACGCCATGGCCGCGTCGATGTCGTCGACGAGGACGATCGCGGACTGCGGCCCCGCGAGGGCGGCGGCGACGCGCTCGGCGTGCCGGGTGCCCGACGCACGGGTCGTCACGCGGTCCGCGACCGAATCCGCCAGCTCGACCGAATCGGTCACGAGGACGGCCGCGGCCTGCTCGTCGTGCTCGGCCTGGCTGACGAGGTCGGCGGCGACGAGCTCGGGATCGGCGGTCTCGTCGGCGACGATCAGGATCTCGGTCGCACCGGCCTCGGAGTCGGTGCCCACGACGCCCGCGACGACACGCTTGGCGAGGGCGACGAAGTTGTTGCCCGGCCCCGAGATGACGTCGACCGGATCGAGGTCGAGCGAGTCGACGCCGTAGGCGAAGGCGCCGATGGCTCCTGCCCCGCCCATCGCGTATACCTCCGCGATCCCGAGCAGGTGCGCGGCGGCGAGGATCACGGGGTGCACGCGACCGTCGTGCTCGCGTTGCGGAGGCGAAGCGAGGGCGACGGCCGACACCCCCGCGATCTGCGCCGGGACGACGTTCATCACGACGCTCGAGGGGTACACCGCCTTGCCGCCCGGGACGTACACGCCGACGCGGCGGACGGGACGCCAGCGCTGCTCGACGCGGGCGCCGGGACCGAGCTCGGTCGTCCGGTCCGGCGGCACCTGGGCCGCCGAGGCGAGCCGGACCCGACGGATCGACTCCTCGATCGCGGCGCGGACCGGTGCGTCGAGCCTCTCGAGCGCCTCGACGAGGTGCTCCTCGGGAACCCGGATCGCGTGCCCGTCGACGCCGTCGAAACGGGAGGCCTGCTCACGGAGCGAGACCTCGCCCCGCGTCGCGACGTCGTGGACGATCTCCGCCGCGGTCGCGAGCGCGAGTCCGCGGGCGGCCTCGGCGCGAGGGACGGCGGCGAGCAGCTCGGCGGGCGTGAGGTCACGACCGCGCAGATCGATGGTGCGCATCATTCCAGGCTAGCGTCCGGGGGCCGCAGTTCAGCCGCGTGTGACGTCGCGGGTGTCGTGCAGGTAGCCGATCCGGCCGTCCTCGTGCCGCACGACGAACACTCCGCCGCGATCTTCGATGACGAGGGCCCAGGCGGAGGGCCCGACGCGGAAGAGCGGCGCGCCGGTCTCGTCGAGGACGTCGCGCTCCTCGGGCGCGAGCGCCCAGAACGCCTGCGGAGCGGCCAAGGGCTCGATGACCGTGGTCGCCTCGGTGTCGGCGGCCGTCGCGGACGTCTCGCCCGCGACCGGGAACGACCCGGTGGTCGCGGGGACGCTGTACGACGCGGGTGCCGGCGCGCCCGTGTACGGGGCGGCGGGTGCGCGGACAGCGGCCGGGCGCGGTGTGACGGGCCGCGCCCCGCGGGCGAGTCGGTGGGCGGAGGCCTCGGGGCGGTGTCGGAAGTCTTCACCGAGGACGGGCAGGTGCGGCGCCACGACCGTGAGGACGACGCCGGCGATCATGAGCACGAGCTCGACCCAGACGACCCAGCTCGCGATGAACACACCCGTCTGCGCGAACGTGGCGAACGATCCCCAGACGATTCCGAGCCAGACGGTGGCCGAGACCGAGAAGGCGACCGAGGCGAACTGGTCGATGCCGAGGGAACCGACCCGACGGATGCCCTGCGGAGAGAAGCGTCGCAGCAGGATCAGGAAGACCGCGACGGTCGGGACGCCGATCGTCAGCACCCAGTCGATGCCGGCGGCCCAGACCGAGGCGCCCGAGCCGAAGCGGGCGTAGATCGGGAGGAAGGAGAAGACGAACGAAAGCACCCACACCCCGACGAGCGCGGTCTCGCGGATCGACAGCGGGCCGACGCCGTACTGGACGGGAGCGGACGCCGATGCGCGGGCGGGCTCGGCGGCAGCGACGTCCGCCGCGACCTCGTCGGACGCAGCGGTCTCGGGCTCTGCGACGGGCTCGGGCTCTGCAACGACCTCGGCCTCGGCCTCGGAGACGGCCTCGGCCTCGGAGACGGGCTCGTCCAACGTCGCAGGCTCGTCGCTCGAGGCGTCGCCGACGTGCTCGTCATGCGAGACATCCGCCACGGGCGCACCCTCCGGGGCCTCCACCGCGGTCACATCGACCGGCTCCTCGGCGTCGGGGTCGACGGCCGGCGCGGGTTCGCCGACGGCCTCGGACGTCTCGTCCGGGATCGGCTGGAGGTGATCGTTCGCGGGCTCGACGCCCTCGGGACGGTCGCCGTCGAAGTCGGTGTTCTTCTCGTCGCTCACGATGTTCCCTTCGTCGCCGCGGATGCGCGGCGGTGCGATCATACCCGGCTCATCCCAGACACTGAGGACCGAGCAGACCCTTGAGTTCTCCGTACAGATCGGGGGTCACGCGCACCGGGTGCGGCACCTCGAACACCTTGGCCGTACCGCCCCGATGAAGCTTCAGCGACACCTCGGTGTCGCCCTGATGACGCTTGAGGACGGCCGCGAGCTCGCCGACCGTCGATTCCGTGGCGCGCTGCTCGGGCAGCAGCAGGACGAGGGGCCCCGACGCGTCGAACGAGCCGAGATCGGGCGAGAACGCCGACTGCCCGTGCAGGTTGAGACCGTCGTCTCGGCGCGACACCCGGCCCCGCACGACCAGGATCGAATCGGCCACCAGCATGCTCTGGAACTCGGTATAGGTCTTGCCCATGAACATGACCGTCACCTCGCCGTCGAAGTCCTCGACCGTGATCATGCCGTACGGGTTGCCGCTCTGCTTCGCGACGCGGTGCTGCACGCTCGTCACGAGACCCGCGACCGTCACCTGGTCGCCGTCCTGCACGTCCTCGGACGCGAGCAGATCGTGGATCGACGTCGACGCGTGTTTGGCGAGCGGGATCTCGAGTCCGGCGAGCGGATGATCCGAGACGTAGAGCCCGAGCATCTCGCGCTCGAACGCGAGCTTGTCCTTCTTCGTCCACTCGGGGCGCTCGGGCACCTTCGCCGGCATGACTTCCTCGGCCTCGTCGTAGAGGCTGTCGAAATCGAAGCCGATCGCTCCGGTCGCGGCCTTGCGCTTGGCGTCGACGGCCGCCTCGACGGCATCCTCGTGGATCTCCATGAGCGCTCGACGGGTCGAGCTGAGCGAGTCGAACGCGCCGGCCTTGATCAGCGACTCGACCGTGCGTTTATTCGACACGTGGAGCGGGACCTTCGTGAGGAAGTCGTGGAAGCTCACGTAGTTGTCGTCGGCACGGGCGGTGATGATGCCGTCGACGACGTTCGCCCCGACGTTGCGCACCGCGCCCAGACCGAAGCGGATGTCTTCGCCGACGGCCGCGAAGTAGCGGATCGACTCGCCGACGTCCGGCGGCAGCACGCGGATGCCCATGCGCCGGCATTCGTTGAGGTAGACCGCCATCTTGTCCTTCGAGTCGCCGACGCTCGTGAGCAGCGCCGCCATGTACTCGGCGGGATAGTGGGCCTTGAGGTAGGCGGTCCAGTACGACACCAGTCCGTAGGCGGCGGAGTGCGCCTTGTTGAAGGCGTAGTCGGAGAACGGGAGCAGGATGTCCCAGAGCGCCTGGATCGCGCCCTCGCCGAAGCCGCGCTCCTTCATTCCGCCGGAGAAGCCCTCGTACTGCTTGTCGAGCTCGGACTTCTTCTTCTTTCCCATCGCTCGTCGGAGGATGTCGGCCTGTCCGAGCGAGAAGCCGGCGACCTTCTGCGCGATCGCCATGACCTGCTCCTGATAGATGATCAGGCCGTAGGTCGTGTCGAGGATGTCGCGCAGCGGCTCTTCGAGCTCGGGATGGATGGGCGTGATCGGCTGCAGGCCGTTCTTGCGGAGCGCGTAGTTCGTGTGCGAGTTCGCCCCCATCGGTCCCGGGCGGTACAGCGCGATGACGGCCGAGATGTCCTCGAAGTTGTCGGGCTTCATGAGGCGCAGGAGCGACCGCATGGGCCCGCCGTCGAGCTGGAACACGCCGAGGGTGTCGCCGCGGGTGAGCAGGTCGTACGCGGGACGGTCCTCGAGCTCGAGGTGCTCGAGGTCGAGCTCCTCGCCCCGGTTCATCCGGATGTTGTCGAGCGCGTCGGAGATGATCGTGAGGTTGCGCAGCCCCAGGAAGTCCATCTTGATGAGGCCGAGCGTCTCGCACGACGGGTAGTCGAACTGCGTGACGATCTGGCCGTCCTGCTCTCGGCGCATGATCGGGATGATGTCGAGCAGCGGCTCGGACGACATGATGACGCCGGCGGCGTGCACGCCCCACTGACGCTTCAGCCCCTCGAGCCCGAGGGCGCGGTCGAAGACGGTCTTGGCCTCGGGATCGGTGTCGATCAGCGCGCGGAACTCGCTGGCCTCTTTGAAGCGCGGGTGCTCTTTGTTGAACATGCCGTCGAGCGGCATGTCCTTGCCCATGACGGCGGGCGGCATCGCCTTGGTGAGCTTCTCGCCCATGCTGAAGGGGAAGCCGAGCACACGGCCGGCATCCTTGAGCGCCTGCTTCGACTTGATCGTGCCGTAGGTGACGATCTGGGCGACGCGCTCGGAACCGTACTTCTCGGTGACGTACTCGATGACCTCGCCGCGGCGACGGTCGTCGAAGTCGACGTCGAAGTCGGGCATGCTGACGCGGTCGGGGTTGAGGAAGCGCTCGAAGATCAGGCCGTGCTCGAGCGGGTCGAGGTCGGTGATGCGCATCGCGTACGCGACCATCGAGCCGGCGCCCGAGCCACGGCCGGGGCCGACGCGGATGCCGTTGTCCTTCGCCCAGTTGATGAAGTCGGCGACGACGAGGAAGTATCCCGGGAACCCCATCTGCAGGATGATGCCGGTCTCGTACTCGGCCTGCTTTCGCACCTTGTCGGGGATGCCGCCGGGGTACCGGTAGTGCAGGCCCGCCTCGACCTCTTTGACCAGCCAGCTGTCCTCCGTCTCGCCGTCGGGCACGGGGAAGCGGGGCATGTAGTTGGCCGCGGTGTTGAACTCGACCTCGCACCGCTCGGCGATGAGAAGCGTGTTGTCGCAGGCCTCGGGGTGATCGCGGAAGAGCTGTCGCATCTCCGGCGCGGTCTTGATGTAGTAGCCGTCGCCGTCGAACTTGAAGCGGTTCGGGTCGTCGAGGGTCGATCCCGACTGGACGCAGAGGAGGGCCGCGTGGGCGTCGGCCTCGTGCTGGTGCGTGTAGTGGGAGTCGTTGGTCGCCACGAGCGGGATGTCGAGGTCTTTCGCGAGCCGCAGCAGATCGGTCATGACGCGACGCTCGATGGAGAGCCCGTGGTCCATGATCTCGGCGAAGTAGTTCTCTTTGCCGAAGATATCCTGGAACTCCGCCGCGGCGGCGCGCGCAGCGTCGTACTGGCCGAGTCGCAGTCGCGTCTGCACCTCGCCCGAGGGGCAGCCGGTCGTGGCGATGAGGCCGCGCCCGTAGGTCTGCAGGAGCTCGCGGTCCATGCGCGGCTTGAAGTAGTAGCCCTCCATGCTCGAGCGGGAGCTCAGCCGGAACAGGTTGTGCATGCCCTCGGTGGTCTCGCTCCACATGGTCATGTGGGTGTAGGCGCCCGATCCGGAGACGTCGTCGCTCTTCTGCTCGGGCGAGCCCCACTGCACGCGCGACTTGTCGCTGCGGTGGGTGCCGGGGGTGACGTAGGCCTCGAGCCCGATGATCGGTTTGACGCCGGCGGCCTGGGCCGCGCGATAGAACTCGAAGGCCGCGAAGGTGTTGCCGTGGTCGGTCACCGCGATCGCCGGCATCCCGTATTCGGCGGCCGCTTGGGTCATCGCCGCGATCTTGGCCGCACCGTCGAGCATCGAGTACTCGCTGTGCACGTGCAGATGTACGAAGGAGTCGGATGCCACGCAACGAGTCTACGTTCGCCCTCCGACACGAGACCTAGGCTGGGGTCATGGCCACCCCCGAGTTCGTCCTGCAGCTGCGCGAGAAGATCGGCACCGCCCCGCTCCCCCTCGTCGGCGTCACCGCGATCGTCTTCCGCGACGAGAAGGTGCTGCTGGGCAGACGCGCCGACAACGGCAGCTGGCAGCCGGTCTCGGGCATCGTCGACCCCGGCGAGGAGCCCGCCGACGCAGCGGTGCGGGAATGCCGCGAGGAGGCCGACGTCGTCGTCCGCGTCGACCGGCTCGCACTGGTGCATCAGATCCCGCGTATCGTCTACGCGAACGGCGACGAGGTCGACTACCTCGACCTCGTGTTCCGGTGCACCTGGGTGTCGGGCGACCCCCGCCCGGCCGACGGAGAGCTCACCGAGGTGGGCTTCTACGACCTGGGGCAGATGACGGATGTCGCGCCCGAGCACGTCCGCAAGATCGCGCTCGCCATCGCCGAGGACGACCCGGCGACCTTCCGCGGCGGCCGATGATCCCCGCCGCGACGGTCGAGGACTTCCTCGCCGCGCTCGCTCGCGACCAGGGCGACCCGGGTGGCGGCGCCGCGGCGGCGGTCGTCACCGCTATCGCAGCATCGCTCGGCCAGATGGTCTGCCGTTACAGCCCCGACGAGACGGCCGCGGTGGTCGCCGGTCGGCGTCTGGGCGACCTGCGGACGCGGGCGATGGCTGCGGCCCAACACGACGCCACCGCCTCGGGCGGACTCGGCGCGGCCCTGCGGCCCGCCGAGCCGGGCGCCGAGGCCGAACGCGACCGGCGCATCGTCGTCGCCGCGACGCGAGCCGCGACGACCTCGGCCCTCGTGGGCGCTGTCGCCCTGGCGGTCTGGGATCAGCTGCGCGTCGTCGCGGACGTGGGCGACCGCCACCTCTCCGCCGACGTCGCGGTGGCGGCGGGCGCCGTGGCCGCGGGGCTCGGCGGTGCGGCCACGAACCTCCGAGGCGGTCTCACGCTGCTCGCGGCCCACGGCGATGCCGCCGAGGAGACGGCCCGCCTCGCGCCCCTCGACGCGAGACTGCGGCGATCGCGCGATGCCGCGCGCGACCTGGCCGACCGGCTCGGGGACGGCTGACGCCGCTCCCCCGGCTCTTCGGCGACCCGGTGGGCGACTCAGTCGCCGCGCAGGACGGCCAGCGCGTGCGCGAGGTCGGGCGCGTAGGGCGACGAGAAGGTCGCCCACTCCCCCGTGGCCGGATGCGCGAACGCGAGCTCGTGCGCGTGCAGCCACTGCCTCGTCAGACCGAGCCGCGCCGACAGCGTGGGGTCGGCGCCGTAGAGCGGGTCGCCCACGCAGGGATGCCGGTGAGCCGCCATGTGCACGCGGATCTGATGCGTCCGACCGGTCTCGAGGTGGATGTCGAGCAGCGAGGCCCCGGGGAACGCCTCGAGCGTCTCGTAGTGCGTCACCGAGTCCTTGCCGGTCGGCACGACCGCGAACTTCCAGGAATGCGAGGAGTGGCGGCCGATCGGGGCGTCGATCGTGCCCGCGAGCGGATCGGGGTGCCCCTGGACGACCGCGTGGTAGATCTTCTCGACCTCGCGCTCCTTGAACGCTCGCTTGAGGGACACGTACGCGCGCTCGCTCTTGGCCACGACCATGAGGCCGCTCGTCCCCACGTCGAGGCGATGCACGACGCCCTGCCGCTCGGGCGCGCCGGTCGTGGCGATGCGGTACCCCGCGGCGGCGAGGGCGCCGAGGACGGTCGGACCTTCCCACCCGAGCGAGGGGTGCGCCGCGACACCGGCGGGCTTGTTGACGACGACGATGTCGTCATCGTCGAACACGATGCCGAGGTCGGGGACGGCCACGGGCACGATCCGGGCCTCGGCGCGCTCCTCCCAGAAGACGTCGAGCCATCCGCCGGCCGCGAGCTTGTCGGACTTGCCGAGCGCGCGGCCGTCGAGGCTCACGCCGCCGGCCGCCGCCACCTCGGCGGCGAAGGTGCGCGAGAAGCCCAGGAGCTTGGCCAGCGCCGCATCGACGCGGATGCCGTCGAGCCCGTCCGGCACGGGAAGCGCACGCTGCGGCATGTCAGCGATCCGCGTCGGCGGTGCTGTCGGCCTCGACGGCGGCGGCGCGGCGCTCGCGCGTGCCGTCGAGTCGGATGCCGATGACGACCAGGACGGCGACGGTGATCATCATCGTGACGATGAAGATGTCGGCGACGTTGTAGATGGCCGAGGGGAACCACAGCCACATCCAGGGCGTGTGGATGAAGTCGACGACGTGGCCCACCAGGAAGCCGGGCTCGCGGACGAGACGATCGGTCAGATTGCCGAGCACCCCGCCCAGCAGAAGGCCGAGCACGATGGCCCACGAGCGCGTCCGAACGCTCCGGACCGCGAGCACGATGATGACGATCGCGACGGCGGCCAAGGCGAGGGTGAACACCCACGTCACGCCGGTGCCGAGCGAGAAGGCGGCGCCGGGGTTCTTCGTCAGGTAGAGCTGGAAGAACTCGCCCAGGACGGGCACCTCCCGTTGGTACGGCAGATTCTCGAGCGCGAGGAACTTCGTGAACTGGTCGGCGGCCAGCACCACTGCCGCGAGAATCGCGACGAGGGTGCCGGCCGCCGGACCGTTCAGGTGCTTATGCGAGGGCAACGATCACGCGCCGGCGGAGACGCCGGTCGTGTCGAGATCGCGAAGCTTGTTCTCGATGAAGCCGCGCAGCTGGCCGCGGTAGTCCTTCTCGAACTGCTGCAGCTCGGAGATGCGACCCTCGAGCGAGACGCGCTCGGCCTCGAGGCGAGCGACCTCGTCGCGGCCACGGGCCTCGGCCTCGGAGATGATCGAGGCGGCCTGCGACTGAGCGTCGGAGATGAGCTTGTCGCGCTGGGCCTTGCCCTCGGCGACGTGCTCGTCGTGCAGACGCTGCGCGAGCTCGATGATGCCGGCGGACGCGGCGGCGGGGGCCGGGTCGGCGGCGGGAGCGGGAGCCTGCTCGACGGCGGGCACGGGCGCGGGGACGTCATCGACGACGACCTCGTCGACGGCGGTCGTCTCGGGCGCCTCGCCCGACTCGTGAGCGGCGAGCTTCGCCTTGAGCTCTTCGTTCTCAGCGATCGTCTTGCGCCACTCGACGACGATCTCGTCGAGGAAGTCGTCGACCTCGTCGGGGTCGAATCCTTCCTTGAATCGCACGTGCTGGAACTGCTTGGTGACGACGTCTTCAGGGGTCAAAGCCATGGTGTTGTCCTCTTTCAGGGCTCACGACGCGGGCCGGTCAGCCGGCACCCGCCGCAGCGGGCCGTACCCACCCAGCATAGTCCGACGCTCTCACGCACGCGACGACCCGGTTCATCGCCTCAGGCGAACGCGATGACGCGGGTGATCGAGAGCAGGATGAAGCACGCCAGCATCGTGAGCGGGAATGCGAGATCGATTGCGATGACGCCGAGACGGATCGGAGGGATGACTCGGCGCAGGGTCTTGATCGGCGGATCGGTCACGGTGTACACGAGCTCGGCCAGCACGAGAGTGGCACCGCGCGGACGCCACTCCCGGTTGAACAGCGGGATGTACTCCAGGATGAGCCGGACGAACAGGATCAGGATGTAGACGAGCAGGACGAAGTAGACGACCGCGGCGATCGAGCTGACGACACCCACGTCAGGTCACTGCGCGAACGGCGCCGTCTCAGGCTCAGCCTGAGCCACAGCGCCGTCGCCGGACACGGCGATGTTCTCGGGCGAGAGCAGGAAGACCTTGCTCGTCACACGCTCGATGCGGCCGTACAGACCGAGGGACAGACCGCTCGCGAAGTCGATGAGACGGCGCGCGTCGGCATCGCTCATCTGCGACAGGTTGATGATCACGGGAACGCCCTCGCGGAAGTTCTCGGCGATCACCTGCGCGTCGCGGTACTGCTTGGGGTGCACGGTCAGGATCTCGCTGACGGTACCGGTGGTGGGCTGACGCACGACGGCGGGACGGTGCAGGGGCGTGACGGGAGCGGCCGGCTTCTCGGCGGGGTGCTCGCGACGGGGCTGCTGCTGGTCGGCCTGCGGCTCTTCGTACATTTCTTCCTCATCTGCGAGACCCAGGTAGACCATGGTCTTCTTCAGCGGGTTGGACATCGCATCCTCCGTTTGCTCGTCTGTTCCGAGGCTATCCGCGGTCCGGGCGCGGTCCCGTGATTGCCGATCCGATCCGCAGGTGTGTCGCACCGGCGGAGATCGCTTCGATGAAGTCGCCGGTCATGCCGGCGGAGATCCAGGTCGCGTCCGCGACGACGGATCGCACCGTCGACGACGCGTCCGCGAGGCGGGCGAAGGCGCGCGCGGGCTCCTCGCCGAGCGGCGCGACCGCCATGACGCCGCGCACGCGCAGCGAGGCGCAGCGCTCCGACACGTGGTCCGCGAGCGCCGCCACCTCGTCGGGGCGCACCCCTCCCCGACCGGGATCGTCGGTCAGGTTCACCTGGAGGAGCACGTCGAGGACGTCGCCCTCGGGGTCGGCGGCGTGGAGGGCGTCGGCGATGCGGTCGCGATCGACCGAGTGGACCACGTCGGCGGCGGCGCGGACGGCGCGCGCCTTGTTCGTCTGCGCCTGGCCGATGAAGTGCCAGGCGAGCGGTTCGAGTCCCGGGAGCGCCGCGCGTTTCGCGGTGAGCTCCTGCTGCCGGTTCTCCCCCACGTCGCGGACGCCGAGCGCATGCAGCTCGGCGACCAGGTCGACGGGGTGGAACTTGGTGACCACGATGCGCGTGACCTGCTCGGACGCGCGACCCGACGCCCGCATCGCGTCAGCGATGCGGGCGTCGACGTCGGCGAGTCGCGCGGCGAGGTCCGGCATGTGCGGGTTCGGCCTACTTCAGGAAATCGGGGATGTCGAGGTCGTCGTCGCCGAAGACGGAGTCGTACGACTCACTCTTCGACGCCACCGGCACGGACTCCTTGACCTCGGTCCGCTCACCGGACTGCGAACGTGCCGCATCCTCGGCGGGGACCTCGGGCAGCGCCGGAGGCGTGGTCGGACGTGCGGCCGCGATCGGCTCGATACGGGTCTGCGGCTCGCCGCCGTCGAAGCCCGCGGCGATCACGGTGACGCGCACCTCGTCGCCGAGGGTGTCGTCGATCACGGTTCCGAAGATGATGTTGGCCTCCGGGTGGGCGGCCTCCTTCACCAGCTGCGCGGCGTCGTTGATCTCGAAGATGCCGAGGTTCGACCCGCCCTGGATCGACAGCAGCACACCGTGCGCACCCTCGATCGAGGCTTCGAGCAGCGGCGACTCGACGGCCAGCTCGGCCGCCTTGATCGCGCGGTCCGCGCCGCGGGCGGAGCCGATGCCCATGAGGGCGGAGCCCGCACCCTGCATGACCGACTTGACGTCGGCGAAGTCGAGGTTGATCAGGCCGGGGGTCGTGATGAGGTCGGTGATGCCCTGCACACCGGCGAGCAGCACCTGGTCGGCCGTCGCGAACGCCTCGACCATCGAGATGCCGCGGTCGCTGATCTCGAGCAGCCGGTCGTTCGGGACGACGATGAGCGTGTCGACTTCTTCCTTGAGCTTCGACACGCCGGCCTCGGCCTGGCTCTGGCGGCGACGACCCTCGAAGGAGAACGGCTTGGTCACGACGCCGATGGTGAGCGCGCCGATCGACTTCGCGATGCGAGCCACGACCGGGGCGCCACCGGTGCCGGTGCCGCCGCCCTCGCCCGCGGTCACGAACACCATGTCGGCGCCCGCGAGGGCCTCTTCGATCTCTTCGGCGTGGTCCTCGGCGGCACGACGGCCGACCTCGGGGTCGGCGCCCGCGCCCAGTCCGCGCGTGAGCTCCCGGCCCACGTCGAGCTTGACGTCCGCGTCGCTCATCAACAGGGCCTGCGCGTCGGTGTTCACCGCGATGAACTCCACACCCCGCAGCCCCAGCTCGATCATGCGGTTGACGGCATTGACGCCGCCACCACCCACACCGACGACCTTGATCACCGCGAGGTAGTTCTGGTTCTGGCTCATGCCGGCCTCCATCTCGTCCCGAACCCTGCTCGAAAACCTTCAACCTCATGTAGAGGTTTAAAGAATTGCCGAGTATGCATTTCCTGAGTTGAAGGTACGCACAACGACCGTCGCCGCCGGGACGCGGGCGGCGTGTCGCGACATCCTGCCGGAGCGCGTCTCGCGATCGCGAGTCAGCGGACCACGGCGGCGTCGGGCGACGACACGTCGTACCCCGATGCGTCCGCACGCACGGCCATCAGCTGCTCCAGCGTCCGCGCCTTCTTCGCCGAGTCCGACGCGCCGCCCCAGACGACCGAGCGCCCGTCGGCGAGGGTGAGGGTAACGTCGTTCGGCGTCGTTGCGGTCACGGTCGTGACCTGCGTCCTCAGGTCGTCGGGGAGCGATCGGAAGACCTGCCCCGCCGCGGAGAACGCCGGCGATCCGAGACCGTTCGAGATCTCCAGCAGCGGCAGTCCCTCCGGCGGCTCGGGGGTGGTCGACAGGGCGACCCCCGCGGCATCCACCACGGTGTATCCGGCGTCGCCCGCGATCGCGCCGACCGGCGTCCGCTCCACGACCCGCACGATCAGCTCGTGAGGAGGGCGCGCCTCGAGGCTGTACGACTCGACGAGGGGGAAGGACACCAGCGCGGCCTTCACGGCGCTCTCGTCGACGAGGGGCATCGGGGGTACCGAGCTGACCCGACAGCGCCTGCTGGACGGCACCGACGTCGAGGTTCGACGTTCCGACGACGGTGATGCGCTCGACCGAGAACAGCGGGCTGTAGGCCGCGCCGATCGAGCCCAGCACCAGCGCGCCGAGGACCGAGACGGACACGATCCAGATGCGCCGGCGACGACGCTGACGCGCGGTGAACCGGCGCACCTCGCGCTTGAGCGCACGACGACGGGCGCGGGCGGCGCTCCAGACGTCGCGCGGAGACAGCCGGCGCGACGCGGCGCGGTCGTCCGCCGGCCTTTCCTCGTCGCGGTCCGGCGCCGACGAGACCGGCTGCTCGGCGCGCGCCGGGTGGTCGAACGGGATGACGGGGGCGATCCCGTAGTCACGACCCCGCCGGTGCCACGGCTCGTCGAGCGGTTGCGTGACCGCCTCGTCCGGCCGCTCGGAGACGCCTTCGCCGCGTCGCGGCGGATCGACCCGGCGCGGCGGGACCGTCGTCCGCTCGCTGTCGCCCCGCCCGCTGCGGTCCCCGGTCGGCCGCGACGACGGCGGGAGCGGACTCGGCCGACGCACCGGTCAGTCCTCCGCTCGGGCCAGGGCCTGGAGCACCTGCGGGATGATCAGGTTCACGTTTCCGCAGCCGAGCGTCACGATGAAGTCCCCGTCGCGCGCGACGCCGGCACTGTAGTCCGCCGCCTCCTGCCAGTCGGCCACGAAATGCACGTGCGTGGGGTCTGCGAACGCGCCGCTGACGAGCTCGCCCGTCACTCCGGGGACCGGGTCCTCACGGGCGCCGTAGACGTCGAGCACGACGGTGTGGTCGGCGTGCGTCTCGAGCACGTCGGCGAACTCGCGGTACATCTCCTGCGTGCGCGAGTAGGTGTGGGGCTGATGCAGGGCGATGATCCGTCCGTCGCCGACGACGGTGCGTGCGGCGGACAGCGCCGCGGCGACCTCGGTCGGGTGGTGCGCGTAGTCGTCGTAGACGCTGACGCCGCGCGTGACGCCGTGCAGCTCGAACCTGCGCGCGGTGCCGCCGAAGCCTTCGACGGCCCGCAGGGCGCGTTCGAGCTCGTGGCCCAGGGCGATGAGGACCGCGACCGCGCCCGCCGCGTTGATCGCGTTGTGGGCACCGGGCACGGCCAGCCGGCCCGAGGCGCTGCGGCCGAGGTGCGTGAGGGTGAACGACACCGGGCCGTCGGTCTGGATGTCGGTCACGCGCAGGTCGGCGTCCTCGCCCTCGCCGAAGGTGAGGACGTTCGGATGCCGCAGCCCGGAACGCACGCGCCGAGCGCCGGGGTCGTCCGCCGAGATCACGACGGCCTCGCTCGCCCGATCGGCGAAGTCGCCGAACCCCTCGTAGAACGCGTCGCGGGTCGCCCAGTGGTCGAGGTGGTCGGGGTCGACGTTCGTCACGAGCGCGACGGCGGTGTCGTACAGCAGGAACGTGCCGTCGGACTCGTCGGCCTCGATGACGAACAGGTCGTCGTCGCCCGTCGCGCTCGAGACGCCGAGGTCGGCGATGACGCCGCCGTTGACGAAGGTCGGGAGGGTGCCGAGCGCGCGCAGCGCGGTGACGATCATGCCCGTCGACGTGGTCTTGCCGTGGGCACCGGCGACCGAGACCAGCCGGCGTCCGCCGATGAGCCAGTGCAGCGCCTGCGAGCGGTGGATGACGTGCAACCCGCGCGCCTTCGCCAGGAGGAACTCCGGGTTCTCGGGCCAGATCGCTCCGGTGTGCACGACGGTGTCGGCGTCGTCGGGCAGATGTGACGCGTCGTGGCCGACGTGGACCGTCGCTCCGCGGGCCGCCAGCGCCCGCATCGCCGGGCTGTCGGCCCGATCGGATCCCGACACCCGGATGCCGCGGTCGAGGAACATGCCCGCGAGTCCGGACATGCCCGATCCGCCGATGCCGATGAAGTGCGCGGCGGTGATGTCGGCGGGGATGGGGAGGCTCAAATCGGGTCTGATCATGACCCGTCAAGTCTAGGTCGTGGCCGCTGGGCGCCCGCCCGCCACGCCCGCCTCAGCGGCCGAGCGCCTCGTCGATCAGGCCCACCACGTTCGCGGCGCCGCGCCGGGTGCCGACCTCGGCCGCCGCCGTCCGCATGCGATCGAGCGCGGTCGTGTCGGCCAGGAGGGGCACGACCTCGCGACGCACCCGGTCGGGCGTGAACTCGGCGTCGGGGATGATGCGGGCCGCACCCGCCGACACGGCGCCCGCCGCGTTGAGCGACTGCTCGCCGTTGCCGACCGCGTAGGGCACGTAGACGGCGGGGATGCCGAGCGCGCTCACCTCGCTGACCGTGGCGGCGCCCGAGCGCGAGACGACGAGGTCGGCCAGCGCGAACGCGAGATCCATGCGGTCGAGATACGGGACGACCCGGTAGGCGGGATCGCCCGGGTCGACGATCTCGTCGCGCTCCCCCGCCGCGTGCAGCACCTGCCATCCGGCGCCGACGAGGTCGGACCAGGAGTCGGCGATCGCCCGGTTGATCTGGCGCGCACCGAGCGACCCGCCGAACACGAGCACGACGGGACGCTCCGGGTCGAGGCCGAAGGCCGCTGCGGCGTCGGCGCGGCGGGCGGCGCGGTCGAGATCGACGATCTCGCGGCGCAGCGGCATCCCGACGACGCGCGAGCCGCGCAGCGGCGTGCCTGCGAACACGGTTCCCGTCGCGGCAGCGCCGCGGGCGCCCAGCACGTTCGCGAGTCCGGGTCGGGCGTTGGCCTCGTGCACGACGTAGGGGATGCGTTCGCGGCGAGCCGCGACGTACGCGGGCGCCGCGGCATAGCCGCCGAAGCCCGCGACCACATCGACCTCGCGCTCGCGCAGGTGCGCGCGCACCTGGGCCACCGCGCGGAGCCACCGCGTCGGGAAACGCGCCGCCGCCGTGTCGGGGCGCCTCGGGAACGGCACCTTGTCGACGATGAGGAGCTCGTAACCGCGTTCCGGGACGAGCCGCGCCTCGAGTCCCTCGCGGGTTCCGAGGACGAGAACGGTGTCGGCGGGCCGACGGTCACGGAGTTCGTCGGCGACGGCGAGGAGCGGATTGACGTGCCCCGCGGTGCCGCCGCCGGCCAGGAGGTAGGTGGTCACCGATCGAGCCTAGCGGCGGACGGCGCGCCCCTCCACGGCCGCACGCCGCGGCGCCGGGCCTCGGGCGGCACGCGCCGCGACCGACGGCACCGGGCCGCGTACGGGAAGGGTGCGGGCGAACGAGAGCAGCACGCCGCAGGCCAGCAGCACGGACATCAGCGACGTGCCGCCTTGGGACATGAACGGCAGCGGGACGCCGAGGACGGGGAACAGCCGCAGCACGACGCCGATGTTGACGAGGGCCTGGCCGACGATCCAGATCGTGATGCCGCCCGAGACGATGCGGACGAAGGGGTCGTCGGTCTTGCGGATGACGTGGAAGGCGCCGACGGCGAAGAGCGCGAACAGGGCGAGCACGACGGCGCATCCGATGAGACCGAGCTCCTCGCCGGCGATCGCGAAGATGTAGTCGTTCGCGGCTGCCGGCAGCCACTGGTACTTCTCCCGCGAGTTGCCGAGCCCGAGCCCGAACACGCCGCCGCTCGCGAGAGCCCAGATGCCGTGCAGCGGCTGGTAGCACGAGCCCGCATCGGCGAAGTAGCAGTCCGTCGAGTCGACGTTCAGGAAGCTCATGATGCGCGCCATGCGGTTGGGGCTCGTGATGGCGAAGGCCGCGGCCGAGATGACGACGAGGATCAGCGGGATGACGAACAGGCGCAGCTTCACCCCGGAGAAGAACAGGCATCCGAGCAGGATCGCCATGAGGATCATCGCGGTGCCGAGGTCGTGGCCGCCCATGACCGTGCCGATGACGAGCGCGCCGACGGGGACCACCGGGATGAAGACGTGCTGCCACTTCGACAGCAGCGTCTGCTTGCGATACAGCACGAAGCCGAGCCACACCGCTAAGGCGAGCTTGAGGAACTCCGACGGCTGGGCCTGGAGCCCGAAGATCGAGATCCAGTTGGTGTTGCCGTCGTTGTGCACGCCGAGACCCGGCACGAAGACGAGCAGCTGCAGCAGGATGCCGACGATGAGAGCCGGCCACGCGATGCGCTTCCACACGCGCACCGGCACGCGGCTCGCGATGAACATCAACGGGATGCCGAGCAGGGCGAACACGGCCTGCTTGAGGACGGTGTCGAACGGGCTCGAGTTCGCGGTGGCCATCGTCGCCGAGAGCACCATGACCAGGCCGAAGCCGGTGAGCAGGAGCGCCGTCGAGGCGATCAGCAGGAACTCGCTCGGCACCGGCGCGAAGACGCGCCCGAGCGAGACACGCGCCGCGAATCCCGCGCGCGGAGCGGCGGAGTCGTCAGGACCGGTGGTCGTTGCGCGCGTCGGGTCTGTCGGCGTCGTGGTCACCGTGTCCCCTTCCGATCCGTTCGCGGACGGCCTCCGCGAAGCGGCGGCCGCGGTCGGCGTAGGAGACGAACTGGTCGAAGGATGCCGCCGCGGGGGCGAGGAGGACCACGTCCCCCTCCGCCGCGACGCCGACCGCCAGTTCGACGACCCGAGCCATGACATCCTCAGTCTGAGCGGCGTCGACCTCGAACAGGGGAACCGCGGGCGCGTGTCGCGCGAACGCGGCGACGACCTCGGTCCGGTCGGCGCCGATCACGATGGCCGCTTTCGTCGCCGCCCCTCGGGCCCGGACCAGCTCGGAGACGTCGACGCCCTTGAGCAGCCCGCCGACGACCCAGACGGCACCGGGGAACGCGGCGAGCGAGGACGACGCCGCGTGCGGGTTCGTCGCCTTCGAGTCGTCGACCCACGTGATCCCGAGGGCGCGGGAGACGACCTCGATGCGGTGGGGATCGAGCCGGAACCCGAGCACCGCATCGCGGATGTCGGCGGGCTCGACGCCGAGGGAGCGGGCGAGCGCCGCGGCCGCGAGGATGTTGGCGACGATGTGGGGGGCGGCCAGGTCGCGGGCCGCCAACTCCGCGATCGTCGTGAGCTCGAGGGCGGACGATCGGCGGTCCTCGTGGAAGGCCCGATCGACGAGGATGCCGTCGACGAGTCCCACGTCGCTCGGTCCGGGGACGCCGAGATCGAAGCCGATCGCGCGGCATCCTTCGACGACCTCGGCCTCTTCGACCATCTCGCGCGTCGCGACGTCGGACTTGTTGTAGACGCAGGCCACCCGGGTGTTCGCGTACACGACGGCTTTGGCGTCACGATAGGCCGAGAACGAGCCGTGCCACTCGAGATGGTCGTCGGCGAGATTCAGGCACACGCTCGCGTGCGGCGACAACCGTCCCGCCTCGGTCGCGAGCCCCAGGTACCAGAGCTGGTGGCTCGAGAGCTCGACGACGAGCACGTCGAACCCGGCGGGATCGCGGACGGCGTCGAGCACCGGCACACCGATGTTGCCGCAGGGAGCCGCGCGCAGACCGCCGGCGTGGAGCATCGTCGCCGTCAGCTGCGTCGTCGTGGTCTTGCCGTTCGTCCCGGTGATGAGGACCCAGTCGGCGGGAGTCCCGTCGGGACGGACCACCTTGTCGCGCACGCGCCAGGCCAGCTCGACGTCGCCCCACACCGCGATACCGCTCTCCCGCGCCCACCGGATCACGGGGTGATGCGGGGGGAACCCGGGCGAGGCGATGACGACGTCGGGCTCATGGCCGGAGACGGCATCCGGGACGCTCTGCAACGACCCGTCGTACAACGCGGCGCCGATGACCGGAACGAGGCGCGCGTACTCCTCGTCCGCCCCCTCGGTCGCGACGAGGACGTCGGCGCCGAGCTCGGTCAGGGTGTCGGCGACTGAGAAGCCGGTCACCGAGAGCCCGAGGACGACCACCCGCAGCCCGCGCCAGTCGGCGTGCCAGCTGGTGAGCGTGTCGAGCCGCGAGGGACTCATACCGCTGCCAGCCACGCGATGTAGAACAGCCCCACGCCGCTCACGGCGAGCATGCCCGCGATGATCCACATCCGTACGACGATCGTCACCTCGGGCCATCCGCGCATCTCGAGGTGGTGGTGGAACGGGCTCATGAGGAAGAGCCGCTTGCCGCCGGTCGCTTTGAAGTAGTAGCGCTGCAGGATGACGGAGCCCGGGGCGATGATGAAGACGCCCGCGATGACGACGGCGAGGAGCTCGGTGTGCGAGAGCACGGCCATCGCGACGATGACGCCGCCGATCGCCATCGACCCGACGTCGCCCATGAAGATCTTGGCCTTCGGCGCGTTCCACCACAGGAACCCGACCAGGGCCCCGACGAAGGATGCCGACACGATCGTCAGGTCCATCGGGTCGTTCGTGTTGTAGCAGGCGGCCTCGTAGGCCGGAACGAGCGCCCCGCTCGCGCACCGCTGCTGGAACTGCCAGAAGGTCACGAGGCTGTATGCCGAGATCGTGAAGATGCCGGCGCCCGTGGCGAGTCCGTCGAGCCCGTCGGTGAGGTTCGTCGCGTTGGACCACGCGACCGCCTGGAACGAGATCCACAGGAGGTAGAGGATCCAGCCCACGACCCCACCGAGCGCCATGAACGACAGCCAGTCGATGTCACGGAACAGCGAGACGAACGCCTCCCCGGTGCGGTCGCCGGCGGAATTCGGGATCATGAGGGCGGCGATGCCGAACGGCACGGCGACGAGGATCTGCCCCGCGACCTTCCGCCAGCCCGACAGCCCGAGGCTGCGCTGCGACCGGACCTTCATGTAGTCGTCGATGAATCCGACGACGCCGAGACCCACCATCATCCAGATCACCAGGAGACCGGACATCGACGGCGGCGCACCACCGGTGAGCGTCCCCACGAGGTAGCCGACGATCGTGCCGATGATGAAGACGATCCCGCCCATCGTCGGAGTGCCGCGCTTGGCGTGATGGCTCGGGTTGGTCGCGTCGTCGGGCGTCCGGATGACCTGGCCCCAGCCGAGCTTCTCGAAGAGCCGGATGAACAGCGGAGTCAGGAAGAGGGTGAACGCGAGCGAGATCGTCGCGGCCGTCAGCAGGGATCTCACGAGAAGAATTCTCCCAGACGATCGCCGAGGTGCCGAAGCCCGGCCGAATTGGACGACTTGACGAGCACGCGGTCACCGTCGCGAAGCTCGCCCACGAGGTAGTCGTAGGCGCTGTCGGCGTCGGGGAAGAAGACGGCCTCGCCGTCCCACGACCCCTCGCCGATGGCCGCCAGATACAGCCGCCGAGCCTCGGGGCCCACGACCACGATGCGTTCGATGCGGAGCCGCACGGCCTGCAGGCCGACCCGGTCGTGCTCGTCGCCGGCGAACTCACCGAGCTCGCTCATCGCCCCCAGGACGGCGACCTTGCGCTGACCGGCCTCGGTGATCTGCGCCAGGGTGCGCAGCGCCGCGGCCATCGAATCGGGACTCGCGTTGTACGCGTCGTTGATGATGCGGACGGCATCGGAGCCCAGCGGCTGCATGCGCCAGCGTTCGGCAAGCTCGACCGTCTCGAGTCGCTCGACGGCGACCGCGAGCGGTACGCCGAGCTCGAGGGCTGCGGTGAGGGCCGCGAGGGCGTTCATGACGTGGTGCTCACCGAGCACCCGCAGCCGGAGCGGCAGGCGCTCGTCGCCGGCGACGATGACGCAGGACGTGCCCGACGCATCCACCTCGACATCCTCCGCACGGACCTCGGCCGCGGGACCGCGCCCGAACCAGCGCACCCGCACACCGCGGGCCTCGGCGACGGCGGCCATCGTCGCCACCCGGGCGTCGTCGGCGTTGAGCACCGCGACTCCCCCGGGTGCGACGGCCTCGACGAGCTCGGTCTTGGCGCGCAGGGTCGCCTCGACACCCCCGAACCCGCCGGCGTGGGCCATGCCGACCATCAGGACGACGCCGATATCGGGGGTCACGAGACCCGCGAGCCGGGCGATCTGACCGGAGCCGTCGGCGCCGAACTCGCTCACGAGGAACCGGGTCTCGCCCGTGACGCGCAGCATCGTGAGCGGGGCCCCGACGGAGTTGTTGAACGACGCGCGGGGGGCGACCGTCGGCCCCTCGCCCTCGAGGATCCGCGCGAGGAGGTTCTTGGTCGTGGTCTTGCCGTTGGACCCGGTGATGCCCACGACGCGCAGATCGCCCGATGCGCGCACGCGGCCCACGACCTCGCGCGCGAGGTCCGCGAGCGCCGTGACCACGTCGGCGACGACGATCTGGGTGATGGGGGCGTCGACGAGGCGCTCCACGATCGCGAGCGATGCTCCCGACTCGGCAGCCGTCGCCACGAACAGGTGGCCGTCGGTCGCCTCGCCGGGCTTGGCGACGAAGACGTCACCGGGACCGATGTTGCGGGAGTCGGTGTCGACCGTGCCGCCCACGACCGTGTCGGAGGTGTCCCCGGCGGCGAGGTGGAGCGATCCCGAGAGGACACGGGCGATGTCGGACAACGGAAGGGAGATCATGATGAGTCCTCGGACGCGCGAACGCGCATCACTGGGTAACGGGGAGCAGCGGCGTCTGCGAGTCCGACGGCATGATCCGGTAGTGCTTGAGCACCTGGGTCATGGCCTTCTGGAACGCCGGACGGTTCGCCGCCGACAGACGGAGCGTCTTCGGCTCGTCGAATGCGGTCAGGACAACATACTTCGGATCGTCCGCCGGCGCGTACCCGACCAGGGAGGTGTAATACAGGTTGTCCTTGTACGCGCCCGTCGCGGGATCGACCTTCTGCGCGGTTCCGGTCTTGCCGGCCATCCGGTATCCGGGAATGGCGACGTCCTCGGCGAGCGTTCCCTGGGCGAACACGTTCTCGAGCATCTCGCTGACCTGACTGGCCGTGCTCTGCTGGATGACGCGGACGGGGGCCGGGAGCTCCGGCTCGGTGACCGTGCCGTCGGCGGCCGTGCACGACTCGACGAGGCTCAGCGGCTCGCGCACTCCCCCGTTCGCGATGGTCTGGTAGACGCTGGCGACCTGGGGTGCGGTGACGGTGAAGGCCTGTCCGAACGTGGTCGTGTAGTACGTCTGGCTGTCCCACTGGTCCGTCGGGATGTACGTGCCCTTGGGCTCACCCGACCAGTTCAGGGCCGTCCCCTCGCCGACGCCGAACTTCTTGAGGTATTCCAGACGCGTGGCGGGATCGACCTGCGAGCCGAACTGCGACAGCGCCACGTTCGAGGAGGTCACGAGGCCGCCCGTCAGCGTCAGGTTCTGCGCCTCGTGGTGCTCCGAGTCGTTCACGACGGCCCCGTTGGGGAACTCCATCCGGTCCGGCGACCAGGCGGTCGACAGCGGGGTCAGCCCACCGGCCTCGATCGCCGTCGCGGCCGTGACCGGCTTGAACGTCGAGCCCGGCTCGTACGAGTCGCGGAAAAGACGGCTGCCGCGGTCGGACGGGTCGGAGCTCGAGATGTCATTGAGATCGACGCTCGGGTACTCCGCGGCCGCGCGGATCTTGCCGGTCGCGACCTCGACGACGAGGATCGAGCCGCTCTCGGCGCCGAGGTTCTGCGTCTGTTCGGCGATGAGCTGCTGCATGTACCACTGCAGGTCGCGGTCGATGGTCAGGCGCAGCGTGCCGCCGTCGACCGGAGCGGGGTCCTCGACCTCCGTGCCGGGGATGACGACGCCGTCGAGGCTGCGCATGTAGCGGATCTTGCCGTCCTCGCTCTGCAGGCACGAGTTCTGCAGCGACTCCATGCCCTCGAGCGGGGTCTCGTCGGCTCCGACGAAGCCGATGACGTTGCCGGCGACCGCCCCGTCGGGGTAGGTCCGGTGCGGGTTGGGGTCGAATCCGACGAAGGGCAGGTGGAGGTCGGCGAGAGCACGGAACTGCTCGGTGGAGATGCCGCGCTCGAGGTAGGCGAAACGCGAGCCGGGGTCGGCGGCGACGGCGGTCGTGACGATCGACTCGACCTCTGCGGCATCCTGGCCCGTGACGGCGGCGATCTCGGCGGCCAGCTGCGGCCAGCCGACCGAGACGGACTCCCCCGCATCGTTCTTCCGCTTGATCCCCTGCGCGGCGAGCATCGGATCGATCTTGGCGTCGTAGACGGACGTGGTCGTCGCCAGCGTCGCACCGTTGGTGTCGACGATGTCCCCGCGGGTGCCGGGCAGGTCGTCGCCCACCTCCATCGCGAGATTGCGCGCGTCGCTCTCGTGCTCGTCGGCGTTGACCACCTGGATGTCGACCAGCCGCATGATGAACGCGACGAGGACGATGAGGACGACGAGGAGGGCGACCACCGTGCGGCGTCGCGGGCTGCGGCTGGCTCGTGTGGTCATGGCTCTCAGTGTGTGGCGGGGGCGGGCAGACCGTCGGCGATCGGCGGGGGTGTCGCGCGATCGACCTGCACGGCCTCGTCGACGCTCGCGCCCGTCTCGAGGCTCGCGGCCGGATCGGTGACGAGGGGGACGCCGGCGACGAGGGCGTTGCCGACGGCGGCGCGTCCGAGCGCATCGACGTTGGAGGCCGCTCCGGCGGCGCTCGCGGTGCCCAGCACCGCGCCGTCGCTCAGTCGCAGGTAGTTCGGCGACTCGGCGATGACCATCCCGAGGGCGGTCGCGTTGGCCGCGAGATACTGCGGCGATCCGAGCCCGGCGATGTCGTCTTCGAGGATCTGCTTCTGCCACGACAGCCGGCTCTGCTGCGAGGTGAGGTCCGAGATCTGGTACGAGGTCTGCGTCGTGAGGATCGACAGCCCCATCTGGACCGCGCCGATCAGCACCGCCCCCGATACGGCGATGATGCCGTAGAGCATGCGCGGCCGGCGGCGGCGCTCGGGCCTGGCGACGATGCGCAGCTCGCGTCCCGGGGAGACGTCCCGTGGGAGACGTCCGGGGACGGATGCGAAGAAGTCGTCACCGAGCTGCGACTCGATGCGAGCGGTGTTGTCCGCGCTCACGAGGCCTCCCTCACCCTTTCGGCCGCGCGCAGCCGCACCGGCTTCGCACGCGGGTTGCGTTCGCGTTCCTCATCCGAGGCCTGTTCGGCGCCGCGCACCAGCAGGCGGAACCGGGGCGCGTGCTCCGGAGGCTCGATCGGTAGGCCGCTCGGGGCCGTCGAGGCGGCCGCCTCGGCGAAGACCCGCTTGACGAGACGGTCCTCCAGCGACTGATACGACATGACGACGATCCGTCCCCCGACCCGCAGGGTGCCGAGCGCGGCCGGAATGGCGCGCTCGAGGACCGCGAGCTCGGCGTTGACCTCGATGCGCAGCGCCTGGAAGACGCGCTTGGCGGGGTGCCCCGCCCGCTCGCGCTGGACGGCGACCGGCGTCGCGGCGACCAGGACGTCGACGAGCTCGCCGGATCGGGTGAGCGGCGCGCGCCCCCGTGCGTCGATGATCGCCCGGGCGTACCGGCCGGCGAGCTTCTCCTCGCCGTAGCGCTCGAAGATGCGGCGGAGGTTGCCCTCGCTGTACCCGGCGACGATGTCCGCCGCCGTCGTGCCGGACGTCTGATCCATCCGCATGTCGAGGGGGGCGTCCTGCGCGTAGGCGAAGCCGCGGTCGGCTTCGTCGAGCTGCAGCGACGACACCCCGAGGTCGAAGAGGATGCCGTCGACGCGCTCGACGCCGACCGAAGCGAGCGCCGGGGCGATCCCGTCGTAGACGGTGTGGACGAGCTGCACGCGGTCGCCGAACCGCGCGAGACGCTCGCCGGCGATGCGCAGCGCGTCGGTGTCGCGGTCGAGCCCGACGAGGCGGACGTTCGGGAAGCGTTCGAGGAGGGCCTCGGAGTGACCGCCCATGCCCTCGGTGGCGTCGACGACGACCGCCGATTCGCGCTGGAGCGCGGGGGCGAGCAGTTCGACGCAGCGGTCGAGCAGGACGGGGGTGTGGATCTCGGAGTTCGTCATGATGCGTTCGGGTCCGATCCGGAGCCCGGATCCCCCTCCGCTGCGACCTGACACCGGGGAAGTGCGTCAGGGCCAGCGGCTGAGGATCGGGGCCACGGTTCAGAACAGTCCCGGGATCACCTCCTGCTCCATGTCGGAGTAGGCGTCTTCGTTGCCGGCGGCATAGGCGTTCCAGGCGTCGGCGTCCCAGATCTCGGCGTGCGCGCCGACTCCGGTCATGACGAGCTCCCGCCCGAGTCCTGCGTAGGTGCGCAGGTGCGGCGGGACCGTGATGCGGTTCTGCCCGTCCGGCTTCTCGGCGCTCGCTCCCGAGAGGAACATGCGCTGGAAGTCTCGCGCCTGCTTGTTCGTCAGCGGGGCCTCGCGGATCCGCTCGTACACCCGCTCGAACTCCGTCGTGCTGAAGACGTAGAGGCACCGCTCCTGTCCCCGCGTCACGACGACGCCGGGACCGAGGTCGTCGCGGAACTTGGCGGGGAGGATGACGCGGCCCTTCTCGTCGAGCTTGGGGGTGTGCGTGCCGAGAAGCATGGTGCTCCCACCCCCTCCCGGCCCGTCGGTGGCACCACTTTACTCCACTTTCCTCCACTTCACTATGCCTGAGGGCGCTTCCCCTCCCCCGGGGCACAAAAAAGAGCACCGACCCGAAGGTCGGTGCTCTGAGAGTGGAGGGGCTGGGGTCAGCGTTCGCCGTTGCGACGATCCCAACGATCGTTCATGCGGTCCATGAAGCTCGAGGTCGACGCGGCCGCGGGCTTGCGCGAGCCGGGCGTGGCGGAGCCGCGGGAGATGGTCCCGGTGCGCGACGGCCGGAGCGCGAGGACGACGCCGGCGACCATGACCACGAACGACACGACGCCGATCACGATGATGCCGCTCGACACCCCGGCGATGAGACCGCCCAAGCTGAGGAGCACGAGCACGGCGCCGTAGACGATGTTCCGGTAGCTGAGGGACTGGCCTTCGCGCGGACCACTGACGACGTCTGCCTCGTTGCGCATGAGATGGCGTTCCATCTCATCGAGCAGCCGCTGCTCCTGTTCTGACAGTGGCATGCATCCCCCTCTGTTCGGGTATTCGTGCGCTGATTCTACCCGCGCTGATGAGAACTAGGCTAGGCCCGTGACGACCCCGCGCGACCCGATTTCCGACGTTTCCCAGCGACTGGAAAGATTCGCGGCCGATCGCCGATCCGAGGTCGCCGCCCTCGGCGACGAGGCCGTCGATTTCGTCGAGTCCGCCCTGGCGTCGATCCACGGCGGCAAGCGCCTGCGGGCGCGCTTCCTCACCGCGGCGCACGCCGCGGTGGCCGGGCCCTCGAGCTCGGCACCCTCGCCGGACATCGCCGGCGTCGCGGCCGCGCTGGAGATCTTCCAGGCGGCGGCTCTCGTCCACGACGACCTCGTCGACAACTCCGACACACGTCGAGGACGCCCCTGCCGCGCACCGGGCGCTCGAGTCCCGCCACGGCCGGTCCGCGTGGGCCGGTGACGCCGAGGCGTTCGGCCGTGCCGCGGCGATCCTCCTCGGCGACCTGCTCGTGGCCTGGAGCGACGACCTGTTCGAGGAGTCGATCGCCGACCATCCGTCCGCGGCCCGCGTGCGGCGCCAGTACGCCCGGATGCGCCGCGACGTGACGATCGGCCAGTACCTCGACGTCGCGGAGGAGGCGGCGTACGTCCGAGCCCCCGACGAGAGCCACGCCGAACGCGCGCGTCGCGTCGCGTCGTACAAGTCGGCCCGGTACAGCGTGCAAACAGCCGCTCCTCATCGGTGCGGCCCTGGGCGGCGCGAGCGATGCCCAGCACGCCGCGCTCGCGGATTTCGGGCACGCGGTCGGGCTCGCGTTCCAGCTGCGCGACGACCTGCTCGGTGTCTTCGGTGATGCGACGGTGACGGGCAAGCCGTCGGGCGACGACCTCCGCGAAGGCAAGCGGACCGTCCTCGTCGCCTACGCGCGGGAGGCCCTCGACCCGGCGGCCCGGGCCGAGCTCGACGCGGCTCTGGGCGACCGCGGCCTCGGCGACGCCGAGATCGAACGGCTGCAGCGCTCGATCTCGCAGAGCGGCGCGGTCGAGCGCGTCGAGGACGACATCGCCTCGCTCGCCACGGAGGCGGATGCCGCTCTCGTGGCGGGGAGGGGTTCTCCGCGGCATCCGTCGAGACCCTGCGCGCACTCGCGCGCGCGGGCGATCGAGCGCACCGCCTGATCCTCGCGCCGGGCGGCTCCGCCCCGATCGGAGGTCGGCCCTCAGGCGAGGGGTCTGCGCGACCCCGGCGCACCTCGGTCTTGCGGCCGGCGCGAAGCGCCTCGATGGGCGCGACGCCGATGGACTCCTCGACGGCGAAGAGCCAGTCGATGGCCTCGTCGTCCGAGAAGCCGGAGTCGTGCAGCACCGTCACCGTGCCGCGCAGCGACGACAGCGGCGACGAATCGAGGAAGAAGAGCTCGGGGATGCGGAGGGGCACCGTCTCGCCGGCTGCCGATGAGGTGATTCTCATCGAGCAGTCGCCGCACCCGGCTCAGGGACTCGCCGGTCAGGTCGACGACCTCCGGCAGGGTCAGCCAGGACACGGGAATCACGGGTTTTCGGCTTCACTCACCCCTTCACTATCCCATCTCGCCGACGACGTGCGGCCCGTCTCGTGTGCCGCCGTCACATCCGTCACACCAGTCACATCGGTTGACACGTCTCACAGCGCCGTGCCAGCTTTTCGGTGACCTCCGAGAAGGGACCCCCCGTGGACCGCGAGCCGATCCTCCACCCGCATCGTGCCCACCCGCATCGCGGCCGCCTGCGTCTGGCCGGCGTCGTCGCGCCCGCCGTCGTCGGCTCCATCGCCCTCAGCCTCGGCGCGCAACCGGCCGCCGCCGCCGAGCCTATCCAGCGGGACCGGCCCTCCTCAGGACGCGCTCCGCGCCGGCGGTCCGAGCGTCACGGCGACCGCGGCGGCATCCGTCCGACCCGCCGAGCACCGTCGTCGTGCTCGGTGACACGATCAGCGGCATCGCCGCCGACAACGGAGTGAGGACGGCCGATCTCCCTCGCGTGGAACGGCCTGGACTGGTCCGCCGTCATCCGCCCGGGCGACGTCATCCGTCTCTCCGGCGCTGCGACTCCCGCTCCCGCCACCGCACCGGCGTCCGCCGGCTCCCACACGGTCGCCGCCGGCGACACGCCATGGTCGATCGCGGCATCGTCCGGCGTCGGAGTCGACGCACTGCTCGCCGCGAACGGGCTCGACGCCGACGCCGTGATCTTCCCCGGCCAGGTCCTCGCGATCCCGGGACCGGCGGGCGCACCGGTCGCCGCGAGCGCCGTGCCCCGCG
>JAQIJE010000006.1:0-76941 GCA_036946435.1 Microbacterium arborescens | reverse complement strand
AGATCGTCGAACAGGTGGTCCGCGCGAACCGGCTCATCGCCGACGGCGGCCTCGGCGACCCGCGCAAGGTCGGCCACGCCGGTGAGCGCGTCACGAACATCGTCTTCATGGGCATGGGCGAGCCGCTCGCCAACTACGCCCGCGTCATGCAGGCCGTCCGCACCATGGTCGACAAGGACCACGGCATCGGCATGAGCGCGCGCGGCATCACCGTCTCGACGGTCGGCCTCGTGCCCGCCATCCAGAAGCTGACGAAGGAGGACATCCCCGTCACCTTCGCGCTCTCGCTGCACGCCCCCGACGACCAGCTGCGCGACGAGCTCATCCCCGTGAACTCGCGGTGGAAGGTCGATGAGGCGCTCGACGCCGCGAAGGCCTACTTCGACCAGACCGGCCGCCGCGTGTCGATCGAGTACGCCCTCATCAAGGACATGAACGACCACGCGTGGCGCGCCGACCTGCTGGCCGAGAAGCTCAACGCCCGGGGTCGCGGCTGGGTGCACGTGAACCCCATTCCGCTCAACCCCACGCCGGGGTCGATCTGGACGTCGTCGGAGCCCGAGGTGCAGGACGAGTTCGTGCGCCGACTCAACGAGGCCGGCATCCCGACGACCCTGCGCGACACCCGCGGCAAGGAGATCGACGGCGCGTGCGGTCAGCTCGTCGCGACCGAGGACGACCAGCGCGCGGCCGACACCGTCCCCGCCGGCTGACCCGGCGCCCGCAGACGCGATGATGCGCACCGTCGGGGTCGACCTGGCGGCATCGGACGCGGCCACCGCCGTCGCGGTGATCGACTGGTCGGACGGCGCTGCCGAGCTGTCGTCGTTGCGGCTCGGTGCCTCCGACGCCGACATCGTCGAGGCCGCGCGATCGGCCGGCAAGACGGGCATCGACTGCGCCCTCGGCTGGCCGGATGCGTTCACGGCGTTCGTCGCCGCCCACGCCGATCCGGACACGGTGCCCGACGTCGACGGGGGAGCGGACTGGCGCCGGCGGCTCGTCTACCGCGAGACGGATCGCGTCGTGCGCGAGGTCACGGGACGCTGGCCGCTCAGCGTCTCGACCGACCGCCTCGGAGTCACGGCGCTGCGGTGCGCGGGCCTCGTCGCGCGGCTGCGCGCGGCGGGCGCGGACGTCGACCGCTCCGGCGCCGGTGACATCGCCGAGGTCTACCCCGGGGCGAGCCTGCGGGTGTGGGGCTTCGAGACGCGCGGCTACCGCGTCGACGCCGATGCCCGCCGTGTGCTGCTCGGGGCGTTGCGCCGGAAAGCGCCCTGGCTCGACCTCGGCGACGCGGGCGAGCTGATGGTGCGCTCGGGCGACGCGTTCGACGCCGTCGTGGCGGCGCTCGCCACGCGGGCCGCTGCCCGCGGTGCCGTGCTCGAGCCCGCCCCGCAGCAGCATGCGATCGCTCGGCGCGAGGGCTGGGTCGCGCTGCCGACGGGCCCGATCGGCGACCTGGTCGGCTGACCGTGCGGACATAAGTCGCAACTCCGGCCCGCGCTGCGCCACCGCGAGGTAGCGTTTTCCCATGGTTGAGTATCGCTACCTCGGCAACAGTGGATTCAAGGTCTCGGAGATCACGTACGGAAACTGGGTGACGCACGCGTCACAGGTGGAGAACGACGCGGCGATCGCGACCGTCCACAAGGCGCTCGACCTCGGCATCTCGTCGTTCGACACCGCCGACGCCTACGCCAACACGGCGGCGGAGGTCGTCCTCGGCGACGCGTTGAAGGGCCAGCCCCGCGAGTCGCTCGAGATCTTCACGAAGGTCTACTGGCCGACCGGCCGCAAGGGGCCGAACGATCAGGGTCTCTCGCGCAAGCACATCTTCGACAGCATCAACGGCTCGCTGCGCCGCCTCGGCGTCGAGTACGTCGACCTGTACCAGGCGCACCGCTACGACTACGAGACTCCGCTCGAGGAGACGATGCAGGCCTTCGCCGACATCGTCCGCCAGGGCAAGGCGCTCTACATCGGGGTCAGCGAGTGGACGGCCGAGCAGCTGCGCGACGGTCACGCGCTCGCGACGCAGCTCGGGTTCCAGCTCGTGTCGAACCAGCCGCAGTACTCCGCGCTGTGGCGCGTCATCGAGGGCAAGGTCGTGCCCACCTCGCAGGAGCTCGGCATCTCGCAGATCGTCTGGTCGCCGCTCGCGCAGGGCGTGCTGACCGGCAAGTACCAGCCGGGTCAGCCCGTCCCCGAGGGATCGCGCGCCACCGACGAGAAGAGCGGCGCGAACTTCATCAAGCGCTTCCTGAACGACGAGGTGCTGATGGCCGTGCAGAAGCTCAAGCCGATCGCCGACGAGGCGGGCCTGACGGTCGCGCAGCTGTCGCTGGCCTGGGTGCTCCACAACGACAACATCGCTGCCGCGCTCGTCGGCGCGTCGCGCCCCGAGCAGCTCGAGGACACCGTCAAGGCCTCGGGCGTGAAGCTCGAGCAGTCGGCGTACGACGCGATCAACGACGCCCTCGCCGGCGTTGCGGTGACCGACCCGGCCGAGACCGACACGGTCTCGCCGAAGACGCGCCCGGCCTGATCCGCCCGGCCCGATCATGGCGACGACGAGCGCCGGCATCCTGCCCTACCGCATCGCTGCGGACGGCACGGTGTCGGCGCTCGTCGCGCACATGGGCGGACCCTTCTGGGCGAGGAAGGACGCCGGTGCGTGGTCGATCGTCAAGGGCGAGTACGACGCCGATGCCGAGGCGGCCCTGGATGCCGCGCGGCGCGAGTTCCGCGAAGAGCTCGGGCTCGAGCCTCCGGCCGGCGACTATGCCGAGCTGGGGACGTTCGCGTACTCCTCGGGCAAACGCGTCACCGTCTTCGTCGTAGACGCGGCCGGCTTCGAGGTCGAAGGCGCCGTGTTCGGCGAGTTCGAGATGGAGTGGCCGCCGCGCTCGGGACGCACCGCATCGTTCCCCGAGGTCGACCGCGTCGAATGGGTCGACCTCGCCCGCGCCCGCGAGCTGCTCGTGACGGGCCAGCGTCCCGCTCTCGACCGGCTCGAGAGCCTCGTCGGCGATCCGCCGGCGTAGGCGCTCAGCGCTTCTTCTTCGGCGCCTCCGACACGTCGAGCTTGTCGTGGTGACCGCCGAGCGACGACCAGGCGCTCGCCGTGCCCTTCGCGGCGTGCTCGGAGCCGCGGACGGCGCGCTCGTCGGCCCACTCGTTGAGCACGTGGCCGCGGTGACCGCGGACGTGCTCGAGGACGACGTCGGGCAGGCCGCGCTCGCGGCGCGCGTCGCGGGCGACGATCAGCTGCTCGAGGATGTCGCGGTTCTTGGTCGGTGCACCGGTCGAGGTCTTCCAGCCGCGGCGGCGGTGTCCGTCCATCCACGACGCGTAGGTGTCGATGGCGTACTTCGAGTCGGCCTGGACGACGAGCTCGCGGACGTCGGGGTGGTCCTCGATCGCTTTGAGGAGTCCGAGGAGCTCGCCGATGTTGTTCGTGCCCTGCGGGATCGCCCCGGCCGCCCAATGCCCGTCCTCGCCGACCCAGGCCCAGCCGGTCGGTCCGGGATTGCCCTTGCAGGCGCCGTCGGTGGCCACGGTGTATCGGTCGGAACTCACTCGGGCAAGGCTACCCGGGCGCGGACGCCGTGACGATTGTGTATACGCTCGACCGCTTTCGTGCCGGATCTCTGGCCCCACGGCTCATCTGTGCATACACTCGACACATGGCGACCGAGGGCGGAGCGAGGGCGGGAGAGCGCGCGTACGCGACCCTGCTGCACGAGATCCAGGACGGCGCGCTCGCCCCCGGCACCGTGCTCGCCGAGGTCGAACAGGCGACGCGCCTCGGCGTCAGCCGCACGCCGTTGCGCGAGGCGCTGCGCCGGCTCGCCGCCGACGGGCTCGTGCGTCAGGCGTCGCCCCGGGTCACGGTCGTCGCCGGCATCGACGCGGACGACATCCGGTCGCTGTTCGACGTGCGTCGCGCCCTCGAGGAGACCGGCGCACGGCTGGCCGCCGACCGCGGCGACCGCGCGGTGTTCGCCGAGCTCGCCGCCGCGTTCGCCCGGACGGCCGACGATGCCGCGACGGCCGACCCCGACGCCTACTACGCCCTCATCGCCCGCTTCGACGCCGCACTCGACGTCGCCGCCGCGAACGACTACCTGACGTCGGCGCTGAAGATCGTCCGCACCCATCTCGTGCGGGTGCGCCGCCTCGCGCGCGACAATCCCGCCCGCCTGAGCGCCTCGATCGGTGAGCACCGGCTCATCGCGAGCGCGATCGCCTCCGGCGACGCCGACCTCGCCGCCCACGCGACGCACGTCCACCTGCACAACGCCCTGACCGGCATCCTCGACTCCCTGGAGGCATCCGCATGACCGTCAGTCATCACGTCCGTGTCCACCGCAGCGACGAAGGCCTCGCCCGCGAAGCCCAGCTCGCCTACGCGATCGCCGAGGTCGCCGTCGACCCCGTCGCGGTCGAGCCCGCCGTCGTCGAGATGATCGTGAACCGGATCATCGACAACGCCGCGGTCGCCGCGGCATCCCTCACGCGCGCCCCCGTGAGCGCGGCGCGCGCGCAGGCGCTCGACCACTCGGTCTCGCGCGGCGGCTCGGGAGCGAGCGTGTTCGGGGTGACCGACCTGACGAGCCCCGAGTGGGCGGCGTGGGCCAACGGCGTGGCGGTGCGCGAACTGGACTACCACGACACCTTCCTCGCGGCCGACTACTCGCACCCGGGCGACAACATCCCCCCGATCCTCGCGGTGGCCCAGCACGTCGGCGCCGACGGGGCTGCGCTCGTGCGCGGACTCGCGACCGGATACGAGATCCAGATCGACCTCGTCCGGGCCATCTGTCTGCACAAGCACAAGATCGACCACGTCGCCCACCTCGGGCCCTCGGCCGCCGCGGGTATCGGCACGCTGCTGGGTCTCGACGCCGAGACGATCTACCAGGCCGTCGGCCAGGCGCTGCACACGACGACCGCGACGCGCCAGTCGCGCAAGGGCGAGATCTCGACGTGGAAGGCGCACGCGCCCGCGTTCGCCGGCAAGCTCGCGGTCGAGGCCGTCGACCGGGCCATGCGCGGCGAGACGAGCCCGAATCCCATCTACGAAGGCGAGGACGGCGTCATCGCCTGGCTGCTCGACGGACCGGATGCCGCGTACGACGTGCCGCTGCCCGCCGCGGGCGAGCCCAAGCGCGGCATCCTCGACTCGTACACGAAGGAGCACTCGGCCGAGTACCAGGCGCAGGCCTGGATCGACCTCGCACGCAAGCTGCACCGCGAGCACCCCGAGCTCGCCGACCCCGACCGGGTGACGAGCATCGTGCTGCACACAAGCCACCACACCCACTACGTCATCGGCTCGGGCGCGAACGACCCGCAGAAGTACGACCCGACGGCGTCGCGCGAGACGCTCGACCACTCGATCCCGTACATCTTCGCCGTCGCCCTGCAGGACGGCGGCTGGCATCACGTCGACTCCTACGCCCCCGAGCGGGCCGCGCGGCCCGACACCGTGGCGCTGTGGCGCAAGGTCACGACCGCCGAGGACGCCGAGTGGACGCGGCGCTACCACTCCGACGACCCCGCCGAGAAGGCGTTCGGCGGGCGCGTGGAGATCGTGCTCGCCGACGGCTCGACCCTCGTCGACGAGATCGCCGTCGCCGACGCCCATCCGCTCGGGGCTCGGCCGTTCGCCCGCGAGGACTACATCCGCAAGTTCCGGATCCTCGCCGAGCCGGTGCTCGACGCGGCCGAGATCGAGCGGTTCCTGGGCCTCGTGCAGCGTCTGCCCGAGCTGACGGCCGCCGAGGTGCGCGAGCTGAACATCGTCGCCCGTGACGGTGTCATCGCGTCGGCACCGAACCCGCGAGGGCTGTTCTGATGCTGTACGCGCAGACGACGGCCGGCGAGAAGCGCCGCATCCTTCGCGAGCGGCTCGCGAGCGGTGAGACGCTGAGGTTCCCCGGCGCGTTCAACCCCCTGTCGGCCCGGCTCATCGAGCGGCACGGCTTCGACGGGGTCTACGTCTCGGGCGCGGTGATCGCCGCCGACCTGGGCCTCCCCGACGTCGGGCTGACGACGCTGAGCGAGGTCGCGGGGCGCGGTCAGCAGATCGCGCGGATGACCGAGCTGCCGGCGATCATCGACGCCGACACGGGGTTCGGCGAGCCGATGAACGTCGCCCGGACGATCCAGACGCTCGAGGATGCCGGGCTCGCCGGCTGCCACATCGAGGACCAGGTCAACCCCAAGCGGTGCGGCCATCTCGACGGCAAGAGCGTCGTCGACCGCGACACCGCGGTGAACCGCATCCGCGCCGCCGTCGACGCGCGTCGCGACCCCGACTTCCTGATCATGGCGCGCACCGACGTCCGGGCCGTCGAGGGGATGGACGCCGCGGTCGACCGGGCGCGCGCGCTCGTCGATGCGGGGGCCGACGCGATCTTCCCCGAGGCGATGCGCGACCTGGCGGAGTTCGAGGCCATGGCCGCCGCGGTGGACGTGCCGATCCTCGCGAACATGACCGAGTTCGGAAAGTCGGAGCTGTTCACGGTCGACCAGCTGCGCGACGCCGGGGTGCGGATCGTGATCTGGCCGGTGTCGCTGCTGCGCATCGCGATGGGCGCCGCGGGCCGCGCGCTCGACGAACTCACGTCGGCGGGAAACCTGACCGCCAAGCTCGACGAGATGCAGCATCGCGCCGACCTCTACGACCTGGTGGACTACGAGGGATACACCCGCTTCGACACCTCGGTCTTCGACTTCACCCTGCCGACTCGTCAGAATGGGGCGACCGGCGGGGACTGAAGACCGCACATTCTGGCTGCTCGACGAAGAGAGAACAGAGGCATGACGATGACCGATCAGGACATCCGCAAGGGGCTCGTCGGCGTGGTCGCCGACGTGACCGCGATCTCGAAGGTGAACCCCGAGACCAACTCGCTGCTCTACCGCGGCTACCCGGTGCAGGAGCTCGCCGCCACGCAGCCGGTCGACGCCGTCGCCCACCTGCTGTGGCGCGGCGAGCTGCCCACCGACGCGGAGCTCGCCGATCAGCGTGCCCGCGCGCGCCCGCAGCGGGCGCTGCCCGCCGAGGTGCGGGCGATGATCGATCGGATGCCGCTCGACGCGCATCCGATGGACGACGTTCGCACCGCCGTGAGCATGATCGGCGCCCTCGACACCGCCGGCGCGGCATCCGTGCTCGACGCCGTCGGCACCCCCGAGCAGAACCTCGAGCGCAGTCTGCGGCTGTTCGCCGTGCTGCCGTCGATCGTCGCCTACGGCCAGCGGCGGCGGCGCGGGCTCGAGCCGGTCGAGCCACGGGACGACCTCGACGATGCGGAGAACCTCCTCTGGATGACCTTCGGCGAGGAGCCGGACCCGGTCGTGGCCGACGCCTTCAACCGCTCGCTCATCCTCTACGCCGAGCATTCGTTCAACGCCTCGACCTTCACGGGCCGGGTCATCGCATCGACCCTGAGCGACCTGTACTCCGCCGTCGTCGGGGCTATCGGCGCGCTCAAGGGGCCGCTCCACGGCGGCGCGAACGAGGCCGTCATGCACGTCTTCGACGAGATCGGCGATGCCGACGGCGTGAGCGACTGGCTCGACCGGGCGCTCGCCGAGAAACGCAAGATCATGGGGTTCGGGCACCGGGTCTACAAGCGGGGCGATTCTCGGGTGCCGACCATGAAGGCGGCGCTCGACCAGCTCGTCGAGCACTACGACCGGCCCGACGTCGCGGCCCTGTACGAGACCCTCGAGCGCGAGTTCACGCAGCGCAAGGGCATCTACCCGAACCTCGACTATCCGTCCGGGCCGGCATACAACCTGATCGGGTTCGACACGGTGACCTTCACGCCGCTCTTCGTGGCCGCGCGGGTCGTGGGCTGGACCGCCCACATCATGGAGCAGTACGCCGCGAACGCGCTCATCCGCCCGCTGTCGGCCTACGACGGTCCGGACGAGCGCCACATCGACGGCTACGTCCCCGATGCCGCCGCCGAGGAAGCGGCGACGCGCCCCGAGGAGCCCGCCTGACGTCCCCGCGCCCCGACCACGCGAATCAACCCGCTGCCCCCGAATCCACGGGGTGCAGCGGGTTGATTCGCGTGCGGGGTGTTGACTCGCGGGCTACGAGGCGCGGGTCGAGCGGCGGCGGGCGGCGACGAGCAGGCCGCCCGCGGTGAGGGCGAGCACGCCGCCGATCGCGAGGGAGATCGGGAGGGTGCCGCCGGTGGAGGCGATCGTGCCGGAGGGCGACGTGCCGAAGGGCGACGTGCCGGAGGGCGACGTTCCCGAGGGGGACGTGCCGGCGTCGGCCGCGGCGGTGACGGTGAGGCCGACCTCGATCGGCGCGAGCTCGCCCGACGTCACGACCAGGCGGTGCGCGCCCGTCGCGAAGTCGCGGGGGATCGCGACCGTGAAGTCCGTGCGGCCCGAGGCGTCGGCTGCGGGGATGCCCGAGACGACGAGCGGGTCGCTGTACAGCGTCGCGGCGATCTGCTGACCGGGCTCGAGGCCTGTCACCGTGACCGACAGCTCGTCGCCCTGCGCGACCGAGGTGCGGTCGAGCTCGACGCTCGCCCACGGCTGCGACGGCTCACCGGGCTCACCGGGCTCACCGGGCTCGCCCGGCCCGGGGAAGCCCGGCTGCTCGACCGGGGGCTGCTCGCCCGCGACGTGAGCCCGACCGAGCGGTGAGGGGGCGACGGGGCCTACGGCGGCGAAGAATTCCGCCGTGGCCTGGAGGTCGACCTGACCCGAGTCGGCCGTGCTCGTTCCCTGCGCGAAGGTGGTGAAGTTGTCGCCACCGCCCGCGAGGAACGAGTTGGTCACGACGCGGATCGTCGTCGTGGTGTCGTCGAGCTCCAGCGGTGCGCCACCGAGCGTCATCGAGCTGATGCGCGATCCCGCCGCCGCGTCCGGGTCGTACCCGAAGGAGAAGCCCTTCGACACGCCCAGCGCCAGCTTCGGGCGTGACGCGCCGGCCGGCTGCCACTGCTCCTCGAGGACCTGCTTGATCTGCGCGGGCGTCAGCTCGAGGGTCACGAGCGTGTTGGCGAACGGCTGAACGTTGGCGACCTCGCGGTACGACATCGCGCCCTCGTCGTCGCCGAACAGCAGGTCGGCACGGAGGCCGCCCGGGTTCATGAACGCGATCTCGGCCTTCTCCCCGCCGTACGCGGGGTTCTGGGTGGTGGCCCAGAGGTAGACGTCGGCGACGGTGTTGCCGAGGGTCGAGTGCACGCCGCGGTCCTCGGAGCCCGACGAGGTCTTGCCCCGCAGGATGTCGCCGGTGATCGAGCCGACCTGCACCGCGCCCTTCTCGTTCGCGACCGTCACGGCCGCGTCGACGACGGCCTTCGTGGCGGCCTCGGGGTAGGCGACGGGGCGCCCGAGCACCGCATCGTACAGCGGCACCGTGGTGCCGGTGATGGACTCGAGGTCACCGGCATCCGTCAGCCGGATGTCGAGCGCGCCGACGGTCGTGCCGTACTGGTGGGCCTGGATGACGGGGCGCCCGCCGATCTCGCACGCGTACTTCTGGTGCGTGTGCGCCGAGACGATCGCGTCGATGTCGGCCGAGGCGCCGCGCACGAGGTCGCCGAAGTCGCCGGACTCCGTCGCGATGGCGGCGCAGTCCGAGCCCGCCGAGCCCTCGTGGGCGAGGAGCACGACGACGTCGGCGCCCGCGGCGACGGCCTCCGCTGCGGCCGTGTTCGCCGACTCGACCTGGTCGCGGAACTCGATGCCGGCGATGCCCTGCGGGCTCACCATCCCGGCCGTCTGGCGTGTCACGGTGCCGACGAAGGCGACCTTCGCGCCGTCGACCTCCTTGATCGTGAAGGGCTTGAGCGCGTGCTCGTCCGTGCCCTTCTTGTAGACGTTCGCGCCGAGGGCGAAGTCGCTGAACGCGTCGGCCGCCGCGTCGCCCTCGTAGCGCGGGATGACGCGGTCGGTGAGGTCGGCGAAGCCGCGATCGAACTCGTGGTTCCCGACTGCGCTGACGTCGAGGTCCATCGAGCGCAGCGCGTCGATCGTGGGGGTGTCCTCGTCGATGAACGACTCGAACGCCGAGGCGCCGATGTTGTCGCCCGCCGAGACGAACAGCGTGTTCGGGTTCTCGCGGCGGAAGCCCTCCACCGCGCCCGAGAGCACCGCAGCGCCCGCGACGCCGTTCGACTCCGGCACGAGGCGTCCGTGGAAGTCGTTGATGGTGAGCACGCGGATGTCGGGCTCGTCGGCGGGCTGACCGTCGATGAGCTGTTCGACGCCGTAGACCGTCGTCGTGCCCGACACCTCGTTGCCGACGACCAGCAGCGGCCGGCCGGTGGGGGAGCGCTGGGCGCCGATGAACTGCACGCCTTCGGGACCGAGGTCGCCGGCGCGCGAGAGGACCGCGCGATCGTCGGGGTCGGCGGCGTCGTACGGGTTCTCCTTGGTGAAGACGTCGTCCATCGACACCGAGAAGTCGCGGTTGTTGACGTAGGTGACGTACGTCGGGGCGGTCGGGTCGGTGATGTCGTAGACCATCACGCCGCTGACGCGCTCGAGGCCGATGAACGCGTAGGTGCGGCCGCCGACCGTGCCGATCGAGAGGTTCTCGGGCTCGGGGCCCTTGTCGTCGCTGCGTCCGTCGAGGCCCGACGCGGTGTGGTTCGAGTTGAAGTACTCCGGCGCGACGCGGGCGATGATGCGTTCGAACTCGTCTCCCGAGTCGAAGACGAGCGTGCCGTCGGTGCCCCAGATCGCGAACGAGCGTGCGCCGAACGCGGAGAGCCGCTCGTAGCAGCTGCCGTCGGCGCGGAGGCCGTCCTCGACCGAGACGTTCAGGCGCCCGAGCTGGTCGTCGTCGAGGTGCGACGCGAGCGGGGAGTCGGTGCAGACGGGGGCGAGCCCGTCCTCGCCGAGGTCTTTGACGCGCACGGCCTCGGCGTAGTCGCCCCATTCGCGGGCGTCTCCCTCGTTGGCGGTCACGAGGTAGGTCGCGGTGGTGCCGTCGGTGGTCGCCGAGTAGGACTGGATGCCGTCGGGCATGTACATGCCCGTGAGGCCGGGGTACGTGGCGATGTCGATCGCGTCGTCACGGTCGCTCGTGTCGAGGCCGTTGCCGGGCGCGCCGTGGTCCTTCAGGCCGAGCGGGAGGATCGTCGTGACGTCGGCGGCGGCGAGGTCGACGACCGCGACGGCGTTGGCCTCCTGCAGGGCGGCGTACGCCGTCGCGCCGTCGACGGTGATGTACTCGGGCTCGAGGTTCCGGCTCACGCGGTTCGCCGAGAGCGGGGTCTCGCCCTGGTCGGGCGCGGCGACGTCGGGGCCGAACACCCGCACCCCGGCGGGCAGCTCACGGGATCCGCCCGGCTCGAACGCGCCGAACCCGGCGATGCGGACGGCCGACTGCTCGGGGGCGGTGATGGTCTTCGGCAGCGCCACGACACCGACCGAACCTTCGGGATCGGACGAGAAGTCGTCGGCCGGTTCGCCCTCGTTCGCGACGACCGCGTAGGCGCCGTCCTTCGAGATCGTCACCATGTCGGGGAGCGCTCCGACCGTCACGGCGCCGAGCCGCGCGGTCTCGGCCGCGTCGGCGTTCGCGTCGAAGAACACGAGCGAGCCGTCGGCCGTCTTGTCCTCGGCTTCGAAGGCGATGACGCCGAGGCCGTCGTCGCGGACGGCGAGGGAGTTGGCGGTGCCGGTGTCGGCGAGGGTGAACAGCTCGACGGGCTGCGTCGGATCGCTGTTGTCGAGGACGGTCACCGATCCGGCCTGCGCGTTCACGACGAACAGGCGATCGCGGTAGGCCTGCACGATCTCGGCGGCGGATTCGTCGAACACGCCCGTCTCGTGGGTGCCGAGCAGCGTCAGTGCGAGCGTCGCGCCGGGGGCGGCGTCGACGATCGGCGCGGGCGCGACGGCGGCGGATGCCGCGGCGAGCGGCGTCAACGCGAGCGTGCAGGTCAGGGCGGCGGTGGTGACGGCCGCGAGCGTGCGGGGAACCGTGCGGTTCCGGGCAGGCGAAGGCATAGGTGTCCTCTGGTCGGGTGAACGGGTGCGAGACGTGCCTACCGGGTCGATGTGGCCGGGACGTGAATGACCGGGAACCGATCGGAGACGGGCGGCGGGGCGCGTGGCACGATGAGGTCATGAGCGACTACACGACGATCCTCACCGAGACGCGTGGGCGCGTCGGCTGGATCACCCTGAACCGTCCCGAGGCGCTGAACGCGTTGAACTCGACGCTCGTGAGCGAGTTGGCGGATGCCGCGACGGCCTTCGACCGCGACGAGGCGATCGGGGCCATCGTCGTCACCGGTTCGGAGCGTGCGTTCGCCGCGGGCGCCGACATCAAGGAGATGGCGGGCCGGAGCTCGCGGGACATGTCGGTGGACAACCCGTTCGCGCCACTCGAGGACGTCGCCCGTGTGCGCACGCCGATCGTCGCCGCCGTCGCCGGGTACGCCCTCGGGGGCGGGTGCGAGCTGGCGATGATATGCGACATCATCCTCGCCGCCGACACGGCGGTGTTCGGTCAACCCGAGATCGACCTGGGGGTCATCCCCGGCATCGGCGGCACGCAGCGGCTCGCCCGCGCGATCGGTTACTACAAGGCCGCCGAGCTGGTGCTGACGGGCAGGCGGATGCCGGCGGACGAGGCCGAGCGTGCCGGCCTCGTCTCGCGCGTCGTGCCGGCGGCCGATCTGCTCGCCGAGGCGTCGGCGGTCGCCGAGCGCATCGCGTCGCGGTCGCTGCCGGTCGCGTACGCCGCCAAGCAGGCGCTGCGGGCCTCGCAGGAGACGACGTCGGCGGAGGGGCTGCGGCTCGAGCGCACGATCTTCGCGTCGCTGTTCGCGCTCGACGACCAGAAGGAGGGCATGGCCGCCTTCGCCGAGAAGCGCGCCCCCGAGTTCCGGCACCGCTGACCGTTCGCGTGGCCGGTTCGTAGAATGCCCCCGGGAGGAGACCCCATGAGAATCGTCGTCCTGGTCAAAGACGTTCCCGACACCTATGGCGATCGCCGGCTCGATCTCGAGACCGGGCTCGCGGACCGCGCCGCGGGGGAGAACGTGCTCGACGAGATCGGCGAACGGGCGCTCGAGGTCGCACTGTCGTACGCCGACGCGCACCCCGGCACCGAGGTGGTCGCGATGACGATGGCCCCCGAGGACGCGGCCGCGCGTCTGCGCAAAGCGCTCGCGATGGGGGCGGCGTCGGCCGTGCACATCGCGGACGAGCGTCTCCGCGGTGCCGATCTCGGTCTGACGGCCCGTGTGCTGTCCGCGGCGATCCGGCGGGGCGGGTTCGACCTCGTCGTCACCGGGAACCTCTCGACCGACGGTGTGGGGGGCGTGCTGCCCGCGATGATCGCCGAGCACCTCGGCGTCGCGCACGCGACCGCTCTGGCGTCGGTCGATCTGGGGGAGTCGGCGCTCACCGCGACCCGTGCCTCGGATGCCGGTACGGCGACCGTCGCGGCGGAGCTGCCCGCCGTCATCTCGATCACCGAGGCCTTGCCCGAGCCCCGCTACCCGAACTTCAAGGGCATCATGGCGGCGAAGAAGAAGCCGGTCGAGACGCTCTCGCTCGACGACCTCGGCGTCGATGCCGAAGACTTCTCGGTGCCGATGACGATCCTCACCGAGGTGGCCGAGCGGCCGCCGCGCGGTGCCGGCATCCGCATCGACGCGCTCGGCGACGACGCGCCGGCGGCCGCCGAGCGGCTCGTGGCCTTCTTGTCCGAGAACCGACTGGTCTGAGGGGCCCGCATGACCGACTTCGCCGCCGACTCGATCCTCGTGCTGCTCGACCTCGTGCCCGGACCTGGCGGTGCGTCGCCCGCCCCGGCCGCGGCGGGACTCCTCGGTGCGGCGTCGCTGGTGGGAACCCCCGTCGCCGTGCTCGTCGGCGAGGGCGCGGGCGCGGGAGTGGATGCGGCGGCTGCGGCATCCGAACGCGGGCGGCTCGTCGCCGAGGCGGCGGCCCTCGGCGCCGCGGTCGTCCTCGTGGCGTCCGGCGACGCGACGCGGGTGTCGGCGGGCGCGCTCGACGCGCTCGCCGCCGCCGTCGCCCTCGTGCGCCCCGATGCCGTGCTCGTGTCGAACTCGGTCGAGGGACGCGATGTCGCGGGGCGGCTCGCGGTGCGCGTCGGCGCCGCGCTGTCTGTCGATGCGGTGGGCCTGCAGCGCGACGAGCGGGGCGTGCTCGCCGAGCACTCGGTCTATGGCGGGGCGTATACGTCGGTGAGCGCCCCGACGCTCGGGGCTCCCATCGTGACGGTTCGGCAGGGGGCGATCGACGCGCGGGCGGACGCCGTTCCGACGCCCTTCGTGGTCGACCTCGACGTGACGCCGTCGGATCGTCCGGCCGCCCGGGTGACGGGGTTCGAGGCTGCCGTCACCGCGTCGTCGCGGCCGGAGCCGCGGGGAGCCGCCCGGGTGGTCGCGGGCGGTCGCGGGCTCGGGTCGGCGGAGGGATTCACGCTGGTCGAGCAGCTCGCCGATGCGCTCGGAGCCGCGGTCGGCGCCTCGCGCGCGGCCGTCGACGCGGGGTACATCCCGTATGCGCACCAGGTCGGGCAGACGGGGGTCTCGGTCTCGCCGCAGCTGTATGTCGCACTCGGCATCTCGGGCGCGATCCAGCATCGGGCCGGTATGCAGACCGCGAAGACGATCGTCGCGATCAATAAGGACGGCGATGCGCCCATCTTCCAGATCGCCGACGTCGGCATCGTGGGGGACGTGTTCGACATCGTGCCGCGGCTCATCGCGCTGCTCGAGGCGAAGCGGACGGCGTGAGCACGGCGGTTCGGCGCGGGCTGCCGCGCATTGCCGGCGGCGAGCCGTGGCCGCCGCCGGGGACGGTGGTTCCGATGGACGCTGTGCCGGATGCTGCGCTGGATGGCGTGCCCGGCGTAGCGCTGGATGTCGCGGATGTCGCGGGGACCGCGGATCGGGTGGGTGCGGGGCCCACCGTGTCCGACGCGGACGTGGAGCCGGCGGCGGCCGTCGATCGGCACGGGATCGCGCCCGACGTCGCGGCGACCGGGGCCCGGCTGAGACGCGGCCTGCCGCGTGTGGCGGGCGGCGACCGGTGGCCATCCGCCCCCCTCGTCACGCCGGATGAGTCTCCGACGACGCCGGCCGGTGGCGCGATGACGCCGGTTGAGCGCGCGGCGACACCGGACGATCCCGTGGTGACGACGGTCGCCTCCGCGGTGCCGGTCGGTTCCGCGGCCGCGCCCGTCGACGACCTGGACGCGGAGCCGGTCGCGCTCTCGATTCGGCGCGGTCTGCCACGGACGGCGGGAGGCCCCGCGTGGCCGACCGTCGCCCCGCGACCGGTCGCGCCCGGTGCACCAGCCCCTGCGGACCCGCCGCCGGTGCGCACCGAGGCGGACGTCCGCGCGGGCGGCCCCGATCCCATCCGTGCGCCCAAGCCCAATCTCAACCCCAACCTCGAGCGCGACTCCAGCCCTGACCTCGACCCCGGACCCGACCGTGGGCCCAGCCCCAGCCGTAGGCCCAACTCCAACCCCAACCCCACCCCCACCCCCGACCGCGACCTCGTCGGCGGAGAGACCGCACCGCGCCCGCCGCTGACGGTCGTCCCCACGGCGTGGCCGGGGCGGGCGGCCGCCGCGCGGTTGGCGCGGCCGCGGCGTCCGGTGGGCGAGTTCGGGAGGCGTCCGGAACCCGAGCGCGTCGGTGCGGCGGAGGGAGAGCCGCGTCGTTACGGTCCGGCGGCGGCCCGTTTCACGCTCGTGCAGTGGGCGGGTGTCGTCTTCGTGGTGGGTGTCGCGCTCGTCCTTGCCGCGGGCATGGGTGTGGCGCTGGTGCGGTGGTTGCTGAGCCTCGACGGTCCGCAAGAGTTCCTGGCGCGCTACCCCGGCGAGTACCCCCTGCCCGCGGGAGCGCCGGTCGGTCTTCCGGCCTGGCTGGGGTGGCAGCACGCGTTCAATGCGTTCCTCATGGTGCTGATCATCCGGTCGGGGCTGCAGGTTCGGCGTGAGAAGCGGCCGAGGGTCTTCTGGTCGCCGCGGGGCCGGCCGAAGCGCAAGACGAGCCTGACGATCTGGTTCCATCAGGCGCTCGACGTGCTGTGGGTCTCGAACGGCCTGCTGTTCGTCGTGCTGTTGTTCGCGACGGGCCAGTGGATGCGGATCGTGCCGACGAGCCCGGAGGTCGTGCCCAACGCGCTGTCGGCGGCGCTGCAGTACGTGTCGTTGGATTGGCCGACCGAGAACGGGTGGGTGAACTACAACAGCCTGCAGCAGCTCGCGTACTTCACGACGGTGTTCGTCGCCGCTCCGCTGGCCGTGCTCAGCGGCATCCGGATGAGCACCGTCTGGCCGCGCGGGGACCGGTGGATCAACCGCGTCTATCCGATCGAGTGGGCTCGCCGCGTGCATGTTCCCGTCATGGTGTTCTTCGTCGTGTTCATCGCGATCCATGTGCTGCTCGTGCTCGCGACGGGGGCGCTGCGCAACCTCAATCACATGTATGCGGCGCAGGGCTCGGTGGATCCGACCGCGTACGCCGACAACTGGACGGGCTTCTGGATGTTCGTGCTGTCGCTCGCCGTCATCGTCGGGGGGTGGGCGGCGGCACGGCCGGTGATCCTCTCGCCGATCGCCCGGCTGTTCGGAACCGTGGTGGGACGATGAGGGGCAACGGAGAGGACGCGAGGATGCGGGAACGCCGTCGAGGTCGAGCGCCGAGGACGATCGCGGGTCGCGCGGCGGGTGCGGTGCCCGCCGTGACGCTGGGGGCGGTGATCGCCGTGATGGTCGCGGGGTGCGCCTCGAACCCGGCGGGTGCACCGGTGCCGTCCGCCTCCGGGGCCGATTCGTACGCGGATGCCGTGTCGGCGCCTCCGGGCGCGGTGTCGGGGAGCGGTCCGACGGAGTTCCCCGGGGGCGACTTCCCGATTCCCGCCGATGCCCGTTCGGTCGTGATCGATTTCTCGTGCGAGGGCGACGGGATGTTCTCGCTCGAGCTCGGAGACTCGATGATGCTCGGTCAGGCTCCGCTCGGCGGCACCTGTGGCGAGCCGGCGGCGCTGTCGTGGCCCATCACCGAACGCACCGGGCCGACGCTCTACGTCGGCATCGCGGACGGCGTCGACTGGGTCGCGACCCCCACTTTCTCGACGGAGGAGTTCGCGACGGATGCCGCCGTCGCGGCGGACTGCACCGCGTTCATCGATGTCTACAGCGCTCTCGCCAACGCCGACACCGGGTACAGCTCGTACGGAGCATTCGGCGAGGACGAGTGGAACGACCGAGTCGATCGAGCCGCGGCAGCACTCGAGACGTTGGCTGCCACCAGCCAGTCGGCTCTCGCGGACTCGTTCACCGGTCTGCATCAGGTGGTGGTCGATCCCGCTCGCACCGTCGGCGCGGTGCTCTCGCCCGTTGCCGACGAGTGGATCGCACCGATCCACCGGGCGTGCAATGCCAATCAGACGCCGCTCGTGATCCGCGCCGAGTTCGGCGGCTGATCTCCGTCCGCCGCGTCTCCGTCCACCGCCGATCGCGCACGCGGCTACGCCGAATGTGCAGACTCGTCTCGTACTCAGAAGGGTGGCGGTTCGGGTGGCCCGCCGGTGCCGGCCCGTGGCGGGGGTGGGTCGGTGGTGTCGATGGTGAAGCAGACCGCCGGGACCGGGAGGTCTTCCCGGTAGACCCTCCCGAGGGGTGAGGTCCATTCGAGGACTCCGCCGCCGATCTGTCTGACGCCCCAGTGGGTGAATTGCTTCATGGAGTGATGGCGTTGGCAGAGGTGGGCGAGGTTGTAGATGTGGGTGTGTCCGCCGAGGGCGTGGTCGATGGTGTGGTCGATTTCGCACCGGATCGCGGCTCTGCGGCATCCGGGGAACCGGCAGTGCTGATCCCGAGCCTTCAGGAGCCGTGCCATGGCGGCGGTGGGCCGGTACGTGTCGATCTCGACGGGGGTGCGGGTGACGGGGTCGATGAACAACCGGTCCCAGGTGGATGCCTGCCCGGCAAGAGCCCGCACGGTGTCGGCGTCGACGAGTGCGGCCCCGACGGCTTCGGCCGAGTGTTCGTCTTTCCCGGTCAACGTGTCGGCGGTGATGACGACTTGCACGCGTGCCCGGATCGCGCCGAGTGCTCCAGCCCCGTCCTTGCCGTAGGTGGGGTCCACTACGGGCGCCCCGCCGAGGACGAGGTCGGCGAGGACGTCTGCCCGGATCTGATCCATCGTCCGCGCGTCGGGCTCGATGGCATCGCTGCCGGCCGTGCCGTGGTGCGCGGCAGCGCCGAACGCGGCGCCGTCTCCGGAGCTCGCACCGTCGTCCGCCCCTGCGGCATCCGCCCGCGCATCCTTGATGGTCTGCCCCATCTGGGTCAGCCGGTCCATCACCCCGACCGCGATGGTCGTGGGAAGCTCCACGGTCAGCGTCGACATCCCGTCCGGACCGTGCAGCATCCGCACACATCTCCCCGCCGCGGCCTCGCGGTGTCGTTGGGTGAACGGCTTCTCGTGGAGCTTCTCCGCCAACGCCCGGAGCGGTTCCCGCACGCGCGTGTGGATGTCCCGCTCGCACAGCACGATCGCCGCTGCTTCGTATTCGGGCCGCAAATCCTCGGGCACCCCGGCGCCCATCTTCACCACGACGTCGACGTGGTCGCGGGTAATCCGCCGCCCTTCCCATGCCGCGAACACGGCCGGGTAATCGTCGACCACCGTCATCGCGTGGTCGATCTCGGCCTGCAGCCGGCGGTCCGACTGCCGGGCCATACCGGCGGCCTCGGCGGCGACGGACCGCAGCTCCATGTCCGATGCCAAGCCCCGCACGCCGTCGCGCCGGGCCTCCCGCAACGCCGACCGGCCCAGCTCCGCGAGAGCGCGCACAGACGCGACCTGCCCTGCGTGCAGAGAGCCCAACGCGGCGTCGTACTGCGCGAACGCGGCGTCGTGCGGCGAGCCGTTTCGCCCCGCCGATCCCGCCGCCCCGTTCGTCTGCATGTTCCCATTATCGCAAAGGGGTACGACATCCCAGGGGGACAAATGTTCCCCTGTGGGTACATCGTTTGGCGCCACCTCCGGGGAGGAATCGCGCCCCTCGTCACGGGGTGCGAGCGGGACCGCGCGGGGTCAGCGGACGAACCGGACCTCGGTCAGCGTCTCGCCGAGGAAGGGCTCCGTGTGGGTCTCACCGTCGAGCGTGAAGCCGTTGCGCTGGTAGAAGCGGTGCGCGCGGGGGTTGTCCTCGGCGACCCAGAGGTAGACCTCTTCGTCCTTCTCGACGGCCGCGTCGAACAGGCGCTGGCCGATGCCGGTGCCGTGCCACGCGTCGAGAAGGTAGATGAAGTACAGCTCGCGTAGGCGCGGGGCGTCGCGGTCGCGCGCGGGCCCGGAGCCGACGAAGCCGACGATCTCGCCGCGCACGAGCGCGGCATGCATCCGGAAGTCCTCGCCCTGCGACGCCCAGTGGGTCCAGAGCTCCGCAAGGCGGCGCGGCGAGACGCTCTGCAGGGCGGCGGAGCTGATGAGGTGGTCGTACGTCTCGTGCCAGCAGGTCGCGTGCACGCGCCCGAGGGCCTCGGCATCGACATCCCGCACCGGACGGACGACGATGTCGGTCTGCAGTTCGGCTTCCATGGCCAGACTCTACGCGCGGCGGACGGAGTCGAGAAATCGGCCGGATGCGGCGTGCGCGACCCACGCGGATATGCACGTGGCGGCCGCATCTCGCGCACCACGGCAGCACGATTTCGCGAACCGCCCCGACCGCCTCCCCGGCACCACGCGATGCCGCGTACGCGCCCGGCCGAACCGCGCTCGGGCACCCACGGAGCACCGCTCAGGCGTCGGCCTCCGGGGGCGTCACGACCAGCAGGCCGATCTCGCCCGGCGTCCACCCCGATGCCCAGAGCCGATCGCGGAGCGCGGTTTCGACGCGGTCGCGCTCGACCTCGGTGTGGAAACGCACGGCCGCGTGATCCTGCGATGCGAGGGGGTCGAGGTCGCGCACGGCGGTCAGGAGATCGCTCGTCATCTCCGACGCCCGTACGGGGCCGAAGGCGGTTCGGACCAGGCTGAAGTTGCGGACCGTCGCCGACCACGCGCGACCTCGGGCGTGCGCCGTGCGCGGGCCTGCGGTCGCGGAGCCCGAGGTCGCGATGAGCAGCGTCGCGACGCCCACGAGCAGGACGAGAGCGGCGCCGATGACGGTCGTGGGGAGCACTCCGAAGCCGGCGGTGTACAGCTCCGACTCCCATCCGGCCGTCCATCCGACCACCGCGCGCGCGACGCAGAACGCCGCGTAGACGAGCATCCCGATCGTGATGATCGCCGATCCGCGACGCTCGGCGATCGCCGGCCGCCGCGCGGCCAGTGCGCACAGGATGCACAGGATCGCGAGCACGATGACTTTGACCGTCAGCGACACATCGAGGGGCGTGGTCGCCGACACCACTCCCGTGCTGCCCGCCAGGGCCGTCACGACCGCGATGCGGCCGCCGGTGCGGCCCTCGAGCGCCCCGAGCCCGATCATCGCGAGCCCGGGGGCGAGCACCATGGCGACGTCGCCGGAGACGAGGGCGGCGACATCGTCGGTGCGGCTGTGAACGAGGTACATCAGGCTCGACACGGTCGCCGAGACGCCCGCCGCGATCATGTACCGCAGCAGCCCGCCGCGGCGACGCCAGCGCGGGCGGAGCACGAGCAGGGCGATGAGCATCGCGGCCGTCGCAGCGCACACCACGAGCAGGCCGTATCCCGCCGTCGTCATACCCACCCCCTGAGCACCCGCTGCGCAGCGCTGCACACACGATCCGATTCCTTCTCGAACTCGGGCTCGATCGTAGCGTTCGTGTCGACCCCGCCGTCGACGTCGAGCCGGGGCAAACGGATGCCGCACCGACGCGGTCCGATCCCGTTCGCTTCGTCTTCACCCGGCGCGCGTTGGACCCGCCTGCTAGGGTCATGTCCCGACACGGGGTGCCCGCGACCGCGAGCTGAGATCAGACCCGTCGAACCTGCTCCAGTGCAATGCTGGCGAAGGGATGTCGCAATGCGCGCTGTCGTGCCCACCGTCCGCGGACCCGAGGACGCGCTGTGCGCGCTCCGCGAAGCCGCACCGCTGACCCACTGTCTGACGAACGCCGTCGTGACGGGGTTCACCGCCAACGTGCTCCTCGCGCTCGGTGCGAGCCCCGCGATGGTCGACATCGAAGGCGAGGCGGGCCGGTTCGCCGCCGTCGCCGACGGGGTCCTCGTCAACCTCGGCACCCCGGATCCGGAGCAGCGGGCCAGTGCCCGCGAGATCGTGCGCGAGACCCGCCGGTGGGTCCTCGACCCGGTCGCCGTCGGCTCGCTGCCGGTGCGGACGGCGCTCGCCGCCGAGCTCGTCGCGGAGCGTCCGGCGATCATCCGCGGCAACGCCTCGGAGGTGGCCGCCCTCGCCGGCGCGGGACGGGGCGGACGCGGCGTCGACAGCACCGCGGCGCCCGACGCCGTGCGGGCCGTCGCCGTCGAGCTCGCAGCGCGCACCGGCGCGGTCGTCGCGGTCTCGGGCGCGGTCGACCTCGTCACCGACGGAGCGCGGATCGTCCGCGTTCCCGGCGGCGACGCCTTGCTGACGCGTGTCACCGGCGGCGGATGCTCGCTCGGCGCGACGATGGCGGCGTTCCTCGGTGTCGCCGAGCCGTTCTCGGCCGCGGTGGCGGCATCCCTCGTGCACAAGCGGGCGGCCGAGCGGGCGGCCTCGTCGTCGCGCGGTCCCGGCTCGTTCGCCGTCGCGTTCCTCGACGCGCTCGCAGAGCTCGGCCCCGACGATCTCGACGCGTCGCGCCTGAGCCGCGAGCACGCGACCCGCCCCGAGCCCGGCCCCGGAGACGTCGCCGTGCCCGCGGAACTCGCGGACGAGGCCGGCCGATGACCGGGCGCGCCGATCTCGCCCTGCATCTCGTGACCGACGACCGCCTCGACATCCACACGCTCGCGACCGTCGTGGAGGCGGCCGTGGCGGGTGGCGTGACGATGGTGCAGCTGCGCGACAAGCACGCGGACGCCGCCGAGCTGATCGACCGCGCCGGCCTCCTGTCGCGCGTCATCGGCGGCCGCGTGCCGCTGCTGATCGACGATCGCGTCGACGTGGCTCTCGCGGCCCGGGCGGCGGGGGCCCGTGTCGACGGCGTGCACCTCGGCCAGCGCGACATCCCGCCGGTGGTGGCGCGGAGGCTGCTGGGGGCGGACGCGATCGTCGGCTGGACGGCGAACACCCCCGCGCACCTGCGCGCGGCGGCGGACATGCCCGCGCGGACCCTCGACTACCTCGGGGTGGGCGTCATCCGCCCGACGCTCACCAAACCCGACCATCCGCCCGCCCTCGGGATCGCGGGGTTCGCCGCGCTGGCGGCGGCGAGCACGGCGCCGTGCGTCGCGATCGGCGGCGTGGGCGTCGACGACGTCGCCGCGTTGCGCGCCGCGGGGGCGGCGGGCGTGGCGGTGGTCTCGGCCGTCTGCGGGGCGCCCGATCCCGGGGCCGCGGCCCGTTCCTTCGCGGAGGCGGCCCGGTGACCGGGGTGCTCCGCGTGCCGGAGTCCGCCGAACGGGCGGCCGACGCGCCGCGCGTGCCCCGGGTGCTGAGCATCGCGGGCACCGACCCCTCGGGCGGTGCCGGGATCCAGGCCGATCTGAAGACGATCGCCGCCCTCGGCGGGTACGGGATGGCCGTGGTCACGGCCCTCGTCGCGCAGAACACCCGCGGCGTGCGCGCCGTGCACGTGCCCCCGGCGGAGTTCCTGCGCGAGCAGCTCGACGCGGTGGGTGACGACGTCGAGATCGACGCGGTGAAGATCGGGATGCTGCACTCGGCGCCGCTCGTCGCCGTCGTCGACGCGTGGCTCGCGGCGCGCGACGGGGATGTCGTCGTGCTCGATCCCGTCATGGTGGCCACGAGTGGAGACCGCCTGCTGGACGCCGACGCCGAAGAGGCCGTGCGCGCGCTGTGCCGCCGTGTCGACCTCGTCACCCCGAACCTGCCCGAGCTCGCGGTGCTGGCGTCCGAGCCGATCGCCTCGACCTGGCACGAGGCGATCGCACAGGCGCGGCGCTTCGCGACGGACACGGGGGCGACGCTGCTCGTCAAGGGCGGGCATCTGGCCGGAGAGCGCTGCCCGGATGCCATCGTCACCGCGGCGGGTGTCGTCGCCGAGATCGAGGCCGCGCGCGTCGCTTCGACCAACACGCACGGCACCGGCTGCTCGCTCTCGTCGGCCATGGCGACGCTGCGGGCGGCGGGGCTCGATTGGGGGCCGGCGCTCGACCGCGCGAAGTCGTGGCTGACCGGCGCGATCGCGGGCGGCACGGCGCTCGCCGTCGGAGGCGGCAACGGTCCGATCGACCACATGCACGAGCTGCGTCCCGCTGCGGATGCCGGCGCCGGCGCGAGGCCGTCGTGGACCGAGCGCGCGTGGGACGCCGCCGCTCCCGTGCGGGCCGCGGTCGACGCGTGCCCCCTCGTGCGCGGGCTGCGTTCGGGCGACCTCGATGCGCGCGCGTTCGCGTGGTACCTCGAGCAGGACGCGTTCTACCTCGGCGAGTACGCGCGGGTGCTGGCGCGCGCGAGCGCCCTGGCTCCTCGGGCCGACGAGCAGGTCTTCTGGGCCGAGTCCGCGGCGTCGGCGATCGCCGTCGAGGCCGAGCTGCACCGCTCGCGCGTCGGGTCCGCGCTGACCGAGCCCGCTCCCACGACGCTCGCCTACACGGATCATCTGCACGCGGCATCCGTTCGCGGCTCGTACGGCGAGCTCGTCGCGGCGTTGCTGCCGTGCTTCTGGCTCTACTCGGATGTCGGTGAGCGTCTCGCGTCCGCGGGCCATGAGACGCACCCCTACCGGGATTGGCTCGCGACCTACGCCGACCCGGCATTCGCGGCGTCGACCCGCCGGGCGATCGCGATCACCGATCGCGCCGCCGACGAGGCCTCCGAGGCCGAGCGCGCGCGGATGGGCTCGGCCTTCGCGCGCTCGATGCGCCACGAGCTCGCGTTCTTCGACGCGCCGCTCGAGGCGGTCGTCACGGCCGCGGCCACACCTCACCCGACCCCGGATGCCGCAGCCGGCGAAACGTGGACGGGGATGCCGCTCGGCCGGGCCTAGTCTGAGCACATGCCGAAGGAGAGATCCGGCCGGGCCACCATGAAGGACGTCGCCGCGATCGCGGGAGTCTCCGCCAAGACGGTGTCGAACGTCCTCACCGGCACGGCCGTCGTGCGACCCGAGACGCAGGAGCGGGTCGAGGCGGCGATGCGCGAGCTCGACTTCGTGCCCAACCTCAGCGCTCGCGGCCTGCGCAACGGACGGTCGGGCGTCATCGCGATCGCCCTGCCCGACCTCGCGACGGCGTTCTCGGCCGACATGCTGCACCATCTCGTCGACGCGGCGCACCGGCGGGGCTTCGCCGTGCAGATCGAGGAGACGGCGCTCGCGCCCGAGCGCGAGCGCGACCTCGTGTCGCGCGCGCGGGCGCACCTCGTCGACGGCGTCGTGCTCAACCCCATCCGCATCGAGGACAGCGTCGTCGAGCGCGACCGGACGCTGCCCCCCGTCGTGCTCATCGGCGAGGTCGAGCAGCACGTGACCGACCGCGTGCTCGTGGACAGCCGGGCCGGCGCCCGCGACGCCGTCGCGCACCTCGTGTCGCGAGGCGCGCGACGCATCGCCGCGATCGGCGGCGACGAGCAGTCCGAGCGGGCGACGGCCACCAGCAGGCTACGCCTGGCCGGGATGCGCGAGGCGCTCGCCGCGGCGGGGCTCGAGCACGATCCGCGTCGCGAGATCAACGTCCTGCCGTGGAACATGGAGGCCGGCGCCGTGGGGGTGCGGACGCTGCTCGAGCGGGGCGTCGCGTTCGACGCCGTGCTGTGCTTCACCGACTCGATCGCGGTCGGGGCCCTGCACGCGCTCGCCGCCGCCGGCATCCGTGTGCCCGACGACGTGCTGGTGTGCGGCTTCGACGACGTGGAGCAGGCGCGCTACACGACTCCGGAGCTGACGACCGTGTCGTTCGACCGCGAGGTCTTCGCCCGGGCGACGATCGATCTGCTCGCCGAGCGCATCCGGGAACGGGATGCCGCGGTGCGGGCGATCGCGATCGAGCACCGGGTCGTCGAACGCGCGAGCACCGCGGCCGCGCCGCGCGGCATCCGTCCGTCGTAGACGGCCACGGTGGTCGGTGGCGGATCTGCCTCTTGCGCATCCATTACATCGATGTAAAAGTGGAGCATCCCTGACATGTCCCATGTCGCTGGTTCGTCACGAAGGAGTGACCGATGGCACCACCGCTCGACCTCACCCGACGCAGATTCCTCTCCGGCGCGGCCGCGCTCGCCGGAACCGCCTTCCTCGCCTCGTGCGCCGGCCTCCCCGGCGGCTCGAACGCCCGCACCCTGCAGTTCTGGCACCTGCTGTCGGGCGCCGACGGCGTGACGATGTCGGGACTGCTCGACGGCGTCAACGCCGCGCAGTCCGACTACCGCGTGCGCCCCACCGTCCTCGCCTGGGGCGAGCCGTACTACACGAAGCTCGCGATGGCGGCGGCGGGCGGCCGCGCCCCCGACGTCTCGATCATGCACGCCTCGCGCGTCGTCGGATACGCCCCCGGCGGGCTGCTCGACACGTGGGACACCGGGCGCCTGGCCGAGCTCGGCGTCGACAGCAGCACCTTCACCGACGCCATCTGGCGCAAGGGCTTCATCGGCGACGACCTGTACAGCGTCGCGCTCGACGCGCACCCGTTCATCCTCATGTACAACACCGACATCTGCGCCGAGGCGGGGGTGCTCGACAGTGACGGCAAGCTGCTGCCGATCCGCTCGCCCGAGGACTTCCTCGAGCTCGGACGGGCCGTCGCGGCGGTCTCGGAGTCGCACGGGCTGTCGTTCGGCTACCTCGGCGACGGTGCGCAGATGTGGCGACTGTTCTACACGCTGTACACGCAGCACGGCCTCGAGATTGAGCTGCCCGAGGGCGGTCAGGCCGTCATCGACGACGACGCCGCGGTCGCCTCGCTCACGTTCATGCAGCAGCTCCTCGACGATCAGATCGCCTCGCGCAGCGCCGACTACCAGAGCGCCATCGCCGAGTTCGCCACCGGCCGCAGCGGCCTGTTCCTCACCGGCGTGTGGGAGCTGCGCTCGATGCAGGCGCAGAACCTGCCGATCGACGCGGCGGTGATCCCGGCGGTGTTCGGTACCCCGTCGGTGTACGCCGACTCGCACTCGTTCACCCTGCCGCACCAGAGCGCTCCCGACGAGGCCACCCGCGACCTCGTCTACCGCTTCGTCGCCGACATCCTGAAGGGATCGTTCGACTGGGCCGGGGCGGGTCACATCCCCGCCTACCTGCCGGTCACGCAGTCGCCCGCGTACGCCGAGCTGCTGCCCCAGGCGCACTACGCCGAGGCCGCCGAGCTCGTCCGCTACGACCCGCCCGCCTGGTTCACCGGGTCGGGATCGCGCTTCCAGGCCGACTTCGGTGCCGCCGTGCAGAACGTCCTGCTGCGCGGGGACGACCCCGCCGCAGCGATCGCACGGTTCCGCGGCGGCATCGACCAACGCCTCAAGACCCCCAACCCCGCCGACCCGGAAGGAACGCGAGCATGACCCTCGACACCGCTTCCGGTCGCACCGGCATCGCCGACTCGGCGGCCACGCGCACGATCGTCACGGGCCGGCGCGCCGGGCACCGTCGGCGTCACGCCGGCGACCGCGGCGAGCAGCGCATCGCGTGGGGGTTCCTCGCCCCCTTCCTGATCGCGTTCGCCCTCTTCCTCGTCTGGCCGCTCCTGCACGGGCTCTACCTGAGCTTCACCGATCAATCGCTCACGGGCGCCGGCGGCTCGTTCGTCGGCATCGCCAACTACGTCGAGGCGCTCGGCGACCCGGTCATGTGGCGCTCGCTGGGCAACACCGCCTGGTTCACCGTCATCTCGACGATCCCCCTCGTCGCCATCGCCCTCATCATGGCGCTGCTCGTCCAGCGGGGCCTTCCCGGACAGTGGCTCTGGCGTCTGTCGTTCTTCATGCCGTACCTGCTCGCCTCGACCGTGATCTCGCAGATCTGGGTCTGGATCTTCAACCCGCAGATCGGCGCCGCGAACGACATCCTCGCGGCCGTCGGCCTCGAGCCGATCGCATGGCTGCAGAACCCCGACACCAACATGCTCGCGATCGTGATCGCGACGGTGTGGTGGACGATCGGCTTCAACTTCCTGCTCTACCTCGCGGCGCTGCAGAACATCCCCGAGACGCAGTACGAGGCGGCATCCATCGACGGGGCGGGGGAGTGGCGCAAGCTCTTCTCGATCACGATCCCGCAGCTCGGGCAGATCACGGTGCTCATCGTCATCCTGCAGGTGCTCGCGTCGCTCAAGCTCTTCGACCAGGCGTACCAGATGCTCGGCGGCGTCGCGAGCGAGACCACCCGCTCGATCGTCCAGTACATCTACGAGTCCGGGTTCGTCGGCTACCGCTTCGGGTACTCCGCCGCCATCTCGTACATCTTCTTCGCCGTGATCGTCGTCATCGGCGTCACGCAGGCCCTGATCACCCGTCGTCGCAGGGAGCACTCATGAGCGCCACCGCCACCGCCCCCGTCACCCGCTCGATCGTGGCGCCCGGCGCCGCTCGCGGTTCGTCGCACCGGCCCGGTCAGCGCCGGTTCGGTCCGCTCAACGTCGCCGCGTTCATCGCGCTGGCCCTCCTCGCCGTCGGCTGGCTGCTGCCGTTCCTCTGGGCGGTCGCCACCGCCTTCAAGACCGAGACGGATGCCGCCTCGGGCGCCGGCGGCTGGATCGGCGAGAGCGGGCCCACGACCGAGGCGTTCACCTCGATCCTGTCCCAGGGCAACGTGTGGATCTGGGCCGGGAACAGCCTGTGGACCTCGGCGGCCATCACACTCATCACCCTCGCGATCTCGGCCGTCGCCGCGTACGCGTTCTCACGGCTGGAGTTCCGCGGCAAGAACGTGCTCTACGGCGCCGTCATCGCCTCGATCGTGATCCCGCCGCAGGTGCTGATCATCCCGCTCTTCTACGAGATGCTCGCCTTCAACCTCGTCGACACCCCGTGGGGGCTGATCCTGCCGCAGGTCGTCGCGCCGGCGATGGTGTTCATCCTGAAGAAGTTCTTCGACCAGGTGCCGATCGAGCTCGAGGACGCCGCACGCGTCGACGGCGCCGGGCGGTTCCGGGTGTTCTGGTCGATCGTGCTGCCGCTGTCGCGGCCGATCCTCGGCGCCGTGGCGATCTTCGTCTTCATCGGTGCGTGGAACAACTTCCTCTGGCCGTTCCTCATCATCAACGACACGACGCTCATGACCCTGCCGGTCGGCCTGCAGACCGTCATCAGCGCCTACGGCGTGCAGTACGCCCAGGTCATGGCTCAGGCCGTGCTCGCCTCGCTGCCGCTGATCATCGTGTTCCTGATCTTCCAGAAGCAGATCGTCCGCGGTGTCGCGACGACCGGCTTCGGCGGTCAGTGACCTCAGCCGGCATCCGGTCGCCCTCATCCCCACCCCGAAAGAACAGGAGCATCATGCCCCGCGCCCGTATCGTCCTCGACCGCGACTTCACCGTGGCCGACGTCCCCCGCCGCATCTTCGGCTCGTTCGTCGAGCACATGGGGCGCTGCGTCTACACCGGCATCTTCGAGCCCGGCCACCCGCAGGCCGACGAGCGCGGTTTCCGCCGCGACGTCCTGGCGCTCACGCGCGAGCTCGGCGCGACCGTCGTGCGCTACCCGGGCGGCAACTTCGTCTCGGGCTACAACTGGGAGGACGGCGTCGGTCCCGTCGAGGACCGCCCGCACCGTCTCGACGGGGCCTGGCACACCGTCGAGACCAACGCGTTCGGCCTGCACGAGTTCGTCGACTGGGCCCGCGAGGCCGAGGTCGAGGTCATGGAGGCGGTGAACCTCGGCACGCGCGGTGTCGACGAGGCCCGGGCGCTCGTCGAGTACGCCAACCACCGCGGGGGCACGTACTGGTCGGACCTGCGCCGCCGCAACGGGGCGGCCGACCCGTTCGACATCCGCCTCTGGTGCCTCGGCAACGAGCTCGACGGGCCGTGGCAGATCGGTCACAAGACCGCGCACGAGTACGGCCGTCTCGCGCAGGAGACCGCCAAAGCCATGCGTCTGGTCGACCCCGACATCGAGCTCGTCGCCGTCGGCTCGTCGAACCGGCAGATGCCGACCTTCGGTTCGTGGGAGCACACCGTCCTCACGCACGCCTACGACGAGGTCGACTACATCTCGATGCACGCCTACTACCAGGAGGACGACGGCGACGCGGCATCCTTCCTCGCCGAGGCCGTCGACATGGACGCCTTCATCGACGGCGTCGTCTCGACGATCGACGCGGTCAAGGCGGCCGGCAAGCACCGCAAGCAGGTCGACATCTCGTTCGACGAGTGGAACGTCTGGTACCAGCGCGGGCTCGACACCGAGGACCAGCCGCACATCGTCTCGGCGTCGAAGGAGTGGCGCGCCCACCCGCGCCTCATCGAGGACACCTACAACGTCACGGATGCCGTCGTCGTGGGCACGTTCCTCCACAGCCTGCTGCGTCACGGCGACCGCGTGCGCATCGCCAACCAGGCGCAGCTCGTCAACGTCATCGCCCCGATCCGCTCGGAGGAGGGGGGACCGGCCTGGCGCCAGTCGATCTTCTGGCCGTTCGCCCGCATGTCGCAGCTCGCGCAGGGCCGCGTGCTGCGGCTCGCGGTCGATTCCGACCAGACCCCGACCGCGAAGTTCGGCGACGTCGACGTGGTCGACGCGGCGGCCACGTGGGACGAGGCGTCGGGCCGGGTCGCGCTGTTCGTGGCGAACCGCTCGCTCGAGGGTGAGACCGAGGTCTCGCTCGAGCTGCGCGGGCTCGGCGCATCGGGCGTGGTGTCGGCTGAGGTGCTGACGGTGCCCGAAGGCGGCGATCGCCGCTCGGCCAACACCGAGCAGCAGCAGGACACCGTCGGGCTCGTGCCGCTGCGCGGGGTCGGACTCGACGAGGGCGTGCTGCGCGCGACCCTGCCGCCGCTGTCCTGGGCGGTGATCGTGCTCGACACCGCCCGCGCCTGACGCGCCTCGCGGCATCCGCTTGCGTCGCGGCATCCGCTTGCGTCGCGGCATCCGCTTGCTTCGGAGAATCGCGCGAACATCGGACGGATCCTTCGGAATCCTCCGACGTTCGCGCGATTCTCCGATTTACGTGCGCGCGCGTGTGCGTGTGCGCGCGAGCGGGCGCGGGGGTTTGTGGGAGAGGGACAACGGATGCGGCGGAGAGCGCGCGGGGTCCGATAGCGTCGGCCCTCGTGAACGTCTGGCTGCGAACCCTCCTGACCATCTGGCGCGCGAAGGCGCAGCTGCGCCGCAACGGCGCCCGTTCGCCGATGGCGGTGGGGCGGGTGCGGCTGCGGACGCTGCCGACCGACATCGACCTGCTCGGCCACATGAACAACGGACGCTACGCCTCGCTGTTCGACCTCGGTCGGTTCGACCTGCTCGTGCGCAACGGCATCTGGGACATCTTCCAGGAGAAGGGCTGGTACGGGGTCGTCGCCAGCAGCACGATCACCTTCCGCAAGTCGCTCGGACTGTGGCAGCGCTTCACGATCGAGACGCGTCTGCACGGGCACGACGACAAATCGGTGTACATGGTGCACCGCGCGGTCGTCCGCGGCGAGGTGTACGCCGAGATGCTTGTGCGATCGCGGTTCCTGCGGCGTTCGGGCGGCATCGTGCCGCTCGACGAGCTGTTCGCCGCGCTCGGCCGACCCGACGACCTGCCCGAGCTCGAGCCGTGGATGACCGAGTGGGCCGCCGCGACGGCGCTGCCCTCGACGCGCGCCGAGGCCCCCAGCGTCTGGGAGTGACCCACGGCCCGGCGACCGCGCCGCCGTTCGTGTGCCGTCATCAGGCTGAGGCTAGGGTGAAGCCGTGATCGCCGTCGCCATTCGTGCCGCCCGCCTGTTCGCGGCACACTGGCCGGCGCTGCTCGCCTGGTACCTCGGCGGTGCCCTGGCCAATTACGTCGTCATCGAGGTCGCCGGTTTCGTCGGCGCCTTCACCTCCGTCGGCGGCCTGCTGCTCATGCCGCTCGCGATCCTCGCACCGCTCGTCTCGTACGTCGCGATGTTCCTCGTGCTGCGGGACGGCATGCCGCGGCTCGAGGAGCTCGCGCCCCGCGCGCCGGACGTCCGCGAGCGACGCCGGCAGTTCGTGCGTGCGCTGCTCGGCGGCATCCTGCCCTTCTTCGCCTTCTACGCGGCCTGGGGCTTCCTCCGCGGCGACATGCAGGACTACACGGCCCGGGCGCTCGAGGTGCGGACGGGCGAGTTCCTCGCGCACACCGACGTCGTCTTCGGTGCGGCCGGGACCGTCGACCGGCTCGGGTTCGACGCCGTCACGATCCCGATCATCGTCGTCGCGTTCGCCGGGCGGTGGGCGTACAAGCGGTGGAACGCCCGGATGCCGCGCTGGTCGTCTCCGGTCGCGGTGTACCTCGAGGCGGTGTGGGTCTTCCTCACGGTCTACCTCATCTCGGACGGACTCGGACAGGTCACCGCGTGGGTGCAGTCCCGTCAGGCGATGGTCTGGCTCGCCGACCTCCGGGCCGGGCTGACAGGCGCCCTCGCCCCCGTCGGGTTCGTGTGGGACGGCGTCGAGTGGCTGCTCGGCGAAGCCGGCGGCATCCTGCTCCTCCCGATCGCGTGGCTGACGATCGCGGGCGTGCTGTACGGCCAGGCGGTGGCCGCGAGCGCGCCGAAGCTCGCCGGTCGCATCCCCGAGAAGGTGCGCACCCGGTACGGGGCGATCCCGGCCCGCGCGCGTCGCCGCCTCGACGATGTGGGTGGGAGCCTCGTCGGGCGCTTCCGTCCGATCGGCGCGGCGCTCGTCCTCATGTGGCGGGCGGGGCCGGCCCTCATCGGCGGCTACGTGCTGCTGTTCACCGCGGTGGTGGCACTGGAGCCGCTCGTCGGGCTCGGGATCACCCGGCTCGTCGGGCCGCACGACCTCGTGTCGGAGTGGATGGTGTTCGACCAGCTGCTCGTGCTCGCGGTCGGGCTCATCGTCGAGCCGGTACGCGTCGCCCTGGTCGCGGGGGCGTACGAGCGGACGCTCGTGGGATTGACCCCGCGCTCAGTCCAGCTCGAAGCGCAGCAGCCGGCCGTCGGGGCCGACGGCGAGGTCGAGGACGAAGGGGCCCGCATCGTCGGGGACGACGAAGAGGGTCGCCAGCGCGAAGGCGCTCCCGTCGGGCTCTGACGGGCAGGTCGTCCAGCTGCCCGACGGCGGCGTCCACCCCGAGACCGTCGCGCCGACGTCCCAGCGGCGCGCGTCGCCGCCGGTCTCGCGGAGCGCGCGGATGTCACACGTCACGGGCGGACCCTCGAGCTCCACGGGGATCGTCACGACGACGGCTCGCGCTCCCTCGGGCACGTCGGTGCCGACGGCATCCGTCGCCGCGACCGGGCCCAGGCGCGCGCCGCTCGCGGACGCGGGCGCACCGGCGGGCACCGTCTCGTCGGGTCCGCCGACCTCGATGCCGCTCGTCCGCTGCTCCTGGATGCCGATCACGGCGGCGCTCACCGGCAGGAGGACGACGAGGGCGACCAGGGCGACGACGTTGCGCCGCCACCATCTCTCGGCTCGCCGGGGCGACCGGCGCTCGCCGGAGATCGTGTCGTGGTCCGTCGTGGTCACGGGGCGGCCTCCCAAGACGGTTCGAGCAGCTCGCGGTCGGACTCGGGCACGAGGGCGTCGAGATCGACGCGGTACTCGATGAGCGAATCGACGCGCGTGTCGGGGTTGAGGGCGAGCTGGAGGACCGCCGGTCCGCTCGCGTCGGCGGGCAGCTCGAAGCCGAGCGAGCCGGTGCGCGCGACCCCGACCGACAGGCGCGCGTCGAGCATCGACGGGCGGCGCTCGGTCGCACGGTACGTTCGGCCGTCGACGACGAGCACGGCGTTGCTCAGCAGGGCGCCGCGCTCGGTCGCGACGGCCTCGGCCGCGAGGTCGACGACGACCCAGGTGCCCTCGGCGTGCCAGGGGCCCGACGACACGCTGTCGGCACGCGTCACGTCGTTCACGGTCACCGCGATGTTGCGGCCGACCGCGGGCTCGCCCAGGTGTGCCTCGACGGTGAACGGCTCCCAGGCTGCGCTGTCGGGGGGCGTGACGAGGGCGACGAACCAGGCGCCCACGACGCAGGCGAGGCCGATCGCCCACGGCGCGGCTCGCCGCACCGCGATGCGTGCCGGCGGGCGGCTCACGAGCCGTCTCCGCGGTCTTCGATGGGCACCGAGACGACGGCGCCCGGTCGCGCGTCGTCCCAGTACTGGCCGTCGATGACGAACGAGCCGGTGTAGAGGGTCTGGTCCAACAGCACGACCTCGAGGTCCTGACCCTCGGCGAACCGGTCGCCGGGGACGACCCACGTGATGACGAGGCTCGCCGGCACCGCGGGCTGCAGCCACGGGTTGCCGACCGCGTCGTCGAGCCGGGCGACGCTGGTCGGTCCCTCGAGCCCTGGCACCGTCACGGTCGCCGCGACGCCGTCGCTGCCGGCGGCCTTCTGCGCCCGATCCCAGCGGTTGTCGGCGTCGACGAGGAGCGCCAGCACCCGCTCGCCCTTCTCGCGGTCGGCGTAGGCGCCCGCCTCGGTGAAGGTGTCGAGCAGAACCGCGCGCTGCACGGTCAGCGCGACGCGGTCGTTGACGTGCTGCTCGCCGACCTCGAGGCGCGGCGCCTCGTCGGCCGCGACGGTGTCGAGCCCGCCGAAGGCCGCGGTGGCGGCCAGGAACAGCGCGGTGCCGATTCCGGCGAACCAGCGGGTGGGCACGCGATCGGTCGCGGCCCGGAGCCGCGCGAAGCGCGAGGCGCGCGCCGGCGCGGCGACGGGCGAGGTGGGATCCGGCGCGGTCACGACCACAGCATAGGGGGGTGGCACGCGCGGCGCCGACCGGTGCGGCGCGGCCCCGGGCGGAGGCCCGGGACATAGGCTGACGGCATGTCCGACACCGTTTCGTCCGGCAGCACCCCGCCGGATTCCTCCACCGACGATTCCCTCGCCCACCAGGCGGTGGATCTGGCGCGGACCTGGGTGCAGACCTCGGCCGACTTCCCGGCGGATGCCGCGGCGCAGCGTCTCGCCGGAGTGCTGCGCGATCCGAACGGACTGCCCTTCACGATCGGCTTCGTCGACGGGGTCATGCGCCCTGAGAGCGTGACCGCGGCCGCGACCCGGCTGCACCACGTCGCCCCGCTCGTGCCGGAGTTCCTGCCGTGGTACCTCCGCGGCGCCGTGCGCGTCGGGGGAGCCGTCGCGCCGCTGCTGCCCACGCCGGTCGTGCCCATCGCGCGGACCGCCCTGCGCGAGATGGTCGGTCACCTCGTCGTCGACGCGCGTCCGCACAAGCTCGGTCCCGCGATCGCGCGCATCCGCGAGTCGGGCGCGCGGCTGAACCTGAACCTCCTGGGCGAGGCCGTGCTCGGCGAGGGCGAGGCGAAGCGCCGGCTCGAGGGGATCCACGAGCTCATCCGCCGCCCCGACGTCGACTACGTGTCGGTGAAGGTGTCGGCGATCGTCAGCCGCATCTCGATGTGGGCCTTCGACGAGGTCGTCGCCGACGTCGTCGAGCGGCTGCTCCCGCTCTACCTCAGCGCCGCCGAGGACGGCACCTTCATCAACCTCGACATGGAGGAGTACCGCGACCTCGACCTCACGATCGCGGTGTTCACGCGCCTGCTCGAGGACGAGCGGCTGCGCGGACTCGAGGCCGGCATCGTGCTGCAGGCGTACCTGCCCGACGCGGTCGACGCCCTCGACCAGCTGACGGCCTGGGCGCAGGCGCGCGTCTCGGCGGGGGGCAGCCGGATCAAGGTGCGCCTCGTCAAGGGCGCGAACCTCGCGATGGAACGCGTGGATGCCGCGATGCACGGCTGGCCGCTCGCGACCCACGCCAGCAAGCTCGACGCCGACGCGATGTACCTGCGCTGCCTCGACCACGCCCTCCGCCCCGACCGCAGCGCGGCCGTGCGGCTCGGCGTCGCGGGCCACAACCTCTTCGACGTCGCGTACGCGTGGCTGCTCGCGGGCGAGCGCGGCGTGCGCGACGACATCGAGATCGAGATGCTGCTCGGCATGGCGCAGGGCCAGGTCGCCGCCGTGACCCGCGACGTCGGCCACGTGCTGCTGTACGTGCCGGTCGTGCGCCCCGACGAGTTCGACGTCGCGATCAGCTACCTGGTCCGTCGGCTCGAGGAGAACGCCTCGAGCGAGAACTTCCTCTCGGCGGCGTTCGACCTCGCGACCGACGAGACGCTGTTCGAGCGTGAGCGCGACCGTTTCGTCGCCTCGCTCGAGCGCGCCGGCGACCCGGCGCTGCCGAGCGGCCCGAACCGCAGGCAGGACCGCGCCCGCGCGCTGCGTGCCATCGCGCCGCAGCGCATCACCCGCGACCCCGCCGAGGACGAGGACGCCCTGACGCAGGCGGTGCTCGGCATCGCGGATGCGGCCCGATCCACCGACGACGACACAATGGCGATCGGCGACCACGACGACGTGCTCTTCGGCGGCGAGCGGTTCGTCGAGACCGCCGTGTACGCGCCGCGCGAGTCGCGCCGGGCCCCCGCCCTCGGAGCGCCCGGGTTCGCCAACACGCCCGACTCCGACCCCGCCCTCGCCGTCAACCGGCAGTGGGCGCGCGACATCCTCGCCCGTATCGACGCCAGCACCGCGGGCGACGACACGATCGCGGCGGCCCGCGTCACCGACGCGGGGGCGCTCGACGACGTCGTGGCCGGCGTCGGCACGGCGGCATCCGCGTGGGGAGCGCTGCCCGCGGCCGACCGCAGCGCCGTGCTGCTCGCAGCCGCCCGCGCGCTCGAGTCGCGCCGGGCCGAGCTGATCGAGGTCGCCGCATCCGAGACCGGAAAGGTGCTGGCCGAGGCCGACGTCGAGGTCAGCGAAGCCGTCGACTTCGCCGCCTACTACGCGGCGACGGCGCGCGAGCTCGACCGGGTGAGCGGTGCCGTCTTCGTGCCGGCATCCGTCACCGTCGTCGCCCCGCCCTGGAACTTCCCGCTCGCGATCCCCGCGGGCGGCGTGCTCGCCGCGCTCGCGGCGGGCTCGGGCGTCGTGTTCAAGCCGGCGCCGCAGGCGCGTCGGTGCGCCGCGGTCGTGGCCGAGGCGCTGTGGGACGCCGGGGTGCCGCGCGACCTGCTCGCCCTCGTCGACATCGACGAAGGCGACCTCGGAAAGCAGCTCATCACGCACCCCGAGGTCGACCGCGTCATCCTCACGGGGTCGTGGGAGACGGCCGCGCTGTTCCGTTCGTGGCGGCCCGAGCTGCCGCTGCTGGCCGAGACCAGCGGCAAGAACGCCATCATCGTCATGCCGTCGGCCGACCTCGACCTCGCCGCGGCCGATGTGATCAAGAGCGCGTTCGGCCACGCGGGCCAGAAGTGCTCGGCGGCGTCGCTGGCGATCCTCGTCGGCTCGGTCGGGCGCTCGAAGCGTTTCGCGCGCCAGCTCGTCGACGCGACGCAGTCGTTGCGGGTGGGTCCGCCGACCGACCCGCGCAGCGAGGTGGGACCGGTCATCGAGCCGCCGCAGGGCAAGCTCGCCTGGGCGCTGACCGAGCTCGAGGACGGCGAGCGGTGGCTCGTCGAGCCGCGCGAGCTCGCGTCCGACGAGGGCATCGTCGGGCGCCTGTGGTCGCCGGGCGTCAAGGTCGGCGTGAGCGCCGGGTCGCGCACCCACCTCGAGGAGTTCTTCGGCCCCGTGCTCGGCGTCATGCACGCCCGCACGCTCGACGAGGCGATCGAGATGCAGAACGCGGTCGCATACGGCCTGACCGCGGGACTCCACACCCAGGACGCCGACGACCTCGCGACCTGGCTCGACCGCGTGCAGGCGGGCAACCTCTACGTCAACCGCGGCATCACCGGCGCGATCGTGCAGCGGCAGCCGTTCGGCGGCTGGAAGCGGTCGTCGGTCGGTGCGGGCACGAAGGCCGGCGGCCCGAACTACCTCGTCGGGCTCGGCTCGTGGCGGGCCTCGAACGGCGCCGTATCCAGCACCCTGCACCTGCGCGGGCTCGACTCGCGCATCACGACCATCATCGAGTCGGCGCAGCCGTCGCTCGACTACGAGTCGTTCGAATGGCTGCGCCGCGGCGCGCTGTCGGACGCCGTCGTGTGGGACCGCGAGTTCGGTCAGGTGCGCGACGTGTCGGCGCTCGGGGTCGAGCGGAACCTCTTCCGCTACCGCCCGGTCGACGTCGCGGTGCGGGCGGGAGCGGATGCCGCGTGGCACGCCGTGCTGCGCGTGATCGTCGCGGGCGTGCGCGCGGGCTCGACCGTCACGTTGAGCTCGCCGGTGGGTCTTCCCGCCGAGGTGCGGCGGGCGCTCGGCGAGGTCGACATCGCGGTCTCGGTCGAGACCGACGGCGAGTGGCTCGAGCGCATCGCGTCGCCGGAGCGTCGCCCCGGCCGCATCCGCCTCGTCGGCTCGCGGACGTCGGTCGCCGAGGTGCGCACGGCGATCGCCGGGGCGACCGGGGGAGATCCGGATGTCGCCGTCTACGCCGACGAGGTCACGACCGCGGGGCGCATCGAGCTGCTGCCGTTCGTGCACGAGCAGGCCATCTCGATCACGGCGCATCGCTTCGGCAATCCCGACGACTGGTCGGAGGCCGTGATCTGACGCGCGCCGGCGGTCGCGGCGAAGTCGTCGCGTACCGTCGCTTGCCGGGGCTCGAAGCCGCACGAAGCGACCACTTCGCGGCGGATCGCGCGCGGATGCCGCCGTCGCTGACTGCTCGCTGATCCTCGCCAGGCTCGCCGTCGAACAGGAGGCGCTCGTCGGTGCGCTACCGCGAGGGAAGGGGGTCGCCCCCCCCGGGGCAGGTTTGGCGGAACGCTTCCTGCATCCGGGTGCAAAGACTTTCCACGCCGGATGAGCCCGGTCTCTATGCTCAGACAATGACCGCGAAACCGCTCTTGGGGCTCCCGATCCTCGATGGTTCACGACCTCCGACGGCCAGGGCCCTTCTTGAGGGTCATGGCGACGAGCGGCTGATCGATGTGCTTGAGCGCACACGAGGCGAGGCTCCTGCCTCGCATCGGTACCAGGTCGCGCTTCGTAGTCCCGAGGGTGCGACATCCTGGGCATGTGTCATCGACGCGGTGACTACTCTTCGGCAGGCCTCGGAGTTCGCAAATGGAAGCGAACTGTACATCGACGCCGAGGGGCGCGGCGGCGGTGCTCTGATGACTCTCTGGGAGTTGATCGGTGCGGGCCTCACCTATCAATCGCTCTGGTCAGTCTCACGGGCTGGTATCGGACATGCGACGGCGCGGGCATACCGGTCTCAGCGGCGTGCGGCCGCCGATTGGATCGACGCGGGCCTACCATTGCCACCGCCGATGGAACTGGTGCAGTTTGTCTCCGCGGAGGCGGAGTGGCAGCGGCGTTTCTTCGACCAGGCATTTGGGCTCGAAGGCGACCGTAGGACCGGATCCGAACTCCTCCGTGCCGTAGGGTACGAGAAGGTTCAAGAGCGGCCGGAGACGTGGGTCGATCGACGTGAGAGGTGAATACGCGCGGGCGTTAGCTAGGCGGCTTCGACGGCGTCAAATGCACAACGCCGGTAGATTCACCCCATGACCAGCGTCCTCGTCGATTACATCACCGCGGACGGTGTCTTCGTCCATGAGGTCGAAGGCGACCCCAACGAGCCGTTCCTCATTGCGCTCACTCGCGCACTCGGTCCCGCACCGAGCCGAGGTCGTTATCACTTCGTTGTCGAATCAGAGCCAGGCAGGACAGCTCATGCGGCCCTCATCGATGGAAGAGTGACTGTCGCTCAGGTCGACGCATTTGCCGATGGCGACGTGATCTGTGTTGACAGCTACGGTCGCGGCGGCACCCCAGTCGACGCATTCATGGCCCTTGCTGGCGATGCGTTGACCCTTGCGGGAATAGTAGGGACTGCGATCACTGCGTACCGAAAAGCGGGGCAGGTTGTGGGGCGTGACGACCGGCGAGCCGCGCGCGAGTGGCTCACCGCGGGCCTCGAGTCGGAGCCCAGCATGAAGCTGATCCAGGCTGTTAAGCGGGAGTCGGAATGGACTCCGGCGGCCTTTGAACGAACTTTCGGGCTGGGCACACTCGCAGGAGCGACACTATTGCGAAAGCTTGGTTACGTGCACGAGACCCGTGAATGGCGCGAATTATGGGTGGACCGGAGCGAGTAGGGAAGCTCGGCGGCCGAGGGGGCGACGATGGAGAGGGCTACTTGCGCCACGGGGAACCTCCAGCCTCGACCTTTCGCCTGAGGCCGAGGAATCGTTGTAGGGGGTGGAGAAGCGGGCACCGGAGCCGAGGCCTGCGAGGGACTCGTCGGCCAGCCGGACGCCTTCGGTGTCGACGCCGAGCGTCGATCTGAGCGCGGTGCGCGGCGAAGTCGTCGCGTGCTGTCGCTTGCGGGGGCTCGAAGCAGCACGAAGCGACCACTTCTCAGCGGATCGCTCGCGCTCGGCGGGGGCGGGGCCCTGCTGGTGCACGGCATCCTGCGCCGGGCCAGTGCGGCGCGCGCGGATGCCGCGCTGCGCGAGCTCGCGCGCTGACGCGGGAACGGGCGGAGATGCGACGATTCGACCCACCCGCATACCCTAGGGGGGTATAGTATTCAGCGTGAACGGATACGACGCCCACAAGGACGACCTGCAGAAGCGGCTGCGCCGCGTCGAGGGCCAGGTGCGCGGCATCGCGCGCATGGTCGACGAGGACCAGTACTGCATCGACATCCTCACGCAGGTCTCGGCCGCGACGAAGGCGCTCGAGACCGTCGCGCTGTCGCTGCTCGGCGACCACCTCAGCCATTGCGTCGCGCAGGCCAGCGCCGAGGGCGGTGAGGTCGCCGCCGAGAAGATCCGCGAGGCGAACGCCGCGATCGCGCGCCTCGTCCGCTCCTGACCGAGGGCGCCGACAGCGTCGACCCCGCCGACCCGACAGATCCCTGACACCGGAGGACCACACCATGACCGAACGCAACGACCTCGGACTCACCGCCATCGGCAGCACCGCGAGCGGCGGCGGCGGTTCGTGCGGCAGCGGATGCGGTTGCGGCGGGGCCGGGGCCGGAGCAGCATCCGCCGCCCCGTCTTCGCGGGTTGCGCAGGAGGTGCTGGTGTCGGGCATGACGTGCGAGCACTGCGTCTCGAGCGTGACCGAAGAGCTCGGCGAGATCGACGGCGTCGAGGCCGTCGAGGTCGACCTGAACGTCGGTGGCCTCTCGCGCGTCACCGTGCACAGCTCCGGTCCGATCGACGACGCCGCGCTCACCGCCGCGGTCGAAGAGGCCGGCTACGCCCGCGAGAACGCCCTCTCATGAGCGCGGTCGGCACGGCGGACGAGGTCGTCGAGCTCGACATCTCGGGCATGACGTGCGCCTCGTGCGCGAACCGCATCGAGCGCAAGCTCAACAAGCTGCCGGGCGTCGAGGCATCCGTCAACTACGCCACCGAGAAGGCGAGCGTTCGCGGTCCCGCCCTCATGGACGCCGCCCTCGGCCCCGCCGATCTCATCGCGGTCGTCGAAGCGGCCGGCTACCGCGCCACCGTGCCCCCGCCGCCGGTGGCATCCGCCGACGATGACGACGCGCGGACCGCCGGCGCCGCCTCGGCCGGGCGGACCGATGAGGTCGCCGCCCTGCGGCAGCGCCTGCTGATAACGGCGGCGCTGTCGCTGCCGGTCGCGGTGCTGTCGATGGTGCCCGCGCTGCAGTTCGAGTACTGGCAGTGGCTCGCCCTCACCCTCACGGCACCCGTCGCCGTCTGGGGCGCGTGGCCGTTCCACCGCGCCGCCGCGGTCAACGCGCGACACGGCGCCGCGACGATGGACACCCTCATCAGCCTCGGGGTCATCGCCGCGTTCGGCTGGTCGCTCTACGCGCTGTTCTTCGGCGGCGCCGGCATGCCCGGCATGACGATGAGCTTCACCCTCATCGGCACGCCCCGCGCGGGCGGCCACGAGATCTACCTCGAGGTCGCCGCCCTCGTGACCGTCTTCATCCTCGCCGGGCGCTACGCCGAGGCGCGGGCGAAGGCGTCGTCGTCCGCGGCGCTGCGGGCGCTGCTCGAGCTCGGGGCGAAGGATGCCGTGCAGCTCGTCGACGGCCGCGAGCGCCGGGTGCCGGTCGCGCGCCTCGCCGTCGGCGACGTCGTCGTCGTGCGCCCGGGCGAGAAGATCCCCTCGGACGGCCTCGTCACCGACGGCGCCTCGGCGGTCGACGTGAGCATGCTGACCGGAGAGTCGGCTCCCGTCGACGTCGGTCCCGGATCCCGCGTCGTGGGCGCGACCCTCAACGTCGGGGGAAGGCTCGTCGTCCGGATTACGCGCGTGGGCGCCGAGACCGAGCTCGCCCGCATGCAGCGGCTGCTCGGCGAGGCGCAGTCGGGCAAGGCCGCCGTGCAGCGTCTCGCCGACCGGGTGTCGGCCGTGTTCGTGCCGGTCGTCATCGGCCTCGCCGTCATCGCCTTCCTCGGCTGGAGTCTCACCGGTGCGCCGCTCGAGCTCGCCTTCACCGCCGCCGTCGCGACCCTGATCATCGCGTGCCCTTGCGCCCTCGGGCTCGCCACCCCCCACCGCGCTGCTCGTCGGCACGGGACGCGGGTCGCAACTGGGCATCCTGATCCGCGGGCCGCAGGTGCTCGAGCAGACCCGCCGCGTCGACACGATCGTGCTCGACAAGACGGGCACCGTGACGACCGGTGCGATGTCGGTGACCGGCGTGCACCCCGCGCCGGGGGGTGACGGGCGACGACCTGCTCACCGCCGCCGCCGCGGTCGAGGCCGGGTCGGAGCACCCCCGTCGCCCGCGCGCTCGTCGCCGCGGCATCCGCACTGCCGGCGTCCGTGCCCGCCGCCACGTCGTTCGCCTCGCACGCCGGGTTCGGGGTGCAGGCCGTCGTCGGCGATGCGGCGGTGGTCTGCGGACGCGTGTCGTGGCTCGAGAGCCAATGGGGCATCGCGTTGCCCGGAGACGAGATCGAGCGACTCACCGCGCTCGAGGCCGCGGGCACCGTCGTCGCCGTCGCCCGCGACGGCGCGTTCATCGGGGCGGTCGTCGTCGGCGACTCCCTCAAGCCGACGAGCGCGCTCGCCGTCGCGCGCTTCCGCTCGCTCGGCCTCGAGCCGGTGCTGCTGACGGGCGACAACGCCGCGACGGCGCAGCGGATCGCCGCGTCCGTCGGGATCGACGTCGTGCACGCCGGGGTGACCCCGGCCGACAAGCTCGAGGTCATCCGCGCGCTGCAGGCCGACGGGCGCGTCGTCGCGATGGTGGGCGATGGCGTCAACGACGCCGCGGCGCTGGCCGCCGCCGACCTGGGGCTGGCGATGGGCGGCGGGACGGATGCCGCGATCGCGGCGAGCGACATCACGATCGTCTCGGGCGACCTCGTGGTCGTCGCCGACGCCATCCGCCTCGCGCGCCGCACGCTCGGCACGATCAAGGGCAACCTCTTCTGGGCCTTCGCCTACAACGTCGCCGCGATTCCGCTCGCGATGGCGGCGCTGCTGAACCCGCTGGTCGCGGCCGCCGCGATGGCGCTGTCGTCGGTGTTCGTCGTGACGAACAGCTTGCGGCTGCGCGGCTTCCGCGCCGAACCGGGGCCGGCGAGCGGGAACTGAACGACGCACGAGCACGATTCGCACGAGCATGACGCGGAGGGATGCAGCCATGAACGCGCACGAGCACGGACTCAACGCGCAGCACGCCGAGCACGCGGACCACGCGGGCCACGGCGAGCACGCCGAGCACGCGGGCCACGGCGAGCACGCGGGCCACGCCCAGCATGCGGGCCATGCGGGTCACGCGGGTCACGGCGACCACGTCGCGCGGTTCCGTCGGCTGTTCTGGATCATGCTCGTGCTGGCGGTGCCGGTCGCGGGCCTGTCGACGATGTTCGCGATGCTCCTCGGCTACCCGCTGCCGGATGCCGCGTGGGTCCGCTGGGTCTCGCCCCTGCTCGGCACCGTGATGTACGCCTGGGGCGGGGCGCCGTTCCTCTCCGGCGCCGTCTCCGAGCTGCGTTCGCGCCGGCCCGGGATGATGCTGCTGATCGCCCTCGCCATCACGGTCGCCTTCGTCGCGTCGTGGGGTGCGAGCCTCGGCGTGCTCGACCACGAGCTCGACTTCTGGTGGGAGCTCGCGCTGCTGATCGTCATCATGCTGCTCGGGCACTGGATCGAGATGCGTTCGCTCGCGCAGACCACTTCGGCCCTCGACTCGCTCGCGGCTCTCCTGCCCGACGAGGCCGAGCGGCTCGAGGACGGCGAGACGGTCACGGTCGCGCCCGCCGAGCTCGCTCCCGGCGACGTGGTCGTCGTCCGTCCCGGCGGTCGCGTTCCGGCGGACGGGCGCGTGGTGCAGGGGTCGGCCAGCATGGACGAGTCGATGATCACGGGCGAGTCCCGTCCGGTCCGGCGCGGTGAAGGCGACCCGGTCGTCGCGGGAACGGTCGCGACCGACTCGGGCCTGCGGGTCGAGATCACTGCCGTCGGCGACGACACGACACTCGCCGGCATCCGGCGGCTCGTCTTCGATGCTCAGAGCTCGTCGTCGCGCGCCCAGCGCATCGCCGATCGCGCGGCGGCGTGGCTCTTCTGGTTCGCCCTGGCGGCGGCCGTCGTCACCGCGATCGTCTGGACCCTGGTCGGGCTGCCCGACGACGCGGTCGTGCGCACCATCACCGTGCTCGTGATCGCGTGCCCGCACGCGCTCGGCCTCGCGATCCCCCTCGTCGTCTCGATCGCGACCGAGCGCGCGGCGCGCGGCGGCGTGCTCGTGAAGGACCGGCTCGCACTCGAGAGCATGCGGACGGTCGACACGGTGCTCTTCGACAAGACCGGCACGCTCACCCGCGGCGCCCCGACCGTCACCGCCGTCGAGCCCGCGAGCGGATGGGATGCCGATGAGGCGCTCGCCCTCGCGGCGGCGGCCGAGAGCGACTCGGAGCACCCGCTCGCGCGCGCCGTCGTCGAGGCTGCCCGCCGCCGCGGACTCGACGTGCCCGAGGCGTCGGGGTTCTCGTCGTCGCCGGCCGTCGGCGTGCGCGCCGAGGTCGCCGGGCGCGCCGTGCAGGTCGGGGGTCCCGCGCTGCTCGAACGCGAGGGCGGCGCCGAGCTCGCCGCCGTGGCGCCGTGGCGCGCGGAGGGGGCGATCATCCTGCACGTCATCGTCGACGGCACGGTCGCGGGAGCGCTGCGGCTGGCCGACGAGATCCGCCCGGAGTCGCGCGCCGCGGTGGCCGCGCTCGCCGAGCGCGGCGTGCGCGTCGTCATGATCACGGGCGACGCCGAGGCGGTCGCGGCATCCGTCGCCGGAGAGCTCAGCATCGAGCGCTACTTCGCGGGCGTGCGCCCCGAGGACAAGTCCGCGGCCGTCGCGGAGCTGCAGGCCGAGGGGCGCCGTGTTGCGATGGTCGGCGACGGGGTCAACGACGCGCCCGCGCTCGCGCAGGCCGACGTCGGCATCGCGATCGGCGCCGGCACCGACGTCGCGATCGCCTCGGCGGGGGTCATCCTCGCCAGCGACGACCCGCGGTCGGTCGTGTCGGTGATCGAGCTGTCGCGCGCGACGTACCGCAAGATGACGCAGAATCTCTGGTGGGCGGCGGGGTACAACCTGCTGTCGGTGCCGCTGGCGGCCGGCATTCTCGCGCCCGTCGGATTCGTGCTGCCGATGTCGGTCGGGGCGATCCTGATGTCGCTGTCGACGATCGTCGTCGCGCTCAACGCGCAACTGCTGCGACGGCTCGACCTCTCACCCGACGGGGTGTGAGGGCGAGCCGCCGCGCGGCGCTCAGTCGTCGATGCCGACGGAGTGCGACAGGCGGGACCGCTCGTCGGCGGTGAGGTCGAGGTCGGCCGCCTTCGCGCTGTCGACGATCGACTCGGCGCGGCGCGCGCCCGGGATCGGGATGACGGTGTCGCCGAGCCCCAGCTCCCACGCGAGCACGACCTGCTGCGGGCTCACCCCGTGGTCGCGGGCGACCTCGCCGAAGACGGCGAAGCGGTCGCCGACCGAGCGGGCCGCGCCGCCGGTGCCGCCGAGCGGGCTCCACGGCAGGAAGGCGATGCCGCGCTCGGCGCAGTACCGCAGCTCGTCGTAGCTTCCCGGATGCCGCGGCGAGAACTCGTTCTGCACGCTCGCGAGTCCGCCGTCGCCCAGCACCTGCTCGGCGATCTCGATCTCCTCGACGCTCGCGTTCGAGATGCCGATCGAGCGGATCTTGCCCTCCTGCTGCAGCGTCCGGAAGCTCTCGATGACGTCGCCGTAGACGAGCCAGCGGTCGGGGCGGTGGTACTGGTACAGGTCGATCACATCGACGCGCAGGGCACGCAGCGATGCCTCGACGGCGCTGCGCAGATAAGCGAGCGAGCCGTCGCGGCCCCACTTCTCGCCCTCGCTGCGGGTGATGCCGCCCTTGGTCGCCACGACGATCTGCGAGCGGTCGCCGCCCCACGAGGCGAGGGCCTCGGCCATGATCTCCTCGTTGTGGCCCATCGAGTCCCAGCTGGGCGCGTAGATGTCGGCCGTGTCGAGCAGGGTCACGCCCGCATCGAGCGCGGCGTGGACGGTGGCGACGGCATCGGTCCGGTCGGGGATCTGCTTGTCGTTGTTCATCGACACGGGCATGCCTCCCAGGCCGATGGCCGAGACGGTGAACGGTCCGAGGGTGCGCTGCTGCATGGGTCTCCTTCGACGATCTGCGGTGGTGTGCTCTCAGCCTGGCAGGCGATGCGGTCGCCGCGCAGGGTCTTGCGCAATCGGCGCCGGGCGGATCGTTCCGCGCTGAGCGGGCGAGGCGGCGGTGGGAGAATGGGCACCGCGAGCCCGCCCGCCCGCTCGCCCGTCGATCGCCAGGAGACCACATGTCGTCCGTCGTCCCCGCCCCCGCGCCCGTCTCGACTCCGGATGCCGGCGAGATCCGCGATCGTCTCGCCGGTGCGCGCCCCCTGCTGCCGGTCGTCGCCGCGACGGCCGAGGGCGTCTGGGTCGCCGACGTCGAGGGCCGCCGCTATCTCGACCTGTCGTCGTCGTCGGGCGCGCTGACCTTCGGACACCGCCACCCGGCGCTGCTGGCCGTCGCCACCGAGCAGCTGGCCCGGGCGACGTTCGCGAGCCGAGCGCTCGGCAACGACCGGAGCGGCGGATTCGCCGCCGCCCTCGCCGAGCTCGCGGGGGTCGAGGTCGCGTTGCCCGTCAGCACCGCCGACGAGGCGCTCGACATCGCCGTGGCGGCCGCCCTCGCCGCCGCGGGCCGGCGGGCGGGTCACGACGGGCGCGCGGATGCGGCATCCGTCGTCGTCGCGACCGGATCGCACGACCGGCTCGTCGCCGCCGGGGCGCGGACGGTCGCGTTCGGTGACGCGGCGGCCCTCGTCGCGGCGCTCGGCGACGACGTCGCCGCCGTCGTGCTCGAACCCGTGCAGGTCGAGGCCGGTGTCGTCGCTCCCGCCGCGGACTACCTCGGCGCCGTGCGCGCGGCCTGCGCCGAGCGCGGCGTCGTGTTCGTGCTCGACGAGACGCGCTCGGGGCTCGGCCGCACCGGCGACACGCTCGCACCGCTCGTCGGTGCCGAGGCGCCCGATCTGCGGCTGCTCGGTCCGGCTCTCGGCGGCGGGATCGTGCCGTCGGCCGCCGTCCTCGGCAGCCGCGAGATGCTCGGCGCAGTCGGTGCGGCGGCATCCGGCTCGCTGCTCGCCGCCGCGATCGGGCACCGGGTCGTGGAACTCCTCGGAACCGGCGAGATCCAGACGCGCGCGCGGGCGCTCGCCGAGCACCTCGCCGCGCGGGTGGAGGCACTCGTCGGCGCGGGCGCGACGGCGGCGCGCACCGCCGGGGTCTGGGCCGGCATCGACATCGACCCCGGCGCGGGGTCGGCCGCCGACCTCGCGCGCCGTCTCGTCGCCCGGGGCGTGCTCGTCGATGTCGCGGGGGAGTCGACGATCGTGCTCTCGCCGCCGCTCGTCATCCGCGCGACCGAGCTCGACTGGGCGGTCGAGCAGGTGCGCGTCGTGCTCGCCGCCTGACGCCGGGCCGCACGCGATGGCGTGACATCCGTGGGGCTGGTGCGGCGTCACCACGCCCGTAAGACCACATGCGCCCCACCGGCCCGACGAACGTCACGCGCGCGACCCGTCGCGGGACCGCCGTGGCTCGGCGGAAGATCTGGTTGACACCGACCTCCAGCGCCCGCTACCGTGTTGGTCATACGTAGAAGCACACCGCTGTCCTTCTACGAACCGGCGCTCATACGTATGACCGTCGGATCCGCACGCCACGTCACAGGAGACCGGAATGCGCACTTCCCGAATCGCCGCCACCGCCGCCCTCGCGACGGCGGCGCTCGCTCTCGCCGCCTGCACGCCGGGCACCGCCACGAACACCGCCGCCCGCGCCGAGACGCTGATCTACGGCAAGTCGGACGGCGGCACGACCTACGTCCGCAACTACAACGTCCTCGGCCCCGCGACCGAGAAGGCCCCCAACGCCGAGCTGATCTACGAGCCGCTCGCCCGCATCGACTACGCCAACGACGCCGTTGTCGAGCCGTGGCTCGCCGAATCGCTGCAGTTCGACGAGGCCGGCACCGCGCTCACGATCGAGCTGCGCTCCGATGTGACGTTCTCGGACGGCGAGACAATGGATGCCGACGATGTCGTCTACTCGCTCTCGCTCCCGCTCGAACGCCCCGAACTCAACCTCGCCGGCGTGACCTACGAGGCGGTGAGCAAGATCGACGACGACACGGTCCAGGTCGACTTCGCCGAGCCCTCGTTCGCCGCTCTCAACCAGTTCGCGTCGAGCTCGCTGCCCGTCGTCCCCGAGCACATCTGGCGCGACCAGGACCTCATGAGCTGGACGAACCCCGACCCCGTGGGCACGGGGCCCTTCACGGTCGACGCGTTCGCGGCCCAGCAGGTGACGCTCAAGGCGCGCGACGACTACTGGGGCGGGCAGATGCCCATGACCTATCTGAAGGTGCTCGCGACGAACGTCGAGGCGGTCAAGGCTCAGTTGCTCCGCGGCGACGTCGACTGGGCGCCGGCGTCGTGGGCGGGCGCGGAGGAGGAGTTCGTCGCGCAGAGCCCCGAGACCAACCTGTACCAGCTCTACGCCACCGGCGGGGCCTACTCGATGATGTACAACACCGCGCAGCCGCCCTTCGACAACGCCGACCTGCGGCGAGCGCTCGCCCTCTCGATCCCGCGATCGGACATCACCGCGACGCTCAACCGGCCGGGCACCGAGGCCGGCCCCACGGGCCTCGTCGACCAAATCTACGCCGACTGGATCGCGCCGGAGTACCGCGGTGTCGTGCAGGACGTGGATGCCGCCGCGGCGCAGGCCGCACTCGCGGCATCCGGCTTCACGGTCGTCGACGGTGCCCTCGAGAAGGACGGGCAGCGGTACTCGCCCCGCCTGTCGTTCAACCAGGACTTCGGGTGGAACGCGTACGCCGACATCATGATCAACAGCTGGAAGTCGGTGCTGGGCATCTCGGTCGCTCCGGCGGGGGCTCCGGGAGCGACTCTCTACGACCAGCAGAAGACGGGCGACTTCGACCTGACGATCGCCACGACCGGAGGCGCGGGGGTCTACGGCGTCTACGGGTTCCTCGACAGCAGGTACGTCGAGCCCCTCGGCACAGCCGCCGCGACGAACGTCGGGCGCTGGAACGATCCCGAGACCGACCGCATCCTGGCGGACATGACCCGGGCGGCCGATGAGGACACGCTGCGCTCGCTCGGGCACGAGATGCAGCGGATCGTGGTCGACGAGGTGCCCTTCAGCCCGCTGTACAACTCGTACTGGTTCGTCGACATCAACGCGACGCACTGGTCCGGCTGGCCGACGCCCGACGACTTCGACGCCGTGCCCTTTCCGAGCCTCGGGCCCGACACCGTCCGTACCCTGCTTTCGCTGAAGCCGGCGTCATGACCGCGCTCGGTGGGGCTCCCACGCCCACCACGACGACGGCCCTGGCCGAGGTCTCGGCGCGCCGGAAGCCCCGCCGGCGCAGCGGGGCCTTCCTCCTCAAGCGCCTCGGCTTCTACCTGGTGGCCGCCTGGTCGGCGGTGACGCTCAACTTCGTGATCCCGCGTCTCATGCCCGGCGACCCGTCGGCGGCGATCATCGACCAGCTCGAACGGGTGAGCGGTCAGGCGCTGGCGCCGGAGGCGCTGGTGTCGATCCGCGGGCTCTTCGGCAATCCCGATCAGAACCTGTTCGAGCAGTACGGCGCCTACGTCGCCCAGCTGGCGCGGTTCGACCTCGGCGTGTCGATCTCGAACTTCCCGGTCCCGGTCGCCGATCTCGTCGGTGCCGGCCTGCCGTGGACGCTCCTGCTCGTGGGGACGACGACCGTCATCTCGTTCGTGCTCGGCACGATGCTCGGAGTCGCCGTCGGCTGGCGCGCCGGGTCGCGGTTCGACTCGATCATGACGCCGTTCATCACGTTCGTCTCGTCGGTGCCCTACTTCTGGATCGCGCTGCTGGCCCTGTGGCTGTTCGGCTTCGTCTTCGGCTGGTTCCCGCTCTCGGGCGGATACGACCCGAACCTGCCGATCTCGCTCGATCCGGCCTTCCTGCTGAGCGTCATGCAGTACGGGGCGCTGCCCGCACTGACGATCATCTTCTCGGCGTTCGGCGGATGGATGCTGGGCATGCGCAACATGACCGTCACGACGGTGCGCGAGGACTACGTGCTCCTCGCGCAGGCCAAGGGCCTCTCTCCCGCGCGCGTGCGCTGGCGTTATGCGGCGCGCAACGCGATGCTGCCGCAGTTCACCGGCTTCGCGATGGCGCTCGGCGGCGTGGTCGGCGGGGCGCTGCTCACCGAGATCGTCTTCAGCTACCCGGGCATCGGATATCTGCTGTTCTCGGCGCTGCAGAAGCGCGACTATCCGGTCATGCAGGGCGTTTTCCTGCTCGTGACCCTCACGGTCTTGCTGGCGAACCTCATCGCCGACTCGCTGTACGTGTGGCTCGATCCTCGCGTCCGAGAGGAGAGCTGACATGCGTGCCTCCCTGCTCCGCAATGGCAAGGTGCTCTTCGGAGTCGTCGTGCTGGCGTTCTTCGTGCTGCTCGCACTGCTGGGCCCTGTGCTCCTGTCGGCACTGGGCCTCGACGCCCGCGCCAACGACATCTCGGCGATCGCCGCGCCGCCGAGCGCCGCGCATCCGCTGGGTACGACCCAGTTCGGCCAGGACGTGCTCGCCCAGGTCATCGAAGGCGCCCGCGGCTCGATGTTCGTCGGGTTCCTCGGTGCGGCCATCGGCACCGCGATCGCGATCGTCGTCGGCGTGCCGGCGGGCTACTTCGGCGGCACGACGGGCAACCTGCTGAACTTCCTCACCAACATCTTCCTCGTCATGCCGGTGCTGCCGCTGATCTTCGTGGTCGCCGGCTACCTGCAGGGGACGGGCCTGGTCATGATCGCGATCATCATCGGGGTGTTCGGCTGGGCCGGCGGTGCGCGCACCCTGCGGGCGCAGGCGATGAGCGTGCGCAACCGCGACTTCGTCCAGGCCATGCGGATGCTGGGCGAGCCGCACCGCCGCCTCATCTTCGTCGAGGTGCTGCCGCACCTGTACGGCTGGATCGCCTCGATGTTCCTCGGCGGCCTCATCGGCGCCGTCATGGCCGAGGCGGGCCTCGCCTTCCTCGGGGTCTCCGACTCGTCGGCGATCAGCTGGGGAACGATGATCCAGGCCGCGCAGCAGCAGAGCGCCGTGCTGCGCGGGCTCTGGTGGTGGTTCGTGCCGCCGGGGCTGTGCATCGCGCTCGTCGGCACGGCCGCCGCGCTCATCAACTTCGGCGTGGACGAGCTCGCCAACCCCAAGCTGCGGGCGGCGAGCCGGCGGGTCGCCAAGCGCACCGCCTCGGTGCGCCGCGAGGCCGCCGTGCTCGAGACGACCGGTGCAGAGAGGGCATGACATGACGATGATCCAGGAGAGACGACCGGACGCGCCCTCGGATGCCGCGGGCTCGGACGTGCTGCTCGAAGTGCGGGGACTCACGGTCGAGTACGCCGGTGCGACGGGCGCGGTGCGCGCGTGCGCCGACGTGACCTTCGACCTGCAGCGGGGCGAGATCCTCGGGGTCGTCGGCGAGTCGGGGTCGGGCAAGTCGACGCTCATCACGGCGCTCACCCGGCTCCAACGGCCGCCGGCCGTGACGACGGCAGGACGCGTCGTCTACCACCCCCGGGAGGGCGGCGCGGGCATCGATCTGGTGCGGCTCACCCCGCGGCGGCTGCGGGGGCTGCGCTGGACCCGGCTGTCGATCGTGCTGCAGAGCGCGATGGACGCGCTCAACCCGGTCACCCGCGTCGGAGAGCAGTTCGTCGACGTGCTGCGCACGCACGATCGTTCGATGAGCCGGGCCGCGGCCTGGGACGAGGCGCGGCGGCTGCTCGGGCTCGTCGGCATCTCGGCCGACCGGGCGCGCAGCTTCCCGCACGAGCTGTCGGGCGGGATGCGGCAGCGTGCGACGATCGCGCTCGCTCTCGCCTGCCGGCCCGAGCTCGTCGTCATGGACGAGCCGACAACGGCGGTCGACGTCGTCATGCAGCGGCAGATCCTCGCGCAGGTGCTGCGGCTGCGGCGCGAGCTCGGGTTCGCCGTCGTCTTCGTCACGCACGACCTGTCACTGCTCCTCGAGCTCGCGGACCGCATCGCCGTCATGTACGCCGGTCGCATCGTCGAGCTCGCGGCGTCGCGCGAGATCTACCGCTCACCGCTTCATCCGTACACGCAGGGCCTCCGCGACTCCTTCCCGCCGTTGCATGCACCGATCGAGCGTCTGGAGGGCATCCCGGGAACGCCTCCCGACCTGCGACTGCTCCCCGCGGGCTGCCCGTTCGCGCCGCGCTGCGCCCACGCGTTCGACCGCTGCCGGTCGGAGCTGCCGCAGCTCACCCCGCACGGCGAGCGGTCCGTCGCCTGCCATCTGCGCGAACCCGAGGAGGTCGGCTCATGACCGAGATCACGACGACGAAGCCCATCGGGTCCGCGCCCGTGCTCGAGGCCGTCGATGTCACCAAGCACTTCACCGTCACCTCGGGGCTCGGCGCCAAGGCGACCGTGCACGCGGTCGAGGACATCACCCTCCGGCTCGTCCCCGGGCGCGTCACCGCGGTCGTCGGCGAGAGCGGTAGCGGCAAGACGACGCTCGCGCGGCTGCTCGCGCGTTTCTACGAACCGACCTCCGGCAGCATCCGCCTCGAGGGGAGAGCAGTCGAACGCCCGACCGGCCAGGCCGAGCTCGCCTACCGGAAGGCGGTGCAGCTGATCTTCCAGGACCCCTTCGGGTCACTCAACCCGCTGCATCGCGTGCGGCACAACATCGACCGGGCGATCCGGCTACACCATCGCGGGCTCTCCCGCGCCGAGCGGCTGGGCCGTGCGCGGGAGCTGCTGGAGCGCGTCGCGCTCACCCCCGCCGACGACTACCTCGAGAAGTTCCCGCACGAGCTGTCGGGCGGCCAGCGGCAGCGCGTCGTGATCGCGCGCGCTCTCGCGGTCGAGCCGCGCGTCCTCCTCGGCGATGAGCCGATCTCGATGCTCGACGTCTCGATCCGGCTGGAGATGCTCAACCTCCTCGACCGGCTCCGCCGCGAGGACGGTCTCGCGCTGCTGTACATCACCCACGACATCGCGAGCGCTCGGTACCTCTGCGACGACATCGTCGTGATGTACGCGGGCCGCATCGTCGAGATGGGCCCGAAGGAGGCGGTGATCGCCGACCCGCAGCATCCCTACACGAAGCTGCTCATCGAGTCGTCGCCCGACCCGCAGGGCGATGCCGATCGCGATCGCGACGCCGTCTTCGGGTCGGCGGACGACCTCGGCGAGCCGCCCAGCCTCATCGACCCGCCGAGCGGATGCCGTTTCCACCCGCGGTGCCCGTTCGCGATGGAGCAGTGCCGCACGACGCGGCCACCCCGCATCGAAGTCGGGCCGGGTCATGGCGCAGACTGCTGGCTGCACGACGTCGGTCGCGGGCACGAGCTCGCCGGTTCGTCGATGACGCAGCTCGTCTCCCGCACTCTGACCGAGGAGGTCTCGTGACCACGCCCAGCACCCGCCCGCGCTCGATCCGCCAGTCCGACGTCGCCCGCCTCGCCGGCGTCTCGCAGTCGGCGGTGTCGCGCGTGATCAGCGGCGACGCCGCGCGCATCCCCGACGAGACGCGGCAGCGCATCCATGAGGCGATCGCCGAGCTCGGCTACGTGCCCAACCCCGTCGCACGCAATCTCCGTGGCTCACGCACGCAACTGCTCGGAGTGCACACGTTCGAGCCGCTCTTCCCGAACGCCCGCGAAGGCTTCTACGTCGAGTTCCTGCTCGGCATCGAGCAGCGGGCCGAAGAGACGGGCCATGACCTCGTGCTGTTCAGCTCGACGGGCGACGGTGCCGGCGGGCGGCGGATCTACCGCGACGAGACGAACCGGTTGCGCATCGCCGACGGCAGCGTCCTCCTGGGCGTCTCGCCCGACCGCGACGAGCTCGCCAAGCTCTGGCGCGAGGGATACCCCTTCATCCACATCGGTCGTCGCGATGTGCCCGGAGCCGCGATCCCGTGCATCATCCCCGACTACCGTGCCGCGGCATCCGAGATCGTCGAGCGCCTGCACGCCCTCGGGCATCGCGACCTCGTGTACCTGCGCGACTCGATCGACGTCGAACCGTACGAGGACCGCCGGGCCGGGTATGCGGAGGCGATCACCCGCCTCGGTATCGCCGACGCGTCACCCGGATTCCGCGAGGGCCGCGCGGGCGTTCCCGACGAGGTCGTCGCGGCTCTCGCCGCCGGACGCTGCACCGCGGCCGTCGCCGAGAGCGAGCGGGTGGCGGTCGAGCTCCGCAGCCGACTGACCGAGCTCGGGGTCGACATTCCGGGCGACGTCTCGGTCGCCGTCCTCGAGGACACGAGCGCCGCGGACCTGCGGTGGGACGATCTGCGCATCCCGCGCCAGGAGATCGGCCGGCTCGCCGTCGACCGCCTCATCGAGATGGTGGACGATCCGGATGCCGCCAGGGAGAGCACGTTCGTCGCGTGCGAGGTGGTCGCCGGGGGCACCGTCGCCCGCGTCAGGGAGGAACGAGCATGACCGAGTCGATCGACCTGCTGATCATCGGAGGCGGCGTCGGCGGGGTGGCCGCGGCCATCACCGCGACGCGTCTGGGCCTGCGGGTCGTGATGACCGAGGAGTCCGGTCGGCTCGGCGGGCAGCTCACCTCGCAGGCGGTGCCGCCCGACGAGCACGCCTGGATCGAGCAGCCGACGACATCGCCGAGCTACGCCGAGTTCCGTCGCCGGGTCCGCGACTACTACCGCCGCAACTATCCGGTCACGCCCGCGGCCGCAGCCGGGCCGATCTTCAACCCTGGACGCGGCATCGTCAGCCGCCTCTGCCACGAGCCGCGCGTCGCCGACGCGGTCATCGACGAGATGCTCGCGCCGTGGCTCGCGACCGGGCGACTTCGGGTGCTCCGAGACCACGAGCCCGTCGCGGTCGACGTCGTGGGCGATCGGGTCGAGGGCGTGGTCGTCCGCAGTCGGACGGGGGAGGAGACGGTGCTGACGGCGCCGATCGTGGTGGATGCCACCGAGCTCGGCGACCTGCTCGAGCTCGCACGGGTCGAGCACGTCATCGGCGCCGAGGGAGTCGACGACACCGGAGAGCTGCACGCCCCCGCGGTCGCCGACCCGATGGACCAGCAGGCGGTCTCGTGGTGCTTCGCGATCGAGCACCGCGAGGGCGAGGACCATGTCGGCGATCGCCCCGCGCGCTACGAGCACTGGCGGACGCACGTCGACTCCTTCTGGCCGGGACCGCAGCTGTCGTGGACCGACATCGAGCCGATCGGGCTGCACGAACGGACCCGCCCGCTCTTCCAGGAGGTCGACACCCCCGACGTGCCCTTCGATCTCTGGCGGTATCGCCGCGTGCTCGCCGCCGAGAACTTCACGGGCGGCATCTCCGACGTGACGCTCGTCAACTGGCCGCAGATCGACTACTGGGAGGCGCCCCTTCTCGGCGTCGACGGGGCCGCGGCGGATCGGGCGCGGGCGGCGAGCCGCGAGCTGTCGGAGTCGTTCCTCTACTGGATGCAGACCGAGGCGCCGCGGCACGACGGCGGCACCGGGTACCCCGGTCTCCGCCTGCGCGGCGACGTCACCGGCACCGCCGACGGATACGCCGACCGCGTTTACATCCGCGAGGCGCGGCGAGCGGTGACCGAGTTCCGCGTCCTCGAGCAGCACGTCGGCGTGCAGGCCCGCGGCGCGGGAGCGGGGAGCGCCGTGTTCGACGACAGCGTCGGGCTCGGGCACTACCGCATCGACCTGCATCCCTCGACGGCGGGGCGCACCTACGTCGACATCGAGTCGTACCCGTTCCAGATCCCGCTGGGCGCACTGTTGCCGGTGCGCGTCGACAACCTGCTGCCGGCCGCGAAGAACATCGGCTCGACCCACATCACCAACGGCTGCTACCGCCTGCATCCGGTCGAATGGAGCATCGGTGAGGCCGTCGCCGCACTCGCGGCCGTGGCGCTCGCGGAGCGGGTGCCCCCACGCGCCGTCCGGGCCCAGCCGCGTCTGCTCGACGACCTACGCCGGGTGCTGACCGACCGTCTCGGCATCGCGCTGCGCTGGCCGGAAGAGGTGCGCACGCACCACTGGAAGCCGCGGGAACGAGCCCGCGAAATCGTCCCGTCGCGCTGACGCGTCGGGATCGTACGTCGGCGACGAGGCCGGCGCACGTGTCAGGAAGGACGGATCCATGCCCCCTCTCTCCCACCCGCCCCATCCCGTCGCGCGTCGACGCGGGCGCCTGCGGCGCCGCCTCGGCGCCGTCGTCTCAGCGGTCGCGCTCATCGCCGGTCTCGCGTGGGTCGCACCCGCTGCGGCGGTCGCCGACGGGTCTCTCCCCGCGCTGTCGACCCAGGGGAACCGGGTCGTCGACGCCAGCGGCGCGGACATCGCCCTGCGCGGGGTGTCAGTGCTCGCCCCCGAGCAGAACGACCTCTGCGACTACTGCGACTCGCGTCCCACCTCTGAGATGATCGACCTCGCGGCGGCCTGGGGGTCGAAGGTCGTGCGCCTGCCCGTCACCGAGATCTCCGCGACCACCGACCTCGCCGCCTACGACGCCGAGTACATCGCGCCGTACGTCCAGCAGGCCGTCGACCTCGGCATCTACCTCATCATCGACCTGCACCTCGTCCGCGACTACGGCGACGGGGCGGGTGCCGTGCCGCGCTCGACGGTCGAGCGCTTCTGGGACTACATCGCGCCGCAGTACGGCGACGTGACCAACGTCGTCTTCGAGGTCTTCAACGAGCCCATCAACCCCGCGAGCTGGTCGACGTGGAAGGCCTACATCCAGCCGGTCGTCGACGGCATCCGGGAGACCGCGCCCGACACCTTGCTGCTGATGGGCTCGCCGCAGTGGAGCACGTTCGTCAACGGTGCCGTGAGCGACCCCATCGTGGGCGGCAACATCGCGTATGTCTTCCACATCTACCCCAATCAGGGGGCCCCGACGACGGCGCTGCTCGACAGCAAGTTCGGCAACGCGGCTCGGCAGATCCCCGTCGTCATCACCGAGTTCGGATGGAACCCGCCGGGAGAGTTCTCGGACAGCATCACGGCGGGAACCACGACGAACTGGGGCGTGCCGTTCCGCACCTACCTCGACGCCCGTCCGTGGATCGGGTGGCAGGCGTGGATCCTCGACAACTTCTGGAAGCCGCAGATGTTCGACTACGACTGGAACATCCTCGGCGGCGAGCACCAGGGGCAGTTCGTCAGGGACTGGCTGGGCGGTCTGCCGAACGTCTCGCCGTGCGCCTCGCACGACGGCCTCGGGGCAACGGTCACGGTGTCGTCGACGTACTCCTCGGCGTATCCGGGCTCGCGCCTCGTCGACGGCGACTGCACGGACGCCGGCCGGTGGCTCTCTGCGGTGGGCGACGCGACGCCGACGGCGACGATCGAGCTGGCCGCGCCGCAGCGGGTGAATTCGCTCGGGGTCTACAGCGGGTACGGCGGCGGGGCCGGAACCGGCGTCGTCCTCGTCGACTTCACGGTCGAGGTCCGCACGGCCGCGGGATGGCAGCAGGTCTCGGCCGTCACCGGCAACACCCAGGCCGCGCGTGAGGTCGCGATCGGCGTCGACGGGGTCGATGCGGTGCGTCTCGTGGTCACGAACCCCTCGGCCTCGACCACAGAGGCCAAGATCGCCCGCGTCTACGAGCTCGCCGTGCGCGGCTGACGGAGGGTCGCGATACATCCGCAGGGCCGGTGGTGCTGGCGTCTGCTCCGGCCGCAGGCAGGACGACACGAGCCCCACCGGCCCGACGAACGTCACGCCGACCGGCTCGCCGGATGTCAACACGGCGGGCGAAACGGGCGCGGAAATACTGGCGCAACACGGCCCGGATTAGGCTCGCATCCATGGGTGACCTCTTCGACGGATACGGCTCGACGCAGATGCCGCGCAAGACCGTGTCGGGGGTGCCGCCGTACGACGAGATGTTCGAGGTGTCGGGCACCCTGCCCGCCCCCGGAAGCTCGCGCGCGGCGTACCGCGAGCTGTACCAGGCGCTCGCGCAGATGACCCAGGAGGAGCTGCGCGGCCGCACCGAATCGCTCGCGAGCTCGTACCTCGCCCAGGGCGTGACCTTCGACTTCGCGGGCGAGGAGCGGCCCTTCCCGCTCGACGCGGTGCCGCGCGTCATCGACTACGACGAGTGGTCGCACGTCGAGTCGGGCGTGAAGCAGCGCGTGCGCGCGCTCGAGGCGTTCCTCGACGACGCATACGGGCACCAGTTCTGCGTGCGCGACGGGGTGCTGCCCGCCAAGCTCATCGCGTCGTCGCAGTACTACTACCGGCAGGCCGCCGGCATCCGCTCGGCCAACGGCGTGCGCATCCAGGTCTCGGGCATCGACCTCATCCGCGACGAGCACGGCGAGATGCGCGTGCTCGAAGACAACGTGCGCGTGCCCTCGGGCGTCAGCTACGTCATCTCGAACCGCCGCGTCATGGCGCAGACGCTGCCCGAGCTGTTCGTCTCGATGCGCGTGCGTCCCGTCGGCGACTACCCCAACAAGCTTCTGCAGGCCCTTCGCGCGTCGGCTCCTCCCGGGGTCGACGAGCCCAACGTCGTCGTGCTGACGCCGGGCGTGTACAACTCGGCGTACTTCGAGCACACGCTGCTCGCGCGCCTCATGGGCGTCGAGCTCGTCGAGGGCCGCGACCTCGTCTGCTCCGGCGGCAAGGTCTTCATGCGGACGACACGCGGTCCGCAGCGCGTCGACGTGATCTACCGCCGCGTCGACGACGACTTCCTCGACCCGCTGCAGTTCCGGGCGGACTCGATGCTCGGCGCGCCGGGGCTCATGCTCGCCGCACGCCTCGGCAACGTCACGATCGCCAACGCCGTGGGCAACGGCGTCGCAGACGACAAGCTGCTCTACACGTACGTGCCCGACCTCATCCGCTACTACCTCGCCGAGGAGCCGATCCTCAAGAACGTCGACACGTGGCGGCTCGAGGACCCGAACGCGCTCGAGGAGGTGCTCGACCGCCTCGACGAGCTCGTCGTGAAGCCCGTCGACGGCTCGGGCGGAAAGGGCCTCGTCGTAGGCCCCGACGCCTCCCCGGCCGAGCTCGACAAGCTCCGCAAGAAACTGCTGGCCGATCCGCGCGGCTGGATCGCGCAGCCGGTCGTCATGCTCTCGACCATCCCGACCCTCGTCGAGGACGGGATGCGGCCGCGCCACGCGGACCTCCGCCCCTTCGCCGTGAACAACGGCGACGAGGTGTGGGTGCTCCCCGGCGGGCTGACGCGCGTCGCGCTCCCCGAAGGACAGCTCGTGGTCAACTCCAGTCAGGGCGGCGGGTCGAAGGACACGTGGGTGGTCGGCGGCGACGCACCCCGCACCCTCGAGTACAGCCAGGGCAATCTCGCCTCGCTCGTCGCCGACCAGGCGTCGACGCAGGCGATCCCGATCATCTACGACGAGCAGCACGAGCCCACGCATTCGCCGCAGGACCGTCCCGGCAGCCTGAGCGAGCAGCAGGAGCAGCAGCAGCAGCAGACGGGAGGTGCGACGTGCTGAGCCGCATCGCCGAGAGCCTCTTCTGGATCGGTCGCTACATCGAGCGCAGCGACGGCACCGCGCGCATCCTCGACGTGCACCTGCAGCTGCTGCTCGAGGATCCATGGATCGACGAGGACACCGCCTGCCGTTCGCTGCTGTCGGTGATGGGCTCGTTCCCGCCCGAGGGGCAGGATGCCGTGACGCGGCAGGACGTGCTCACGCGTCTCGCGGTGGATCGCACGAACCCGTCGAGCATCGCCTACTCGCTGCAGTCGGCCCGCGAAAACGCGCGGCGGGCGCGCGAGATCGTCTCGACCGAGCTGTGGGAGACCCTCAACACCACCTACTCTCGGATGCCGCGTCGGCTGAACGCCGAGAAGGTGCACGAGTTCTTCCACTGGGTGCGCGAGCGCGCGGCCCTGGCCATCGGGGTGACCGACTCGTCGACGAGCCGCGACGAGGCGTGGCAGTTCTTCACCCTCGGACGCTCGATCGAGCGCACCGACATGACGGCGCGCCTGCTCGCCACGCGCTCGCTGACCGAGGAGTCGGGCCCGTCGTGGACCACCATCCTCCGCTCGTGCGGCGCGTACGAGGCGTATCTGCGCACGTACCGCGGCATGCCGAGCTCGCACAACGCCGCGGAGTTCCTGTTGCTCGACCGGCTGTTCCCGCGCTCGATCATCCACTCGATCCAGCGAGCCGAGGAGTGCATGAGCGCGATCGACCCCGTCGCCGACCGCGTGGGACACTCCAACGCGGTGCTGCGCGCGCTCGGCCGCATCCGCAACGACCTGGAGTACCGCCCGCTGGGAGAGATCCTGTCGGAGCTGCCGGAGCACATGGACAACGTGCAGAAGGTGACCCGCGAGGCATCCGAGGCGATCCGCGGGCGCTTCTTCCCGACGGCCGCGGAACCGAACTGGATCGGAGAGACCTCGTGAAGCGTCTGCGCATCGAGCACGCGACCGGATTCACCTACCCCGGTGACGTGGGCGCCTCGTACAACGAGGCGCGGATGCTGCCGAGCTCGACCGACAGCCAGTTCGTGCTCAGCTCGCAGCTCGACATCGAGCCGACGACGTCCGTCAACCACTACACCGACTACTTCGGCACGCGCGTCGCCGCCTTCGACGTCCTCGCGTCGCACCGGTCGCTGTCGATCACGGCCCGGTCGCTCGTCGAGGTGCGCCCGCGCCCGATCGAGCACCGCGGCATCTCGTGGGACGAGCTCGCGGCCGAGGCCGAGCGCTCGATCCACACCGTGGAGCAGCTGGGCCAGACCGCCCGCACCGCACCGCATCCCGAGGTCGCCGAGCTCGCTCGCGGCATCGCGGACGCCCACGACGAGCCGGGGCCGGCGGCCCACGCCATCGCCGTCGCGATCGGCGACGCCGTCGAGTACATGCCGGGCGTCACGGGGGTGCACTCGACGGCATCCGAGGCGTGGCCCGATCGTAAGGGCGTCTGTCAGGACATCGCGCACATCACCCTCGGTGCGCTGCGCAGCGTCGGGATCCCCGCGCGGTACGTGTCGGGCTATCTGCATCCCGATCCCGAGGCCGAGATCGGCGTCGCCGTCACGGGCGAATCGCACGCGTGGATCGAGTGGTTCGCGGGCGACTGGCAGGGCTTCGATCCGACCAACAACATCGAGATCAGCGACCGGCACGTGCTCGTCGGTCGGGGGTCGCGACTACAACGACGTGCCGCCCCTGCGCGGTGTGTTCGCCGGCCCGTACAAGAGCGCCCTGCACGTCGCGGTGACGATCACGCGCGAGGCCTGACGCGCGCGGGCGCGGCCCCGAGTGGCGAACGGGCGCGGCGAACTCGGCGCGATGCGTCGTCAGGTCGCGGTCGAGGCGGCATCGGGCGCCGACTCCGCGGCGGGTCGTGGCTGACGACCCCGCCCGAGGGACGCCGTCGCGGCGAGGCCCAGCACGAGGAAGCCCGCGGCGGCGAAGCTTGCGGCGCGCGTGCCGTCCGAGAGGGCGGCCTTCGCGTCCGAGGCGAGATCGGCGGTCTGCGGCGACGACTCGAGTCCGGCGATGGCGCCGCCAGCGCTCTCGACGACGGCCGAGACGACCTGATCGCGCTGCTCCGCCGGGATGCCGCGGTCGTCGAGCTTCGCCGTCAGCGCTCCGGACGTCGTCGAGAACAGGATCGTGCCGAGCACCGCGATGCCGAGCGCCGCACCCAACTGCCGCGCGGTGGACTGCGTGCCCGACGCCTGCCCACCCTCGGCGACCGGGACGTCGGCGAGCACGACGCCCGTCAGCTGGGCGGTCGCGAGCCCGACGCCGATGCCGTAGACGAACAGCGCCGGCACGAGCGGCCCCCACGCGGCATCCGGGGCGATCACGAGTCCCACCCCGACGACGCCGACGATCTCGGCGGCCAGGCCCGCGCGCACGATCCACACGGGGCCGACCTTGCCCGAAAGGGCTCCCGCGAGGCCGCTCGCGACGAACGAGCCGGCCGCGAGGGCGAGCAGCACGAGTCCGGTCTGCACCGCCTCGAAGCCGAGCGCGAACTGCAGCCACAGGGGCAGGGCGAGGATGATGCCGAACTCGCCGAGTGCGACGACGAGCGCCGCCAGGTTGCCGTTGCGGAACGAGGGGATGCCGAACAGGCCGAACGCCAGGAGCGTCGGGCGGCCCGCGCGCCGGCGGCGCACGCCCCACGCGATGAACGCCGCGATCGCGAGGGCCGAGACGGCGAAGGCGAGGGGGACGGGGGAGAGGTCCCACGGCCACGAGGCGCCGAACAGCTCGGGGTGCTGATCGACGCTCCACCAGCCGTAGGTGCGGCCCTCGATGAGGCCGAAGACGAGCGTGCCCATCGCGACGACCGAGAGCACGGCGCCGACGACGTCGATGCCGGCCGCGCCTCCGCGCGACTCGTCGACCGTGAGCAGGATGCCGACGACGATGAGGATGCCGAGCGGGATGTTGATCCCGAACGCCCAGTGCCAGGAGAACGTGGTCGTCAACCACCCGCCGAGCAGCGGGCCGACGGCCGCCATGCCGCCGATCGTCGAGCCCCAGACAGCGAAGGCGATGCCGCGCTCGCGTCCGCGGAAGGTCGCGTTCAGCAGCGACAGCGTCGTCGGGAGGATCATCGCGCCGCCGACGCCCTGCACGAAGCGGGCGAGGATGAGCAGGTCGCCCGTCGAGGCGAGGGCCGCGCCGACCGACGCCAGGGCGAAGACGACGACGCCGGTGAGCAGCATCCGTCTGCGCCCGACGCGGTCGGCGACGCTGCCGAACACGAGCAGCAACGAGGCGAAGACGAGGGTGTACGCCTCTTGCACCCACTGCACCTGCGTCGAGGTGATGCCGAGGTCGTCGACGATCGAGGGGACCGCGACGTTGACGATCGTCGAGTCGACGATGATGAGCGCGACGGCGATGCTGATGAAGACGAGCCCCGCCCACCGGCGGCGAGATGGAGTGTTCATAATCGCTAGAATAGCTAGCAAAAATGATTGTGCAAGACCGTGTTCGCGCACGACGAAACGGCCGGACCCCGACGAGGGACCGGCCGTTTCGCGTTGATCGTCAGGCGGGGGCGTCGCCGGGATCGAGGGTCTTCAGCATGTCCTTTTCGGCGGCGTTGTCGGCGACCAGCTCGTCCTCGGTCGTCTCGTCGCCGCCGGTGGGCGCGTCCTCGGTGATCGACTGCTCGGCGCTCGTGTCGTCGATGTGCCGATCGCCCGTGGGCTCGCCGGCGGGGGTGTCGTTGTGGCTCATGTGCGTGACGCTACGCCGCCCCGGCTGCGCCGCGACCCCCCTTGACACCTCGTCGCGGGGTCTCCGGGCCGCCGGTGGTGTGTCGTTCGTCGGGCCGGTGGGGCTGGTGTGAAGTCCGCGGTGTGGAGGCGTCACTCCCGCACCACCCGCCCGACGGACGTCACGCGCTCGGCGTGTCAGGCCCGCGGGTCGTAGCGGCGCGGGGCGTGCGTGCGGGCGACGAGGTCGCGGAGGGCGTCGAGCGATCCCGAGACGAAGCCCGCGGCACGGGCCTGCACCAGCACGTTGCCGAGCGCCGTGGCCTCGACGGGGCCGGCGAGCACCGGCAGACCCGCCCGGTCGGCCGTGCGCTGGCAGAGCAGCTCGTTGAGGGCCCCGCCGCCGACGATGTGGATCGTCCGCACGTCGACGCCGCCCAAGCGCGCCGCATCGCGGACCGCGTCGGCGAACGCCTGCGCGAGCGACTCGACGATCGACCGGGCGTACTCGGCGCGCGTGCGCGGCGGCGCGACGTCGTTCTCGGCGCACCACGCGTCGATGCGCGGTGTCATGTCGCCCGGGGCGAGGAACCGCGGATCGTTCACATCGAACACGACGCCGTCGGCCTCGCGCGCGGCATCCAGCAGCGTCGGCAGGTCGATGCGGTGGCCTTCCCGGCGCTCCCATTGGCGTACCGCCTCGCTCAGCACCCACAGCCCCATGACGTTGTGCAGCAGGCGTACGCGCCCGTCGACGCCGCCCTCGTTCGTGAAGTTCGCCGCCAGCGCGGCGGGGCTCAGCACGAGGTGGTCGACCTCGACGCCGACGAGTCCCCACGTTCCGCACGAGATGTAGGCGGCGGCATCCGCGCGCATCGGCACCGCGACGACGGCCGAGGCGGTGTCGTGCGATCCGACGGCGGTCACGGGGGTGCCGGCGGGTGCGCCGAGAGACGCTGCGACATCCTCCCGCAGCGCGCCGAGCCGATCGCCGGGGGCGATGAGCGGGGGCAGGATGCCGCGGGGGATGCCGAGCGCCGAGATCAGGCCGTCGTCCCACGCGGCCTGCAGCACGCGCAGGAGGCCGGTCGTCGAGGCGTTGGTCTGCTCGGCGCGGGCGACGCCGGTGAGCCAGTATCCGACGAGGTCGGGCACGAGCAGGGCGGTGTCGGCGAATGCGAGCACCTCGGGGTCTTCGGCCGCGAGCTGGTAGAGGGTGTTGAACGGCAGGAACTGCAGGCCGTTGCGCTCGAACAGCTCGGGGTGCGGCAGGCGCGCGTGCACCGCCTCGACACCGCGCGCGGTGCGCTCGTCGCGGTAGTGGAACGGCTCGCCGAGCAGCCGTCCGCGCCGCAGCAGCCCGTAGTCGACGGCCCACGAGTCGACGCCGATCGAGGCGATGTCGGGGGTCTCGCGGAACGCCGCGCGAAGCCCGTCGAGCACCGAGCCGTACATGCCCACGAGGTTCCAGTGCAGGCCGTCGCCGGTGCGCACCGGGTCGTTCGCCAACCGCGCGACCGTCTGGGTCTCGAGCGTGTCCGGCCCCACGTGCCCGACGATGACCCGCCCGCTGGTCGCCCCGAGGTCGACCGCCGCGACGGTACCCGATGCGGCGCGCTCTCGCGCGGCGCGAGTACCCGATGCGGCGCTCACGCTGTCGCCTCTGTCGAGCCCACCCGGTGTGCCCCATCCCACCCGGAAAACGCGGCGGATGAGGGGTGGGTTCGGCGACAAGGGGTGGGCTCGGCGGCGAGCCCGGCGAGCCCGGCGAGCCCGGCGAGGCCGGCGAGGCCGCGGCCAGCGCGACTCATCGCAGGAACGCGGCGGCGACGCCGGAGTCGACGGGGATGTGCAGGCCCGTCGTGCGCGAGAGCTCGGGGCCGGTCAGTACATAGACGGCATCGGCGACGTTCTCGGGCACGACCTCGCGCTTGAGGATCGTCCGGTTGGCGTAGAACTGGCCGAGGTCCTTCTCGTCGACGCCGTAGGTCGCGGCGCGGTTGGCGCCCCAGCCGGCGGCGAAGATGCCCGAGCCGCGTACGACGCCGTCGGGGTTGATGCCGTTGACGCGCACGCCGTGCTCGCCGAGCTCGACCGCGAGCAGTCGCACCTGGTGGGCCTGGTCGGCCTTCGTCGCGGAGTACGCGATGTTGTTGGGCCCGGCGAAGACGGAGTTCTTCGACGAGATGTAGATGACGTCGCCGCCCATCTTCTGCGCGATGAGCGCCTTCGCCGCCGCCTTCGACACGAGGAACGACCCCTTGGCCATGACGTCGTGCTGCAGGTCCCAGTCCTTCTCGGTGGTCTCGAGCAGCGGCTTCGACAGCGACAGCCCGGCGTTGTTGACGACGAGGTCGATGCCGCCGAAGGCGAGCAGGGTCGCGTCGATCGCGGCCTGCACGCCGTCGGCGTCGGCGACGTTCGCGTCGACGCCGATCGCGACGTCCGTGCCGCCGAGCTCGGCCGCCGCGGCCCGGGCCTTGTCGAGGTCGAGGTCGGCGACGACGACGCACGCGCCCTCGGCGGCGAGGCGGGTCGCGATGGCCTTGCCGATGCCGGATGCCGCGCCCGTGACGAACGCGATGCGTCCCTGGTGGGTCTTCGGCTTCGGCATCCGATGCAGCTTCGCCTCTTCGAGGGCCCAGTACTCGATGCGGAACTTCTCGGCGTCCGAGATCGGGGTGTAGGTCGAGAGGGCCTCGGCGCCGCGCATGACGTTGATCGCATTGACGTAGAACTCGCCCGCCACGCGCGCGGTCTGCTTGTTGGCCCCGTACGAGAACATGCCGACGCCCGGCACGAGCACGATGAGCGGATCGGCACCGCGGATCGCGGGCGACGACGCGTCGGCGTGCGCGTCGTAGTAGGCCTGGTAGTCGGTGCGGTAGGTCGCGTGCAGCTCGTGCAGCCGGGCGATCTGCTCGTCGACGGATGCCGTGGCCGCGACGTCGAGGAGGAGCGGGGGTGACCTTCGTGCGCAGGAAGTGGTCGGGGCAGCTCGTCCCGAGCGCGGCGAGGGCGGGGGCCTTCTCGGATGCCAGGAAGTCGAGCACCACGTCGGTGTCGGTGTAGTGCCCGATCATGGGCTTGTCGGTCGAGGCCAGGCCGCGGATGGTCGCCGCGAGGGCCGCGGCGCGGGCGTGGCGCTCGGCCTCGGGCAGCGCCTCGAAGCCCGGACGCACGCCGCCGAACGGCGCGTCCGTGCCGTGCTCGTCGATGTAGGCCTGGGCGGTCTCGATGATCCAGAGGCTGTTCGCCTCGGCTTCGTCCGAGGTGTCGCCCCACGCGGTGATGCCGTGGCCGCCGAGGATGCAGCCGATCGCGTCGGGGTTCTGCGCCTTGATCTCGGCGATGTCGAGGCCGAGCTGGAAGCCGGGTCGCCGCCACGGCACCCATACGACGCGCGCGCCGAAGATCGTCGTCGTCAGCTGTTCGCCGTCGGCCGACGTCGCGATCGCGATGCCGGCGTCGGGGTGCAGGTGGTCGACGTGGGCGGCGTCGACGAGCCCGTGCATCGCGGTGTCGATCGAGGGGGCTGCCCCGCCCTTGCCGTGCAGGCAGTAGTCGAAGGCGGCGACCATCTCGTCCTCGCGCTCGAGGCCGGGGTAGACGTCGACGAGCGCCCGCATGCGATCGAGGCGGAGGACCGCGAGACCCGACTCGGTGAGGGTGCCCAGGTCGCCGCCCGAGCCCTTGACCCACAGCAGTTCGACCGGCTCGCCGGTGACGGGATCGATGTCGGTACCCTTTGCCGACGTGTTGCCGCCGGCGTAGTTGGTGTTCTTCGGGTCGGAGCCCAGGCGGTTGCTGCGCGCGATGAGGTCGGCGGCTGCGGGGGAGGTCATGGCTTTCCTTCGGGACGGGAGCGAGGAGCGGTTCGGAGCGTGGTCTGCGGGTGGTCAGCGGGCGGCGAGGTCGGCCAGCCGTCGAGCGATGCGGTCGAGGGATGCCGGGCAGCCGGGGTGCTCGGGCCGGTTGAGGTGGCCGTGGTCGGTGCCCGGTTCGACGACGAGGTCGACGCTGCGTCCGGCGGCGCGGAGGTTCGCGGCGAAGACGTCGGCCGAGACGCTCAGCTCGTCGATCTCGCTGTTCACGATGAGGGTGGGCGGGAAGCCGGCGAGCTCGGCCGCCGAGGCGAGACCCGGCACGGCGCCGATCGGGGCCCCGACGACCGGCCCGCCGAGGTAGTTCTCGTACATCTCGCGGACGACGTCGGCGCCGAACCGGTCGTGCTCGGGGTGCGCGTCGAGGGCGGCGCGCAGCGCCGGTCCGGGGGCGGGCTGCACCGCGAGCAGCGTCGGGTACGCGAGCACGACGAGGTCGGGCACGGCTCCACCCGTCGCGAGCAGGCGCAGCGTGGCGCCGGCGGCGAGGTTGGCGCCGGCGCTGGCTCCGCCGATCGCCCAGCGCGAGACGCCGAGTCGCGCGGCATCCTGCCGGGCCCACGCCCAGGCGCTCAGCACGTCGTCGGATGCCGCGGGGTAGCGGTTGCCGCTGCGGTCGCCGGCCTGATCGTCATCGCCCCACTCGGGGGGAACGGGCGCGAGCCGGTAGTCGACCGAGACGACGGTCGTTCCGCGAGCGGCGAGCGTTCGGGCGACGTGGTCCGCCTCGGGCATGTCGAGGTCGCCGAAGGCGAACCCGCCGCCGTGCATCCAGACCAGTCCCGTGCCGTCGGGCTCGTCGGCGGGGTAGACGCGGACGAGCCCGTCGGCGTCGGCGACGACCTCAGGCACCCCAGCCCGCCTGCGTGCCGCCGACGCGCTCGGCCTCGATCTTCTGCTGGTAGCCGGATGCCGCGTAGGTGGCCATCGGGTCGGCGGGCAGGCCGCGCGACTCGCGCCATTGCGCGAGGGCGGGGCGGACGTCGGTGTAGAACGCGTCCATGAACACCGCCTGGGCGCCGAGGACGTCGTTGGCGGTGCGCGCGGCGGCGAGGGCGTCGGCGTCGATCAGCAGGGCGCGGGCGGTCATCTCCTGGACGTTCAGCACTGAGCGGATCTGCCCGGGGATCTTCGCCTCGATGTTGTGGCACTGGTCGAGCATGAACACGACGTCGGGGTTGTCGAGGCCGCCGCCGCGCAGCACCTCGACGAGGATGCGGAACAGCTGGAACGGGTCGGCCGCTCCCACGATGAGGTCGTCGTCGGCGTAGAAGCGCGAGTTGAAGTCGAAGGAGCCGAGCTTGCCGAGGCGCAGCAGCTGCATGACGATGAACTCGATGTTGGTGCCGGGCGCGTGGTGGCCGGTGTCGAGGCAGACCATGGCGCGCTCGCCGAGAGCGGCGACCTGCACGTAGCTCGTCCCCCAGTCGGGGACGTCGGTGTGGTAGAACGACGGCTCGAAGAACTTGTACTCCAGCACGAGGCGCTGCTCGCCGGTGAGTCGCGCGTAGATCTGCTGCAGCGAGTCGGCGAGGCGATCCTGGCGCGCGCGCATGTCGTTCTGACCGGGGTAGTTCGAGCCCTCGGCGAGCCAGATCTTGAGGTCGCGCGAGCCCGTGGCATCCATGACGTCGATGCAGGCGAGGTGGTGGTCGATGGCCTTGCGCCGGATCGTGTCGTCCTCGTGGGTGAGGGCGCCGAACTTGTAGTCCTCGTCCTGGAAGGTGTTCGAGTTGATCGTGCCGAGGGCGACGCCGAGATCTTCGGCGTGGCGGCGGAGGGCCCCGAAGTCGTCGACCTGGTCCCACGGGATGTGGAGGGCGACCGAGGGGGCGAGCCCGGTGACGCGGTTCACCTCGGCGGCGTCGGCGATCTTCTCGAACGGGTCGCGCGGCGTGCCGGCGGTCGGGAAGACGCGGAACCGGGTGCCGGAGTTGCCGAACGCCCAGCTGGGCAGCTCGATGCCCTGGCGCTCGAGCCGCGCGAAGTCGTCGGGGGAGAGGGTGCTCACGATGCGTCGTCGCTTTCGTCGGGGTCGGTCGTGGTGGTCGTGGTTGCCGTGCGGGGGCTCGCCGCGGCGAGCTGGTCGTGGAGGTGGAAGATCTCGGTCAGCGGTGTCGCGGCCTGGTCGGGGCGCCCGTCGAGACCGACGAAGAAGCGGGACATCTCGGCCTCCCAGCGCGCGGCGACGGGAGAGGCGGCGAGGTAGGCCTGGGCAGCGGCGTCGTCGTCGACCTCGTAGTAGCCGATGAGCCGGCCGTGGTCGCCGAGGAAGAGCGAGTAGTTGCGTCGGCCCGACGCGGCGATCTCGGCGAGCATCTCGGGCCACACCGGAGAGTGGCGCTCGAGGTACTGGTCGAGCAGCTCGGGTCGGACCTGCAGCGAGAAGCAGATCCGGTGGGCGGTGGGGCTCGTCATCGAGGCTCCTGGGTTGGTCGATGTGTGAATCGTTTCATGAGCCTAGCGGGTCGCTGCGCGCGACACAACCGGCAAGCGCTTACCCGAATTCTGCCGCGACAGAGCGTCGAGCGCTACGGTGGATCGCATGGCAGTGAGCGTGCGGGATGTCGCGGTGGCGGCATCCGTGTCGGTGGGGACGGTGTCGAACGTCCTGAACAACCCGGCCCGCGTGTCGCCCGACATGGTCGCGCGCGTGCAGCAGGCCATCGTCGATCTGGGCTTCGTGCGCAACGACGCCGCGCGCCAGCTGCGGGCGGGGCGGAGCCGTTCGATCGGGCTCGTCGTGCTCGACATCGGCAACCCCTTCTTCGCCGAGGTCGCGCGCGGTGCCGAGGCCCGCGCGGCCGAGAGCAACATGGCGGTGCTGCTGAGCACGAGCGATGAGAAGCCCGAGCGCGAGGCCGCCCATCTCGATCTCTTCCGCGAGCAGCGGGTGAACGGCGTGCTCGTCACGCCGGCCGGTGACGACCTCGACCGGCTGCGCGGTCTGCAGACCGCCGGCGTGCCCGTCGTGCTCGTCGACCGCGAGGTTCCCGACGACGTGTTCGCGTCGGTCTCCGTCGATGACGTCGAGGGCGGCTACCTCGCCGTCTCGCATCTGCTGGAGCGCGGACGCCGCCGCATCGCGTTCGTGCGCGGACCCGTCACGATCCGGCAGGTCGCCGACCGCCTCGAGGGCGCGCGTCGTGCCGTGGCCGAGGTCGCCGGTGCGTCTCTCGAGGAGGTGCCGGTGCCCGCCCTGTCGGTGCTGCACGGCCGCGCCGCCGGCGAGCGGCTGCGCGAGCGACACGGCGACGACCGCGTCGACGCCGTGTTCGCGGCGAACGACCTGCTCGCCGTCGGCGTGCTGCAGGCCCTCTCGGTGCTCGGGCGCATGCGGGTTCCCGACGACATCGCCCTGATCGGCTACGACGACATCGACTTCGCGTCGGCGACCGTCGTGCCGCTCAGCTCGATCCGCCAGCCCGCGCACGAGATCGGCTACCGCGCCGTCGACCTGCTGCTGCGGAGCCTCGACGAGCCCTCGGCCGCGCATGAGCGGCAGGTGCGGTTCCGCCCCGAGCTCGTCGTACGCGAGTCGACCGGCTGAGGCCTCACCGGCCTCACCGCGTCGCCTCTTCGAGCAGTTCGAGCACGTGCCGGTAGTCGGTGCCCGTCGCGCGGGTCATCCCGAGCTCGCACGTGCGGTTGCACGACGCGTGGGCGTCGGCTCCGAGCTCCGACACCTCGGCCGCCTCGGCGGCGGTGGCCGAGGCGGTGAGCTCGGGATGAAGCATCCCGCGGTCGCCCGCGAACGCGCAGCACCCCCACGCGTCGGGCACGACGACCTCGCTCGCGACGGCCTCGCCGAGGGTGCGGAGCGCCGGGTCGAGGCCCAGCTGCGTCGACGAACAGGTCGGGTGCAGCGTGAGGCGGTCGATGAGCGGGGCCGGCACGGCGAGCCGCGGCAGCAGCTCGCGCACGGCGAAGGCGACGGCGTCCTCGACCCGGATCGACGTGCCGGCATCGGTGAGCAGATGCGCGAAGCCCTCGGTGCAGCTCGACGCGTCGGTGACGACGGTCAGCGCGCCGTCCTGCGTCGCCTCACGCAGCGCCGCGCTCACCCTGTTCAGCAGCAGGTCGCGACCGTTCGCGAAGCCCTTCGAGGTCCACGGGGTGCTGCAGCACAGGCCGTCGACGCCCGGGGGGACGACGAGCCGGATGCCGGCGCGCTCGGCCAGCCGGCGGAACGCCTCGGTGACGCCGATGCCGTCGCCCGTCGGCCCGAACATCGTGTTGACGCAAGCGGGCAGGTACACCGCGACGGGGGCTCCGGTCGCCGCGCCCACGGCTGACCCCAGTCGCGATCGAGCCGCTCCGCCTCGCGGGAGGTCGGCGGTGTAACGGGGCACCGTGTCGGCGCCGATCACGGCGCGCGCCGCGTCGGTCATCATCCGGATCGGTGCGGTCGGCAGCGCGTGTGTCGCCGTCAGCGCGACCGACGCGCCCCGCGTGAGGGGCGACCACCCGCGCGCGGCCGTGGTCCAGGCGGCCTCGGCGACGGGATGCCGCGCTTCGCGCCGGAGCCGTTTGACGAGCGAGCCGGTGTTGATGAGCACGGGGCAGGCGGTCTGGCACATGCCGTCGACGGCGCACGTGTCGATGCCCGCGTAGTCGTAGTCGTCGGTCAGCTCGGCCGCGAGACCGTGATCGCCCGCGGCGTCGGCGCGAGCGATCGCGCGGCGGGTCACGATCCGCTGCCGCGGGGTGAGGGTGAGGTCCTTGCTGGGGCAGACCGGCTCGCAGTATCCGCACTCGACGCACCGGTCGACCTCGGCCTCGACCGTCTCGGCGAGCTTGATGTTCTTCAGGTGAGCGTCCGGGTCGTCGTCGATGATGACACCCGGGTTGAGGATGCCGGCGGGATCGCACAGCCGCTTGAGCTGCACCATCACGTCATAGAGCTCGTCGCCGTACTGGCGCCGGACGTACGGCGCCATCACGCGGCCGGTGCCGTGCTCGGCCTTGAGGTTGCCACCGGCGGCCAGCACCAGGTCGACCATGTCGTCCGTGAAGCCGGCGTAGCGCGTGAGCTGCGCGTCGGTCTCGAACCGATCGGTGAGCATGAAGTGGATGTTGCCGTCCTTGGCGTGGCCGAAGATCACGCTGTCGCGGTAGTCGTACCGCGTGAACAGCGCCTGCAGCGACGCGCAGGTCGCCGCGAGCGCGGGGACGGGGACCACGATGTCCTCGAGGAGGGCCGTCGTGCCGCTCGGGCGCGCACCCGCCACCGAGGCGTAGAGCCCTTTGCGGAGCTTCCATGCGGCGGCGCGCGCGGCAGGATCGCTCGACAGTGCCGCGGGGGCGAGGAGCGGCTGCGCCGCGAGGAGACGAGCCCCGCCCGCGGTGAGTGCGTCGAGCTCGTCGTCGGAGCCGGCGTGGTACTCGATGAGCAGCGCCGCCTGGTCTCGGACGGTGAACCCTCGGATCGCGGCGGGCGCATCGCGCAGGCCCTGGCCGACGCGGAGGCTGGTGGCGTCCATGAGCTCGAGCGTGGCCGCACCGCCGGCGACGAGGTCCGGCAGGGCGCGGGTCGCAGCGCCGAGGTCGCGGAAGACCGCGAGGGTGGTCGCTGCCCGTGGCCGGATCGCGACGGTCCGGTAGGTGGCCTCGGCGACGAAGGCGAGCGTGCCCTCGCTGCCGATGATGAGGTGGGCCAGCAGCTCGGCGGGGGAGTCGTAGTCGAGGAAGGCGTTGACGCCGTAGCCCATCGTGTTCTTCATCGCGAACGCGTGCTCGATGGCCGCGACGCTGGCGGGGTTCGAGGTCACGCGGCGTCGGAGCCGCTCAAGCCCGGCGACCAGGTCGGGCTCGGCGGTGCGGAGCAGGGCATCGGCGTCGGCCGCAGCGGTGTCGACGACGGTGCCGGAGGGCAGCACGAACACGAGGGACTCGAGGGTGCGGTAGGTGTTCTCGACGGTGCCGCACGCCATGCCGCTGGAGTTGTTGCCGACCACCCCGCCGATGGTGCACGCCGCCTCGCTGGCCGGGTCGGGCCCAAGGCGGTAGCCATGCCGCGCGAGGCGTGCGTTGACCTGTCGCACCGTGGCGCCGGGCTGGGCCCGGACGCGTCGGCCGCCGTCGAGCACGTCGACGCGCCGGAAGCCCCGGCGCACGTCGACGAGCAGTCCGTCGGTCACGCTCTGACCCGACAGGCTCGTGCCGCCGGAGCGGAAGGTCACCGGCATCCGCCGGTCCGAGGCCGCGCGCAGGAGACGTGCGACGGCGTCAGCGTCGTCGGCGATCACTACCGCGCTCGGGGTCAGCAGCACATGCGACGCGTCGGCGGCCTGCGCGACGCGGTCCAGCGACCGCGTCGACACCGAGCCGGCGTCGCCGAGCGCCGCCGTCAGCGCGGAGACGTCCGGATCGGACAGGGGGTGGGCCAGCATGGGAGTCGCCATCGTTGTCCTCGATCAGTAGGATGACATTGCATTCATTATAGAATGGATATTCACCATGCGGCAGAGCAGCCCAGACCAGAACACCTCGAACCCGCGTGCGCTCGGACGCACCGGCATCCCGGTGGGCGAGGTCACCATCGGCACATCCGGGCTCGGACGAGGTTCCGCGCCGGGCTCCGTCGAGGAGCAGACGGCGGTGGGACCACGCCCGCGCCTTCCTCACGGGGCCATTCCCGGTGGTCGACACGTCGAACGAGTACGCCGGCGGCCGTTCGGAGGCGGTGCTCGGCGTCGCACGCGCCGAGCTGGGCGCCGAGCCCACCGCGCGCATCGCGACCAAGGTCGACCGCGACCCCGAGACCGGACGCTTCGACCGCGACCGCGTGCTGCGCTCGTACGAGGAGAGCCTGGCCCGGCTGGGGCTGGACCGGGTAGAGGTGCTGCACCTGCACGACCCCTACTCCGTCACCTTCACCGAGGCCACCGCGCCCGGCGGCGCGCTGGCGGGACTGCGTGAGCTGAAGGACTCCGGCGCCGTGGACGCCATCGGCATCGCGGCCGGTCCCATCTCGTTGATGACGGCGTACGTCGAGACCCGACCTGTTCGACGTCGTGCTCTCGCACAACCGCTTCACCCTCGTCGATCAGAGCGCCGCGCCCCTGTTCGAGGCGGCCCGCAGTCGCGGCATGGGCGTCTTCAACGCCGCGCCCTTCGGCGCCGGCATCCTCGCCCACGGAGCACGCGAGGGGGCCAGTTTACGGCTACCGGCCCGCGCCCCCCCGAGCTGATCGACTGGGTCGCCCGCGCCGAGCACGTCTGCGCGGCCCGCGCCGTGCCGCTGCGCGCCGTCGCCCTGCACTTCTCGCTGCGCTCGCCGCTGGTGGACTCCACGATCGTGGGGGTGTCGTCCACGGAGCGCCTGCGCCAGCTCGTCGAGCTGCGCGACACCGAGATCCCCGACGGGATCTGGGCCGAGCTCGAGGCGCTCGGCCCTGCCCCCACCACCATCGACGATCCCGAGGACATCGAGTGAACTACTGGGAGAGCACGGAGCCCGGCTCCGGACGTCGCGTCCCGCGAGCGGACGCACGCACTGACGCGCCCACCCTCGGCCTCTCCGGTCGGTGGCGGTTCCGGCTCTCTCCGACGGCTCTCGGCACGGGGCAGGCCTTCGTGTCCGACGCCTTCGACGACAGCGGCTGGGATGAGATCCGGGTGCCCGCGCACTGGGTGCTGGAGGAGGTCACCCCGCTCGCCGGCGGCCCCGCCCGGTCGCTGCGCGGCACCGCCGAGGGACCCCTTTACACGAACACGGCCTATCCCATCCCGCTCGACCCGCCGCGCGTGGCGACGGAGAACCCGACCGGCGACTACCGCTTCGAGTTCGAGGTCCCGGCGGGTTTCGAGCGGGCGGTGCTGCGCTTCCAGGGGGGTCGACTCCTGCGCGAAGGTCTGGCTCAACGGCATCGAGCTGGGCTGGTCGGCCGGCAGTCGGCTCCCCTTCGAGTTCGACGCCCCGACCCGGCCCGGCCGGAACGTCCTGGCGGTGCGCGTGCACCGCTGGTCGAGCGGCACGTATCTCGAAGACCAGGACATATGGTGGCTGCCGGGCATCTTCCGAGAGGTGGAGCTGATCGCCCGCCCCGTCGGCGCCATCGACGACCACGCCGTCCACGCCGATTACGACCATCTCTCGGGGATCGGCACACTGCGGGTGGAGGCGACGACCGAGGCGATCGTGGAGATCCCCGAGCTCGGCATACGGATGCCCACGGGGCACACGGCAGCCGTCGCCGTCGACCCGTGGAGCGCCGAGACGCCCCGCCTCTACCGGGGCACGCTCGTCTCGGCCGGGGAGCGGGTCGAGCTCGCGGTCGGGTTCCGGCACGTCGAGATCGTCGACGGCGTGTTCACCGTCAACGGCCGGGCGGTCACCTTCCGCGGCGTGAACCGCCACGAGCACCACCCCGACACGGGCCGCGCGCTCGATCGCGCCACCATGGTGCGCGATATCGTCATGATGAAACAGGCCAACATCGATGCCGTGCGGACGAGCCACTACCCGCCGCATCCCGAGTTCCTACGTCTGTGCGACGAATACGGCCTGTGGGTCGTGGCGGAGTCCGACCTCGAGACCCACGGATTCATCTACGCCGGCTGGGAGGGCAACCCGCCGGCCGAGCCGCGGTGGCGTGACGCTCTCATGGACCGGCTCCTCCGCACCGTCGAGCGCGACAAGAACCATCCGAGCATCGTGGTGTGGTCGCTCGCGAACGAGAGCTGGGTGGGGCGAGGCCTTCGGCGAGATGCGTCGGTGGCTGGACGAGCGCGACCCCTCGCGCGCCGTGCTGTACGAGCGCGACCCTAGCTACCGCGATTCCGACTTCTACTCGCTCATGTACCCCTCGCTCGAACTGCTCGAGCAGATCGGCCGCCGCGAGGAGCCGCGGGGCGGCCGCCTCGGGATGCACGGGCTCGTGTTCGACGCCTCCGGGCGCGAGCCGGGCGCACCGGTGCCGGCCGCGCCACCGGTGACGGCGGCGTTGCGGCCCGGCGAGGTCACCGACGCCGACGACGAGCGCCGCCGCGGACTGCCGTTCCTCCTCGTCGAATACGCCCACGCGCAGGGGAACGGTCCGGGCTCGCTGCAGGACTACTGGCGCATCATCCGCGCTCACGACCGACTCTGCGGGGCGTTCGTGTGGGAGTGGATCGACCACGGCCTATCGGCGACGACGCCCGACGGCATCCCGTTCATCATGCACGGCGACGACGTGGACTACGAGCCGCGCGGCGGCCGGTTCAGCCTGCACGGGCTCGTCTTCAGCGACCGCACGCCCACCCCCGGCCTCGTCGAGCTCGCGAAGGCGCACGAGCCGTTCCTCATCTCGATCGGAGACGACGGGGTCGACATCGCCAACGAGAGGCACAGCGCCGACACCGCAGACATCGCCTGGCGGTGGATCATCGAGGTCGACGGACTCGAGACGGACTCGGGGGCGTGGGAGGTGCCGCTCATCGCGGCCGGTGAGGCGGTGCGGATGCCGCTGCCCGCGCTCGGCCCGTCGGGCGAGGGCGCCCCGTCGGGCATCCTGACCGTCGAGGCCACGCTCGCGGACGCCACGTCGTGGGCCGAGGCCGGACACGTCGTCGCCTGGGCGCAGCACGAACTGGTCGCATCCGTCGGCCCCGACGCCCCCGTCCACCGGCGCGACGGCGCTCGCAGCGGCGCCCGTGCTCTCACGAGACGCGGTCGAGACCTCCGACACGGCTCAGCCGGCGAGCGGGATCGCAGCCCGGGACGCCGCCGAGATCCGCATCGGACCGGGCGTCTTCGACGTCGACACCGGTCGGCTCCGGCGACTGGGCGATCTCGAGGTCGACGGGCCGTGGCTCGATCCGCACCGCGCGCCGACCGAGAACGACCACGGGCAGGGCGACCTCAACGACCTCGCCGCGGTGTGGCGCAAGACGGGGATGAACCGCATGCAGCACCGCGTCGACGACATCGCCGTCGACGCCGGCATCCTGCGGGTCCGCGGCCGGACGGCGCCGTCGACCCACCCGCACGGCCTGCTGTGGACGATGCTCTGGCGCGCCGACGGCGACGGACTCGTCCTCGATGTCACCGTCGACTTCGACGGGGCATGGGACGACACCCCGTACCTGCATCGCGACATCTGGCTGCCCCGGCTGGGCCTGCTGTTC
>JAQIJE010000005.1:0-83576 GCA_036946435.1 Microbacterium arborescens | reverse complement strand
CCCGCAGACCCGCCACCTCGACGATCGCGAGGTCATGGCCCGCGACGAACGAGGTGCGCTCGTCCTCCCACAGGTGCAGCTTGGCGTAGGCGAGCTCGACGCCGCCGCTCGCGGCGAAGCGGAGGATACCGTTGACGAGCCCCGCGGGCGTCGACACGGCGGCGCCGACGAGGAGCTCGGTGCGCGACGATCCGTCCGGTCAGGGGCGCGAGCCGCGGATCGTCGAGGGGCGACGACCCGCTCGTCCGACATCTCCGCCATCCGGTATCCGGGCAGGAACAGCTCCGACAGCACGAGCAGGTCCGCCCCGGCCCGCGCTCGCCGCCGCGCGCAGTCGCACCGCGGTCGCGACGTTCGCCGCGACATCCGTGTCGAAGGCGGCCTGGCCGATCGCGACGCGGACGGTCACGCGAGCTCCCCGAACGCGTGTTCGGCCATCGCGCGGTACGCGGCGCGGGGCCCGCTCGAGCTGGTCGAGGGGCACGAACTCGTCGGCTGCGTGCATGACCTCGAGCTCGCCCGGTCCGAACACGATGGTCGGGATGCCGGCGCCGCGGAAGGTGGTCATGTCGCAGTTGACGACGAGGCCTCCGACCTCGTCGGACTCGCCGACCGTGCGCAGCGCCGCGCGGCACGCCACGACGAACGGGTCGTCGACGGGGGTCTCGGACGGCCCGCCCGTCGAGGGGGCGAGCGCCGCGATGCGGGCCGAGACCGGTGCGTTCTCGGCGTTGAACTCGGCGAGCAGCCCGTCGATCTCGGCGCGGACGCCGTCGGCGGTCTCGCCGGGGATCATCCGCCGGTCGATCGTCAGGGTGCACTTCTCGGGAACCGCGTTTCGGGTGCCTGACCGCCCTCGACGAGCACGGGGGTCAGGGTGGGGGCTCCGGTGAGCGGATGCGTCCCGCTCGGCGAGCTCGCCGGCGTGCGCATCGAGCGCGCGCAGCAGCGCGGCCGTTCCGGTGATCGCGTTGACGCCGTTGTGCGGGGCGGCCGCGTGCGCACCGCGGCCGATGACCTCGATGACCGGGCGGAGCGAGCCCTTGTGCGCGGCGAGCAGGCGCAGCCCGGTGGGCTCGCCGACGATGCAGGCATCGGCGCGCAGCGTCTCGACGAGCGCGCGGGCTCCGGTGCTGCCGACCTCCTCGTCGCCGACCGCCGTGAAGACGAGGGTGCCGCGCGTCGCGGAGCCCGAACGGACGATGTCGACGAACGCGCCCGCCATCGCCGCGAGGCTGCCCTTCGCGTCGGCGGCGCCGCGGCCGTACAGTCGCCCGTCGCGCACGACCGGCATGAACGGGTCGCTGCTCCAGCCCGATCCGGCCGGGACGACGTCGAGGTGCGAATTGAACATGACGCGCGGCCCGTCGCCGAAGCGCACCTCGGCGACGAGGTTGACGTGACCCGGCGCGTACTCCTCGATCGCGACCGAGGCGCCGACCGAGCGCAGCACCTCGGCCAGCACGTCGGCGGCGCCGCTCTCGTCACCGCCGGGGTTCGTCGAGTCCACCGTGACGAGGCGTTCGAGGAGGGCGACGGTGCCGGTCGTGTCGGTGCCTGTCGTGCCGGTGCCGGTGGTTTCGGGGGTCGTCATGAGGGGGAGGTCCAATCGAGGGTGGTCAGCAGGTCGACGCCGAGTCCGGGGTGGTCGGGAACCGCGAACCCTGGGCCGGCGAGCTCGATGCCGGCGGCGATGTCGGTCGCGACGTCGGCGAAGCCCCACAGCTCCGCCTTCGCGAACCCGAGTGCCGCGGCGACGTGCAGCGTCGCGGCGCATCCGAGCCGGCCCTGGTCGAACTGGCCGAGTGCGACGTCGAGTCCCGCCTCGCGGGCGTCGGCGACGGCTGCGGCGAGGGCGAGGACCGTGCCGCTCTTCTCGAGCTTGAGGTGCACGCCGTCCGCGCTCTCGGCGAGCACGGCGGCGTCGCCGGCATCCCGGGTCGACTCGTCGGCGCGCACTCGCACCGCTCCGTCGCGTCGCACGGCTCGGAGACCGGCGAGGTCGGGGGTGGGCTGCTCGACCCACACGACGCCGAGCGCCGCCAGGTCGCGGCATGCGGCGCGCGCGGCATCCGCGGTCCAGGCGCCGTTCGCGTCGACCGAGATGTCGACGGATGCGCTGAGCGCGCGGACCGCTGCGACGCGGGCCAGGTCGAGGCGCGTGTCCTCGCCCCCCCACGCGTATCTTGATGCGCTCGAGGCCCGCGTCCAAGAAACCCGCGGCGCGGCTCTCGGCCTCGGCGACCGAGCCGAACGGGATCTGCCCGTGCGTCGCGACGCGATCGAGTGCGGCGGGGGAGAGCAGCCGCGCCAACGGCAGTCCCGCGCCGCGGGCCCGGGCGTCCCACGCGGCGAGATCGATGACGAGGCCGGCGAGGCGCGACATCCCGCCCGCCGATCCGACGGCGTCGCGCACCGAGATGTCGAGCGCCGTGACGCCGGGACGGACCGCCGCGCCCAGCGCGCGCACGATGTCGGCGGTCGTCTCACCGGTGCCGTAGGACGCGTTGCCGCGGACCTCCGCGACGCCGGTCGAACCGTCGACGACCACGCGGCAGACGACCGCCTCGAGCACGTCGGCGCGCGCCCGGGAGTGGTGCAGCTCGCGTGCGAGCGGCAGGGCGACGACCGCCCACTCGATGCTCTCAACGCGTCCGTCGCCGTGCGACCGGGCGAGGGCGGGCGGCAGCGCGTCGGCGACGATCACGCTTCCTCGGCGATCTGCTCGAGGAAGCGCTGCGCACGCTCGGTCTTCGGCGCGCTGAAGAACTGCGCCGCCGGGCTGTCCTCGACGAGCCGGCCCTGGTCGAGGAACAGCACGCGGTCGGCCATCTGGCGCGCGAACGCGATCTCGTGCGTGACGATCGCGACGGTCATACCCGAGGCGATGACGCGGCGCATGACCTCGAGCACCTCGCGGGTGTACTCGGGGTCGAGCGAGCTCGTGGGCTCGTCGAACAGCATGAGCGAGGGGTTCATCGCGAGCGCGCGCGCGATCGCGACGCGCTGCTGCTGACCGCCCGACAGCTCTTCGGGGTAGTGATCGACGCGCTCGGCGAGACCGACCTCGGTCAGCATGGTCCGCGCGAGCTGGGCGGCCGCGGCCGGATGCTGGCGGCGCACGCGCACCGGCGCGAGGGCGACGTTCTCGAGGCTCGTGAGGTGCGGGAAGAGGTTGAACTGCTGGAACACCATGCCGATGTCGCCGCGCAGCCGGCGCAGCATCCCGGTGCGGTCGACGTAGGGGGCGCCCTGGAAGGCGATCTCGCCGGAGCTCAGGTCTTCGAGACCGGCGAGGCTGCGCAGCAGGGTCGACTTGCCGGCGCCGGACGGGCCGAGGATGACGACGCACTCGCCCTCTTCGATGCGGCACGAGACGTCGGACAGCACGGGCTCGCCGTGGAAGACGCGCGTGATCCCGCGGGCCTCGATGATGGATGCCATCTCAGTGGCCCCCTTCCGAAGTGAGCAGCAGCGCGGCGCGCTTGCGGCGGCGCGCGGACTTGCGCGAGGTGTCCATGCGGCGCTCGATCGTCGAGAGCAGACCGCTGAGGAGCGTGGTGAGCAGGAGGTAGAGGACGGCTGCCGCGACGAGCGTGCCGACGTAGTCGAACGTGCCCGCCGCGGTGCGCTGGGCGACGAGCATGAGGTCTTGGACGGCGACGACCGAGGCCAGTGCCGAGGTCTTCAGCATGCCGATGACCTGGTTGCCGGTCGGCGGCAGGACCAGCCGGGCGACCTGGGGCAGGATGACGAACAGCATCGTCTGCGACCGGGTGAGGCCGAGCATCTGCGCGGCGGGACGCTGGCCCGCCGCGACCCCGAGGAGTCCGCCGCGCACGATCTCGGCCATGTACGCGGCCTCGTTCAGACTCAGCGCGATGACCGCGCAGGTGAACGAGTCGAAGCGCAGGCCCACCATCGGCAGGACGTTGAAGACGAAGATCAGCTGCAGCAGCACCGGGGTGCCGCGGAACAGCCAGATGTATCCGCGGACGAGCCACCGCAGCGGCGCGAACGGGACGGACCCGGCCGCGGCGAGCACGAGCCCGCCGAGGATGCCGAGGGCCATGGACAGCACGGTCAGGCCGATCGTGACCAGGGCGCCCGTGAGGAACGGACCTGAGACGAGGTATTCGATGACGTTCATGGCTGCCTCCTCGGCATCCTCGGTCGGTCAGTTGGCCGAGGCGAAGTAGTTCGATTCCGCCGGGAGGTTGTACTTGGCAATGAGCTTCTCGTAGTCGCCCGAGTCGACGAACGCCTTCAGCGCCGCCTCGATCGCCGTCTTGGTCTCGGTGTCGCCCTTGCGCACGGCGATGCCGATCTCGGTGCCGAGGTCGAAGGTCGCGGCGACCTCGAATGCGTCGGGCTGCTGGGTGAGCGTGTACGCGGCGCCCGGGGTGGAGGTGTCGAAAGCGTCGGCGCGACCGGACTGCACGGCGAGCAGGGCGTCCTGGTTGGTCGGCAGCGACAGGATCGTCATCTCGGGCAGGCCGGCCGCCGCGAGCTCGGTGTTGAAGTCGGTCATGTAGGTCTCGCCGATCGCGCCGCGGGTGACGGCGACGGTCAGGCCCGAGAGGTCATCGGGGACCTTCGCGATCTTCTTCTCGTTGCCCTTCGGCACCATGACGGCCTCGCCGACGAGCATGTACGGCACGAAGTCGACCTGCTCCGCGCGCTCGGGCTTGATGTACATCGCCGAGTTGATGATGTCGATGCGCTTGCCGTTGAGGCCGGGGATGAGGCCGTCGAAGTCCATGTCGCTGGGGCTCGCGCTCAGCCCCATTTCGCCGGCGAGGGCCTGGGCCATCTCGACGTCGAAGCCGGTGAGGTCGGCGCCGTCCTTGTATTCGAAGGGCGGGAAGGTGGCGGCGACGCCGTAGGTCAGGGTGCCCGACGAGACGAGATCGGCGGGTGCGGTGACGGATGCGTCGCCGCTGGGCGCGGCGGCCGGCTCCGTCGTCGATGAGCAGGCGGTCAGGATCAGACCGGTGAGGGCGGCGACGCTCAGGAGGGGAAGCGCGCGGCGGGAGAAACGACGCATGATGTCCTTCGGTTCGGGTGTCGAGAACTGCTACTGAATTCTGTATACAGAATCGGATGCCGCTCCCCGACCTCGAACGGTGACGTTTTACTCCCCGGCAACACGTCGTAACCTCCGCGATGCGGGGTGCGGCTCGATTCGGGTGCCGAGGGAGTGACCGTCTCGGGCCCAGGAGCGTCGCCTGTGCCTGGATGAACCGGCGGACGATCACATATCGACGTGATGTCTTCCGAGCGGGATCATGAGCGGCTTGCCGGATCGAGGATCGATGATGACCTCGTTGCGGATGCCGAACACCGACTCGATCGTCTCGGCGGTGAGCACATCCTCGGCCGAGCCGGAGGTGATGATGCGGCCGTCACGCATGGCGACGAGATGATCGGAGTAGCGTGCCGCGAGGTTGAGATCGTGCAGCACCATCACGACCGTCACGCCGCGGCCGTGGTTGAGGTCGGTGAGCAGGTCGAGCACCTCGATCTGATGACTCACATCGAGGTAGGTCGTCGGTTCGTCGAGCAGCAGGAGATCGGTTCTCTGCGCGAGGGCCATGGCTATCCAGACACGTTGACGCTGGCCGCCCGAGAGCTCATCGACGGCGCGGTCGGCCAGCTCGAGGGTCTCGGTTGCCGCCAAGGCCTCGGCGACCGCTTCGTCGTCCCCGGTCGTCCAGCGCGAGAAGAGGCCGTGGTGGGGGTTGCGTCCTCGGCCGACGAGGTCGGAGACGGTGATGCCCTCGGGCGCGATGGGAGACTGCGGCAGAAGACCGAGCGTGCGGGCGAGCTCCTTCGCCGGCATCCGATGCACCTCCGCGCCGTCGAGCAGGACGTGTCCCGAGCGCGGCGACAGCAGACGTGACATCGAGCGGAGCAGCGTCGACTTGCCGCAGGCGTTCGGCCCCACGATGGCCGTGATTCGTCCGGAGGGGATGCGGAGGTCGAGTCCCGAGATGATGGTGCGGTCGCCGTACGCGAGGGTGAGACCCTCGGCGAGCAGGGTGTGATCGTCGGTCACAGCGAACCTCCGGCGCGGTTGGTGCGAATGATGAGGTAGAGCAGATAGGGCGCCCCGAGCACGCCGGTCACGATTCCGACCGGGTAGCGGATACCCAGCGCGTACTGTCCGATGAAGTCGGCGACCAGCACCAGCAGGGAGCCGATCAGGGCGCTCGGGACCAGCAGGGACCCGCGAGGCCCGATGACGCGAGCGGCGATCGGGCCGGCGAGGAAGGCGACGAAAGCGATGGGGCCCGTCGTGGCCGTCGCGAACGCGATGAGCCCGACGGCGGTCACGACGACGGTGAGTCGCGTTCGAGCGACGCGCGTGCCGATGGCGGCGGCCGTGTCGTCGCCGAGTTGGAGGGCGGCGAGATCTCGCGCACGCGACAGCAGGACCGGGGCGAGGACGAGAAGGGCGACACCGGCGGTGACGACGTCGTTCCAGGTCGCTCCGTTCAGGCTGCCGTTGAGCCACCGCAGCGCCTCCTGCAGATCCCACTGACCGGCCTGTGAGAGAACGTACTGCGTGAGCGCGTCGAGCATGGCAGCGATGCCGATGCCGATCAGGATGAGGCGCGTGCCGGCCGATCCCGAGCGCGATGACAACAGGTAGATCATCAGCGCAACGACGAGACCGGCGACGATCGCGAAGACCGACACGGCGAACCCGCTCAGGCCCAGCATGACGATCGCGAACGCGGCGGCGGCGCTGGACCCGGCACTGATGCCGATGATGTCCGGGCTCGCCAGCGGGTTGCGGAGCATCGTCTGGAACGCGACCCCGGCGAGCCCGAAGCTCAGCCCGACGATCGCGCCGAGCACCGCTCGAGGCAGGCGGAGGCGGCCGATCGTGAACGTCGCACCCCCGGCATCCTGGCCGAGCACCACCGCCATCACCTCGGCAGGCGTGTAGAACGTCTGCCCGACCATCACGTTCAGGGCGAAGACGATCAGAGTGGCGGCTGCCAGACCCAGGATGATCGCACGTCGCCGGGTGCTGCGCCGGCGACGGAGCGCGGTGACGGTTCGCACGGCGGCGAGCGGATCGGCCGAGAGGGCGTCGGCGGCAGGAGTGGTGCTCATAGCGACTTCACCTTCTGGCGGCGGACGATGGCGACGAAGAACGGGCCGCCGACGAGGGCGGTGATGATCCCCACGTCGATCTCCGCGGGACGAGCGATGACGCGTCCGACGACATCGGAGGCCACGACGAGCGCTGCCCCGGCGACCGCGGAGAAGGGAAGCAGCCAGCGATGATCGACTCCGACCAGCAGCCGGCAGGCGTGCGGGACGACCAAGCCCACGAAGGCGATCGGACCGGCGGCTGCGGTGGCGGCGCCGCACAGCAGAACGGCGCCCAGCGAGGCGACGGCGCGGGCGACCGCCACCCGCTCGCCGAGCCCGGCGGCGAGATCGTCGCCGAGGGCGAGCGTGTTCAGGCTACGAGCGGAGAGCAAACTCACGACGAAGCCGACGATCAGGAAGGGGAGGACCAGCGAGGCCGAGGGCCACGTGGCTCCACCGACACCGCCGATGAGCCAGGAGCGCACGTTGTCTGCGATGTCGCCGCGGGGCAGATAGATCGCCGTGACGAACGAGACCAGCGCTGCTGACGTCGCCGCGCCGGCCAAAGCGAGCTTCAAAGGCGTCGCGCCGCCTCGACCCAGCGACCCGACCGCGTAGACGAAGACGGCGGCTATGGCCGCGCCGACGATCGCGGCCCAGATGTAGCCGCTGGCGGAGGCGAGCCCGAACCAGGCGATGCCCATGACGATGGCGAGCGAGGCGCCCATGTTGACGCCGAGGATGCCGGGGTCGGCGAGCGGGTTGCGCGTCACGCCCTGCATGACGCCGCCCGCGACACCGAGCGCAGCGCCGATGAGCAGCGCGAGCACGGTACGGGGGATGCGCTGGCCGGCGGCCGCTTGATCGAGGTTGCTCTGCGCCCCGCCGAGGGCAGCGAGGATCTCATCCACGGGCACGGCGCGAGAGCCCACGGTGACGGAGAGGACGCACAGCCCGACTGTGATCGCGAGCAGGGCCAGCAGCCACGCGGCGCGGACGCGGTTCGGGCGCCGCACGACGGCGACGCCCGAACCGGTCAGCGGGGGTTGTGTCACGCCGACTTGCCCGCAGCTTCCGCGAGCAGGGTCAGATACTGGTCGAGCACGTACGAGATCGACAGCGGGGTGGGGTTCGCCGCGGTTCCGAGCGGACCGGAGCCATCGAGCGAGACGATCGCGCCGTTCGCGACGGCCGGCATCTGCGACAGCAGCGGATCGCCCTCGAGCGTGGCGACGAGCTGCTCGTCGCCGTAGGTGACGATGATGTCCACGTCGGCGAAGACGTCGACCTGCTCGGCGCTCACGCTGCCCGAGAACTTCTCGCTGTCGCTGGACGCCTTCTGCACGCTCGTCGGGGTCGACAGGCCGAGATCCTCGAAGAACGCGGCGCGTGTGTCGTGCGCGGTGTAGAAGTTGACCGTGCTGAGATCGGACGGGTCGACGTGCGTCATGAACATCGCCGACTTGCCGGCGAGCTCGGGGTACTTGGCCGCCTCGGTCTGGATCTCGGTCTCGAGGCTGGTGATGAGGGCCTCGCCCTCGGCCTCCATGCCCATGCCCGTCGCGTTGTACTCGATCATGTCGCGCCACGACGTCGACCAGGCCGACTCCGGGTAGGCGACGACCGGCGCGATCTCGCTCAGGGTGTCGTAGTCCTCCTGGGTGAGACCGGAGTAGGAGGCGAGGATGACATCGGGATCGGTGCCGGCCACGGCCTCGAAGTCGATGCCGTCGGTCTCGTCGAAGAGCACCGGCGTTTCGCCGCCCAACTCGGCGAGCTTGTCTTCCACCCAGGGGAGAAGACCGTTGCCATCGTCGTCGCCGAAGTTCGCCGCGGCCATGCCGACCGGTACGACGCCGAGAGCCAGCGGCACCTCGTGGTTCGCCCACTGCACCGTCGCGACGCGCTCGGGCTTCTCGGTGAGCGTGGTCGTTCCGAGCGCGTGCTCGATGACGATCGGGTAGCCGGCGGTACCGGAGTCGGGGCTCGACGAGGTGTCGGCAGAGGGCGAGCCGCTGCAGGCGGCGAGGGCGAGAGCGGTGGCGACAACCGCTGCGGCGGCTGCCGCGGCGCGACGAACAAGCATGTGTATCTCCGGTCGTGAGGGGTGCAGCCTGGGAGTCGCGATGCGACCCGCGGTCGCGCACGCGGGCGCGAGTTAGGTGAACCTATCCTACGTCAGCGGTTCGGGCACGTCATAGCAAACGTATAGAAAGGGTTTGTCTCGACCCAACATTGCGTCGCCATCGTGGGTGTCCTCCCCGGAGAGTCCGGCGGAGACCACGAGAAGGAGGCCCGTGATGGCCCGCATCCCCGAGCCCGATCAGACGCCCGACGGTCCCGCGTACGAGGGCCGCCTGCTCGACCGTCCCGAGGACGAGGTGGTCGACCAGGGCGTCGGCTTCGACATCCGCACCCTCGTCAGTCGCCGGAGCGTCCTGGGCCTCGTCGGCCTCGGCGCCGGGACGGTCGCACTTGCGGCCTGCTCCGCGACGGCGTCGACGAGCGCGACGCCGTCGTCAGCGGCCACCACCTCGGCTGCGACGACGCCCAGCGCGACCCCCACGCCGACCAGCGATGCCACCTACGCCACGACGGAGATCCCGGACGAGACCAACGGACCGTACCCGGCCGACGGCACGAACGGCGTGAACGTCCTCGAGGAGTCGGGGATCGTCCGCAGCGACATCACCGCGAGCCTCGATGGCGGCACCGTCGTCGAGGGCGTCCCGCTCTCGTTCACCTTCACCATCAGCGATCTCGCGAACGGCAACGTGCCGTTCGAGGGCGTCGCGGTCTACGCCTGGCAGTGCGACGCGCAGGGCTTGTACTCGATGTACTCCGAGGGTGTCGAGGATGAGACGTACCTGCGCGGCGTGCAGGTCGCCGACGCCAATGGTCAGGTCACCTTCCAGACGATCGTGCCCGGCTGCTACACCGGTCGCTGGACCCACATCCATTTCGAGGTCTATCCGGACGCCGGCTCGGCGACGGAGGGTTCCAACGCGATCTCGATCTCGCAGGTCGCCTTCCCCGAGGACATGCTCGCGACGATCTACGAGCTCGACACGTATCCAGGTTCCGCCCGGAACCTGGCCGGCGTCGGGGGCCTGAGCAACGACAACGTCTTCAGCGACGGCGTCGAGCTGCAGATGGGCACCTTCAGCGGAGACACCTCGACCGGCTACGTCGGCGCCCTCAGCGTGGCAGTCGACACGACCACCGCGATGAGCATGTCGGAGGCTCCCGGCGGCGCCGGCGGTCCCGGCGGCGGCTCGCGCCCGTAGTCCCCTTTCCCCGACACATCACCCACTCACGAAACGGATCCCATGTTCCAGAATCTGACGGGCTGGCACGCCCTCATCATCCTCGCCATCGTGCTCATCGTCTTCGGTGCCGCCAAACTCCCCGCCTTGGCTCGCAGCGTCGGCGAGTCGGTTCGCATCCTGAAGGACGAGTCCCGCGATCCCGCTGCTTCGCCGAAGACGGATCCGGATGTCGTCCCGGTCTCTGAGCCGACCGCGGATACCGTCGCGCGCGCAGGGTCTGCGAGCCCGGTCTCGCTCGCCACCGAACGGGCATCGTGAGTGCGACCGCCGCGCGGGGAGACATGCCGCTCGCCGACCACGCCCGCGAAGCACGACGGCGCTCGGTCCGCGCGGCGGTGGCACTCGTCCTGGCGATGGTCGTCGGGTTCGCCTTCTCGAGCCAGATCCTCGACGCCCTGCGTCTCCCCATCGAGCAGCTCGCGACCTCGCGCGATGCGAGCCTGAACTACGACAGCGTGACCGGGGCGTTCGACCTCAAGCTCAAAGTGGCCCTCGTGGCCGGCGTCGTGCTCTCGAGCCCCGTGTGGCTGTTCGAGATCTTCCGATTCCTCGCCCCGGGCCTGACCGTGCGCGAACGCCGCCTCACGTTCGGCTACGCGTTCGCGTCGATCATCCTGTTCCTCGCCGGCTGTGCCCTCGGCTACGCGATCTTCCCGCACATGGTCGAGGTGCTCACCTCTTTCGCGGATGACGGCGACAGCACCATCCTGGTCGCGTCGACCTACGTCGATTTCGTTCTGAAGACGATCGTCGCCGCCGGAGTGGCCTTCGTCCTCCCCGTGCTCATCGTGATGCTCAACGCCCTCGGGGTGCTCTCGGCCCGATCGATCGCTCAGGGCTGGCGCTTCGCGGTCGTCGGCATCGCGGTGTTCAGCGCACTGGTGACCCCGGCCGCCGATGTCCTCTCGATGTTCCTCGTCGCGGTGCCCATGGTGCTGCTGTACGCATCGGCGGTCGTGATCACTCAGCTGCACGATCGCAGAGCCGCCCGTCGCGTCGGCGCATCCGGCCGCGCGTCCACTCGTCCGGACTCCGTACCGGCTCTCACGAACGGCTGAACCGTGTTCGGACTCACCCTCGAAAAGCTCGTCCTCATCGCCGTCATCACCGGCTTGGTCATCGGACCGGAGCGGCTGACGCACGCGACGCGCACGCTGACCACCACGATCCGCTCCCTGCGCAGGTTCGTCGACGCGAATCGTGCCCGGGCGTCGGACGAGCTGGGCGTGCCCTTGACACGGGTCGACTGGCAGGCCCTCGATCTGCGTCGCTACGACCCGCGCAGGATCGTCCGCGATGCTCTCGCATCCGATCCGGAAACCGAGAGCGCCCCGGCGGCGGCCGCGGAGACGACCCCGGATCCGTCCGTTCGCGCCGATCCCGGCGAGCAGCCCCGCGTGGTCGAGTATGTCGGGCTGGATCGAGTGCGTCCGGGCCAGCGCTACCTTTCGGTCGGCGACTCCGCTCATCCCCGTCGCATCCGCCTCTCCGACTTGCCGGCCGATGACCCCCGGCGCGTGCGGGCGGAGCAGATCGCCGAAGCGGGCCCCTCCTCGGTCGACGGGACGGCGGCCGCCGACGACGGAGAGGCGCGAGAGGCTCTGTCCGACGCGGTCCTGCAGGACGGGCCCCGGGCGTCGTCCAGGCCGTCGCACGCATTCGATCGCGATGCCCGTGCGCTCAGCTGATGGGATGATGCGATCCCCGTGGTCGCCGTCCGGAAAGGGGAGTACCTTTCGAGCGTGGCAGCTCTCACTCCCTATCTCTCTTTCGCTGGGAGCGCCCGTTCGGCGCTGGAGTTCTACCGTGACGTGTTCGGTGGGGACATCGAGGTGCACACGTTCGCGGACTTCGGACGTGGAGACGGCGACCCGCAATGGGTCGCGCACGGTGCGTTGCACGGGCCCGTCTCTTTGTTCGCCGCCGACGCAGCGCGCGGGGCGGCGACGTTGCGTGGAGAGGGGTTGCTCTTCGCGCTCCTCGGGACGGGCGACGCCGACATGTCGACCGGATGGTTCCGCGCGCTCGCCGCCTCCGGCGAGGTCGTCGACGATCTTCAGGAGCGCCCGTGGGGGGATTGGGACGGCCAGGTCCGCGATCGGTTCGGGGTCACCTGGCTCATCGGCTATCACCCCGAACACTGAGGCCAGGGGACGCCATCACGGAAGGCTCTACGGAACGGACGACCGACAGGCCTCGAGGTGGGGCGGGCCGCCGGGCGATCATGGTGCGCGGAGCGGGTCAGGCTCCGGTGCGCGCGAGTTGTGCGTCGAGAGCCGCGAGCTCATCCTCGGCCCTCCAACGCTCGGACGGGGAGAGCCGGTGCAGTTGCATCGCGAGAACAGCGTCAGCGGCGATCTCGGTGAGGCCGAAAGCCTCCTGCACGGCCCCCCTCAGCTCCTCGCGTCCGCCTTGGACGGTCGAGCAGACTCGGACGAATTCGTCGAGACGGCTCGACACTGCGACATAGGCTGCGACGATCTCCCGTCGAGCGAGCACGTTCTCCCGGTTCTCCGTCATAGCGACGACTCTACGGACCAGCTCGGCCGCCCGGTCCGCCGAGATCGATCGAGGTGGCCTTCATCACCTCGACGGCCGTGCCGAGCGCATCGGGGGTCGTGGTGGCGTGAACGCTGAAACGGACCCGGTCCGTCCCGTGCACCGTCGCAGTGATCCCGGCATCTGCGAGTCGATCTGTCGCCGACGAGGCGTTTCCCGACGGGTTGTGTGCAACGACGATACCCGCGCGTTCATCGGGACGGGTGGGCGACAGCACGGTCACGCCGGCGTCGACGAGTCCCGCGGTGAACCGCTCGACCGTCGCGGCGATTCGGTCGTGTATCGCCGAGACACCGACGGATTCGATCAACTCGAGAGCGGCCGCGAGCGCACCGGATGTGAAGGGCGACGCGTTCGTGACCGAAAGGCGTTGTGCTCCCGGTAGTGGCGGGTGCCGGCGTCCGTCGTAGAGGTACGGTTCTTCGACGCCGGTCCACCCGCCCAGGCGGGGGCGGAGTCGTTCGAGTGCGCGCGGAGAGAGCGCGGTGAAGCCGGTGCCCCATCCGGCGCGCAGCCACTTCTGCCCTCCGACGACGAGCGCGTCCGCGAGTGTCCAGTCGATGTCGAGGATACCGAAACCCTGTATTCCGTCGACGATGAGAAGCCGGTCTCCGACGGCCTCGCGGAGTCCCATGAGGTCGGCCCGGGCGCCGGTCCGGAAGTCGACGGCGCTGACGGCCACGGCGACGGTCTCGGGTCGCATCGCTGCGGCGACTCGTTCCGGCGTGACCGGGGCGAGCGGCTCGCCTGCGACGAGCGGTAGCGCGCGCACTCGAGTGAGCCCGGCCTCTTCAGAACGCCACCAGGCGTACAGGTTGGCGGGGAACTCCGCTTCGCTCACGAGGATCTCACCGCGGGGCAAACCGAACGCCACTTGCAGGAGCCCAAGCGAGGTGCTGGTCGTCAGTGCCACCGAATCCGGGTGGAACCCGGTGAGACGAGAGACTGCGGTAATGGCGCGACGGTCCTGCGCGTGCAACTGCGCGGCGGAGCGACCGAGGGATGCGTCCTCGGCGAGAGCGCCGATCGTCCCGACCACGTCGAGCGACGGCGGGCCGTAGCTGGCGAAGTTGAGGTACCCGGGTGCTTCCTGGAACGACCCTAGATAAGCGTCGATCGCAGACAGGATGCTGCGCCCTTCCGGACCCTTCATCACGTTCTCCAGCCCCCCATCCGACCGAAGCGTCATGACGCAACGATAGGGCGAAGCGCTTCCGGCGAGATACCCGTGATCAGCCCCCCGAGGAAGCCGATGACAACGAGAGCGAGCATGAGACCTCCCCGTGATGCGACGTGGTCTAGTCGTCATGATCTGCGGATCGGATTGGGCTATTGCTCCGAATCTTCGACGATTCACATCCCTTCATTCCGCGCGAGCGGTTCACGTCGTTGCGCCCTGACGGGGTGCCGACAGACCGTCCGTCGCTCAGAAAGCGCCGGTCGTGATCCCCGCCGATCCGGACGGCGGTGTGTTCAACACGTTGTTGCCGCCGGGCTCCCACGCATCGACCGTGAACGGATCGTTCTCCTGCCGCTTGATGCACTTCCACTCGATCGAGCTGGAGGGCGGCAGTGCCTCGATGACACCGGTCCAGGTCGGGTAGCCGCTCGGCTCGAGCTTGATCGCACCGGCGGGCGACCAGTTGCCGAGCTGCGGCATGCTGCCGACGACATAGACCGACTGGCCGAACGTCGTCGTGGCGTTCTCGCAGGCGAAGGTCGCCCACACCGGCTGCTCTCCGAGCATGAAGGCGAAGGTCTTCGCATCCGACACCGACCCGCTCGCTGCCTTCGCCACGACGGTGCGGCCTCCCGCGTTGTACCAGCCGCTGGTGGCGGCGTCGAAGGCCGCCTTGTTCGCGTGCTCGACGAGCGGGGCCCCGCCGAGGGTCACGGCCGACGCCTGCGTGCCGTCGGTGACGAGCTCGACGACGGTCGAGCGTGCCGACGGCGCGCCCGCGTAGGTGCCCGAGGCGGCGTCGACGGTGACCGTGGCCACAGCGCCGGTCAGCTGCTGGGCGATGCGCGTCGTGCGCACGGCGCCGTCCTGGTACGCGGTGGTCGCGCCGTCGTCCTCGTAGAGGGTGAACTCGCTCGCGTCGTCATCGGCGTAGACCGTCGCGATGAGCTCGTCGCGCACGGTCCCGTCCGCTCGGGAACCGGTGATGTCCTTCGTCTCGCCGTCGACGAACGCCTTCGGGATGATCGCCCCCGACCGCGCGTACGCCGGCAGGGTGAACACTCCGCCGCGCCAGAGGGGGACGTCCGCGATCCACTGCCCCGAGCTGGCGATGCGCTCGTTCGTGTGCAGGTCCACCCACTCGCCCGCAGGAAGGTAGACGTCGCGTTCGCGCTCTCCCTCGCCGGCCACGATGGCGACCATGAGGTCGCGGCCGAGCATCTTCTGGTGCCCCATCTCCCGCACGTTCGCGTCGTCCTGGTAGTAGTAAACGAGCGGCGGCGCGAGCGGTTCTCCGAACCGGTTCGCGCGGTGCGCGAGCGAGTAGTAGTACGGCGCGAGCTCGTAGCGGCGCACCAGGTTCTCGCGATTGCTGGCCTCGTCGCCGATCCCCGCGGGGCTGGTCTCGAGGCAGTTGCAGAGGTTCTCGGTATGCGGACGCAGCGGGGTGTCGAACCACGCACTGTCGGCGAACCACTGCGTGTAGAGCTCATCGGCATCGGCGTCGAGCATCTCGCGACGGAAGCCGCCGACATCCGACCCGTAGTAGTCGATTCCCGACATCGACATGTGCATCTGCGCGTTCTGCTGCGACGCGAGGGCCTTCATCGTCGAGCCGATGTCGGCCGACCACATCGCGGTGCCGTGGCGCTGGATGCCGGCGGCTGCGGCGCGCGAGAGGAGGAACGGCCGGGCGTCCTCGTCGTTGCGGGCGTAGCCGTCGGCGATGCTCTGCGCCCAGAGAAGGTTGTAGGCGTTGTGGTAGTCGGCGTGCGCGTTCTTTCCGGGCAGGATGCCGGCGGTCCAGTCGCCGGCGTCGTACATCTCGGGCTCTCCCAGGTCGAGCCAGTGTCCGGTGACGCCCGCGTCGACGAGGTGCTGCCGCTGCCCGTCGTGCCAGGCCGCGCCGGCGGCCGGCTGCGTCCAGTCGATCATTCCGCCGGTGCCCCACCATGGGTTGCCGGTGAGGTAGACCGGCGCGCAGGTCGCACAACCGGCGCGCACGAGGTGGCCGGCGGCGGCGAGGTCCGCGTGCTCGGGGAGGTTGCGGCCGATGTACGACTCCTCGATCGGGATGATGCCGACGCCGTCCGCAGCGAGGGAGGCGATCTTTGCGGCGGGGTCGGGGAACCGTGAGGTGTCCCAGTCGAGGGATCCCATGCGGGTGTCGTCCGAGTTCGCGGTGACGCCGCCGAACCACTGCACGTCGAGCATGGCGCCGTCGACGGGGAAGTCGGCGTCACGCAGGGCGGAGATCGTGTCGTCGACCTCGTTCCAGTCGTCATAGCCGAACTCCGACATCCACAGGCCGAACGCCTTGTGCGGTGGCACGGGCGGTGTGCCGGTGAGCTCCATGTAGTCCTGGCGCAGATCGGGGAGATCACCACCCGCCATGAGGTACCACCGCAGCTGGTCGCCCCACGTGCGCATCGTCCAGGGGTCGCCCGTCAGGTTCCACTCCTGCTTGTAGAGCTGGTCGACGAACAGGCCGTAGTTGGCACCCGCGGCGCCGACGGCGAACAGCACGGGGATCTGGGTGTTGCCGACGGGCCCGTTCTCGGGATCGAACACCATGGCGTTGCCGTAGGTGCCGCCCGGCGTGCGCGTGCGGCCGACCCAGTCGCCGTCGGCGCTGGCGCCGGTGAAGAACTGCTGGCCGAGCCCGTAGGCGTTCTCCATCACGCCCTCAGTGATGTCGAGTCCCTTCCACGCCTGGCCGAGGTCGGCGGGGCAGGCCTCGTGCAGCACGAGCTCGGGGCTGCGTGTGATGTCGACCGCGGTGACGCACAGATCGCCCGGGTCGACCTCGATGCGCAGCGCCGCGGTCTCGATGCTCGACCCGGTACGGGAGTAGACCTCGGGACCGGCATAGTCGGTCTTGTCGACCTGCGGGGTCGTGAATAGGGACGACCCGGTGCCCGGCGGGGTGCCGCCGCCCGCGAGCTCGAAGTGCACGAGGTCGTCGTCGAGAACCTCGACGACGAGGTAGCTCGAACCCGACGTGAACTGCTCGCGCTGTACCCCGAGCGGCGCTGCCGCGGCGGGCTCGGATACCGACCAGTCGGCGACGCCCGAGAGCAGCGTGAGGGTCAGCGCGCCGGTCGCGATCATGGCGGTCGGACGCCGGCGGGACTGCGTTGTCATTTTCTCCACCGTTCTGATGGGCCGGCTCAGCGCGCCAGCACGAGGTTGTCGAGGTTGATGCCGCCGGCGCTGCCGGGCCCGTACTCGATGCGTACTGTGTGACGCCCCGGGGTAAGGGATGTCGAGATACCCGCCGTCGCCCACTGCGACCACGAGCCTGTCGGCGCGAGGGGCAGGTCGCCGATCGAGACGCCGTCGACGCGGATCGTTCGCGCCGCCGCCGTCGCCGCACCGTTGCCGTAGCGGAACTGCAGCTGGTGCGTGCCCGCTTGCTCGGCCCACACGTCGAACTCCACGGCGTCGCCGGTCGTCGCGAAGCCGTCGACGAAGCCGGTGCCGGTGTATCCCGGGTGATCGGTGTTCGTCGTCACGGCCGTGTGCTGCGCGAACTCCGCCTCGTACGCGGCCTTGTCGACGCCCGTCAACGAGAGGGTACGGGCGGTCGTCGCGGCCTCGACCTTGACGGAGGTGAGCTGCAGCTGCGGGTCCCAGTACCAGCCGCTCGTCGCCGCGGCCAGCTCGCCGAGCGAGCCGACCGGCGTCACCGCCGTGCCGCCGACTGAAGCGCTGGCCGGCCGGGTGCCCGAGACCTGGTAGGTGGCGGTCGTCGTCAGCGGGGGTGCCGTGATGTCGACGGTGCGCGCCACGCGGTCGGCGCTGACCTCGATCGTGCGTCGGGCGTCGGCGGAGTCCTCGAAGTAGTCGTACGAGCTCGACTCCGCCGGGTACACCCGGAACGCCAGGTTGTCATAGGCGTCGACGTCGTTGCCGATCGTGCCGCCGAGCTCGTAGGCATCGTTGAGGTTCAGCGGCACGACGGCCCCCGCGCGTGCGTAGACCGGGATGCCGTCGAGGCCCGCGCCGTACTGCTTGACACCGTCGCCGAGAGCCCGTCCTCCGTTCCAGAAGTCGTACCACTCGCCCTCGGGCAGGTACACGTCCTTCGTGGTCTGGCCCTGCGCAGTGATGGGTGCGACGAGCAGCTCGGAACCGAACATGTACTGCTGGTCGTAGCCCGCGGCCGCGGCATCCTCCGGGAACGCCAGACTCATCGCCCGCATCATCGGGATGCCCGTCCGAGAGCTCTCGTCCGCGGCGGTGTAGAGGTAGGGCACGAGGTTCATGCGCACGTAGGCGAACTTCGCGAAAGTGGGGACGACGCTCGAATCGCCGGTGCGCGCCTGGACGTTCCAGGGGGTCCGGGCCTCGGACGGGCTCGGGTCGGCCTTCTCGGAGTGGTACTGCATGATCGGCGAGAACGTCGCCTGTGCCGTCGAGCGCAGGTAGAGCTCGGCGCTCGGGAACGAGCCGGTGAAGCCCGCGAGATCCCACGCCCAGAAGGGCACGCCCGACTGGCCGGCGCTCTGTCCGGCGCGGACGGCCTCTTGGAAGGCGCCGAAGGTCGAGGCCTGGTCGCCCGCCCAGAAGATCGACGAGCTCTGCCCGCCCGTGGTACCCGCGCGGCTGAAGATCGTGCCGTCGCCGCCGGTGGCCTGCTGCACGAACGCGTTGTACGCGCCGGTGTACTCGTTCGGGTAGGCGTTGTGCATCTCGTCGCCGCGGCGGCCGTCCGACACCTGCAGGTCACGTCCGAACAGTGCTTCGCTGCCGTCGGTCTTGAACCCGTCGACACCGATCTCGTCGAGGAGGTACTGACGCTTGCTCATCCACCACGCGGTCGCGGCGGGGTCGGTGAAGTCCGGCACGGTGCTGTCACCGAACCACTGCCCGGTGGGGATGCGGTACGGCTGGCCCGAGCCGTCGTCGACGAGGTAGCCCTGCGCCGACGCGTGGGTCCGGTCGTTGAGGTGCTGTTGCGGTGCGGTCGCCGGGTTCGACGTGAAATTCTCCTTGAGCACGGGGATCTGCCACAGCAGCACCTTCACGCCCTGGTCGTGGGCGTCGGCGACCATCTGTCGCGGGTCCTGCCAGGCGCCGCCCGCGGGAAAGGTGAGGTCGTCGTACGACAGGGCGTCCCCGCCCGCCGTCGGGGTGTACTGCGCGTCCTTCCAGAGGTAGAACGTCGCCTCATCGCTCCACTGCTCGAGCACGAGCACGGAGTGCGGGATCTGCGACGACTCGACCTGACCGAGCCATTCGTCGACGTCGGCTTGGGTGTTCCACTCGTTCGCCGAACCCCAGAGGCCGAACGCCCACTTCGGCGGGAGCAGCGGCCGACCGGTGTCGGCCGTGTAGTCATCGAGCACGGCAGCCGGGTCGCCGCTGAAGAAGCTGTAGCCGAGGGTCGAGTCGAGGGCGCCACCAGTGTCGACCGTGAAGCCGGCCATGTCCGACCGGTGGGTCGCCAGGTTGAAGATCGCGTACCGCGTCGTGTCGAGGTGGATGCCGTAGCCGGCGGAGTTCACGAAGAAGGGGGCGGAGTAGTAGGTCCGTCGTGTCGCGCCCTGGTCCTGGTACTGGTTGTACACGTAGTTGTGCACGTCGGTGCCGCGGTGGTCGAGCCTGTCGTACCTCTCACCGAATCCCTCGAAGCGCTCGCCGGTCGGTGAGAGGAAGTGGTCTTCGATCTTCGTGACCGTCGATGAGCCGTCGCTCGCCCAGCCGATGTTGCGGAACTGCGCCGGGTCGTACTGCCGGGTGATGAGAGTCGTGCCGTCGCCTTCGTAGACCGAGAGCCGGTACGGTGCCTTGTCGATGCGCAGCACCATGCGGTCGGTCGAGATCGTGACCTGTGCGGCCCCGTCGTCGACGGTGTAGTCGGTGAGGCCGGCGAGGTCGAGGCCCGAGCCGGTGGGGGAGATCTGCGTGTCGAATCCGTCGAGGCGCGGGAACGCGAAGCGGATGCGGGGCGTGAAGTCACCGGCGCTGTCGCCGGTGACGATGTCGACCGACGTGCCGTTGTCGACCACCGAGGTCACGTCGGTGACGGAGCTCCACGAGGTCACCGTGAACGAGAACGGGCCGATGTCGCGCTGACCGGCACCGTTCACGTCGGCGTGCACGGTGTACTCGACGCGGTCGCCGCGAGCGAACTCGCCGAGATCGACCTTCCAGTAAGTGTTGTTGCCGGAGTTGTGGTCCCAGTCCGCGCCACGGGGCGTCTGGTCGACCCCGTTGAGCTTCCACGTGATCCACGCCGACTGGCCGGGCGCCACCGGCCAGGTCGTGACGTTGAGCTGGACGTCGTCTCCGGCCATCGGGTCGCGAGGCGTCCGCTCGGTCGGCTCCGTCGCGTAGAGCTCGTCGGCACCGTGGGGCGAGTGCCAGACGCCGTCGAGGGTGTTCGCGTGTGCCGGTGCCGCCGAGAGCAGCGCCAGAACGAGGCCGGCGATGAGCGCGATCGCGAGGCCGACCAGGCGACGAGAAGCCGCCGGCGTGGGCTGCGGAGCGATGCCGGAAGCGGCGACGCCGAGAGACGGGTGGGCAGACATGGAAACCCCTTTGTTCACGCATGTATTTAGTGAGCAATATGGCGTCTCCTCCTCCGTTCGTCAAGACCCGCCTCTGAGGTAATTGCGCGCGGGCGGCATATGCGGGATGTGCGATGGTGATTGACATCGCAATGGACACGCCTCTAGTTTTACTTCAGCACTGAACTAAGGGGTTCCGTTGTCCGCATCCACTGCCCGAGCAGATGTGACACGTTCGGCCGTTCTCGCCTACATCGGCGGCAACGGACCGACGTCTCGAGCCGATCTCGCCCGCGAGCTCGGCGTCTCACCGGCGCTCATCACGCAGCACACCCGTCAGCTGATCGTGGACGGCCTCCTGGCCGAGCTCGACCACAGCCCGTCGCAGGGAGGCCGGCCGGCGCGCCTGCTCGGTCTCGTCTCTGACGCCGGACGCGCGATCGGCGTCAAGGTCGTCGCCGATCACATCACGGCGGTCGAGGTGGGTATCGACGGCTCGGTGGCGCGGTCGGCGACCGAGCCGTTCGATGCGGCATCCGGGACCGCGATCACGCGACTCGGCGCGATGCTGAAGACGTTCATCGATGGGGGATCGGGGGCGCCGTTGCTGGGGATCGGCGTCGGTGTGCCCGGCAACGTCGACGAGCAGGCGGTCGGGACGGTCGATTCGACGCAGCTCGGATGGCAGCGCGTGCCGCTGGGGGAGGCGTTGCGGCATCAGCTCGACCTGCCGGTTCTCGTCGAGAACAACGTCAACGCCCTGGCGATCGCCGAGGCGCTCCACGGGCAGGCCCGTGGTCACGCGAACGTGCTCGTCATCACCATCGGCACGGGGATCGGCGCCGGTCTCATGACGGACGGACGCGTGCTGCGCGGACGCAGCGGTGGTGCGGGAGAGATCGGCCACGTGCCCGTCGAGGAGGACGGTCCGCTCTGCCAGTGCGGCGGCCGCGGCTGCCTCGAGGCGATCATCGGCCAGAGCGCCCTGGTCGATCGTGCGCGCGAGCGAGGACTGATCGGCGTCGACGCGGGTGTGTCCGCGCTCCGCGCTCTCGCAGACAGCGGAGACCTCGAGGCGCAGCAGCTGTTCTCGCACGCCGGGCACCTCCTGGGTCGCGTGCTCGCGGGCGTCGTGAACCTCATCGATCCGGAGATCGTCATCATGCTCGGCGAGGGCATCGAGGCCTGGAGCCATTGGTCTTTCGGGTTCGAGCCCGCCTTCCGGTCGGGATTGATTCCCCGCAACCGCATGGTGCCCGTCGCGGTGGAGACCTGGCAGGACGACCGGTGGGCTCAGGGCGCAGCCGCGCTCGTGCTCTCGACGCCGTTCGACGCACAGGGGCGATCGGGCGAGCAGGGCCGCCTCGTGCGCGAGCGCATCGCCGTGCCGAGGCCGTCCGACGACGCGCGGGACGGTGGACGATGACTCTCGCGCCCGGACGCGCACCCGTCGCGCTGCCCGACACGACCCCTCCCGTTCCGGCTGCGCGCCGTCGCCGCCGCGGCCGGATGCGGTACGCGCTCATCGTGCTGGCGTTCCTCCTGCCGAGCGCCGTGCCCCTGGCGATGTTCACGATCTATCCGATGTTCGGCGCGCTCTGGACGAGCCTGCACCGGTGGAACCTCCTCGCGCCGATGCAGTGGGTGGGCTTCGACAACTACGTCACGCTCATCCAGGACCCCGGCACGCAGCGGGCGTTCGCCAACACGCTGTACTACCTCGTGGGGTACCTCCCTCTCGTCTACATCGGAGGGCTGGCGCTGGCACTGGCGCTGAACACGCGCTTCCGCGGCCGAAACCTGCTGCGGGGCGTCTACTTCCTCCCCGTCGTGACGAGCTGGATCGTCGTCGCCCTCGTCTGGCGCTGGCTGCTGAACCCGTCGGTCGGTATCGTCAACGCCGCGCTGGCCGTCGTCGGGATCGAGGGGCCCGGATGGTGGACCGACCCGCTGTGGTCGATGCCGTCGATCATCCTGGCCTCGGCCTGGAAAGACCTCGGGTTCGTCATGATCATCCTGCTCGCGGGACTCCAGGCCATCCCCACCGAGATGTACGAGGCGGCCAAGGTCGACGGGGCCGGGCCCTGGCGCCGGCTGTTCAGCGTGACGCTGCCGCTGCTCTCGCCCTCGACCTTCTTCGTCGTCGTCATCTCGCTCATCAACGGCTTCCAGGTCTTCGACCAGGTCTACGCCATGACCGGAGGCGGTCCCGCCGGGTCGAGCACCGTTGTCGTCCAGCAGATCTACGACCTCACCTTCCGGTACGGATCGGCGGGCGAGGCGTCTGCGCTCTCGTGGATGCTCTTCGTCCTCGTCCTCGGCGTCACGGTCGTGCAGATCATCGGCCAGCGGAAGTGGGTGACCTATGCGTGAGAACACGAAGCGGGCTTTGCTCGTATCAGTCCTGGTCGTCGGGGCGGCGATCATGGTGTTCCCGTTCGTGTGGACGCTGTCGACGTCGCTCTCACCGGGCGCGGGTCTCGACGCGACGCCGCAGCTGATCCCGAGCGACCCCTCCGCCTCGGCCTATCTGACGCTGTTCGCCGAGCTTCCGTTCGCGCGGATCATCGCGAACTCGCTGGGCCTCGCCGTTGCCACGGCGCTCCTGCAACTGGTGACCAGCTCGCTCGCGGCCTACGCCTTCAGCCGGCTGCCGTTCCGTGGACGCGGCGTGGTCTTCGCGCTGTACCTGGCGACGATGATGATCCCCATCCAGGTGCTGATCGTGCCGCTATTCGTCCAGATGCGCGATCTCGGTCTCGTAGACACCTACCTCGGCGTGCTGCTCCCCGGCGTCGCGAGCGCGTTCGGCGTGTTCTTGCTCCGGCAGGCGATGAACGCGGTTCCGCGAGAGCTCGACGAGGCGGCGACGCTCGACGGCGCCGGACACTTCCGCATCTTCGGCACGGTCGTCCTCCCGCTCGTCGGACCGACCTTGGCCACCCTGGCGGTGTTCTCGTTCATGAACAGCTGGAACGGCTTCCTCTGGCCGCTCATCATCCTCCGCTCCAAAGAGCTGCAGACCCTGCCGCTCGCGCTCGCCGGCTTGCAGGGCCAGTACACGACCCAGTGGGACGTCATGATGGCCGGCTCGATCGTCAGCATCCTGCCGATGCTCGCGATCTACGTCTTCGCGCAGCGCTACGTCATCCAAGGTGTCGCCAGCAGCGGCATCAAGTGAGCTCCCCCTCCACGCACCACACCGCACCGAATATCGAAGGAGATATCCCATGTCCCGCACAGCACCCGCTGCGGCCGTCGGCCTCGTCGCCGCGACCGGCCTCGTCCTGACCGCCTGCGCCGGCGGCGCCAGCCCGTCGGGCGACGGCGACGTCACGATCACGTACACGAACTTCATCTCGGCCGGCGGCAACGAAGACAACCTGGCGGCGATCGTCGACGCGTTCGAGGCCGAGAACGAGGGCATCACGGTCGACGTGAAGACCTTGCCCTACGCGGACTACTTCACGGCGCTCCAGACTGATCTCGCCGGGGGCACGGCATCGGATGTCTTCGACATCGAGTCCGCGAACTACACCGCGTACCAGCAGAGCGGCGTCCTCGCTCCACTGTCGGATGTCGACACGAGCGTCTACCAGACCTCTCTCGTCGACGCGTACTCCACCGACGGCACGCCCTACGCCCTGCCGAGTTCATTCTCGAACGTCGTGCTGTTCTACAACACGGCGCTGTTCGACGCGGCTGGTCTCGACTACCCGACTGCGGACTGGACCTGGGCCGACGAGCGCGCAGCCGCAGAGAAGCTCACCGACGCGGCGGCCGGGGTCTGGGGCGACTACCAGCCGATCAGCTACCACGAGTTCTACAAGGCCGTCGCTCAGGCGGGTGGCGAATTCCTCAGCGATGACGGGTCGTCGGTCGCCTTCAACTCGCCCGAAGGCATCGCCGCCGCGACGTGGCTCACGGGCAAGAGCGGCACCACCATGCCGACGACGGAGCAGGGTGCGGGAACCCCGGACTTCGACAGCGGACTCTTCGCCGCAGGAAAGCTCGCGATGTGGCACAGCGGCATCTGGATGTTCGGCTCGATGGCCGACACGGATGTCGCGTGGGACATCGCCGTCGAGCCCGGTGACACCCAGAAGGCCAGCGCGCTGTTCTCGAACGCTGTGGCCGTCTCGGCCGGAAGCAAGAACGTCGAGGCCGCGACCGCCTTCGCCCACTACCTCACCTCGTCGAAGAAGACCGTCGAGACGCGTCTCGAGGCCGGGTGGGAGCTCCCGCCCATCGCCGACGAGTCGGCACTGTCGGCCTACCTCGACATCACCCCGCCCGCCAACCGCCAGGCCGTCTTCGACTCGCTCGAGAAGGTCGCGCTCGCCCCGTCGATCGGCGACGGCCAGGCCGAGATGCAGGACATCGTCACCGAGGAGCTGACCGAGGCGGCCGCCGGCCGCAAGACCGTCGAGCAGGCGCTCAGCGACGCTGAGAAGCGCGTGACGCCGCTGCTCGGCTGACCGCCGGGCCCGATCCTCTCCGGGGCGGGCCACGATGCCCGCCCCGGATCCGCACGAGACCCTCGAGACAGGAATCATGTCCACACCGCTCCGCGCCGATCCGGGCGCTCTCCTCGAACGTTCGCTCTCCGTCATCACGGGCTTGCAAGAGGCCAACGGCGCCTATCCGGCATCGCCGACCTTCTCGGCGTATCGGGGCTACTGCTGGTTCCGTGATGGCTCGTTCATCGCCGACGGAGTGTCGGCGGCGGGCGCGCCGGCGTCCGCGACGGCCTTCTTCGACTGGTGCGCGATGGTCGTCGATCGTCACGCGGGCCGCATCCGTGAGATCGTGTCGGCCGCAGCTGCCGGGGCCGCCGTGCCCGACGAACGGATGCTGCCCGCACGGTTCACCGTCGCGGGCGACCTCGGTGACGACGACTGGTGGGACTTCCAGCTCGACGGCTACGGCACCTGGTTGTGGGCCGCGGCCGAGCATGCGGCACGGCACGACCTGCCGGTCGAGCGATGGGCCGACGCGGCGGCGCTGACGGTGGACTACCTCCTGAGCTCGTGGGAGCGGCCCTGCTACGACTGGTGGGAGGAGCACAGCGAGCACGTGCACGTCTCGACCCTCGGCTGCATCGCGGCCGGACTCGAGTCGGCGGCACGGTCGGGCCTGATCACGGGCGAGCGGGCGGATGCCGCTCGCGCCGGCGCCGCGCGCGTGCGCGACCGCATCCTCTCGAGCGGGGTCGCCGACGGGCACCTCACGAAGTGGGTCGGCACCGATGCGGTCGACGGCAGCCTCAGCTCGCTGATCGCGCCGCTCGGCGTCATCGCGCCGCGGTCAGAGCTCGCCGTGGTGACCCGCGCGGCACTCGCGACCCAGCTCGAGAACGGCGGCGGGGTGTACCGCTTCACCGCCGACACGTTCTACGGCGGCGGACGGTGGCCGCTGCTGTCGTGCTTCCTCGGGCTGTCGTATGCCGCGGCGGGCGACGAGGCCGAGGCGCACCGGCTCCTCGCATGGGCGGTCGGCACGGCGACGGACGATCAGCTGCTGCCCGAGCAGGTCGACGGTGAGCTGCTCGCCCCCGAGCGTCGGCAGGAGTGGATCGAGCGCTGGGGCCCTGTGGCGACGCCGTTGCTGTGGAGCCATGCCATGGTGCTCCGCCTCGCGGCCGAGCTCGGGCTCATCGACGCAGGAGGTGCAGGCGACACGGTCGAAGACGGTGGCGCGCATCGGGCGGCGGTCGTGTCGTGATCCGGCACCGCCCGTCCGGGTCGGGACATCCGTACGCCGACGACACCGAGCAGCGCAGTCCGGTGCAGCCCGTCGCAGGCGAGCCGCTGCGATTGGGTGTGCGTACCTCGGGCGCCGTCGACGGCGTCGTTCTCGAATGGCAGCTCGAGGACGGGCCCGTCACCTCGCTCGCACTGAGCCCCGTCGTGCGTTCATCGCGTGGCCAGGCCGTCGACGGCGGCCACTTGGCCTCGGCGCAGGCGCGCCTCTCTCGCAGCGCGGGTGGCTGGCAGAGCGAGGTCGTCGCGCCCCCCGCGGGGACGACGATGCGATACCGGTTCGTCGCCGACCGACCGGCCGGTGCGGGCCCGTCGGAATCGACGAAGTGGTTCACCTGCCGCTCGGCGGCCTGGCGGGCGGCGGATCCCGGCACCCTCGTCGTGGACGCGGATGCGCGTGGCGGTGCCTCGCACCCCGCCGCCACGGGCCCTGCCGCGGTGGACGTGCTCGACGACGGCGTGCGGGTGCACCGCCTGCGGTTCGCACTGCCGCTCGCGCCGGGTGAGCACGTGACCGGGTTCGGTGAGCGGTACGACGCGCTCGATCACCGTGGCACGCGCCTCGATTCGGTGGTGTTCGAGCAGTACAAGAGCCAGGGCGCCCACCGGCGCACCTACCTGCCCATGCCGTTCGCCCACGTCGTCGGCGGAGCGGGGTGGGGTTTCCACGTGCGCACCTCGCGGCGCGTGTGGTTCGACATCGGCTCCACCGACTCCGACCGTCTCGTCATCGAGGCCGAGGTGTCGGCGACGTCGACCGACACCGGCATCCTGTCTCTGGGCCTGTACGCGGGATCACCGCGCGACGTGCTCGACGCCTTCGCAGCCGAGACCGGGCGCGCACGCGAGCTTCCCGACTGGGTGTTCGGGCTCTGGGCCAGCGGCAACGAGTGGAACACCCAGGCCGAGGTCGAACGGCAGATGACGTTGCACCGCGAGCACCGCATCCCGGTCCGCAACGTCGTGATCGAGGCGTGGAGCGACGAGAAGACCTTCACGATCTTCCGCGACGCCCGTTACGAGGTCCGTGCCGATGGTGGACCGATGTCGCTGCGCGACTTCACCTTCCCCGCCGAGGGCGCGTGGCCCGACCCTAAGGGCATGGTCGACGGCCTGCACGCCCACGACATCCGCGTGCATCTGTGGCAGATCCCGTTGATCAAGCTGCGCCCCCACCCGACCGGGCAGGCCGCCGCTGACGCGCGCGCCGCCATCGAGGCGGAGGTGTTGGTGCGCGAGACCGCCCCCGACGGATCGCTGCGGCCCTACCGCAACCGTGGATGGTGGTTCCCGCTGTCGCTCATGCCCGACCTGACCGACGAGCGCGCCGCGGACTGGTGGACCGAGAAGCGTCGCTACCTCGTCGAAGAAGTCGGCATCGACGGCTTCAAGACCGACGGCGGCGAGCACGCGTGGGGCGAGGACCTCGTCTTCCTCGACGGCACGCGCGGCGACGAGGCCAACAACCTCTTCCCGGTCGCGTACGCCGCGGCCTACGGGCGGCTGCTCGAATCGGCGGGCAAAGCCCCCGTGACGTTCAGTCGCGCGGGCTTCACCGGTTCAGCCGCACACGGTGCGTTCTGGGCCGGAGACGAGAACTCCACGTGGGAGGCGTTCCACTGGTCGATGTTCGCCGGGCTCTCCGCGGCGGCATCCGGCATCGTCTACTGGGGGTGGGACATCGCCGGATTCTCGGGCCCGATCCCCGACGCCGAGCTGTACGTGCGGGCGATGGCCGCCAGCGTGTTCGTGCCGATCATGCAGTACCACTCCGAGTTCAACCATCACCGCACACCCTCGGCGGATCGCACCCCGTGGAACATCGCCGAGCGCACGGGCGACCCCGCGGTGATCGACGAGGTGCGCGCTCTGGTCGAACTGCGCGAGCGCCTCGTGCCCTACCTCGCGGAGGCGGCACGGCGCGCGGTCGACGAATCAGTCCCGCTCATGAGGCCGTTGTACTTCGACCATCCGCAGGATGAGCGGGTGTGGCAGCATCCGGTCCAGTGGATGCTCGGCGACGGTCTGCTCGTCGCCCCCGTCCTCGAGCCGAACGTGCGAACGTGCGAGGTCTACCTGCCGGACGGTGAATGGGTCGACGTGTGGACCGGACGGACGATCACCGGCGGACGCGTCGTCGAGGTCGACGTGGCCGATCGTTCCATCGTGCCGGTCTTCGCCGTCGCCGACCGGTGGCCGGGTCTCGCGGCGGTCTTCCGTGGCGAGTGAGGCCGCCGGCCGGCCGGTGTCGGCGGGGTGTTGCCGGCTGTGCCGCCGGCAGTCGCGCACGAACTCCTCAGATCCGGCGCCAGCCGGGGCCCAGACGGGCTGTGGGCCGGTCGGCCGCTCGGATCTGAGGAGTTACGGCGGCGCAGGGCGCGAGACCTCCGCCGCCGGGGCGGCGCTCAGCCCTTCGTGACGGGGACGACGAGGCCGCCCCAGGTGGCGTTCTCGAAGTCGGCGACCTCGGCCGAGGTCAGCAGGTCGTAGAGGGCGACGATGCGGGGGTCGTCCTTCAGCTCGGCGCGGGTGGCGAGCACGTTGTAGTAGGGGCTGCCCTCGCCCTCGGTCAGGATCGCCTCGTCGGCGGTCAGGCCCGCCGGCAGGGCGAAGCTGATCGTCACGAACGCGGCGTCGACGTCGGGAACGGCCTGGGGAAGCGTCGCGTTCTCGATCTCCTGGAACTGGAAGTCGCGCGGGTTCGCGGTGATGCCGCTGAGGTCGACGACGTCGGCGGAGACCTCGATGAGGCCCTCCTGCGCGAGCAGCTTGAGTGCGCGGCCCTCGTTGGTGGGGTCGTTGGGGATGGCGATCTTCGCGCCGTCCTTCAGGTCATCGAGGCTGTCGACCTTGCTGGAGTAGAACGCCGCCGACGGCAGGTAGGCCTCGCCGACGCTGACGAGGTCGGAGCCGGTGTTCTTGTTGAAGTTCTCGAGGAACGTCGAGTTCTGGAACAGGTTCGCGTCGATCGACCCGTCGACCACGGCGGTGTTGGGGGTGTTGTAGTCGGTGAAGGGCACGAACTCGATCGTGAGGCCGGCCTCGGCCGCGCCGTTCTCGGCGATGTGCTTGAGGATGTCGCCGGCCGGGGTCTGCAGTGCGCCGACCTTGAGGGTGCCGAGGCCGTCGGCGTCGGATGAGCCGGAGTCGGATGCCGGCGAGCCGGCGCATCCGGCGAGCAGCAGGGCCGCCGAGGCGACGGCGGCGAGGAGGAGCGAGGGGCGCGTGATGCGGGACATGGAGGGTTCCTCTCGGGCGGTGCTGATGGGTGCTGGTGCTGGTGCGGTGCTGGTGCGGGTGGAGAACGAGCGGTGCGGGTCCGGCGGCTCAGGCGCCGCGGGCCTCGGCTCGCTGCAGCCGTGCGCTGGCGCGGGGACTGCTGCGTCGCGAGCGTCGGGCGAGGCGGCGGGCTCCCCAGCTCGCGAGCCCCTGCAGCGCCATGACGATCGCGAAGATGATGACGATCACGCTCACGATGTGGATCCAGCTGTACTGCTGGTATCCGTAGCGGATCGCGACGTCGCCGAGCCCGCCGCCGGCGACCGTGCCGACCATCGCCGAGAAGTTGATGATCGAGGTGACCGTGGTCGACAGGCCGAGCAGCATCGCGGGCGCGGCTTCGGGGATCAGCACCTTGGCGACGAGCTGCCGGCGGCTCGCGCCGAGTGAGGCGGCGACCTCGAGCAGGCCGTCGTCGACCTCCTTGATCGCGATCTCGACCATGCGGGCGAAGAACGGGATCGCGACGACCGACAGCGGCACGATCGCCGCGGTCGGGCCGATGAAGGTGCCGACGATGAGGCGGGTGAAGGGGATGAGCGCGACCATCAGGATGATGAACGGCACCGAGCGCCCGAGGTTCACGATGAAGTCGAGCACGCGGTTGATGACGATGCCCCAGCGGCGCGAGCCGAACGGCGTCGCGAGGAAGCGCCCCTGTTCGGTGCCGACGAGCACGACACCGAGCGGCAGCCCGACCACGATCGTCGCGAGCAGCGCGACGCCGACCATGTAGAGGGTCTGCCCGGTCGCGACCAGCAGCAGGTTCAGCAGTTGCTCGTTCATGCGGCATCCCCCGTCCGGGTCGTGGCGGCGGGCGAGGCGCCGACTCCGCGCAGCACGTCGACGATGAGCCCCTGGCCGCGCAGGTCGGCGATGACGGTGGATGCCGCGGCCTCGGGCACCTCGAGCCGGGTGCGACCGGCCTGCGTGCCGGCGATCTGCTCGACGAGGGCCCCGAGCAGCGAGACGTCGACGTCGTGGTCGCGCGCGATGCGGGCGATGACGGGACGGTCGGCGGTACCGCCGGCGAACGTGATGTCGATGACCGTGGCTCGAGGGTCGACGCTGTCGGGCACGGGGCCGAGCGGGAACAGCTGCGAGGTCAGCCGCGAGCCGGGCGTGCGGATGACATCCGTCAACCGCCCGCTCTCGATGATGCGGCCGTGCTCGATGAGGGCGGCCGAGTCGCACGTGGACTTCACGACGTCCATCTCATGGGTGATGAGCAGCACGGTCAGGCCGAGCTCGGCGTTGATCTTGCGGTACAGCTCGAGGATCGCGGTCGTGGTCTCGGGGTCGAGCGCGCTCGTCGCCTCGTCCGAGAGCAGCACGCTGGGCCGGGCCGCGAGCGCACGGGCGATGCCGACGCGTTGCTGCTGGCCGCCCGAGAGCTCGTGCACGGCGGCATCCGCCCGGTGGCCGAGTCCGACGAGGTCGAGCATCTCCTGCGCGCGCTCGCGCCGCTTCGCCTTCGGGGTGCCGTCGAGCTCGAGGGCGAGCTCGACGTTGCCGCGCACCGATCTGCTGCCGAGCAGGTTGAATCGCTGGAACACCATGCCGATGCGTCGGCGTGCCGTCCTCAGGCTGTTCGCATCGAGACCGGTCAGATCGACGCCGTCGACCACCACTCGTCCTGAATCCGGGCGCTCGATGAGGTTCACCATGCGCGCGAGGGTGCTCTTTCCGGCGCCGCTCTGGCCGACGATTCCGTAGATCTCGCCGGTCGGGATCTGCAGCGTGACGTCATCGACCGCGGCGACACCGCCGTAGGTCTTCGAGACGTGTTCGAGGGCGATCACGGGCCGGGCCTTCCGCCGAGAGGGGCGCCGTCGGGCTGCGGCGCCCTCCGAGTGTCCCGGCTCGCCCGGCCGGACGTCGAATCCTCGTTACCGCAGATGTCGGCGACGGTTGCGCACCCGCGTGCCGCACGCGCGACACGGCCGCGAGTCACGGCCGCCGCGGACGGACGGTCGGATGCCGCGGACGTTCGGTCGGGCGCCGCGTCCGCGAACCCGCGAGCATCGGAACATGACCACCACCGCGCCCATCCCCCTCGCGTCCGACACCGCCCCGCCGCTGCGGTACGGGGGCCTCGTCGTCATGATGCTGCTCGGCTTCCTGCTCGTCACGGCCGAGTTCCTGCCCAACGGCGTGCTGACCGAGATGGCCGCGGGGCTCGGGGTCACGCCCGGTCAGGCCGGCCAGACGGTCACCATCACGGCGATCGCGGGGCTGATCGCCGCGCCCACGATCGGCCTGCTCTTTCCCCGGCTGGACCGTCGGTCGTTGCTCGTGTGGGCCGCGGCCGCGGCATCCGTGTCGAGTCTCGTCGTCGCCGTCTCGCCGCATCTCGTGACGATCCTGGTGGCCCGGTTCTTCCTCGGGGCGTCGATCAGCGCGTTCTGGTCGATGTCGATCACCGTCGCCGCCCGGCTGACGGGGCCCGAGCGCATCGGTCGCGGCCTCATGTTCACGTCGGCGGGGGTCTCGCTCGCTACGGTGGCGGGCGTGCCGCTCGGGGTGCTGCTCAGCGAGCTGCTCGACTGGCGCATCGCCTTCGCCGCCGTCGGCGTCGTCACCGCGTTCATCGCCGTCGCGGTGCGCCTGGCTCTTCCGCCGGTTCCGGCCGCGGCGGCGTCGAGCTCCCGTCTGCTCGCCGACTCGTTCCGCCGGCCCGGCGTCGCTGCGGGCATGATCGGGCACGTCTTCGTCGTGCTCGGGCACTTCCTCGCGTACACCTACATCCGTCTGGCGCTCGAGCGGATGCCGGATGTCTCGCCCGAGACGATCGTGCTGCTGCTGGCCGCGTTCGGGGTCGGCGGTCTGATCGGCAACCTCGTGATCGGCATGCTGGTCGATCGGGCCTTCCGTCGGCTCGCCGTCGCCGCGCCGCTGGTGATCGCCGCCGCCATCGCGTCGCTGGTGCTGCTGCCCGGGTCGACCGTGACGGTCGCGCTCGCCGTCTTCGTCTGGGGCTTCTTCTTCGCGTCGTGGCTCATCATCGTCAACACCTGGGTGGGGCACCGCATGCCCGACCGCCTCGAGCCCGGGGGAGTGCTCACGGTCATGGGCTTCCAGCTCGCGATCACGCTCGCCGCGGGTGTCGGTGGGGTCGTCGTCGACCTGACCGGGGTGGTCGCGGTGGATGTCGCTGCCGCTGTGCTGCTCGTGATCGGTGCCGTCCTCTTCGGCCTCGCCGTTCGCGGCCACGACGGGCACCGGCTCCGGACGTGACCTGCCGGGGCTCGGCCCGCGGCGCCGGTGTCAGCGCGGGGCCGGAGTCCCCGCCCGCGCGCGCCACAGCGACGGGGCGAGCCCGGTGTGCCGGCGGAACGCGCGGCTGAAACCCTCGTCGGAGCCGTAGCCGAGGGCGTGCGAGGTCTCCGAGACCGAGGCGCCCGATTCGAGCATCGCCTTGGCGCGCTGCATCCGGATCTCGGTCACGTAGCTCGCCGGCGACCGGCCGTAGGTGCGGCGGAAGCGGGCGGCGAACACCGTGCGTGACATCGCGCTGAGGCTCGCGAGCTGGTCGATCGTCCAGTCGTGACCGGGGTCGGCGGCGACGGCCTCCGCTGCGCGATGAAGGAAGGGATCGGTCGGGGGCGCGGGCCAGGCCGATGAGCCGGTCGACCGGGCAGCCCAGGCGCGGATCGCCGACAGCAGCACCGTCTTCACCATCATGCGGCAGATGACGGCGTCGCCCGATCGGCCGTCGCCGACGTCGATGCCGAGGTGTGCGACGAGCGCTGCGGCCGCGGGCTCGAGACCGATGAAACCGTCGATGAAGACGAAGGGCGGCAGCGGGGTGACGGCGACGAGCGAGACGTCGGCCGGCACGACGGTCAGCTCCGCCCCCGACTGCGAGGTCAGGGTGATGGGTCGGCATCCGAGGCTCATGAAGGCGTCGCCGGCGAGAAGAGTGCGCGCGCCTGCTCCGGTCGCGGCGTCGGGGCCGGCGGCGCCGACGGTGCAGCTGGTTCCGGATGCCGGGGCGCCGGTCAGCTCTCCCGATCGCACGTAGACCAGCGTCGCGTCACCGACGGCGAGCTGAAGCGACCCGCCCGGGGCGAGGCTCGTGCGGTGGGCGCGGCCCGGACGGATGTCGAGGGACGACAGGGCCTGCTCGAGGGCGATGGACGGGCTCACGCTTCGCTCAACGTCGCTCGGTGCGGGCTCATTCCGCCGGGCATGCTCGCGCGCGAGGTCGTCCCGGCGTCCGGCGGCCGACGAGGCGGATGTCATCATCGACACCATGCGATCCGTCATGACGTTGCCGAAGACCGAGCTGCACGTGCACATCGAGGGCACCCTCGAGCCCGAGCTCGCCTTCGCGCTCGCCGGCCGCAACGGCGTCGAGCTGCCGTTCTCCGACGTCGAGGCGCTGCGAGCGGCCTACGACTTCGACGATCTGCAGTCGTTCCTCGACCTCTACTACGCCACGATGGCGGTGCTGCTCACCGAGCAGGACTTCGCCGACCTCACCGTCGCCTACCTGGAGCGGGCCGCGTCGCAGGGGCTCGCGCACGCCGAGGTGTTCTTCGACCCGCAGGCGCACACGGATCGGGGCGTCGATCTGGCGGCCGTGATCGACGGGATCGCCGCGGGACTCGAGATCGGTCGCGAGCGGTGGGGCATCACGAGCGCGCTCATCCTCTGCTTCCTGCGGCACCTCCCGGCGGAGTCCGCGATGCAGACCCTCGAGCACGCCATGAGCCTCCGCCCCGACGCGATCGACGGTGTGGGTCTCGACTCGTCCGAGGTGGGCTTTCCGCCGAGCCTGTTCGACGCGGTCTTCGCACGTGCGGCGGAGCTCGGGCTGCGCAAGGTCGCCCATGCCGGCGAGGAGGCCCCTCCCGCCTACATCGTCGAGGCCCTCGACATCCTCGGCGTCGAGCGCATCGACCACGGTGTGCAGGCGGTCGCCGACGCGGCGCTGCTGTCGCGCCTGGCACAGGAGCGGATGCCGCTGACGGTGTGCCCGCTCTCGAACGTCCGGCTGCGCGTCGTCGACGACCTCGCGCGGCATCCGCTGTCCGCACTCCTGGAGGCGGGCGTGCTCGTGACCGTCAACAGCGACGACCCCGCCTACTTCGGGGGATACGTCGGCGACAACTACGCCGCCATCCGCGACGCGCTCTCGCTCACCGACGCGCAGCTGGCGCAGCTCGCCCGCAACGGCGTCGAGGCCAGCTGGGCGTCGGCGGAGCGCAAAGCGGAGCTGCACGCGGCGATCGACGCGTGGGAATCGGACGCGAGCGCGCGCTGAACCCGCGCGCCGCCCGCCGGACGAGATCAGCCCAGCGAGACGCCCGTGATCGTCACCGCGGTCGCGGGCGCGCCATCCGCGGCGCCGCCTTCAGCGCCGGCTGACGCGACCTCGCGGACGACCGCGAGCCCGGCCTCGTCGAGGTGGCCGAGCACCGTGTACTTCGCCGGCAGCGGGCTCTCGTCGTAGACGAGGAAGAACTGCGACCCGTTCGTGTCCGGACCGGCGTTCGCCATCGCGACGGTGCCCGCCGGGTAGGTCTCGGTGCCGTCGAGCTCGTCACCGTAGCGGTATCCGGGGCCGCCGCGTCCCGTGCCCGAGGGATCGCCGCACTGCAGCACGAAGATGCCCGAGGTGGTCAGGCGGTGGCACGGCGATCCGTCGTAGTAGCCCTGCTGCGCGAGCGAGACGAAGCTGCCGACCGTGCAGGGCGTGCGGTCGGCGTCGAGGGTCATCGGGATGTCGCCGGCGGAGGTCTGCAGCACCGCTGCGACCTCTCCGCTCACCTCCGCCTCGGCGGGGGGAGGAGAGACCTCGCGCACGCCTCCGGGAGCCTCGACGTATGCGCACGAACCGTCGGGCGCCGTCGTCGCGGTCGCGTCGGATGCCGCGGGGGCGTCGTCGCCCGGCGACGAGGCGCACCCCGCCAGGGCGAGAGCCGAGAGGACGAGCAGGGTGGAGCCGAGACGAGCACGCATGCTCCGAGCCTAGGCGGTGCGGTGAGAATGAGACGGTGACCGATGACGTACCGCGCGACCGTGCCGACATCACGTCCGTCGACCTCATCGGCGGTCCCGAAGCACCGCACGTCTCCCTCCGCGACTACGACCCGAGGTGGGCCGAGATCTACGAGGTGCACCGTCGTCGCATCCTCGACGCGCTCGTCGGCATCGACCTGCAGATCGAGCACATCGGGTCGACGTCCGTCCCGGGGCTGGCAGCGAAGCCCATCGTCGACATCGTCGTGGGCGTCCCCCGGATCGCCGACGAGCAGGCCTACCTCCCACCGCTGCTGGGGGCCGGATATGTGCTGCGGGTGCGGGAGCCGGGTCACCGCCTGGTGCGGACGCCGGCACGCGACGTGCACGTCCACGTCTACCAACGGGGTGATGAGGCGATCGACGACTACCTGCTGCTCCGCGACCGCCTGCGGGCGGATGACGACGACCGGGGCTCTGTACGAGAGCACGAAACGCGAACTGTTCCAGCGCTCGTGGGACGACATGAACGACTACGCCGACGCGAAGACCGACGTCATCGTCGCCATCAAGCAGCGCGCCCGAGCGAGCCGCGGATCGTGACGGCGGCGGTCGTCGTCGTCGTCGCGACCCTGGCGCCCACGCCGCGAGGGTGGCACGATCGGACCGGAACGCCCGCGCGATGGGCGGTGAGGGAGCGGGCATGAGCGAGACGGCATCGAGCGGCGCGGGGTTCTCCGACGAGGAGAAGGCGGCGATGAAGCAGCGCGCCGACGAGCTGCGATCCACCAAGGGTCTCAAGGGTGCCGCGAAGCTCGCGAAGGAGCTCGAGGCTTGCATGGCCGCGATCGAGGAGCTCGCCGGGATCGACGGCGAGGTCGCGCGCACGGTTCACCGCATCGTGTCGGAGGAGGCCGCCGACCTCGACCCGAAGACCTTCTACGGCTTTCCCCGCGTACGCGCGCGAGGGCAAGGTCGTGATCTTCGTGCAGCCGAAGTCGAAGTTCGACACGCGCTTCCCGACCCTCAACTTCACCGAGACGGCGACCCTCGACGACGGTGCCATGTGGGCCACGTCGTTCGCCGTGGTCGAGGTGACCGCCGCCGTCGAGGACCGCATCCGCCAGCTCGTGCGCGGCGCGATCGACTGAGACCGGCCGAGTCCGGAGTCCGGATGCCGCCTCGTGCGCCGGCCGAGCTCGGGGACGACCTGATCGCGCGTCTCGCAATCTGACGCCGTGGTCGCACAACCTCGCGGCCCATGGCTCGACCGTCGGGTTGGGATCGCCGAACGCCCGAGCGTGAAGCCGACTCGCCTCGACGTCGTCGACGTCGAACAGGGATCTCCCTTCTCTTTCCACGTGTTCGATGCCGACCGGCGGGCAGCGGCGTAGGGTCGGCGAGGTGAGCGCAGAGCCGGATGTCGCCAGTCGACACGTCAGTCAGGTCATCCACGCCGCACCCTCGGCGGTCTACGAGTTCGCCGTCGACGTGTCGAATCTGCCGAAGTGGGCAACGGGGCTTGCGGCGAGCCCCGTCACGTCTGAGGGGGACCGGCTGATCGTCGCATCTCCGATGGGCGAGGTCGTTGTGCGTTTCGTCGGGCGCAACGAGCTCGGCGTCCTCGATCACGACGTCACATTGCCGTCGGGAACGACGGTGAACAACCCCGTCCGGGTGATCGCGCATCCGCAAGGCGCGGAGGTCATTTTCACCGTGAGGCAGATCGAGCTCTCGGACGATGAGTTCGACCGAGACATCGCGACCGTCCGTGCAGACCTGAGAAACCTGAAGGCCCTGATCGAGTCAGGACCGTCCACCTCATAGTCGGGCGTCTCGCCGCGTCGCTCGCAGATGCGCGGGTGGACGCCGCTGCGTTACGACAGCAGCGCTTCGGCGCGCACCGTCAGCGCGACCGCGACGAGCGTCGAGAGCAGACCCGCCGCGAGCAGCAGGCCGGGGTGCGCCAGGCCGATGACGATCTGCCGGGTGCGCGGCGACTCGGCGAGGAAGTGCTCGGGGATGCGGTGGCGGGTGGGTACCGCGGACCAGCCTCGGAGCCGCACCAGGTAGCTCGCGTACCGGATGATGAGCACGCAGTAGAGGAGCACGGCGACGGGCGGCACGACCATCGCGAACAGCTGCGCCGCCGTGAACCACGCCGACTCGATGTTGGTGCCGCTCTCGTCGGCGAGCTGCACGGCGATCGCGCCGCCGATGACGACGGAACCCAGCCAGAAGATGAAAGCGCTGAACAGCGCGAGAAAGCGCGCGAAGAAGTGGCTGAGGATCGACGGCTCGTACTCGAGGTGGGACCGCGGTGTCTGCGACAACACCACGAGGGTCGCGAGCAGCGGGGGCAGCGCAGCCGTCAGACTCAGTGCGGCCCGCAGCAATCCGGGCCCGCCCGCGAGGTCGCAGACCACGAGCACGATGACGACAGCCGCCATCCACAACAGGCCGAGCGCGGTCGGGTGCGCGGTCACGAAGGACGGGTGGTGCGGTTCGAGCCGTGCCCCCGCCCGGTCGACGAGTCGCCGGCTCCGATCGTTCGCCATGAGGCGAGATGGTAGACCCTGCGGCTATCCGGCCCGTGCTGCCCGGGCGTGTCGCGGACAGGAGTACGCTGGAGGGGTGAGTACCGCTCGTCTGCCGATGCCCTCCGGGCGTGAGGGGGTCTCCGGCGCGCTCAGCGCCGGCGGCACAGGCGCGGCATCCTTCGTCCTCCTCGCCGGTTGACCCGGCACGCGCATCACGTCGATCTCTGATCCGTGGTGCGCGCTCCCCGATCGTGGAGCGACGACGTTCGCTTCGCGACGATCCGCCCGTGACCCCGCGGTGCCCACCGGGCTGCCGGCGGCGGTCGCGCGCACGTGTACTCAGACAGGACCCCTCATGTTCGCTCTCACCGAGAAGACCATCCGCTCGTCATTCATCAACGTCTCGCAACGCGAGCGCAGTTCGCTCGTCGTTCCGCGCGACATCGGCGACATCGAATGGAGCACGCGCGACTACTACGGATGGCGCGACGCCAAGTCTCCGCTGCTCGGTTTCGTCGTCGCCGAGATCGACGGCGAGGCCGTCGGGCTGCAGCTGCGGCAGTCCGATCAGCCGACCCGCACGCGCCCGCAGTGCTCGTGGTGCTCCGACATCACGCTGCCCAACGCGGTCGTCCTCTTCGCCGCGAAGCGCGCGGGCAAGGCGGGCCGCGCGGGCAACACCGTCGGCACGCTGCTCTGCTCGGGTTTCGAGTGCTCGCGCAACGTGCGACGCCTCGACCCGCCGCCCTACCTGGGGTTCGATGCCGCGGCCGCGCGCGATCGGCGCATCGACGCCCTGCGGACGCACGTCGACAGCTTCTTCCGCGACCTGCGCGACGGGATGTGAGGGGCCGCCGGCGGGTGCGCTTCTGCCGAAATCGACGGCGCCACCGTTACGCGCTCCTCGGTGGTTCCATGCTCCGCGTCTGGTCCGCAACGACGACATCTGCCGGGGCCGGAGGCGAGGGCGCAGCCAGCCGCTCGATGATCGTGCGCGCGGGGCCGAGCTCGTACCGCTCGACCGACGCCGTCGACATGAAGCCCATGTGCGGCGTGACGATCGCCCGCGGGTGATCTCGCAGCGGATCGTCGGACGCGGGGGGTTCGCCGTCGAGAACGTCGGCGGCATACCCGCTGAGCGCACCCGAGTCGAGGACAGCACGCACGGCCGCGGTGTCGACGAGCTCGCCGCGCGAGACGTTGACGAGCAGCGCGCTGGGGCGCATCGCCGCGACGCGATCGGCGCCGAAGAGGCCGCGCGTCGCGTCGTCCACGGGGAGGTGAAGCGAGACGACATCCGCCGCCGCGACAAGGGCGTCGAGGTCGACGAGCTCGACGCCCTCGCTCGCCTCGGTCACGAATGGGTCGGTCGCGAGGATGCGTGCGAAGACGGGCCGCGCGAGGCGCGCGGTCTCACGGGCGATGCGTCCGAACCCGACGAGTCCGAGCACGAGCTCGCCGATCGGGCGAGGGTTGACCTCGAGGTCGACCGTCCAGCGGCCCTGGCGGACGACGCGGCGCCCCGCGGGCAGCTCGCGCAGCGCCGCGAGCATGAGGGCGAGCGCGTGCAGCGCGACCTCCCGGGTCGCGACCCCCGCCGAGGCCGACGACGTCGACCCCCCCGCTCGGCCGCTGCGGCGAGGTCGACCATGTCGACGCCCGTCGACGTCGTGCAGACGAGGCGCAACGCCGGGAAACGGTCGAGCTCGGCCGACCCGAAAGGCGCGAACCCGATGATCGCCGCGATCGCCTCGACGGCGCGTGGGGGCAGCGGCGCGGTGAGCCCGTGGTGCAGGACGACGACCTCGAAGCCGGCGCGCTCGAGCAGCTCGACGCCGGGACGCACATCGAGGTCGCCGACTTCGGTCACGACGACGACGCTCATGACGCCTCCCGATCGAGATGGGTCGGGGCGAAGAGGGCGATCGCCTGCGGCAGCAGCACGATCGACGGGCCCGGAGTCGCGAATGCCTCGCGGAGGTCTGCGGCGAGGTCGGCCGGCGTCGTCTGCACCGCATGCGCACCGAACGAGCGCGCCAGGGCGACGAAGTCGGGCATGGCGAGGTCGGTGGCCGTCGCGGCTCCGAACGCGCCGTTCATGTACTCGGCGAGGATGCCGTAGCCGCCGTCGGCGACGATCAGCCAGGTGACGTCGAGGCCGAGCTGTACGCACGTCGCGATCTCGCCGATGCCGTACATCGCGCCGCCGTCGCCCGACACCGCGAGGACGGGTCTCGACCGGTCGACGAACGCCGCGCCGATCGCGGCGGGGAAGCCGTAGCCGAGCCCGCCGGCCCCCTGTGCGGTCGCGAAACGGCCCGCGCGGCCTTCCCATGCCGACCACGCCCAGTAAGCGATCATCGTCATGTCCCAGAAGCTGTCGGCGTCATGTGGCAGCGCCTCGCGGATCGACGCGAGGATGCCCCGCTCGAGCTCCAATCCCTGGGCGTCGATGCGATCGCGCACTCTCGCGGCGACCCTCGCGACCTCTGCGATGCGGCGGGCGCGGCGCTCGGGGTCCGATGTCGACTCGAGCGCGGCGGCGATGCGCTCGAGTCCGTCGCGCGCGTCGCCGTGCAGCCCCAGCCCCGCATGGTTCGAGCCGATGACGCGCAACTCCGCATCGAGCTGGATGAGTCGCCCGCCCGGGCGGAACGTGAAGTAATTGCTCGACAACTCGCCGAGCGCACTTCCCACCACGAGCAGCACGTCGGCGCCCTCGAGGTACTCGGTCGTCGCGATGTCCTCGATCCACGCTCCGGCGGCGAGCGGATGCCCCGTGGGCACGGCATCCCGCCCGCTGAACGTCGAGAACACGGGCGCGTCCAGCGCCTCGGCGATGCGCATCAGCTCGCCGCCCGCCGCCGCGCGGGCGGCTCCGCCACCGGCGAGGATGACCGGTCGCTCGGCGTCGTCGAGCTCGATCGCGGCCCGCGCGACGAGCTCGTCGCGTACGCGGGGCATCCGCGGTGCGATCTCGACATGCTCGACCGGCGGCACATCGTCGCCGACCGGCGCGAGCAGCACGTCCTGCGGGATCTCGACGAGCACGGGCCCCTGGGGCACGGACGCGGCGAGCTCCCACGCCTCGATGAGCGACGACGGGATCTGGGCGGCGTTGCGCACCGTCCAGCTGCCCTTCACGACCTGCGCGAACGCGGCCGACTGGTCATCGAGCTCGTGGAGGTGGCCGTGGCGGGCGCCCCCGAGCCCGTCGACGGGGATCTGCGCGGAGATCGCGAGCACGGGGATCGACGAGCCGGCCGCCTCCATGAGTGCGGGGAGCGCCGTGAGCGCGCCCGGACCGGTCGAGAGCAGCAGGGGCGCGACCCCGCCGCCGACCCGAGCGAGTCCGTCGGCCATGAAGCCCGCGTTGTTCTCGACGCGAGCGGGCAGCAGCTCGATCGGCGCGCGCCGCAAGGCGTCGAAGAGCCCGAGGGCGTGCTGGCCGGGGATGCCGACGAGCCGGTCGACGCCAAGGGCCCGCAGCGTCTCGATCGCGACGTCGCCGCCGGTGCGCTCGTGCGTCACGATGCGTCGCTCGAGAGCGGGGCTGCGGGGGCTTCGGCCGCCGAGAGGCCGCCGGCCACGATGCGGCCGAGTACGGCGGTGAGTACCTCCACGCCCGCGAGCATGTCGGCATCCGACGTGAACTCGCGCTCGTTGTGCGAGATGCCGTCGACGCTCGGCACGAAGAGCATGACCGTCGGCACGCGCTCCTTCATGTTCGTCGCGTCGTGACCCGCCACCGTCGCCGAACGGCGATGCGTGTACCCGAGACGCTCCGCTTCGGCTGCCGCGAGCAGGATGCCCTCCTCGAGGAACGGGCCGCTCGACCACTCGACGACCTTCACGATCTCGATGTCGACCTTCGCGAGCTGTTCGATCTCGCTCATGCGCTCGCGCAACCGCTCCACGGCGGTCTCGAGCGTGGCGCGCTCGGGCGAACGGATGTCGACGAGCATCCTCACTTCGCGCGCGATCGCGACGGGGGAGTTCGGGTCGAGGTACATCTCGCTCACGGCGGTGTGCAGCTGCTCCGGCTCGAACCCGTCGATCAGGCGGCGGGTCGCGACGATCAGCTCGGCCGCGCCGTAGAGGGCGTCCCTGCGATCGATCATGCGCGCGGCGCCCGTGTGCGACTGCTCGCCGGTCACGACGACCTCGAGCTTGTGGGCCGTCCACGTCGTCGACACCAGTCCGATGGTCGTCCCGGTGTCCTCGAGCTCGCGGCCCTGCTCGACGTGGATCTCGAGGTAGGCGGCGACGTCGAGACCGCCGAACGTCCCTCGGCCGTCGATCGCGTCGAGCGCCTCCGCGACGGTCGTGCCGGACGGGTCGGTCGTCGCGAGAGCCGTGCCGACCGGCAGCATGCCCGTGAAGACGGCGCTGCCCATCATGCTCGGCTTGAACCGGCTGCCCTCCTCGTTGAACCAGTCGACCACCGCGAGGTTGAATCGCGCCTCGGCGTCGCCCGCGGCGATCGCGGCCGCCGCGGCCCGCGCGGCATGTGCGCCGGCGAGCACGCCGTACGCTCCGTCGTATCGGCCCGCGAGGGGCTGGCTGTCGAGGTGCGAGCCGACGACGACGTAGGGCGCGCCGGGAACGGTCTCGATGAGCCCGAAGATGTTGCCGACGGCGTCCGTCCGCAGCGTGAAGCCGTTCTCGACGAGCCACGAGCCGAACCACGCGCGGTTCTCACCGTCGGCCGCGCTCGCGGCCTGACGCTCGACGCCGCCGCCGGGCGTCGCGCCGAAGGCAGACATCCGAGTGAAGTCGGCGAGGAAGTCGCTCGTCATCTCAGCTCCAGTCTCGCGCGAGTTCCATCGTCGAGCAGTGCAGGCCGCCGCCGTTCTTCAGAATCTCGCGGAACTCGATCGGGATGATCTCGACCCCGTGCGCGTCGGCGAGCATCTCGGCGGTGCGCTCGAGGTGCGCCGGCATGATGGCGCGACGGCGATCGGTCACGAGCAGGTTCGTCGACCACTCCTCGTCGGGGTGGACGTCGACCGTCTCGATGCCGAGGTCCCAGAGCGCCGACATGTAGTCGTAGGGCGCGAGGCGGGGATTCACGAGTGCGAGATCGTCGTCGAGCATGACCGAGCACATGTCGAGGTGAATGAGGTATCCGGGCAGGCTCACGGTCTGGACGCGGATGCCGTAGGGCTCGAGGATCCGGCCGAGCTGTCGACCGCCCTCGGCATTGCAGCGAACCGAGGTGCCGAAGAACGCGAGGTCGGGGCGCACCTTCACGAAACTCCCGCCCTCGGCCAGGCCCGCACCCGTGACCGTCCCGAGTATCGGCATCCCGGCGCCCGCGACGGTCGCGGCGATCGACTGCTCCTCGCTGCGGCGCATGCGCGGCGCGAGGCGGCCGATGATCGCGCCGCCGGGCACGGTGACGAGCGGGTCGCGGGTGTACACGGCCTTCGTGAAGCTCGGGTCGAGGTCGGGTGCGAACACGATCTCGACGCCCTCGGCCTCGAGCGCCGCGACGAAGCCGTCGTACTGCGCATTCACGAGGTCGAGGTCGGGAAGCTCCTCGCCGGTCCAGTACCACCGGCGGTCGGGGTCGACGAACGCACCCATCTCGGCGTCGTAGGCGTCGGCCCGCACGGCCTGCAGGCCCGCACTCGGGCGCCGCATCATGACCGTACGGAGCTTGCCGACCTCGTCGGCCGCGCCCCACTTGCGGCCCCAGACGTCCTCGATCTCGTCGTGGAAGGCCGGCAGGGCCTCAGGCCCCATCAGGTGGTGGAACCGGCCGTCCGAGACCTCCTTGGTGGAATCGATCGTGCTCACGATGCGGCGCTTTCTGTGGTGGTGATGGAGGTGGTGGGTGCGGCCCCGATGCGCGTGACGACGGACGCGCGCGGTGACCAGTGCAGCGTGACGCGCGCGTCGACCACGACATCCGTGGGACGCGAGGCGTCCTCGCGGGAGATGAGTTCGACGCCCGTCGCCGTCCGCACGATGATCTTCCGCGAGTCGCCCGCGTAGACGATGCCGCGCACGGTGCCGTCGACGCGCGAGTGCGCCTCCGGTGCGGTGCCGGGCGCGGCGATGTCGACGAGCGACGGGCGCACCATGACGGCGACCGGATCGGCGCCGACCGCGGAGCCGTCGACGAGCAGCGGCGGTGAGAAGACGACGCCGTCGGAGATCTCCAGCGTGCCGTCGCCGCGTACGTGACCACGGAAGAGGTTCGACTCGCCCACGAAGGCGGCGGCCGTGTCATCCGCGGGCCGGTGGTACAGCTCGTCGGGGGTGGCGAACTGAACGAGACGGCCGTGGTCGAGGAGCGCGATGCGGTCGCTCATCGTGAGCGCCTCCTCCTGGTCGTGCGTCACGTTTATGACGGTGAGACCGAGCTCCCGGCTCAGGCGGCTGATCTCGAGCTGAAGGGCGTCGCGCAGGTTGCGGTCGAGCGCGCCGAGCGGTTCGTCCATGAGGAGCAGCCGGGGGCGGCTCACGATCGCGCGGGCGAGCGCGACGCGCTGCTGCTGCCCACCCGAGAGCTGCGTGATGCGGCGTCTGCCGAACTCGGGCAGCCGCACGGCCTCGAGCGCCTCGGCGACGAGTCGGCGGCGCTCGGCCGACGGGACGCGGCGCATCCGCAGCGGGTAGGCGACGTTCTGCTCGACGCTCAGGTGGGGGAAGAGCGCGTAGTTCTGGAACACCATGCCGATGTCGCGCTTGTGCACGGGCACGTTGCGCAGCTCCTGGCCGTCGAGCAGGAGCGACCCCTCGTCGGCGTCGCCGAAGCCGGCGATGATGCGCAGCAGGGTCGTCTTGCCCGAGCCCGAGGCGCCGAGCAGCGTGACGAACTCGCCCGCCCCGATCTCGAGGTCGACGGCGTCGACGGCCGCGGTCGCGCCGTAGCGCTTCGTGATCGCACGCACGCTCAGGGCGGCGCCGGGGGCGCGCTTCGGTTCGGTGGGACTCATCGTGAGCTCCTCGGGGTTCTCTGGCCACGGCGGGCGAGTCGGGCGCGGACAGGCCCGACGAGGGAGACGATCAAGGCGATCGCGAAGGTGACGACGGTGACGATGAGCGCCACCGCGGAGACGGACGGCTCGACGCCGGACCGGATCTGCGTGTACATGAGGACGGGCAGGGTCTGGAAGCGCGCGTCGCTGAGGAACGTCGCGACGACGACCTCGTCCCACGAGGAGATGAAGGCGAGCAGGCCGCCGACGACCGTCGCGGGCGCGACGAGCGGCAGGGTGATCGTGATGAGCGTCATGAACTGTCCGGCGCCGTGCACGCGAGCCGCCTCCTCGATGCGGGCGTCGAGCGTGCGCAACAGCGCGAGCACGTTGACGAACACGTACGGCAGCCCGAGCACGCCGTGCGCGAGCGCCAGGCCGAGCACGTTGCCCGTGAGGCCGACGCGTACGTACACGAGGTAGAACCCGACCGCGCCGACGACGAGGGGCAGGATCATGGGCAGCACCGAAACGGCCGTGAACACCGTCGAGATCGCGCCACGGGCACGGGCCGCACCGAGCGCGAGCGCGCCGCCCGCGACCATCGCGAACGCGGCCGCGAGCAGACCCACGGCGAACGAGTTGCCGAAGGCGCGCATCCAGCGGCGGTCGCCGAGGATCTCGTCGATCCAGCGCATCGAGAAGCCGTCGGGCGGGAAAGTCACCTGGGTGCCGCTCGTGAACGCCGTCGCGCAGATGATGATCGTCGGGAGGATCAGCAGCGCCGCGACGACGACGCCGACGATGCGCACGGTGATGCCGGCGTTCATGCGGAGTTCCTCTCGAGCGCGATGCCGAGCACCTTGCCGAGCCCGAGGAAGCGGGCGGTGACGGCGAGAATCGCGATGACCGCCGCGAGCAGCAGCACGGCCATGGCCGACCCCACACCCGTGTTGAGCAGCGTGTTCGTCTGCTCGACGATCGATTGCCCGATGACCTGGTTGCCCGCGCCGCCGAGCAGTTGCGGGGTGATGTAGAAGCCGAGCGTGAGCACGAAGACGAGGAGGCTCCCGGCCGCGAGTCCGGGGATCGAGAGCGGGAAGGTCACGCTCCAGAACGCGCGCGCACGTGTCGCGCCGAGGCCGTGGGCCGCGATCGCGAGATCGGGCGAGATGCCGCGCAGTTGCGAGTAGATGGCGAAGATCGCGAACGGCACGAGGATGTGCGTCATCCCGATGAGGGTCGCCGCGGGCGCGCGGATGAGCCGGAGGGGTTCATCGATGAGGCCCATCGCCTGGAGCATCGTGTTCACGAGCCCCGTGTCGTTGAGCAGCACCTGCCACGCGTAGCTGCGCACGAGCAGGCTCGTCCAGAACGACAGCATGAGGGCGATGAGGAGGATGCGCGAGAGGGTCTTGCCCGAGCGGGCCATGGCGTACGCGTAGGGGTAGCCGATGACCGCCGAGCTGATCGTCACGGCGAGTGCGAGCACCGCCGTGTTGCCGATCGAGCGGATGAAGGCGGCCGATGCGAGGGCGTCGGCGAAGTTCTGGAACCCGGCGTCGAATGCGCGTTGCACCACGATCGCGAGGGGGAGGATGAGCGCCAGGACGACGAAGAGCAGGCCGAGGAGGCCGACGCTGATCCACCAGCGCCGGCCCCCTCTCTCGTCGGTCAGGATGCCACCCATGCGGAAACGCTCTCGAGCACGTCGGCGCGGTTCTCGTTCCACCACTCGAAGTCCGGAACGATCGGTGCGGCGTCGCCGGTGCCTTCGTTCGAGGTCGGGACGTCGGCGAGCTTGTCGTCGGGGATCGTCGCGTGCGGGTTTCCCGGGCCGTAGGTGAGGTACTCGACCAGGTCGCCGGCGTGCTCGGTCGACGTGATGTAGGCGACCAGCGCCATGGCGTTGTCGAGGTTCGGGCTGTCGGCGGGGATCGTCACGTAGTCGGCCGACTGGATCTGAGCGTCCCACGACATCGCGATGGGCTGGCCCTCCCCGGCGGCCTGGGTCACACGCGCGTTGTAGCACGCACCCGCGGTGGCCTCGCCCGAGGTCACGAGGTCGATGCACTCGGCGCCGCTCGTGATGAAGATGAGGTCGTCCTTGATGGGGTCCAGCTTCTGGAGCACGCGGTCGATGTCGAGCGGGTACAGGTCGTCGCGGCTCACGCCGTCGGCCAGGAGGATCGCCTCGGCGAGGCCGAAGAAGCCCTCACCGGCGTTGATCGCGCGCTTGCCCGGGAAGGCGTCGGTGTCGAGCCAGTCGGCCCACGTCTGCGGGCCCGCGTCGCCGAAGGCGTCGGTGTTGTACGTGACGACCGTCGAGTAGACGAACATCGGCACGCCCTTCGCCGTGACGGGCCACTGGCCGTCGAACGCGTCGCACTCGACGATGGTGCAGTCGATGTCGGCGAGGCCCTCGTTCTCTTCGGTGAGCCCGAAGTCGAGCCCGGCCTCGGCGACGTCCCACGTGACGTTGCCGCTCTCGATCATCTGGAGCAGCTTCGAGTTGTCCATCGAGGGGTCGAGGATGGCGTCGACACCGGTCTCCTCCGAGAAGGGGTCGAGCCACGCCGCCGTGATGGCGTCGCCGCCTGCGCCGCCGTAGCCGGCGAAGGTGACCTCGCCGCTCAGACCGGAGTCGGCGTCGGAAGAAGACGAGGAGGGAGAGCCGGACGACGAACATGCCGTCAGGGCGAAGAGCGCGGCGGTGGTCGCCGCGGTAGCGGCGATCACGGTGCGGTGTCGGAGCATGGCTGGCCTTTCACGGGTGTCGAGGTCATGCGGGGAGGCGGTTCGAAGAGGTCGCCTGGAGGAGCGCACGCCTATCCTGTTCATGTCACCGAGGGGCGCGGAATTGGACGAAACGCCTGTCTCGAGGCGGCCCGTTGGAGAGTTCTCCAACGCGGAGGGCCTTTATTTCGGCGCCGTTTCGTGGGCCGGCATCCGGTGTTTCGATCGGGAAAACCAAATGTGACGAACCGGTCGCAGAGACGAGGAGGGCGTGAGGTGAAGGTCAGCGAACTGCTCGCCGCTCCCGGGCTCTCGCTCACGATCGCGTTCTCCGGCGACGTCGATATCGAGATCGAATGGGTGCACGCGGTCGACCGCTTCCCGGCATCCGAGTTCATGTCGGGCGGCGAGGTCGCGCTCACGTCGGGGCAGTGGTGGCCGGCCGTCGCGGCCGAGGTCTACGTGCAGGATCTGGTCGAGGCGGGCGTCATCGCGCTCGGCTTCGGTCTCACGAAGACGATCACCGATCTGCCCTCGCAACTCCTCGCCGCGTGCGAGGCGCAGGGGCTCACGTTCTTCCTGGTGCCCATCGAGGTGCCGTTCATCCGGGTCATCAAGACCTTCGTGCAGGCCGAGCGTCGCACGTGGGAGCGACCCCTGCGCCGGCACCTCGACTACTACCGCACGTTCGTCGCGGCGCTGCGCGAGGATCGCAGCCTCGCGTCGATGCTGTCGTCCCTCTCGAGCGGACTCGGCACGACGGTCGGTCTCGTCGCCGATCGCGAGGTCTCGGGCGTCGCGTCGGTCGAGGGGATGCACCCGATCCCGCTCGCGAGCGAAGGCGTCATCGACGCCGAGCTGTTCAGCGAGGCCGACCCGGCGAACTTCTCGGTCGAGCAGCAGGCCGTGCTCTCGGTCGGGGTGCCGTTCATCGCGTTGGAGGTCGAGCGCATCCGCTCGGTGAAGCGCACGGTCGACGGATACACTCGCGAGCTCTTCACGTGGCTGCGCAGCGACGACCACGACCTCGTCACGGTGCTGGCCCGCCTGCGGTCGCTCGGCATCGAGGGTGCCTCCGACCTCGCGGTGCTGTCCGTCTGGCACGCGGATCCCGATGCCGTGCTCGTCGCGGTGCGGCGCGAGGCGGGCTCGTCGGCGGCCGCCGCCGCGCGCTTCGACGACGCCGTCCTCGTGTGCGTCGCGGGTGTCGACGTCGCCGACCGTATCGTCGCGGGGCTCCCGCGCGGCGCGTCGACCGGCCGCGGATCCTCGGGAGCAGCCGACCGGCTGAGGCTCTCGCTCATCCAGGCCGAGCACGCGCTGTCGCTCGCGCGACGCGCCGGCCCGGGGATGGTCATCGGGGCCGACGAGCTCAACAGCCCGTCGACCATCATGTACTCCGAGGCGTCCGATCTCATCCGCGAGACCGGCGCGGCATTGCTTCGTCCGCTGCGCGAGTACGACGAGGCGCGCGGCGGGCAGCTGCTGCACACGCTCGAGGTGTTCCTGCGCACGGGTGGACGCCTGAGCATCGCGGCGAACGAGCTCTACGTCCACCCGAACACGCTGCGGCACCGTGTGCAGCTCATCGAGGACATCACGGGTCGCAGCCTCGACTCGACGCGCGACCGCACCGACTTCGACCTCGCGATCGCGCTCGCCGACCGGGGCGGCCTCGAGGGCTGACCCGCCGGCGCGCCCGGTCGGTTCAGCCGGCGGCGCGGTCGAGCCGGCGCGCGGCGAGCGTCGCGAGCGCGGCCGCGAGGTCGCCGACCACCGCGTCGTCGAAGCGCACCCGCGGGGAGTGGTTCCACGCGGCGGGGTCGGCGTCGGCAGGCGAAGCCGCGAGTAGGACGAACGCTCCCGGCACGGCCTCGAGCACGCGCGAGAAGTCCTCGGAGGCCATGAGCGGATCCGGCGCGATCGTGCTGCGCGCGACGCCGAACGTCTCGGCGAGCACCTCGTGCGCCCAGTCGGCCTCCGCATCGTCGTTGACGAGCACGGGGTAGTCGGCCGAGAACTCGACGACGGCGCGGCATCCGTGTGCGGCGGCGACGGCGGTCGCGAGCCGCGCGACCTCCCCGCGCACGCGCTCGTCGGCCGCACGCGAGAGCGTGCGCACGGTCGCACCGAGTGACGCGGTGTCGGGGATGACGTTGATGGCATCACTCGCTGCGAGCTGCGTCACCGTGATTACGACCGGGTCGAACACCGAGAAGCGGCGCGTGATCATCACCTGGAGCGCCGTCACGAGCTCCGCGACCGCGACGACGGGATCGATGGCGTCGTGGGGGCGTGAGCCGTGCCCGCCGACGCCGTGCAGCTCGATGCGCAGGTCGGCGATACCGGCCATGAGCGTGCCGCGCCGTGTGCTGAAGCGCCCGGCCGGTCCCGGCACGACGTGCGCGGCGTACGCGGCGACGGGCGCGGACCCGGATGCCTCGAGCACACCCTCGGCGATCATCGTCGCCGCACCGTCGTCGCCCTCCTCGCCGGGCTGGAACATGAGCACGACATCGCCCGCGAGGCGGTCTCGCGCGCCGGCGAGCAGTCGCGCGGCCCCCACGAGCCCCGCGGTGTGGAGGTCATGGCCGCAGGCGTGCATCGCGCCCGACGTCGACGCGTACTCGAGCCCGGTCTCCTCGGTGAGCGGCAGCGCATCCATGTCTGCCCGCAGCAGCACGGTCGGGCCGGGCCGCGCGCCGCGCAGCACGGCCGTGACCGACGTCGACGCGGCGCCCGTCGTGATCTCGAGGCCGAGTCCGTCGAGCGCGTCGAGCACGCGCCGCTGCGTGCGCGGCAGATCGAGGCCGACCTCGGGGTCGCGGTGCAGGGCCCGCCGCAGTGCGACGAGCTCGGGCAGCAGAGCGGCGGCCCGAGAGACGAACGCCGTCACACGCTGCGCGCGAAGACGAGGCTCTGTGCGAGCGCGGCGTCGTCGTCGCCGACGTCGTACTCGATCGTGTACGACCGCACCGCCGGCATGTCGCGGAGCTGCGCGGCGAGCTCGGCCGCACCGACCGAATCGGCGAGCAGGGGGCCGCGCTCGGTGGCCGCGAGGTGCACGAGACTGATGGCCTCCGCGTGCTGCTGCATCGACGCGACGGGGTCGATCTCCTCGACGACGACGTGGTACCAATCGGCGAGAAGGCCGACGCGGTCGTCGTGGCCGATCATCGACCGCACGAGTGCCGAATGGTCCAGCGTGTTCATGAGGAAGCTCTCGATTCGGCGTAGGCCCTCGAGCGCGATGCCGACGTCCGAGGGCGTGTCGGGCAGCACCTCGGCGATGGATGCCGCAGCGCGCTCGAGCCCGCGGATGCGCGGCTCGTCGGTCCACGGATCCTTGCGGCACGCGGGCAGCACGACGATCTGCGAAGCCCCGAGCTCGTGCGCCTGTTCGAGCGCGCCGCGGAGATAGGTCTGGGCCCGGGCGCGCGAGGCGGGATCGGGCGACCCGAGCTCGCTCTCGCTGTTCCAAGCCCAGCACATCGACGGCACGGCGAGCCCGGCGGCGGCGAGGTCGTCCTGCAGCGCCGCGACGTCGATGCCCGGGACGGCATCGAGTTCGATCGCGTCGAATCCGGCTGCGGCCGCGCGGCGGATAGCGGTCGGGCGGTCGCCGAGCACCCATTCACTGGCGCTGATGCGCATGTCGTCTCCCTCGGGCGAATTCTTTACGGGCGTTCAGATTATGTGTACGCTCGGCGACACGTCAAGGCGACCCGGCCTCGACCTCGAATCGATCACCGCAGGAGCAGCAGCATGGCGACCCCCGACCTCCACGACGTCCTCATCGTCGGCAGCGGGATGATGGGAGCCGCCGTCGCGCGGCAGTTGCGCGACGCCGACCCGGGCATCCGCATCGCGATGATCGCCGGCGGCCCGACCGTCGGAGCGAAGGCCGGTCAGCACCTGCACGACGTCGAGGATCCGGAGGTCTGGGCGCAGTACAACCGCAAGGTGTCGTCGGGCGTGCAGGCGTTCTACACCGGCGTCAAGCCGAGCCAGGGCGTCGGCGGGAGCATGCGGGACGTCACCCCCGGCATGTACCACCTCACCTCCCTCGGCGAGAAGGCCGACGAGATGCCCAGCGCGACGGTCGCGTGGAACGCGGGCGGCATGGGCATCCACTGGACGGCCGCGACCCCCACGCCGTGGGGATCCGAGCTCGACCCTGTGCTCACGCCGGACGAATGGGCGGACGCGATCGCCCGGGCATCCGACCTGCTCGAGATCAACCGCGAGCCGTTCCCGCTCACTCCCGCGGGCGAGACCGTCGCGCGGGAGCTGCGCGCGCACTTCGACGCCCGCCAGGCGCCCGGCCGCGAGGTGCAGAACATGCCCATGGCCGTCAACGACCGGGGCACGGGTCGCAAGGAGCGCACGAGCCCCTCGGTCATCTTCCCCGCGCTCGGCGACCCCGAGAGCGACGCCGCCTTCACCTTCGTCGCGAACAGCATGAGCACGTCGCTCATCCACGAGGGCGGGCGCGCGATCGGAGCCGTGTGCCGCGACCTCGCGACCGACGAGACCTTCGAGGTGCACGCCGCGCATGTCGTCGTGTGCGCCGACGCCATCCGCACGCCCCAGCTGCTGTTCGCCTCCGGCATCCGACCCGAGGCGCTCGGCCGCTACCTCAACGAGCACTACTTCCTCACCGGCCAGGTGATCGCCGACCCCGAGCGCCTGGGGTTCGCGGTCGACGAGCTCACCCCGCCGACCGACCTCGAATGGGCGTCGGACTGCCTGTGGGTGCCCCAGAGTGATGACACGCAGCCCTTCCAGGTGCACATCATGACGAAGACGCTCGTCGACGAGAAGCACGCCCCCACCGGTTACGCGGTCGGCATCGAGTACTACATCCGCACCGAGGTGCAGCGTGACAACCGCCTCGAGTTCTCGGACACCGAGGTCGACGCCGCGGGCATGCCGCGCATCACGGTGCACTTCACCTACACCGACGCCGATCGCGATGCCCTCGAGAGCGCTCGCGCCGACCAGATCGTCGCGGCGTCGCGCATGGGCGACTTCGACCCGGCGACCGAGTCGGCTGCGCTCGGCGCCGGCGGATCGCTGCACTACACGGGCACCGTGCGCATGGGCGCGGCCGATGACGGCACGAGCGTGTGCGATGTCGACGGCCGCGTATGGGGCTTCGAGAACCTCTTCGTCGCCGGCAACGGCGTCGTGCCGACGTCGCTCGCGTGCAACTCGACCCTCATCGGGATGACGAGCGCCGTGCGCGCCGCCGACGCCCTGCTGCGGGATCTGGAGACGGCGTGAGCGGCACCCGCGGGCCGTACCGCACCGGTATCGAGACCCGGCGGGCGCTCGTCGAGCACGCGATCCGCGTCTTCGGCGAGCACGGTTACCGCGGGGGCTCGCTTCGCATGATCGCCGAATCGGTCGGCGCTCCCGCGTCGCAGATCGTGAACCACTTCGGCAGCAAGGACGGCCTGCTGACGGCCGTGCTCGACCACTGGGACGCCCTTCAGGTGGCCGACGGCGGCCGGCGCGGGCTCGCCTACGTCGAGGAGCTCCGAACGCGCATCGCATACAGCCGCGACAACCCGACCTGGGTGGAGTTCTTCCTCACGCTCGGCTCCGAGGCGACGGCCCGAGACCATCCCGCACACGACTACTTCGTCGCACGCTACGCGCACATCGCCGACCGCCTGCAGGAGGAGATCCTGTACGCCGCGGCGTCCGATGAGATCGCACCGATCGACCCGAGCGCGGCGCGCGTCGAGGCCCAGCGCCTCAGCGCCATGATGGACGGCCTCCAGCTGCAGTGGCTCCTCGACCGCGAGCTCGACCTCGTGGGCGCCTTCGACGACTACCTCGACGCCGTCATCGACCGCTGGCGTCGCCCCATCATCTGATTCACGAGAACGAAGGAGACGGCCATGGCCATCCAGATCGGCATCCAGCTCTATTCGGTGCGCAATTCGCTCGCCGCCGACCCCGAGGGCACGCTCAACGCGCTCGCCGACATGGGGCTCACCCGGCTCGAGGGTGCGAACCACCGCGCGCTCACCGAGGACGGCATCGGCTTCGGCATCCCCGCCGACTTCCTCGCGCGCATGATGGAGGAGCGCGGCATCGAGATCATCGGATGCCAGATCAATCCACTCGACCTCGACCGCCTGCCCGCCGTGCTCGACTTCCAGGAGCAGATCGGCAACCGTCGCATCGGGTGCGACATCGAGTTCTACCCCTACGGCGACCTCGAGTACGTGAAGCGCCGAGCCGACTTCTTCACCGAGGTCGGCCGCGTCGCCGCCGAGCGCGGGATGACGTTCTTCTATCACAACCACTACCAGGAGTTTCAGCGCTTCGGCGACCGCACCGTCTACGAGCTGCTCATGGACTACACCGACCCCGACCTCGTGAAGTTCGAGCTCGACACCTATTGGGCGTACCGCGGCGGCACGGACCCGATCGAGCTCTTCCGCACCTACCCCGACCGCTTCGTCATGAGCCACCAGAAGGACTTCCCGGCCGGCGCCGCACGCCCGCTCAACATGTACGAGGGGTCGGTCGCACCCGACGCTTCCATCGACATGCCGCTCTTCCTCGAGCTCGAGAAGCCCGAGGAGTTCGGCGAAGTCGGCACGGGCGTGCTGCCGATCCAGGACATCATCGACGCGGCCGCGCAGCTGCCGAACTACGAGTACATGCTGCTCGAGCAGGACTACGCACCCGGCGCGGAGCTCGACTCCGTGCGCCGCAGTGTCGAGGCGTTCTCGCGCTACGAGGGCATCACGCTCTAGTCGCCGTCTCGTCGCGCTCGGCGGCGGGTGACCCACACCGCGAAGAAGCCGATGACGACGAACGCGAGCGCGATGCCGATGACGTACGCGATCACCATGCCCCACCCGCCCGGGTTGTTCGGGTTCAGGAACGGATACGGGTACCAATAGGGGTCGCCGGTCGTGGGGTTCGTCACGAGCGGCCCGCGGATCAGCGTGTACGTGACCCACAGCAGCGGGAAGGCGATGATCGCGCCGACCACGCGCCACAGCAGTCCTCGCCGGGCGGAACCGATGACGAGGTCGAGCAGCAGGAACAGCGGCGCGACGAGGTGCAGGACCTCGTTCGACCACGGCACCGGCTCCGACCCCTGCGGCAGGGTGATGCCGCGCAGCAGGGCGTTGTAGACGATGCCCGTGATCGCCATGTACGTCGTCGCGCAGGCGAGAGCGGCTGAGAGGCCGAGCGATGCGCGGGCCTTCGCCGGATCCCGGAGCGCGGCGAGGGCCGCCCACGCCAGGACGACCGCGGCGATCACGTTCGAGAGGATCGTGAAGAAGCTGAAGAAGTTCGCGAACACCGTCGCGACATCGCCGCCGGTTTCGGCCGTGCGGGTGAGCGAGGCGGTGAGCTGCGTGACCACCGCGGCGACGATCGCCGCCGACATCAGAAGTCGGAGCGTCGACCACGTGTTGGTGCGCGTCGGAGTCTCCACGAGGGAACCATACCGAGTGGTCGTCGACAAAGGCGCCCCCGACGGCGTGCGAAGCGCAACCCGGGCCGTGTTCGGTATGGAATCGGTGTGGCGCGCGTTGGAGTGAGCATGACCCTCACGACCTCTTCCGCGGATGATCTCGTCTCGGATGCCGCAGACGTCCGCGACAACGCCGCGTGGCACTCGCTGACCGGCGCCCACGCGCACCTCGCCATCGGCGACGACCTCGTGCGCCGCTACCCCGACGACGTCGCGGGGTTCGTCGGCGTCCGCACGTGGGATGACTCCGCCGTGTGGCGATCGATCACGGAGGTCGTCGGGTCGGGCAACGAGTTCAGCATCAGCTCGCCCGATCGCGGTCGGAGCGAGTCGAGCGAGGGTCGGGCGGGCGCGGCGGCGGGGCCCGAGCTTCCCCCGGGCTGGGTCGAGACGTTCCGCGGCGCGGGCGTGCAGCTCGTGCAGACCGACCGGCTGCGACCGCGCCCCGACGATGAAGCGGTCGAGCTCGGCGAGGCGGATGTCGCCGACATGCTCGCCCTCGTCGAGCGGAATCGCCCGGGCCCGTTCCGTCCCCGCACGCACCTGCTCGGCCGCTACATCGGGATCCGCCGCGAGGGCCGTCTCGTCGCGATGGCCGGAGAGCGGCTGCAGCCCGGAGACTGGACCGAGATCAGCGCCGTCGCCACCGACGAGCAGTACCGCCGGCAGGGGATCGCGTCGCGGCTCGTGCTCGACGTCGCCTTCCACATCCAGCAGCGGGGCGGCCGGGCGCTCATGCACGCCGCCGCGACGAACGTGAATGCCATCGCCGGATACGAGAAGCTCGGCTTCGAGCTGCGGCAGCGGACGAGCTTCACCGGGGTTCGCGTGCCTTGAGTTGGTGATGCGTGCCTCGACCTGGCAGACGGTTCCCCATCGGGCGGGTGAACCGGGCGCGTTCTGTCAGTCGAACAAATATACGAGGGCAATGTCTGACCCCCGCCTCATAATGGGAACATGGAGCCGAACGAAGCGCAGTCGCCCTACGGTGCGGCGTTCGATGAGTACGGCGACGCGCTCGTAGCACTCCACGCCGGCCAGGTCGCATCGATGCGCGCGCTGGCCCGGTTGGGTTGGTTGGCGTTGCGCGAGGCTCGGCGCGACGGAATCCGCGGCATGGCGTCGGACATGGAGCTGCGGTCGGTTGCCGCCGAGGCCGCGGGTATGGCCCGGCAGGCGGATCGGCGGTTGCAAGGTGAGATCGACCACGCGATGACGGTCGTGGATGACTACCCGGCCGTGTTCGCGGCGTGGGAGAGCCGGCGAATCACGCGGGACCACGTCGACGTCGTGGTGAAGATGGGCGCCGGGGTGCCCGAGGACCTGCGACCGGAGTACGAGGCTGCGGCGATTGCACTGTGTGAGCGGGACATCCACACGCGCGTGCGGGAGCCGTTGCGGGCGTTGGCGGAGAAGCTGCACGAGAAGCCGTTCACCGAGCGGCACCGGGAAGCCGCGGCCGGGCGCTGCGTGCGGATGCTGCACGGCTCGGACGGAATGTCGACGCTGACCGCAGAGCTGCCCACGACCATCGCGGTGGGGATGATGGATCGGCTCACCCAGATGGGGCAGACGATCAAGGATGCGGGGGCGGATGTCACCGCGCCCGGCACCGTCGAGCCGGATACGCGGACGACGGATCAGATCCGCGCGGACGTTCTCGCCGACCTCGTCCTCGGCGGGGCGCCGGTCGTCGACCCGACCTACGGTCGCGATGGGGCTGGAGCACTCGGGGCGATCCGGGCACGCGTGCAGGTCGTCATCACCGCAGACACATTGACCGGCAAGGACGAGCACCCCGCCGAAGCGGTGGGCGCTGCGCTCGTGGACGCCGACACCGTGCGCAAACTTGCGGGGCAGGCGTCGTCGTGGGATCGGTTGTTCATCGACCCCGTCACCCGCACCCCCGTCGAGATCGACACCTACCGGCCCACCGCCGCCATGGCACGGCTCCTCAAAGCCCGAGACCAGCACTGCCGGTTCCCGGGATGCCGCAGAGCTGCGATCCGGTGCGAGATCGACCACACCATCGACCACGCCCTCGGCGGACACACCCACATCTACAACCTCGCCCACCTCTGCCAAAGGCACCATTCGATGAAGCAGTTCACCGACTGGGGCGTCAGACAGATCGGCGGCGGGATCCTGGAATGGACTTCACCCCTCGGGCGGGTTTACCGCGAAGACCTCCCCATCCCGGCGGTCTGTTTCACGATCGACACCACCACCGGCCCACCCCCACCACGCACCGGCACCTGCGGGCCACCCGAACCGCCGCCGTTCTGACATCCGCTTCATCGCGAACGACACCTCACGCTCCAGGTGCGAACCGTGGCGCGTCTAGATTCGGACGATGGCCGAGTTCGTCCGATTCCAGAGCATGGTGCCGAATCGTCGGGGCCGCTTTCCCGGCGTGTTCGCCCTCGTCAACGGACTCGCATCACAGGGCATGCTGTCCCTCGATGACGACGACGACGACGGGCGACGACGGACGACGACGGGCGACGTCCAAGTGGTCGCCGTCCCCTTCGTCTACCCCGACGACTGGCCATTCGAGACCGAGCAGTGACGCTCCGTCACTCGGGCGGGCGCTCGCCCGACCCGCGGCAGACGAGCGACGTCGCGATCTCGATGCGCCGCGGCGGCCCGGCCGGGTGCTCGATCCGATCCAGCGCCAGACGCGCCGCCGCGCGGCCCAGCGCATGGGCGTCGTGCGCCACGACCGAGACGCCCAGCATCTCGGCGAGCTCGAAGTCATCGAAGCCGATCAGCGCACACGACGAATCGAGCTCCTGCAGGGCGCGCAGCGTGGCCGCGGTCGCGCGGTTGTTCCCCGTCACGATCGCGGTGGGCGGCTCGCTCGACCGCATGAGCCTCACCACCGCATCGCGCGTGCTCGCGGCCGGATCGTCCCCGAGGCACTGCCAGCGCTCGGTGTCGACGACACCGACCTCCGCGAGCGCCTCGCGATAACCGGCGAGCCGCTCGCGCACGGTGTGCACTGACGCCGGGTTGGCGACGAACCCGATCCGTCGATGCCCGCGCGCGGTCAGCGACCGCACCGCCTCGGCCATGCCCGCCCGATTCGTCAGCAGCACGGTGTCGGAGAGCAGGTTCTCGAGCGGCCGATCGACACCGATGATCGGCGTGCCGAGATGGCGCTCACCCTCGAGGTACGACTGGTCGTCGGCCACGGGGATGAGCAAGAGCGCCCGCACCCCCTGCCCGAGCAGAGCATCGGTGACGCGGCGCTCCGTCTCGGGCGAGTCATCCGTCGTCGCCAGCAGCATCGTGTAGCCGTGCTCGGCGAGCACCGCCTCGATCCCCCCGGCGACGGTGAAGTAGAACGGGTTGTGGATGTCGCCGATGACGAACGCCACGGTGTTCGTCACGCCCCCGCGGCGCAGGTCGCGCGCCACCCGGTTCGGACGGAACCGCAACCGCTCGGCCGCCGCGACGACGCGCTCCCGCGTCTGGGGCCGCACCTGATCGGAGTCGTGGAAGACGCGCGACACCGTCTTGGCGCTGACGCCCGCCAACCGGGCGACGTCGTGAATGGTCGCTCGCGTCGGATTCGGCATCCTCGCTCCCTCCGAATGACAACGATAGACATCCTATCGACGCGCCGCTCCTTCCGTCAGGACGGGGCGAGGCGTAGAGTGACGTGGCTCAATGACAACGTTGACATTCGACGAGCTGAGGCAGAGGAGCTTTGGTGATCGATTCCACAGGCGAACCATCCCGCGAAACGGGAGATCGTCGGAACACCCCGGCCGACACATCCGGACCCGCCCTCCTCGAGATGCGCTCCATCACCAAGCGCTTTCCCGGAGTGATCGCCCTCGCGGACGTCTCGCTGACGGTCCGACGCGGCACGATCCACGCGATCTGCGGCGAGAACGGCGCGGGCAAGTCCACGCTCATGAAGGTGCTCTCGGGCGTCTACCCGTTCGGCACCTACGAGGGCGACATCGTCTTCGAGGGACGGACGGTTCAGTTCCGCGACATCCGGGCCAGCGAAGAGGCCGGCATCGCGATCATCCACCAGGAACTCGCGCTCATCCCCGAGCTCTCGATCGCCGAGAACATGTTCGTCGGCAACGAGATCGCCCGGTTCGGCCGCATCGATTGGGACGCCTCGCGCGCCCGAGCCCGCGAGCTCCTCGAACGCGTCGGGCTGCACGACGACCCGGCCACTCCCATCAAGCAGCTGGGCGTCGGCAAGCAGCAGCTCGTCGAGATCGCCAAGGCTCTGTCGAAGAACGTCAAGCTGCTCATCCTCGACGAGCCGACCGCAGCGCTGAACGAGAACGACTCGCAGCACCTGCTCGGCCTCATCAGCGGCCTGCGCGACCGCGGCGTCACCTCGATCATCATCAGCCACAAGCTCAACGAGATCGCCCAGATCGCCGACGCGATCACGATCATCCGCGACGGCCGCACCATCGAGACGCTCGACGTCAGCTCCGGCGACGTCGACGAAGACCGCATCATCCGCGGCATGGTCGGGCGCTCGCTCGAGAATCGCTTCCCGCCGCGGGACGTCCCGATCGGCGAGGTCTTCTTCGAGGTGCGCGACTGGACCGTGCGACACCCGCACAACACCGAGCGCCTCGTCGCGAAGTCGTCGCACTTCACCGTGCGCCGCGGCGAGGTCGTCGGCCTCGCAGGGCTCATGGGCGCCGGCCGTACCGAGCTGGCGATGAGCATCTTCGGACGCTCCTACGGCCGGTACGAGCACGGTCAGATCCTCATCGACGGCAAGCCGGTCGTCCTCAGGGACGTGCCCGCCGCCATCTCGCACGGCCTCGCGTACGTGAGCGAGGACCGCAAGGTTCTCGGCCTCAACCTCCTCGACCCGATCCGCCGCTCCGTCGTCTCGGCGAAGCTGCGCAAGATCGCGCCGCACGGCGTGCTGCACAAGGACGAAGAGCGCTCGGTCGCCGACGACTACCGCGGGCGCCTGCGCATCAAGACCTCCGACGTCGACAACGGCGTCTCGAAGCTCTCGGGCGGCAACCAGCAGAAGGTCGTCCTGGCCAAGTGGATGTTCACCGATCCCGACCTGCTCATCCTCGACGAGCCCACCCGCGGCATCGACGTCGGCGCGAAGTTCGAGATCTACTCCATCATCAACGACCTCGCCGCGCAGGGGAAAGGCGTTCTGCTCATCTCGAGCGAGCTGCCCGAGCTGCTCGGCATGGCCGACCGCATCTACACGGTCTTCGAGGGCCGCATCACCGACGAGATCGACGCCCGCACCGCGACGCCCGAGGCGTTGATGCGCAGCATGACCGCCGACCGAGGAAAGAGGATCACCGCATGACCCAGGCTCCGTCCGACACCCGCCGCAGCGGCGGGTTCGCAGACATCCGCAAGGCGTTCGGCGGCGGCCAGTCGACCCTGCGCCAGTTCGGCATCCTCGGGTCGCTCGTCGTCATCATCCTGGTGTTCCAGATCTGGACGAGTGGACTGACCCTCTCACCGGGCAACCTCATCAACGCGATCAACCAGAACTCCTACATCCTGATCCTCGCGATCGGCATGGTGATGGTCATCATCATGGGACACATCGACCTCTCGGTCGGCTCCGTCGCGGCGTTCACCGGCATCGTCGTGGCGAAGTCGATGGCCGACTGGAACCTCCCCTGGTACCTCGCGGTGATCCTCGGCCTCCTCGTCGGCGTCGTGATCGGCGCGTGGCAGGGCATATGGGTCGCCTACGTCGGTGTCCCCGCGTTCATCGTCACCCTCGCGGGCATGCTCATCTTCCGCGGGCTCAACCAGATCGTCGGCCAGTCGACGACGCTCGCGGTGCCCGCCGACTTCCAGTTCATCGGCGCGGGCTATCTGTGGGAGCTCCCCATCGACCTGCCCTTCAACTTCCTCACCGTCGCGCTCGGCGTCGTCGGCGCCGGCTGGATCGTCTTCAACGAGATCCGCCTCCGCCGCCGCCAGGCCAAGACGGGGGCAGAATCCGCCCCGCTGTGGGTCTCGATCGTCAAGGTCGTCATCGTCGGCGGCGTCATCCTCGTCGCCGCCTACTTGTTCGCGACCGGGCGCCCGGGCACCGGCTTCCCCATCTCGGGTGTCATCCTGGTCGCCCTCGTCATCCTCTATTCGTTCATCACGAACAACACGACGTTCGGACGCCGCATCTACGCCGTCGGCGGCAACCGCCTCGCCGCGACCCTGTCGGGCGTCAAGGATCGCCGCGTCGACTTCTTCGTCATGATGAACATGTCGGTGCTGGCCTCGCTCGCGGGCATGATCTTCGTCGCCCGCTCGGGCGCCTCCGGCCCCCAGGACGGCAACGGCTGGGAGCTCGACGCGATCGCGGCGGTGTTCATCGGCGGCGCCGCCGTCTCGGGCGGCATCGGCACCGTGATCGGCGCGATCATCGGTGGTCTCGTCATGGCCTTCCTCAACAACGGCCTGCAGCTCATCGGCACGGGCGCCGACCTCGTGTCGGTCATCAAGGGCCTCGTGCTGCTGCTCGCGGTCGGCATCGACGTGCTGAGCAAGGCGACCGGCCGCCCCTCGATCATCGGCCTCTGGTCGGCGCGCCGCCGCGCCCGCACCGAGGACCTCACACCTCCGCCAGTCCTGCCGACTGCCGGAACCAATGAGACGAGTCAGCCCGTCGATGCCGGACGTCGATGACGACACCGCTCGCTGACCCTCTCCGCACCGAAGGAAAGAGATGATGCAATGAAGAAGATCGCTCTCGCTGTCACCGCGCTCGCGGTCACAGCGCTCGCCCTGTCGGCCTGCTCGAACGCGCGCACCGATGCGGGAGCGGGCGGCGACGCCTCGGCCGCGGCCGGCTTCGCGGCGGATGCGACGATCGGCGTCGCGCTGCCCGACAAGACGAGCGAGAACTGGGTGCTCGCGGGCGACCTGTTCACCAAGGGGCTCACCGACGCCGGGTTCAAGCCCGACGTGCAGTACGCACCGGCGTCGAACACCGTCGCCGAGCAGCAGAACCAGATCTCGGCCATGATCACCAACGGCGCGAAGGTCATCGTGATCGGCGCGAAGGACGGCAAGCAGCTCGGAACGCAGCTGCAGCAGGCCGCCGACGCGGGCGTGAAGATCATCGCGTACGACCGTCTGCTCGAGAACAGCCCGAACGTCGACTACTACGTCGCGTTCGACAACTTCAAGGTCGGTCAGCTGCAGGGGCAGGCGCTGCTCGACGGTCTCGAGGCCCGCTCGGGCCACGGCGCACCGTGGAACATCGAGCTGTTCTCGGGCTCTCCCGACGACGCGAACTCCGCCGTGTTCTTCAACGGCGCGATGGACGTGCTGCAGCCGAAGATCGACGACGGCACGCTCGTGGTGAAGTCGGGTCAGACCGACATCGCCCAGACGGCGACGCAGGGCTGGAAGGCCGAGAACGCGCAGAGCCGGATGGACTCGCTCCTCACGTCGACCTACAGCTCGGCCACCATCGACGGCGTGCTCTCGCCGAACGACACGCTCGCCCGCGCCATCCTCACCTCGGTGAAGCAGGCGGGCAAGGATGTCGCGACCTTCACCGTCACGGGTCAGGACTCGGAGGTCGAGTCGGTGAAGTCGATCATGGCCGGCGAGCAGTACTCGACGATCAACAAGGACACGTCGCTGCTCGTCGAGCAGACCATCAAGATGATCGGTCAGCTGCAGAAGGGTGAAGAGGCCGACGTCAACGACACCGAGCAGTACAACAACGGCACCAAGGTCGTGCCCGCCTACCTGCTCGACCCGGTGATCGTCACGAAGGACAACGCGGCCGAGGCCTACGCCAACATCCCGAACCTCGAAAGCATCGTCAAGGGCGGCTGACCCCCGACCCGACCGACACCGGCCCCAGACCTCTCCCGGTCTGGGGCCGGTGTCGTGTTACGCCGTATCTCCCTCCGTTGCGCCGTGTGAGCGGGGCCCGCGCGGGCGGCATCCGTGTCGCCGTACTGTCGGGCGATCCGCACCCGCCGTCCCGTCTCGGAGGCCCGCATGACCGACACCGCCGCCCGTGTCGACCGCATCGACCCCACCGACCGCGTCGCCCCCGTCGATCTCGGCACGCTGCCCGTCGTCCGCACCAAGCACTGGTTCCGCTGGGCGCTCGCGGCGATCGTGGTGTTCGTCCTCGCCCAGTTCGTCTGGTCGCTCGTGACCAACCCGAACTACGAGTGGGACTACTTCGCGCACTACTTCTTCTCGCCGCCCGTGCTCGAGGGGCTCGGTCTGACCCTCGTCTTCACGGCCGTGTCGGCGACGGTCGGTTTCGTGCTCGGGACGCTGCTCGCCCTCGCCCGCCTCGCGAAGTCGCCGCTGCTGAACGCGGCGGCGTGGAGCTTCATCTGGTTCTTCCGCTCGGTGCCGCTCGTCGTGCAGCTCGTCGTCTGGTACAACCTCGGCTACCTCTACCCGACCCTCGGGCTCGGCACCCCGTTCACGACCGACTTCTGGATCGTGGAATTCCCCACCGTCCAGCTCATCAGCGCGTTCGCCGCGGGCGTGCTCGGCCTGAGCCTCCACCAGGCCGCCTACTCGGCCGAGATCATCCGCGGCGGTCTGCTGTCGGTCGACCAGGGTCAGCTCGAGGCCGCCGCGGCCCTCGGCATCCCGCCGCGCCGGCGCCTCTCGCGCATCGTGCTGCCGCAGGCGATGCGCTCGATCGTCCCGAACGCCACGAACGAGGTCATCGGACTCGTCAAGGGCACCTCGGTGCTCTTCGTCATCGCGATCCCCGAGCTGTTCTACGCCGTCCAGGTCATCTACAACCGCAACAGCCGCGTCATTCCGCTGCTGCTGGTCGCGGTCGTCTGGTACACGATCATCACGACGATCCTGAGCATCGCGCAGTACTACATCGAGCGGCACTACGCCCGCGGCGCGGTGCGCGTGCTGCCGCCCACGCCCGTGCAGCGCGCCCGTCAGTGGATCGCACGCCAGTGGGCTCGCCTCGGCGACGATTCCCCCCACGCCGCGGCATCCACCCCGTCTTCGCCGCCGACCTCGCCCGAGAAGAGCAGATCATGACCACGACAACGGATGCCGCGACCCGCGGCCTCGTCGAGATCCACAACGTCCACAAGAGCTACGGCGGGGTCGAGGTGCTCAGCGGCATCGACCTCACCGTCGAGCCGGGCGAGGTCGTCGCCATCCTCGGCGCCAGCGGCTCGGGCAAGTCGACGCTGCTGCGGACGATCAACCACCTCGAGACCGTCGACCGCGGATCGGTCACGGTCGACGGCGAGCTCATCGGCTACGAGCAGCGGGGCGGAAAGCTCCACGAGCTTCGCGAGAAGGAAGTGCTCGAACGCCGCACCCAGATCGGGATCGTCTTCCAGAACTTCAACCTGTTCCCGCACCTCACCGCCCTCGAGAACATCACCGAGGCCCCCGTCGCGCTCGGACGCCTGTCGAAGGACGACGCCCGGGAGCTCGCCCTCGGCCTGCTCGATCGCGTCGGCCTCGGCGACAAGGCCGCGCACTATCCGCGTCAGCTGTCGGGCGGGCAGCAGCAGCGCGTCGCGATCGCCCGGGCGCTCGCCCTCAAGCCGAAGGTCATCCTGTTCGACGAGCCGACGAGCGCGCTCGACCCCGAGCTCGTCGGCGAGGTGCTCGACGTCATCCGCGACCTCGCGCAGCTCGGCACGACCCTCATCATCGTCACGCACGAGATCGGCTTCGCCCGCGAGGTCGCCGACCGCGTCGTCTTCCTCGACGGTGGCCGCGTCATCGAACAGGGCCCGCCCACCGAGGTGCTCGTCGCGCCGCGGCATCCCCGCGTGCGCGAGTTCCTCGCCAAGGTCCTCGCCTGAGCCCCCTTCCCTGTCCCCTCCATCCGCACCCCACCTTTCGAGAGAGATCCACAACATGGCCATCAGCAAGAAGCAGGGCGTCGCCGTCGGCGTCGCCGTCGTCGCGGTCGCGGCGATCGTCGGCGGCGTCTTCGCCGCGGTGAACCTCAACCGACCGGCCGAGGCCGAGGCGGCCGCCCCGGTCGAGACCACCGCCAACGTCGCCACCGACGACATCCACTGGGTGCACCTCGACGAGCCGGTCGCCGAAGCGGTCGCAGCGCTCAAGGCGAGCGGCTTCACCCCGGTCGAAGCAGGCAAGCTCACCGTCGCCCATTCCGCCTACCTGCCGCCCCTCGGCTACATCCCCGAGGGCGAGACCGCCGCCGCCGGCACCGAGCCCAACATCGGATCGCTCGTCGCCGAGGCGCTCGGGCTCGAATACAACCCCGTCGTCGTGGCGTGGGCCGACTGGCCGCTCGGCATCCAGTCGGGCAAGTACGACCTCATCACCTCGAACGTCACCGTCACCGAAGAGCGGAAGGAACTGTACGACTTCGCGAGCTACCGCGAAGACCTGCTCGGCTTCTACGTCAAGGCCGACAGCGACATCGCCAAGATCGAGGGCGCGGACGACATCTCCGGCCTGAAGATCGTCGTCGGGTCGGGGACGAACCAGGAGCAGGTGCTGCTCGCCTGGAACGCCGAGCTCGAAGCCGCCGGCAAGGCGCCCGCCGAGCTGCAGTACTACGACGACACCGCGGCATCCGTGCTCGCCCTGCAGTCCGGACGCGTCGACGCGACCTTCGGACCCAACGCCACCTCCGCCTGGTCGGCACGCGAGACCGGAGACACCAAGCTCGTGGGCCTCGTTCCGGGCGGCTGGCCGCATACCGCCAACATCGCCGCCGCGACGGCGAAGGGCAACGGCCTGATCGAACCCGTGCAGATCGCGCTCAACGCGCTCATCGCGGGCGGACAGTACGACGAGGTGCTCGAGACCTGGGGCCTCGAGAGCGAGCGCATCGACGAGAGCGTCGTCAACCCGCCCGGCCTCCCGAAGTCGTGACCGGGCGAACGGATGTCGACGACGAGAGGTAGCGTCGGACGGTGACCACGACCATCCCCATCGCGCAGTCTGAGCCGCAGCCGCAGCCGGCGGCATCCGCCGTCACCATCCGGCTGGTGCGCACCGAGGAGTACGAGCGTGCGGGCGAGCTGACCGCCCAGGCGTACGCCGCCAGCTACGAGGGTCTGAACGAGGGTTACCTCGCGTCGCTGCGCGACGTCGCGACCCGCGTGCTCACCGGCGACGTCTGGGTGGCGGTCGACGCGACGGGCGACCTGCTCGGCACCGTGTGGGTCGCCCGTCCCCACCGTCCCCTCGCGCCCATCGCGCGGCCCGGCGAGACCGACTTCCGTCAGCTGGCCGTCGCCCCGGCCGCCCGCGGGCGCGGTGTCGGCGAAGCTCTCACCCGGCACGTCGTCGACCTCGCCCGCGAGCGCGGATCGCACCGGGTCGTCATGAACAGCGGACCCGAGATGACGGGCGCCCACGCCCTGTACGCGAAGCTCGGGTTCCGACGTCTGCCCGACCGCGAGGGGCGCGTCGAGGTGGCCCCCGGGCGTTTCATCGACCTGCTCGCGTTCGGCTACGACCTCGCGCCGGCGCTCGCGCCCGTCGCCCCGGCTGCCGCACCGACCTGGCTGCTCGAACGCGTCGCGTACGACGACCCGCGCGCCGCGGCGCTGCGCGACGAGATGGACCGCGAGGTCGGCCCGCGCTACGCCGACCGCTTCGACGACGCCGACTCCGAGGCGGCGGCCCGGTCGGCGCGGGCGTTCGCGATCGACCCGGCCACGATGGTCGAGACGGTGCTCGTGACGGATGCCGCGGGCGTGGCGGTCGGCCACGGCGCGCTCCGCGACCTCGCCCACGACGGCATCCGCGATCTCGAGATCAAACGTGTCTTCGTGCAGCCGCGGGCGCGCGGTCTGGGAGCGAGTCGCGTGCTGCTCGCCGAGCTCGAGCGCCTCGCCCGCGATCGCGGCGCCGAGAGGGTCATCCTGCAGACCGGCGACCGCCAGCACGATGCCGTCGTCCTCTACGAGCGCCTCGGCTACCGCGCCATCCCGATCTACAGCCCCTACACCGACTTCGCGTTCTCGCTCTGCTTCGCCAAGGCGCTGTAGCGGCGGAGGCGTACCGCGCAGCGTGCCCCGTCGCGTGGACCGTACGTTCTCGGGGCGCCTCGCGATGCGCCTCTCGGGGCGGGTTTCCATCCGTTGCGCGCTCGGCGACGAAGACACTATGCACGGTAGGAGTGATCTGCCGATCGAGAGGCGACGACGATGGCGAAATCAACCGCACCAGCGAGCACGGCGAAGAGCCGCCGCTGGGTCTGGGCGCTCTGGAGCGCGCTCGCCGGCATCGTGAGCGCTGCGGCGTTCCTCGCCGTCGCCGAGCTCGTCGCCCTGCTCGTCGCCCGGGAGAGCAGCCCGATCCTCGCGGTCGGTGCTTTCGTGATCGACATCGTGCCGCAGCCGCTCAAGGAGTTCGCGATCGCGACCTTCGGTGAGGCCGACAAGGTCGTGCTGCTCGGCAGCCTCGGCCTGGCGGTCGTCATCGCCGCCGCGATCGGCGGCATCCTGCAGTACTTCGCGCGCCCGTTCGGGATCGTCGTCATCGTCATCGCCGGTGCGCTCTCGACCGCCGCGATCGTCACCCGGACCGGCGCATCGGCTTTCGCGGCCGCCCCGCCGGTCGTGGGAACCCTCGTCGGTTGCGCCGTGCTCGTGCTGCTCATCACCCGGCTCCGGGTGTGGTCGGGCGAGGTGGCTGCGACATCCGCTACGCGGGTCGAGTCTGGCGGTTCTGTCGAGACTGTCGAGACTGGTGCGCCTGCGTCGCGCGGGGTCGGCCGCCGCTCGTTCCTGCTCGTCACCGGCGGCGTGGGTCTGGCGGCGGTGGTCGTCGGCATCGGCGCGCGCATGCTGAACGCCACGAGCGCCTCGATCGACGCCGCCCGCCGCGAGCTGCGGCTGCCCGAACCGCGGACGACAGTGACGATCCCCGACGGCGCCGAGTTCGAGGTCGACGGCCTGTCTCCGCTCATCACCCCCAACGCCGACTTCTACCGCGTCGACACGGCGTTGACCGTTCCGTCGGTCGACCCCGCCACGTGGCGTCTCGTCATCGACGGGATGGTCGACAAGCGGGTCGAGCTGAGCTTCGACGACCTCGTCGGCATGGGGCTCGACGAGTACGCGGTCACGCTCACGTGCGTCTCGAACGAGGTCGGCGGCGGGCTCGTCGGCAATGCCATATGGCAGGGCGTCCCCATCCGCGACATCCTGAAGATGGCCGGGCCGCAGGCGGGAGCCGACATGGTGCTCTCGCGCAGCGTCGACGGCTACACGGCATCCACTCCCCTCGAATCCCTCACCGACGACGGGCTCGACGCGATCTTCGCCGTCGCGATGAACGGCGAGCCGCTGCCCCTCGAGCACGGATTCCCGGTTCGCATGGTCGTGCCCGGCCTGTACGGCTACGTCTCGGCGACCAAGTGGGTCACCGAGCTGAAGGTCACGACGTTCGACGCCGACGAGGCCTACTGGACGCCCCGCGGATACGCCGCTCAGGCGCCCATCAAGTTCGCCTCGCGCGTCGACACGCCCCGCACCGGAAAGCCGGTCGCGGCGGGCACGGTCGCCGTCGCGGGCGTCGCCTGGGCGCAGACCGTCGGCATCGAGCGCGTCGAGGTTCGCATCGACGACGGCGACTGGCAGCCCGCCACCCTCTCGAACCCCATCAACGCCGACACGTGGGTGCAGTGGATGATGCCGTGGGAGGCCACCGCCGGAACCCACTACGTCGAGGTGCGGGCCATCAACAAGAACGGCGAGACCCAGACCGAGGAGCGCGCCCCGATCGCCCCCGACGGTTCGAGCGGTTGGCAGCGGGTGCTCGTCACCGTCAGCGCCTGACACCTGCCCTCGCCCCACCCCTACCCACCCCGTCGATTCGCCACCAACGGCGGACTTCGACCTCGCCGCATCCGCCGTTCCTGACGACTCGACGGGCGGGGGCTCACGCGGGGACGGGAACCTGGGCGGCGGCGGCCGCTCGCGGCCGGTCCGCAGCGGGGTCGAGGTCGGTCCACAGCGTCGTCGGCAGCTCGCCGCGCAGCACCGGGGCCACCTCCGTGGCGAAGCGGTGCAGGATCTCCAGCTGACGCGTGAACGGCACCGTGGTCGGCAGGCTGATCGACTGCAGGTCGTGCCCCAGCCGACCGTGGAAGCGAGCGATCTTGTCGATCACCTGCTGCGGCGTGCCGACCAGTGCCGGCCCCTCGGCGACCGCGTGCTCGATGTCGCGGAACGGGGTGTTGTTGCCGGGCACGTTCGTCGCCGCGACGAGTGCGTTGTACACCGGGCCGTAGGCCGCGATGGCTTCCCGGGTCGTGTCCGCGATGAACAGCGCACCCGACCCCGCCCCGACGAACGCACCGCGGGGATCGTGCCCGTGCCGGGCGAACTCGGCGCGGTAGTGGTCGACGAGCACGCCGTAGTTCTCGAGCGGCTGGATGGCGTTGGCGCTGAACAGCGGATCGCCGTACTGCGCGGCCAGCGCCGCCGAGAACAGCGTGGTGGCCGAGCCGTGCCAGATCCGTGGTGCACCGGCGAACGGGCGGGGGAGGGTCGTGACGCCCGTCAGCGATCGCGTGTAGGGCGAGCCCGGCCACGACACGTCCTCATGGCGCCAGAGCGTGCGCAGCAGGGCGTACTTGTCGGCCAACAGTTCCCACTGGTCGTCGATGTCGAGGCCGAACAACGGGAACTGCGCGACCTCGTTGCCCTTCCCGATCGTGATGTCGAGGCGGCCGCGCGAGAGCTGATCGATCGTCGCGTAGTCCTCGGCGACGCGTACGGGATCGAGGACCGACAGCACGGTGACACCCGAATTGAGGCGGATGCGGCTGGTGCGCGCCGCGATCGCCGCGAGCAGCACGGTCGGCGACGACGAGATGAAGTGGCCCGCATGGCGTTCGCCCACGGCGACGGCATCCAGCCCCCACTCCTCGGCCCGGATTGCCTGCTCGACGGTCTCGGCGAACCGGTCGGCCGGTGACACCTGGCGGCCGGTGACGGGATCGGGGCGGTAGGGCACGATGTCGAGCAGCTGGAACCTCATCGTGACACCTCCGTGTCGGCGCTGACGCGGGCGAGCGGAGTCTTCTCGCCCGCCTCGATGCCGATCGGCAGCCGGTTCTCCGCCGGGGGCAGGGGACACGTCGCGTGGTCGGTGTAGGCGCACGGCAGGTTCACGGCGCGGTTGAAGTCGATGACCGTCCAGCCGTCGTCGTCGGGCGCCGCGACCGAGACCGACCGGTTCGCGGCGTACGTCGTGAGTCCGCTCGTCGCGTCGGTGAAGAGGACGAGCAGGCTTCCCGGCCCGGCGTGGCCCGGGAAGGCGGTCAGCGAGAACGTCTCACCGCGCCACGAGAACTCCAGCACTCCCGGAGCGTCGTACACGTGCGTGAGGCCGTCGACGGCCGCGCCGACCTCGGTCGGACGGGGCTCGTCGAACGCCCGGAACCGCGCCGCGACCCGCCAGCGCGGATTGGGAACATACGTGGGAGTGCCGGTGTACGACGCCAGGAAGGGATGATCGTCGCGCCGCGGGCGCACGATCGTGTGACCGCCCCGCTGCGCGAGCTCGATCACCCCGGTGACATCGCCGTCCGCGAAGCCGAGGTTCACACCGCCGCGCTCGGGGATCTCGCCGAAGGCGTGCTCGCCGCGCAGCGTCTCGCCGTCGAGGTCGAGCGTCTCGCCGTCGGCCAGGCTCACGACCGGCCCGTCGGGCCCGAGCGTCCACGTGCCGGGTGCGTCGGGCAGCGTGACGGCGGTATCGCCGAGCCAGTGCAGCCCCGTCACCGCGAGAAAACCCTGCGGGTCGGCCCGCCGCGCCTCGTGCTCGCGGTGCCACGTCTCCCAGTCGCGACCGAAGGCCGCGCGGTCGATGGTGCCCCCGGGGATACTGTCGTCGATCGTCGTGCTCATGTGTTCTCCTGATCGTGGAAGGTGCGCACGACGTGGTCGAGCGCGTGGACGGTGAGGTCGAGCGAGGCGAGGTCGATGCGCTCGTTGTGTCCGTGGAAGAGCCGGCGGAAGGTGCCGTAGTCCCAGCGTTCGCTGAGCACCCCGAACCCGTAGGCCGGGATGCCGCGCCGCCGGTAGAACCGCCCGTCGGTGCCGCCGATGCCGAGCATGGGAAGCAGCTCCGCCTGCGGGTAGGCCCGCCGCACGGCGCTTCCGAGCGCGGCGAACAGCGGGGTGTCCGTCGGCGAGATCGTCGACTCGCCGAACCAGTCGCCCTCGATCTCGATGTGCTCGAGCAGATCGCCGAGCGCTTCATGCAGGTAGCCGTGCACGTCGTCGGGCGTCACGCCCGGGAGGATCCGGATGTCGAGCTGCACGGTCGCCTCGCCGGGGATGATGTTCGCCTTGTCGCCCGCGCGCAGGACGTTGGGCGAGATCGTCGTATGGGTCGAGGCGTGTGCGAACCCGTTCAGCTCGCCGAGCGCGTCGACGCCCTCGAAGAACCGTGCCGGGTCGGTCACCGCCGCGCCGACCGCGGGGTCGAGGTCGAGGGCGCCGGCATACGCGCGCCACTGCGGGGTGATGACCGTCGGACCGCGGAAACGCGCGAGCCGCGTCACCGCCTCGGCTGCGATCACGCCGGCGTTGCGGGCACCCCACGGCGCGGACCCGTGCCCCGGCACGCCCCGCACCCGCAACAGGCGGCCCGCTCCGCCCTTCTCGCCCACCATGACTCCGAGCGACGGTGTCGAGCCGGCGTGCGCGCCGCCCGACTCGGTCAGGACGTAGTCGGCGTCGATGAGGTCGAGCCGGTGCTCGGTGAGCCAGCCGACGCCGAACCGGCTGCCGCTCTCCTCGTCGGCCACGGCCGCGAACACGAGGTCGCCGCGCGGACGGAAGCCGCTCGTCGCAACGGCCCGCGTGACGACGGCGTAGGCCGCGGTGAGATTCAGCATGTCGATCGCCCCGCGTCCCCACAGCACGCCGTCGACGATCTCGGCGCCGAAGGGATCGCGCTCCCACCCCGGCCGGCTCGACGGGCACGACATCGGTGTGTCCGACGAGCGCGAGCGAGGGCGCGTTTCGGTCGGTGCCCTCGATCCGCACGATCAACGACTCGCGCCCCGGATGCGGTTCGACGACGACGCCTTCGACGCCCGAGCCGGCGAAGAACTCCTGGAGCGTGCGCACCTGACGCCACTCCTGTCCTGAGTCGGGGGTGCCGTCGTTGACCGCGGCGTTGCGGATCAGCTGCTGCAGGAGCTCCGTCGTCTGTTCGGCGAGCCCGGCGGTGCCGCTCATGTGACGGCCCCACGTGCGCGCCCGGGGATGGCGTCGATCAGGCGACGCGTGTACTCCTCGCGCGGGTACGTCAGCACGGTGGCGGTCGGCCCCTGCTCGACGACGCGCCCCTTCTGCATCACTGCGACGCGGTCGGAGATCTCGCGCACGACGGCGAGGTCGTGGCTGATGAAGAGGTACGACACCCCCAGCTGCTGCTGCAGCTCGACGAGGAGGTCGAGGATCTGCGCCTGGACCGAGACGTCGAGGGCCGAGACCGCCTCGTCGAGGACCACGAGGTCGGGGTCGGTCGCCAGAGCGCGGGCGATCGCGACGCGCTGGCGCTGCCCTCCCGACAGCTCGGCGGGGCGGCGGCGCGCGGTGTCGGCCGGCAGTGCGACGCGATCGAGCAGCTCCCGGACGCGGGCAGCCCGCCGTTCGCGGTCACCGATGCCGAACGCGCGCAGCGGCTCGTCGATGACGTCCGCGATCGTGAACCGCGGGTCGAGCGAGGCGTACGGGCTCTGGTAGACGAGCTGGAACCGCCGGCGGAGCGACCGCAGCTGCTCGCGCCCGGCCGTCACCAGGTCGACCCCGTCGAAGTGGATGCTGCCCACCGTGGGCTGCTCGAGCCGCAGCGCGAGCCGTGCGGTCGTGCTCTTGCCCGACCCCGACTCGCCCACGACCGCGAGGGTCTCGCCCCGCCCGACCGTGAACGACACGTCGTCGACGGCGACGAGGCGGCGACGGCCGGGGAGCGCGAATTCCTTGCGCAGCCCCGAGACTTCGAGGAGCGGGGCAGGCGGCTGGCTCGCTTCCGGCTGGATCGGCTTCGCCGCCGTGGGCCGCACATCCGTCGTCCGCAGGCCCGGCGCTGCCGCGATGAGCGCGCGCGTGTAGGGATGCCGGGGACCAGCGAGCACGGCGCTCGTCGGCCCCTGCTCGACGATGCGTCCGTGCTGCATCACGATGATTCGGTCTGCCCGGTCGGCGGCCACGCCGAGGTCGTGCGTGATGAGCAGCACCGCAGTGCCGAGGGTGTCGGCGAGCGTGTCGATGTGGTCGAGGATCTGCTTCTGCACCGTGACGTCGAGGGCGCTCGTCGGCTCGTCGGCGATCACGAGCTGCGGCTCGGCCGCGAGCGCCGCAGCGATGAGGGCGCGCTGCCGCATCCCGCCCGAGAACTGGTGCGGGAACTGCTGCGCCCGGGCCTCGGGCTCGGGGATGCCGGCGAGTCCGAGAAGCTCGACCGCCTGCCGGTCGGCGGTCCGACGCGAGGCGAGCCCGTGGATCACGAGCGGCTCGCCGACCTGCCGGCCCACGCGCTTCACCGGGTTCAGGCTCGTCCCCGGGTCCTGCGGGATCAGGCCCATCTTGCGGCCGCGCACCTCGCGCCACGCCCGGGACGAGAGCCCGGTCAGGTCTTCGCCGTCGAACCGGATGGCGCCGGCCTCGACGCGGGCGTTGCGTGCGAGCAGGTGGATGACGGCGTGCGCGGTCGTGCTCTTGCCCGAACCGGACTCGCCGACGATGGCGACGACCTCTCCTCGGTCGACCGAGAACGAGACATCCGTCACGGCGGGCCGCGTCTCGCCGTCGACCGTGTACGACACGGCCAGTCCATCGACCTCGAGCAGGGGGGTGCGCGGAGCGGTCATCGGGTTCCTCCGTTGCGTTCGAGGGCGCGTGAGATGCGGTTGGCCGAGAGGACGACGGCGACGATCACGAGTCCGGGCAGCGTCGTGAGCCACCAGGCCACCGCGAGGTAGTCGCGGCCGCCCGACACCAGCGATCCCCATTCGGGCGTCGGCGGCGGTGCACCGAACCCGAGGAACGACAGCGATGAGATCGCCAGCACCATGACGCCGAACTCGAGGGCGGCGAGGGCGACGACCGGTCCCGACGCGTTCGGCAGGACGTGGCGCGCCAGGATCGTGTACCACCGCACGCCCGACACCCGGGCGGCTTCGACGTACACCGCCGTCGCGACCTGCAGCACTTCGGCGCGCATGACACGCGAGAACGATGCGACGCTCGCGAGCCCGACCGCGATCGCGACGTTGATCGTCCCGAAGCCCAGTGCCGTGATGAGGGCGAGTGAGAGCAGCAGGCTCGGGATCGCCAGCAGCACGTCCATGAAGCGCATGATGGCGTCGTCCACGACGCCCCGCAGGAAACCCGCGAGCAGCCCGAACACCGACCCCACGGTCAGCCCGACGACGACGGCCACGCTCGTCGCGGCGAGCGACGTGGCCGAGCCGTGCACGACCCGGGCGAACAGATCGCGGCCGAGGTTGTCGGTGCCGAAGAGGTGCTCGGCCGACGGCGGCTGCAGCCGGTCGCGCGCCACCCCCTCGATCGGGTCCCACGACGTGAACCAGGTCGGCGCGACGGCCCACAACACGACCAGGGTGAGGACGGCCACGGCGAGCACGAGGGTCGGCTGGCGCAGGAACGAGCGGATGCCGCGCGCGGCGCGTGCCCGATCCGCTCCGGCACGGCGCGGTCGGCGGCCGCCGCCGGACTCCGGACGGGTGGTGTCGGCGAGGTCGGTCGGACGCGCGGGGGCGTCGAGGGTGATGGCCATGGTTCCTCCGGCTCAAGCGGCGATGAACGCTGTGCGGGCGAGCGTGATGCGGCGGTCGACGAGCGGGTAGACGAGATCGACGAGCAGGTTGGCGACGACGAAGACGAGGGCGGCGAACACCACCACGATCTGCACGACCGGAACGTCGCGGTTGTTCACGGCGGTCACCACGAGACGGCCGATGCCGAGGCGGGAGAACACGGTCTCGGTCACGACAGCCCCCGAGAGCAGCCCGCCTACGAGCACGCCGCCCATCGTGAGGGTCGGGATGACGGCGTTGCGCAGTGCATGGCCGAACTGCACCCGTGCCTCGCTCGCGCCCTTCGCGCGGACGACCTCGACGAAGGGCTGCGCGAGGGTCGAGCGCAGGCTGCGTGAGAGCAGCTGGGCGATGAAGGCCCCCGAGGGGATCGCGATCGTCACGGCGGGCAGCACGAGGCTCACGAAGCCGTCGTCGCCCATCGCCGGGAACAGCCGCAGCTGGAACGAGAACGCCTGCAGCAGCAGGAGCCCGATCCAGAACACGGGGATCGATACGCCGATCGGCGGAAGCGAGAAGAGCAGGTTGCGCAACCACGGGGTGCGCGTGAGCGAGGCCGCGAGCGCCAGGGCCGCGCCCAGCACGACCGACAGCACGAACGCGAAGCCGGTCAGGGCGAGGGTCGGCGGCAGCGCCTCGCCCAGCAGGTCGGCCGCCGCCCGTCCGGTCTGCGTCGACGTGCCGAAGTCCCCGACGAGAGCCCGGCCGAGCGCCGTGAGGTACTGCTCCCACAGGGGGCGGTCGAGCCCGAGCTCGGCCCGCAGCCGAGCGACGAGCTCGGGGTCGACCGCCTCCTGATCCGCGCCGCCCGCGAACAGGGCGGCGGCGTCACCGGGCAGCAGGAACAGGACGAGGAACGAGACCGTGTAGGCCGCCCAGAGCACGACCACTCCCTGCCCGACACGGCGCGCGATGTACGTCAGCCACATGATGATCCGTTCCCCGTCCGTGCGCTCACTCCGAGATCCAAGCGTCGGCGAAGTCGAGCCGGCTCGACGCTTCGAACGTCAGCCCGTGCACCTTCGACGCTGCGGTGATGGTCGTCGAGAGCTCGTAGATCGGGATCGTGACGCCCTCGGTGACGAGCGCGCGCGCCGCCTGATCGACGACGGTCTGGCGGGCCGCGGCATCCGTGATCGCCGACTGCTCGTCGAGCAGGTCGTCGACGGCGGTGCGGGTCGTCCGCCGGGTGTTGCCGGTCGGGTTGTCGGCCGTGAAGACCGTGCGCAGCACGTCGGGGTCGGACCGGGTCAGGTTGCCGTAGACGAAGTCGTAGGTGCCGTCGGCCGATGCCGCCTGCGAGTCGGCGATGCTGGCGAACTTCAGTTGCAAGTCGACGCCGATCTCGCGCAGCTGCTGCTGGACGAGCTCGAGCACCTCCTTGGGTGACTGCCAGTACGTGACGAGGAAGCTGAGCTTCTCGCCGTCCTTCTCGCGGATGCCGTCGGTGCCGACCGTCCATCCGGCCCCGTCGAGTAGCGCGCCCGCGGCATCCGGGTCGTATTCGAGCACGTCGCTGAGATCGGTGAAGTACGGCGTCGACGAGGCGAGGGGCGAGACCGCCGGCTTGTCGTCGGGGCCGAGCAGGGTCGCGGTGATCTCCTCGCGGTCGATGCCCTTCTGGATGGCCCGGCGCACGTCGGGGTCGGCGAGCTTGGGCGTCGACTGGTTCGCGTACAGGTTGTAGACGACGCCCGGGTTGGCCCGGTTCTCGCTCCAGAAGCCGTCGCCCTCGAAGAGCACGGCGTCCGTCGCCGAGATGCCGGTCGTGGCGTCGATCTGTCCCGACTGCAGGCTGCCCGTGCGGTTGCCGGCCTCGGGCACGACGACGTACTCGATCGCGTCGAGGTAGGCCTCGCCGGTGTTCTCGTTGGTCGAGGGCCCCCAGTCGTAGCCGTCGCGGCGCACGAGCGTCGCGCCCTGGTTGGGTGTGTAGCTCTCGACCGAGAACGGGCCCGAACCGACGTAGTCGCCGAGGCAGCGGTCGGCCTGGCTCACCGCGGCGGTCGCGGGCGAGAGCAGCCCGAGGCTGAACGTCGACGTCGCCTGCAGGAACTGCGCGCTCGGGCGCGAGAAGGCGATCGTCACGGTGCTGTCGTCGACCACGTCGATGCTCTCGAGGTCGGCGAGGTAGGAAGACCCGAGCGGCGCCTTCGCGCCGAGCGCCTGGATGGCCTCGAAGTTCGTCTTGACCGAGGCGGCGTCGATCGGCGCGCCGTCGGCGTAGGTCGCGCCGTCGCGGAGCGTGAACGTGAAGCTGGTCGCGTCGGCGTTGACCTCGTAGTCTTCGGCGAGCCAGGGCAGGATCTCGCCGGTGTCGGCATCCTGCGTCGTGAGCGAGGCGACGGTCTGACGGGCGATCGCGATCGCGTCGTTGTTGCCGACCTGTTGCGGGTCGATGCACTGGCTGTCGACCGAGATCGCGAAGGTCAGCGTGCCGCCGACGACCGGCTCGCCCGACGGCGTGGGGCTCGTGCCGGCAGTCGTCGAGCTGCAGGCGGACAGGAGGAGGGCGACGCCGGCGGCGGCGACCACCGGCAGTGTGCGGGAACGGGTGCGGGGAAGAGGCATGCGTCCCAGAATCGCGAGCATCGCCGCGGCCGGCGCGCGGCTCCGTCACACAGCGGAAGACCCCGACACCCGGCTTCACACCTCGTCACGCAGCGTCATCCAGCCCGGGCACTGTCCCCTCTCCTGCCCTCCGTCGAGTCGCCAGAAAAGGCGGATGCTGACGCCCTCTCATCCGCAATCCGTGGCGAGTCGACCCCGGGCAGAGCGAGGCGGCAGGTCGTCAGGCGCGGTGGTGACGGCCGAGCGGGGAGACGAGGGGCGTGCCGGATGCCGGGTCGGGGATGACGATCGCGTCGATGCCGAACACCTCGCGCACGAGATCGGCCGTCACGACATCAGCGGGAGCACCCTCCGCGACGATGCGCCCGCCTGACACCGCGACGAGATGGTCGGCGTAGCGGCACGCGAGCGACAGCTCGTGCAGCACCATCACGACGGTGGTCCCTCGCGCGCGGTTGAGGTCGACGAGGAGGTCGAGCACGTCGATCTGGTGGCTGATGTCGAGGTAGGTGGTCGGTTCGTCGAGCAGCATGAGGTCGGTCTGCTGCGCGAGGGCTATTGCGATCCAGACGCGCTGGCGCTGACCGCCCGAGAGGGTGTCGACGGAGCGGTCGGCGAGCTCGGCAACCCCTGCCGTGCGCATCGCAGCGTCGACGATCGCGTCGTCTTCGGATGCGCGTCGCCGCAGCCAGCTCTGATGCGGATACCGTCCGCGGGCGATGAGGTCCGCCACCAGGATCGACTCCGGCGCGACCGGCGATTGCGGCAGCAGCCCCAGCGCACGCGCGACCTCCGCGGTCGGCCGCGAACGGATGTCGGCGCCGTCGAGCAGCACCGCACCAGCGGTGGGCGTGAGCAGCCGGGCGAGAGCCCGCAGCAGCGTCGACTTCCCGCACGCGTTCGCTCCGACGATCACGGTGATTCGCCCGGGTGGCACGGCGAGCGACAGGCCGTCGACGATCGTGACTCCGTCGTAGCCGAGCGTGATCGCCTCGGCGCTGAGTCGGTGGTCGGCGGTGGTCATCGGGTGCCTCCCGGTCGGGTGGGGTCGGAACGTGTCAGCAGCCAGGCGAGGTAGGGTGCGCCGATCGCTCCCGTCACGACCCCGACGGGAAAGGGGATGCCGGGTACCGCGTACTGCGCGATGAGATCCGCCGCGCTGACGAGGGCGGCGCCGACGGCGGCCGAGGCCACGAGCGAGATCGACCCCGGGCCCACGAGGCGTCGCGCGATCTGCGGCGCCATCAGGGCGACGAACCCGATCGGTCCGCTCGCCCCGACGGCGATCGCGGCGAGAACGACGGCGGTGAGCAGCACACCGACGCGGACCCGCTGCACCCGCACGCCCAGGGCCGCAGCGGTCGCGTCGTCGAGCTCGAGCCCGCGCAGGCCCCGCACCTGCAGAGCCAGCAGGGCGAACGCGATGACCGCGACGACCCCGCTCGTGCCCACGACGCTCCACGACGAGCCGCCCAGGCTGCCGACGAGCCAGGTGTACGCGACGCTCACGTCGCGGATCTCCGCGCGGGTCAGCACGGTTCCCGTCAGCGCCGTGGCGAAGGCGGAGAACCCGACGCCGACGAGGATGAGCCTCATGCCGTGCAGCCCGCGGTTCCAGGCCAGGACGCCGATGAGCGCCGCGGCGACGATCGACCCGCCCGCGACGAGGCCGGTCAGCGCGATTCCTCCGAGACCGAGGCCGAGCACGGCGGCCACGCCGACAGTTCCGGCGGACGCCGTGACCCCCAGCACGTCGGGGCTCGCGAGCGGGTTGCGCAGGACCGACTGGAAGACGGCCCCCGCAGTGCCGAGGCAGGCGCCGACGACGACGCCCGCGAGCGCGCGCGGCATCCGCAGCTCCCACACGACGAACGAGACGACCGGCCGGGCTCGGCCCGTGATCGCCTCGACCACTTCCGCCGGCGTGAGCGCGGCCGGCCCGAGCAGCAGCGCGATCCCGAACAGGACGACCACGACAGCGGCGGCGCTCGCCGAGACGATCGCGACCCGGCGGACGGAGGCCCGACGGAGGGGGCCGGCGATCGCCGCGGGGCGTGTGCCCGTCGCCGTCGTCACAGTCCCACCATCCGTCCGCGCCGCACGAGCGCGATGAAGAAGGGTGCGCCGATCGCCGCGACGACGATGCCGACCTGCAGCTCGCCCGGTCGTGCGACGATCCGGGCCACGACGTCGGCCGCGACGAGGAGGATCGCGGCGACGGGTGCCGCGAACATCAGGGTCCACCGGTAGTCCGCGCCGACGATCCCGCGGACCACGTGCGGGACGACGAGGCCGACGAATGCGATGGGGCCCGCAACCGCCGTGGCCGCCGCCGCGAGGACGACGAGCACGATGGCGAGCAGCAGGCGCGCGCGATTGACGCGCAAGCCGAGCGCCGCAGCCGTCTCGTCGCCGAGCGCGAAGAGGTTGAGGGTCCGACCGGACGCCAGCGCGACGATGGCCGCGACGATCAGCACCGGCAGCACCGGAACGAGGACGTCGAGACCACGTCCTGCCAGGGCGCCGACCTGCCAGAACCGCATGGCGTCGAGAGCTTCGCGGCTGACGATGAGCACGGCCGAGACGAGCGAGAACAGCGCCGCCGACACGGCTGCTCCCGCGAGCGCGAGCTTCCCGGGGGTCGCCCCGTCGCGTCCCCGCGACGACAGCACCCAGACCACGGCGGCCGCGATCGCGGCGCCGCTGATCGCGAACCAGAGGAACGAACCGGGACCGTCGGCGCCGAAGACGGTGATGGCGGTGACAACAGCGAGCGCTGCTCCCTGATTGACGCCGAGGATGCCGGGGTCGGCGAGCGGGTTCCGGGTCAGCCCTTGGGCGATCGTGCCCGACAGCCCGAGCGCAGCGCCGACGACGACACCGACGACCGTCCGGGGCAGGCGCTTCTCGATGATCGCGATGTGCTCCGGATCGGCGGGGTCGTAGGCCGTCAGCGCGTGCCAGACGGTGCCGAGAGGGATCTCGGACGTGCCGACCGCGAGGCTCGCGAAGACGGCTCCGGCGAGCAGGACGGCCACCGCGGCCCCGGCCCAGACACGCCGACGGGGCAGCGACCGCGACGAGCGGTCCCTGCCCCGGGAGAGCGCGAGGGTGTCAGCCGACACGCTCGGCGACGGCCGCGAGCTGGGGCACGTACTGGTCGAGCATCCACGGGATCGACAGCACCGTGGGGGCGCTCGACGCCATGACGAAGGATTCGCCCACGATCGGCGCGAAGCGGTCCTGCTGCACCTGCGGCATCGCGGCCACGAGCGGATCGGCGACGAACGCATCGACGTCGGCCTGCGTGCCGAAGTAAGCCACGAGGACGTCGGACTCCAGAGCGTTCAGGTTCTCGAAGCTCAGCTGGTAGAAGTAGCTGTCGTCACCGTCGGGGGCGAGCTCTCCGACCGACGGGGCGACCGTCATTCCCAGCTGCGTGAGCAGCTGCACGCGGGGGTCGTCGTCGCGGAAGACGTTGAGGATCTCGGGCTGGTTGTTCGCCCCGTAGGCGAAGGAGGTGTCTGCGAGCACCGGATACTGCGCCGCGAGGTCGGCGATGTCCGCATCGACCTGCGCGACGAGGTCGGCCGCCTCGTCCGACATTCCGAGAGCCTGGCCGACGATGGAGGTCTGGTCTTCCCACGAGGTCGCCCAGCGCTGGTCGGGGTACGCGACGACCGGCGCGACCTTGCTGAGGGCGTCGAACTGCTCCTGCGTCAGGCCGGAGTACGGGGCGAGGATGACGTCGGGTCGGGCCTCGACGAACTCTTCGATGTTCGGTTCGCCCGTGTCGCCGCCGGTGAGGAGGGTCGGCGTCTCGCCGCCCAGGTCGGCGATCGCGTCGGCGTCCCAGGGGAGCACACCGTCGACGCCGCCGTAGGCGAAGGCGGGCATCGCGACGGGCACGACGCCCAGCGCGAGCACGGCGTCCTGCGCCGACCAGCCCCACGTCGCGATGCGCTCGGGCTTCTCGGGGATCACGGCGTCGCCCAGCGCCGACGTGATCGTGACGGGGAACGCTCCCGCAGCATCGCTCGTCGTCGACGGCGAGGTGCTCGCCCCCGACTCGGCGGGCGTGCAGGCGACCAACCCGGCTCCGGCGATGGCGAGGGCGGCGGCGGCCGCGACGAGGCGGCCTCCGGAACGGGAGAGAGCGGTGCGCATGCGAGATCCTGAACGCTGGGGGTGTTCGGCCGGGAGCCCGGCCGAACGTTAGGTTACCCTAACCCGAGGTAGCAGTGCCGCGAGCACCGCCCCGGCGGTGCGGTCTGTCTGACGGATCGACAGGGCATTCGAGTTCGGTCGGGTGAACGCGCCGCCCTCGGGAAGCGAGGTGAACGGGCCGAGCGCGAAGACGGATGCCGTCGGCGCGCCGACCGCCGTCAGCACCCGGCCGTCCGCGTCGGTCAGTACCCGGTGTCCGGAGCCCTGCCGCCCCGCGAGTTCGCGGAGAACCGGGTTGTCGCTGACGGCAGCGCCCGGCCCCGGCAGCCACGCGTCGACGAGACTGCGAGCGGCGACGCTGCCCGGCACCTGCGGGCTCGAGGCGACGAAGCCGTGCTGCGGTTCGATGCGGACATCGATCTCGGGTCCGAGGAAGCGGAGGATCCCGGCGTCCGCGAGGGCGAGGAGTTCCTCGAGGCGATGCGCGGGCGGGCCGCTCGCGACGTAGCTGAAAAAGGTGTGCCAGCGGCCCGGCAGCGACTCGGCGCGCGAGCGCTCGTTCCAGCGGGCGGCGGGAATCTCCGCAAGGGCGAGGAACGACAGCAGCGCGGCAAGGAAGACTCCTTGCGCGGGCGCTGCGCTCCGGTGACGTGCGCAGATGCAGGTCGGTGGCGATGTGCGTGCGAACCCGCTCGTGTGCATCGTCGCGGTCGGTGAAGGTCGCCGTGGCCAGGGGGCGGTCGAGTGATGCGACGTCGAACCGGTCGAGCGGGTCGGGCACCGTCGTCGCGATCGCCTCCAGAAGCGCCGGGCCGTCCCACGCGTGCGATTCCAGCACCCCACGGAAGGTCGCCCAGTCGCCCACGACACGGTCGGGATGGCCCGTGAACAGCTCGCGGTAGTGGCCGTACAGCAGCTCGCCGGCGATGAGCGGCCAGATATCGGCCTCGAAGTCGATCAGGCCGGGCCGGGCGAGCAGGGCGGCGATCGCGGCGGGCGTCAGCACCTCGCGCTGCGGCGCGTCGCCCTGTACCGCCGAGGACACCTTGGAACGGTAGGGCACACCGCGGCGCGACCCGAGATGCAGGCGGGGCTCGCGCCCCGAGGCGACGTACCGCAGGGCGCCGTCGTCGGTGACGAACCGGCCGCCGCGGCCCTGCGTGAGCAGCACGACGAGGTCGATCGCGGCCAGTCCCATCCCCCGCACGATGACGTCGTCGCCGGCGCCGAGCTGCGAGAGATCGGCATCGGCGGTGAAGGCGGGCGGCACGTACTGCAGCCGGTTACGGCGCGCCGCGGCGATGAGGTCGGCGGCGGCGGCATCCGGTTCCCGGCCTGTGTGACCGAGCGCGTACACGACCGTGTCGGCGTCGAGCTCGAGCCCCGCCGCCGAGCGCGACGGTGTGCGGGGCATCGGGTGTCGAACCGGGCCGCACGCCCGTCACGGTGTCGGCGCGCCACCGCACTGTGACACCGGCCGGCGCCGTCGACACCGTGCGCCGGAAGAACCACGAGAGGTAGTAGCTGTGCAGACGGCGGGTGGGAAAGCCGTCACCGCGCAGCCCGCGCGCTTCGGCCGCGACGATCTCGTCGTCGATCGCCGCGTCGGCGCCGGTCGATG
>JAQIJE010000004.1:0-75416 GCA_036946435.1 Microbacterium arborescens | reverse complement strand
TCCCCTCTCAGACGAAGCCCTGACCGCCGCAGCCACCGCGACCGAGGGCGTCACCGGGTCGTTCGCGAAGGAGCTCATCCGGCGCGCCGTCCTGGCGGCGGCGATCGAGCAGCGGCAGGTGTGCGACGAGCACCTCGCTCACGTCCTCGACGAGATCATGCAGTCGCGTCAGCACCTCACCCGGCGCATGCTCGGCGCCACCATGTCCGAAACGGCCCCTGACGTCGATCTCCCCCCGCACGGCGGATGCGTCGCGCAACTCTCCTTCCTAGGCTCGGAGTAGATCGCCGAGACGGAGGAACGATGAGCGAGAGCAACACCGACCAGCAGGCATCCACCGCCCTCTGGTATTTCGTCGGCGCAACGTTCGTCTTCGCGCTGCCCAGCATGATGTTCCCCCGGCCTTCCCTGGTGGGCTCGCCTCGCACTCGCCGCCGTGGGATTCGTCGTGCTGGTGGCGGGCTTCGCGCAGCTGCGGCGCGAGAGCCTGGCGAAACGCCGCAGCGGCGCCCGAGACGACGGCACACCGCCGCCAACGGACTGACCGACTCGGCACCTGCACCGGCACCGGCACCGGACGATGGATCGACTCGCTACGTCAGCCGTTTGCGGACCACGAGGAGAAGCGATCGGTCCAGCGCGGTTCGTTCGCCGCCGACACGAGACACGCCAGCCGCCAGACTCGTCGCGAGATTCTCGCCTCATCCCACGCGTCGTCGAATCTGTCGATCACGTCGCGCAGATCGGACGCGTGCTGTGCGTCCGGGCGAGGAGGGGCGACTCGTGCACGCACGTCGGAACGAAGGTGACGTGCATATCGACAGCCCCGAACCGAGGCGATCACGCTCCGCCCGCCCCGTCCCACGCGACGTACTCGACCCGCCCGCGCTGTAGCCGCTGCGCTACGTCGGCACCGAGCATCACGACCCCGTGACCATCGGGAAGTACCGGACCCTCTGCACGCCACTCGCGGCTCGGCGTGCCGACAAGGGTCACCGGGCGACGCGACCCGTTCTCCTGCGTCTCGATGTCTTCCGACACCGACCCCGCGGCTGCGGCATCCAGCAGCTCGATCACGGCCTCGGCGTCCGCAGTGGTCGCAGCCAACCGCCACGATCCCTCGCCCACGCTCACGCCGATGCCGTCGTCGTCGCGCGATGAGCGCGACCATCGCATCACCCGCGCCCCCCCTCACGCCGCGGCACAATCGTGACGGCCGAACGATCAGGCGATCGCGTCACCTCGGCGACGGGGCCGTACCTCTCGGTCGCCGCCCCGGCGGCGTGCTCGAGAACCCTGCCCACGGGGTCCGACATCCGCACGCGGTCGCGCTCGCGGATCAGCTCGGCCTCGGCGCGCGCCGCGATGGTCTCGGAACTGAGCGCGAAGGCGGGCATCTCGACGTCATCGGCGACCTGCAGCACGATCAGGTAGCCGTCGAAGCCGTCGCCCCGGCGCGTGACCTCGACCTGCGGCTCGTATGTGGGCGTGGCACCGCTCGCGACGTACGAGGCCCGCTCACCCGGAACGGGGACGAATTCGACCCGCCTCCCCCAGATCGCCTCCACTCGCCCGGCCACCCTCAGATGCGGCACGTCGTCAGGCGTTTGCCCGTGATGCTCTTCTTCGAACCGTCGGAGTCCCTGCATCCCGCCTGCCTCGTCCGGCCCGGAGCACGGCGTGTCCGGATCCGCCGCGACCAACGACCAGACCACCTCATCACCGACGGCGAACGGCTCTCCGCAGCAGGCCATCTCCCATTCCTCCATGACCACCACGACACGCATCCCCGCATGGTACTTCGCCCCGCCGAATCGGCGACCCTCGAGGTGCTTTCCGACGACGACGCCGGCGACCTGTCCCGCTCCGACGCAGCCCTGCCGGCTGCGGCCACCGCGACCGGAGGCATCTCGTCAGCACCTCACGCGCCTCATGCTCGGCGCCGGCGAAGACCACTGACGCGGCGACCCGCCCGGCTACACCAGCACGCGAGCGCGCCGGCGTGGCAGCGTCGCGAGCACCAGCGCCTGGATCGCCGAAGCCAGGGCGGCGAGCGCGACGATCGACGCGACAGCCACTCCAGCGATCATCACCGCAGACCCGCCGGGACGTTCCGCATAGAAGTACGTGGATCGGGCCGAGTCCCACACCAGGACCTCAGCGCCGTACCAGGTCGCACCCCAGAAGATCACGACTGCGACCACGGATGCGAGCAGGGCGGCCGCTCCCCACGACGTAACGCGCCTCATAGCGGCACCCTACCGCCCGCACGCTCCCCCCGACATGAACAATCCGTGCCCCCGCCGGCCTCGCCGCCTACACCGCAACCCGCACGGGAGTCGCTACCGCTCGCACGATCGAGCTCGGGTGACGCTTCTTCGTAGACTGAGCGAATGCTCCCGAGCCGCGGCGACCGGGCCACCCTGACCCTCGATCTCCGCGGGCTGTCCGAACCGGTCACCCTCCGCGAGATCGGCGAGTACCACCGCTCTGCGACGATCTCCGCGGGGCGAAGGTGGTGGTCGACCGCGATCGTCATCGCCGTCTATCTGACAGGCCAGGCGATCTTCCTGCGCATCATGATGCCCGCCTTCGGGCTCGACGCTGCGGTCGCCGAAGCGGTCTACGGCGGCTTCCTCGTCTTCACGGGCGTCTACGCGTTGCTGCTCGGAGCGTTCATCTGGCGCAACACCACCCGCCCGGTTCGCATCGCCCGCACGGCACGAGCGAACGGACTCGACTACCGCGACCGCGGACCCGCCGTCACCGACCTTCCGGGCACGATGCTGCGAGAGAGCTCGTCCCTGCTCGTCACCACCGATGTCGTCAGCAGCTCGGCGGGCGCCGCATCCGTCGATGCCCGCACGGCGTTCACCGCTGCGACGGTGGGGCCGCAGGTGGCCGGCATCCGTCGTCGTCACGGCATCGTCGTCATCCCGCTCGAGCGTCGCACGCCGCACATCGTGCTCGGGAATCGCCGCGCGGGGGTTCTGCGCACGTCCGGACAGCACTTCAGCACGCAGCAGCGGCTCAGCCTCGAGGGTGACTTCGACCGCACCTTCACTCTGTACTGCCCGCGCGGTTACGAAACCGACGCCCTCTACATCTTCACGCCCGACCTCATGGCACTCATGCTCGACCTCGCGGCCGACTGCGAGGCCGAGCTCATCGACGGTTCCCTCGTTCTCTACAGCGCCAAGCCGTGGCGATTGTGGACCGAGCGCGGTTTCACCCGGTTGATCGAGCTCGTCGACCTCGTCGGACGCAAGACGCGTTCGCGTACCGAGCTCTACACCGACTCCCATGCCGCGATCCCGCTCACGGTCGCCGTCGCGGGGCGCCGCCTGCGCGCCCGGCCGTCCTGGGGCGCGATCGCATCGACCATCGTGCCGGCCGCGTTCATCGTGTTCGGGTTGACCTCGATGGTCGTCGACCTGTTCTGAACGGATGCCGACGCATCCGCGTTCTCGCGATCCCGGCCTGTCGGCGGCGTCCGCCATCTCGTAGGCTCGGGCGATGGACGCGAAGCAGCTGAGCTTTCGGACGACGATCGGTGTCGAGGTCAAGGGAGAGACCTGGAGCTGCGTCGAGATCCCCGGGTCGGCGGACTTCTTCGGGACCCGCAAGACGGTCCGGGTCGACGCAACCGTCGACGACGTCGCACTCGAGAACGTCGGCGCGATGGTCACCGGCACCGGAGGGCACATAGTCTCGCTCAACGCCACGGTGCGGAAGGCTCTCGGCAAGAACATCGGTGACGCGGTCGATGTGACGATCAGGCCTCGGTGAGCGGGAAGGGCGATTCGTTCGTCTTCGCGCGTCGCGGCGGGTCGTCGGACGAGCACATCACGCCCACGTGCCATCGGAAGACCCCCACGGCCGGCGGCGTCTTTCGGTCGGCGATTCCTGCACATATGGGGGTCGGATTGAGCTTTTCACTTGGTACAGAGATTCGACATGAATGTCTGTACTAGGTGACATTATGGGAACATGCAAGCGAACGACGACGAGAACGACGACCTGCCGGTCGAACCGCTCATGCCGTCGTACGCGAGCATCGTCGACCGGATCACGGATGCCGACGGCCTGTTGCACGCCGCGCAGGTGGCGATGACTCGAGCCCTGGCCGACGCCGGTCGTGAGGCGCTTCGGCGCATGGCTGCTTCCGGGGCTCGACCCCGGGGCATGGGATCCGACATGGAGATGCGGTCGATCGCCGCCGAGGTCGCCGGGGTGCGGCGCTCGCACGATCGCCGGGCGCAGAGCGAGATCGACCACGCGTTGACCATCGTCGACGACTATCCCGCGGTCTTCTCCGCCTGGGAACAACAGCGCATCACGCGCGACCACGTCGATGTCGTCGTGCGGATGGGGTGCGGCATCGAGGACGACATCCGCCCGGACTACGAGCGAGCTGCCATCGCGATCTGCGAGCGAGACATCGCGTCACGCGTGCGCGAGCCGCTTCGCAACCTCGCCGCCCGGATGGGGTCCGAGTCGTTCGTGCAGCGTCACCGCGCGGCGGCGGCGGAGCGACGCGTCTGGGTCACGCACGGCGATCACGGCATGTCCGAGATCGGAGCCCGCGTGCCGACCGTGATCGCTGCGGGCATCATCGACCGCCTCACCGAGATGGCTCAGTCGGTCAAGGACGCGCGATCCGATTCGGATCGAGAGGCGGCGGGGCCGGATGCCAGCGACGCCGCGGATGCCGCAGATGCCGGGGATGCCGACATCCGCACGATGGACCAGCTGCGCGCCGACATCCTCGGCGACCTGCTTCTCGGTGGGGCCCCGGTGGTCGATCCCACGTACGGAAGAGACGGCTCGGGCCCACTGGGGGCGATCCGTGCGCGCGTGCAGATCGCGGTCACCGCCGAGACGATCAGCGGTGACGACGACGCACCCGCCGAGGTCGTGGGGGCATCGCTCATCGATGCCGACACCGCCCGCCGACTCGCCGGCGGGGCGAGAGTCTGGGACCGGCTCTTCATCGATCCCGTCACGCGCACCCCCGTCGAGGTCGACACGTACCGGCCGACCGCGTCGATGAGTCGTCTTCTGAAGGCGCGCGATCAGCATTGCCGCTTTCCCGGATGCCGCAGAGCCGCGATCCGGTGCGAGATCGACCACACCATCGAATACGCCACAGGCGGCCACACCCACATCTTCAACCTGGCGCACCTCTGCCAGAGGCACCACTCGATGAAGCAGTTCACGAAGTGGCAGGTGCGACAGATCGGCGGCGGGGTGCTCGAATGGACCTCACCCCTCGGCAAGATCTACCGGGAAGACGTTCCCGTTCCGTCGGTGTGCTTCATACCCGAGACGACATCCTCCCCACCGCCGCCCGGGGCCGGTGGGCCACCGGACGATCCACCACCCTTTTGATTCCGCACCCCGCTTGTGCGACATCGACGCCGGCGGCCGCCGGTCGCGCCGAGCGAGCTGGCTTCGAGATGCCAGAGAGCCCACGAACGGGACGCGTGCACGGTTACGCAGCGAGAAGCATGCGCATTCATCGATGAAACGACGATCAGCATCCGGCAGGTGGTCGGCGCTGCGCCGAGGACACTTCGCTCGCTGCCGCGCGGCCTGCCATGCTGCACCCGGTCACGTCTTCCGCCGCACCGGGACCCGAATCTTGAGATCCGCGGGCGCGAACTGATGGACTGACCCCCATGCCCGATCTTGCCGACGCCGACGCCGACCCGAGAATCACCGCGCCACGCGCGTGGGCCCGCGCCGCTCGTGACTGGCGTCCGGTCGAGCGCGCGACATGGCGTCTGCTGACGAGGCGATGGAAGGCCGACGGCACGGGCCGGCTGCCGACTCGTCTCGCGACTTGGATGCTGCCGCTTGGCGGCTGGGCAGTCACCCTCGCAGCATCCGCGCCGGTTCTCGGCAATGCGGGCTCGTTCGCCCTGTCCCTGGTTGTGAGCGCGGCGGTCGGGGTGACGACGGCGTGGTTCTGTCCGCCGGCGCGAATCACCCCACTGCCGCCCGGGGATGTTCCCATCGGTGCGCTCGTGGTCATCGCTTCGGACCAGTTCTCGATCACCTTCTCGCCGATCGTCGCGATTCACACCGACGACGTGAACAATGCAGGCGCGTACCGGTTCGGGTGCAAGAACGGGCAGGTCTATCAGAGCGCCGCGGACGAGGGGATTACTCGGTTCGCTGTTGTGTCACGCGTCGACGTCTTTGCAGGGTTCCGTGCGCAGTGGCGCGAGGCCGATCCGAACGACCCCAGCCTCGAGCTCTGGCTCGGCGAATGCGTCGAGACAGTTGTCGAAGTGCAACAGCCGGATGGCCCCACCCTGACCCCGATTGCCCATGTTGAGACCATCCGTTCTCAGCTCGCGCAGCGCGGCTTGGACTCGGCCGACGATGCGCTCGCCGTCATCTCGCTTGCGCGCACCCTCGGAATCGTGAGGAACGCTCGATCGCCGAGTCCCGCGGTGACGCTCACCGGGGCCGGCATCGTCTGGTTGCGGGCCACGAGAGCTCTCGCCGAGGCCGAGAACGCTGGCGATGAAGGCTCCGGCTCTCAAGCCCTCGGCGATGAGACCACGAGCGACATCCGGCATGCGATCATCAATGACCCCGCCCTGCGTGCGTTCGGCGAGACTCTGGCGCCTGATCAGTTCGCCGCATGGGTGCGACAGGTCGTCGACACCTTCAAGAAAGAAGTGGAGACGGGCGCGGGCTGGGGCGCCTTGTGGACACCCAGCGGCAAGCCGCAGAACGAGAAGGGGGTGCAGGCGGCGTTCTCGCTCGCGGTGCGCCCATACTGCCGCCTGATGGATGTCGATCTCACCGGTGAGAGCGACGCGGGCAACGGTCCTGTCGACTTCAAATTCTCCCTGGGTTGGCAACGGCGCGGCATCGTCGAGATCAAACTGCTCGGGAGCAGTGCGAAGTACCACGGTCTCGAGAAGCAGCTGCCGGCATACATCGCCGCCGAAGACGTGACGTACGCCTGCTACCTCTGCGTCGGCTTCACCGACAGTGAGCTGTCTCCGGCCAGCCGCGCCGCGATCGAGACCCGTCGCGCAGAGGTCGCGAAGTCGACCGGGGTGAAGATCGACGCGGTGATCGTCGACGCGCGGCGGCGAAAATCCGCATCCAAGCTGTGACGTGAGTGAACTGTCGCCCGCCGCCTTCACACTGACCGTCACGCCGACAGCATCACCAAACCACGAATGATGCTGGCGCCTTTCGCTCCAGGTTCGTCCACAGCTGCTTCCTCAGGTGGCCGTCTCCCGCCTCGATCGCCGATCACGCCTGGACAACTTTCGAGGTTGCCGCCGAAACGCACGGAACACCGAGGGCCCCGCGCGCCGAGCTGGGACGACGGGCCTGCGTCGGCCCTCCGTGCCATAGTGAACGCATGCCTCGCACAGACGGCGAACAGCGCGACTTCTTCATCAGCTATACCAGCGCCGACGTGGCGTGGGCTGAATGGATCGCGTCCCAACTCGAGCCCGAGTGGACCACCGTGATCCAGGCCTGGGATTTTGACCCGGGCAACAATTTCGTGCTTGAGATGCAACGCGCGGCCCGCATGGCCGACAAGACCATCGTCGTGTTGTCGCAAGCTTTTCTCGATGCAGATTTTACCCAACCCGAGTGGGCCGCGGCGTTCGCGAGCGACCCCACCGGAGTAGACCGGAAGCTCATCCCCGTGCGGGTCACCGAATGCGAGCCCGAAGGCATGCTCAAGGCCGTCGTGTACATCGATCTGGTCGGGCTCGACGCGAAGGCCGCAGCGCAGAAGCTGATCGGCAGCCTGCAGCCCGGCCGCAAGAAGCCCCTTACTCCACCCCCGTTCCCCGGGAGCAGCGACAGGGCCGATACCGTCCGGGCGGATGCCGGAGCGATAGCCCCACCGACCCCGCGTTGGCACGCGGTGACGTCGCCGGTGCCCGTCTTGTGGCGTCGCGATATTCCGTCGGACGCCCGCTCGCGCTCGACGTTCAACACGTGCGCCGAGGTTCATCTGATCCCTCTCGAAGATCAACGCGTCGAGGTCCGACGACTCGCGAGTCTCACCGACGAGCTCGCCGCCGCTGGGCGGGAGGCCGGCTTCTTCTCACAGTCCCAGCAACTGCACACGGCGGCGAGTGATCAGCTCGCCGCGACGTGGTCAGACGCGTCGGTTACGAACGGCCCCGCCGGATTCATGACCACGCGTTCGGGTGGGCGAGGCTTCTGGATCGAACTCCCGCGTGACAACCTCGGCAGCGTCTTCGATCCTGAAGACCTCACTCCACGCCTGGCTCGCGGCCTGCGCATGGTGAGCCAGCTGCGACTCGCTGATTGCGAACGATTCGCCGTCGGGTCAGCGCTTGCACCCGTGATGATGCTCACGGCAGGGTCCGCCGACATCGTCGGCCGCCGCAACTCGGCATCGATGCTCGGATACGGGCAAAGAGACATCATCCTGCCACCAGAAGACAGCGTCGCGTCGCGAGCGATCTCATCTGATCCCGACGCTGTCGCCGAGGAGATCATCGCCCGCCTGGCCGCGCGGCTGATGCCACTGCGATGAGCACGCTACGTCGCAGCGATGCGGCAAAGCCAACGCCGCATCGCCGTCGGGCGCCGCGCTCCGGCAGGCCCTCGCCTACGCCTACGCCGCCGCAAGCTCATCGGACGGACGGTGTCGCGAGACACTCCGCCATCTCGGTTCGGCATCGCGTCCCCTCGCCCACCCGACCCGCTACGCGTTCGGCTCGGGCGAGCCATGGAGCGTCTGTCGCCGTCGATCGGCGCCCCGGCCCTCACCTCTCCTTGGTTCGTTGATACTGAGAAGAGATCCGCCCCCTGAATCAACGGAGAATCATGCGCAGCGTCCCCCTCGGTCGAAGCACCGTCCACGTTCCGAACGTCGTCGCCGGCATGATGCGAATCGAGGAGCTCTCCGACGCCGACATCCGCGCCCTCTACGACCGCGCACGCGAGGTGGGCGTCGACTTCTTCGACCACGCCGACCTTTACGGCTCGACGCGCCACGCGTGCGAACGCCGATTCACCGAGGCGCTCGAGCTCTCAGCATCGGAGCGCGGCGAGATCACCTTGCAGACGAAGACGGGCATCGTCGCCGACGACTGGCACTTCGACCACTCGTATAAGCACATCGTGACGTCGGCCGAGGAATCGCTCGTCGCCCTCGGCACCGACCGCATCGACGTCCTGCTCCTGCACCGCCCCGACGCACTCGTCGAACCCGACGAGGTCGCCCGGGCATTCGATCACCTCGAATCATCCGGCAAAGTGCGCGCCTTCGGCGTCTCGAACCACACGCCGCGGCAGATCGACCTGCTGAAGACCGCGGTGACCCAGCCGCTCGTCGCGAACCAGGTGCAGCTCTCCATCACCCACTCGACCCTGATCGCGCAGGGACTCGCCTCGAACATGGTCGGCGAGGACGACTCGATCACCCGTGACGGCGGCGGCCTCGTCGACTACTGCCGCATCAACGGCATCACGCTCCAGGCATGGTCACCGTTCCAGAAGGGCTTCTTCGACGGCGTCATCTTCGGCGCCGAGGAGTACCCCGAACTCAACGCCCTGCTCGACGACCTGGCCGCCAAGTACGGCGTCACCCCGACCGCCATCGCCACGGCCTGGATCACGCGTCATCCCGCGAACATGCAGGTCGTGCTCGGCACCACGAACCCGCAGCGGGTCGCGGATGCCGCCGCCGGAAGCGACATCCCCCTCACCCGTGCCGAGTGGTACGGGCTGATCCAGGCCGCCGGACACAAGGTGCCCTGAGCTACTCGCAGCCGATCCCGTCGCCGTCGCGGTCGAGGTGCTTGGCGTAACCGGGGTCGCCGACCCGCACGGGCGCGGCCCCGGCCTCGCGAGCGGCGGTGCAGTTCTTGAACCACACCGATCCGGACGACGACACCGGAGCGGACTGCTCGGGCGCCGCGGCGACAGGCGCGACGTGCACCGAGAGCTGACCCTCGAGATCGGTGATCCGCGCGGCGCGGGCATCGAGCTCCGTCTGCGACGCCGTCGCCGCCGTTTGCATCTCGGTCACCTGCGCCGTGACCGCCCGGAGATCGCCGGTGACCTTCGCAAGCTTGGCGACCGCGTCATCGAGGTCTGAGCGCGCCCCCGCCAGCGCGGCGTCGGACTCGCGCGCGACGGTCTGCGCCTCGCCGACCTCGCCCTCGAGCGACGCGACCTGGTCTTTCAACGAGCCGATCTCGCTCTGCGCGTTCGAGCCGCCGACACCTCCGCCCACCGCGAGACCGACGACGAGGGCGGATGCCGCGGCGATCACACCGAATTTTGAGCTCATCGCTCGTTTTTCCATTTTCTTCTCCCCCATGGTGGCAACAGCGACGTCGTCCACAATTCGTGCGGGCCGCACTCCCCGGCGCGGCGCCCCGGCCATTCTGGCGGATCGAGCACTGCTCGAACACCCGCGATCGAGAATTCGAGAATTCAGAATCAAGCCCCTGGTCAACGACCTTCGCATCCTGCTAACTTTCGCGGAACGCGCTGATGTCTTTGGGGGGCATGCGCGTTCTCGGCCCCACCCGCGAAAAGGGCGCGACCATTGCCGGTCGCACCGCTCGGGCTCACCGCCACACGATCACGAAGTGTCCACCCATGTCCGTCCATTCAGCCCTCAGACGCAAAGCGATCGCCGTGCCGGTCGCTCTCGTCGTCGCGTTCGGCGCATCCGGCTTCATCGCCGCGCCCGCCTACGCCGCTTCCGACTCCCCCGGCGACGAGGTGGCCCCCGTGGCCGTCGCCGTCGAGCCCGACACTGCCGAGACCACCGAGACCGACGACGCCGTCATGCCGGATCCCGACGCAGCGGATGCCGACGCAGCGGATGCCGAAGCGGATGCCACCGAGGCTGAGCCGGTGATCGTGCCGGACGACACCGAGGCGACCGCACCCGACACCGGAGCCGCTCCGGGGACCGAGCCGGCGCCCGACGCCGAGCCGGCACCCGACGCCGAGCCCGCGCCGGAGGCCGCGCCCTTCGCGATCCTCACACCGGCACCGGATGCCACGACTCTCACCCGCACCGTCCTGTTCGCGGGCACGGCGCCCGACGGCGGCACCGTCACCCTCACCGACGAGCAGGGCGCCCCGCTGCCCGGCGCACTGCCGGTCACGACGCTCGCCGGCGCCTGGACCACGACGGTCGCCTACGCCGACGACGCTCCCGCCGAGCAGACCGTGGTCGTCGTCCTGACCGTCGACGGAGCGGCACCCGAGACGCGCACCGTGTCGTTCTCGATCCCCGCGCCCGGTACCCCGGTGCCCTTCCAGATCGTGACGCCCGCAGCGGGCGAGCAGCTCCCGACGCGCACGGTCGCCTTCACCGGCACCGGCGAGGAGGGCGCCGTGATCACCGTCACCGGCAGCGACGGACAGCCTCTGCCCGGCACCGAGCCGGTCACGGTCGTCGCGGGCATGTGGCTCGTGGCGGCGATGTACGCCGACGACGCACCGGTCGCACAGACCGCGACCGTCACGCTCACCGTCGCCGGGCAGGACCCCGAGTCGCTCGACGTCTCGTTCGAGCTCCCCGCCATCCCTGCGCTCCCGGCGCCCGTCATCACGAGCCCGACGGCGGGCGAGGTCGTCACGGGGTCTCAGGTGACCTTCCGCGGCACCGGCCAGCCCGGCGCCTTCGTCGGCCTGCTCGTCGTCCCGACCGCCCTCGCGGATGCCGCGACATCCGGCGACGCTTCCTCCGACGACATGTCGATGCGAGCGGCGGCCGAGCCCGCGGCCGCGCCCGCGCCGGTCGACCCGGCCGATCCGATCCTCGTCGCCGAAGACGGCACCTGGTCGGTCACCCTGGCCCTCGCGCCCGAGGCCTATACGGTCGTCGCCGTGCAGGCGTCGGATGCCGCGGGCACGACCGGCCTGTCCGACCCGTCCGAGCCGGTCGCGTTCACCCTGCAGGCGGCGGCCGTCACGCCGGCGCTCGCCTCGAACGGATCGGGCGGGAGCGGTCGGACGCTCGCCGCGACCGGCGGGGACGACGTCACCGGTCTGTTCGGTCTCGGCGTGCTCGTGATGATCGCGGGTGCTGCCGCGGTCGTCGCCTCGAACCGGCGCCGCGCGATCCGCTGACGCCACCCGCGCACCGCACACGAGCGCCCGCCGGTCACCGCCGGCGGGCGCCCGTGTTCTTGTGGGCCGTTCTCGTGGGCCGTGTGGGACCCCCGAGCGGATGCCCTACTATTGAGAATCATCCTCAATAGCAGATGGACGCACATGAGCCCCGCCGCGGTCACCCCCGCCATCCCGGCCGCCTCGACCGCGCTCGCGGCGCGGCGACGTCACGGCCGGATCCGCCTCTCGGCGCTGGCTTTCCTCGTGGTGACCGCGGGCGTCGCCGCGCTGTGCATCGGTCCGGTCGCGATCGATCCACCCACCGTGCTGCGGGCGATGATCGCCGGGCTCAGCGGAACCGGACCCGCGAACACGGCCGAGCTCATCGTCTGGACCACCCGCGCACCCCGCGTCGGCATGGCGATCATCGCCGGCGCGCTCCTCGCCGTCGCCGGCGCCGTTTTCCAGGCGATGGTCCGCAACGGGCTCGCCGACCCCTATCTGCTCGGTATCAACGCCGGAGCCTCGACGGGCGCCGCCATGGTCGTGCTCGTGGTCGGCAGCGGCAGCGCTCTGCTCTTCTCGGCTGGGGCGCTCGCCGGCGCCGTCCTGGCGGTGCTGCTCGTCCTCGGGCTCTCGGGCGTCGCGTCCACGCGCGGGCCGCTCCGCATCATCCTCGCCGGCCTCGCCGTCGGGTACGCCCTCAACGCCGCGACGAACTTCCTGGTCTTCTCCTCGGACTCTCCCGAGGCCGCTCGATCGGTGCTCTTCTGGCTGCTCGGCTCGCTCGCCGCCGTCCAGCCCGCGGGCCTCGCCGCGACGGCCCTCGCCACCGTGCTGCTTCTCGCCTGGCTGCTCACGATCGCGCCGACCGTCGACGCCCTGGCCTCCGGCGACGACTCCGCCCGCTCGGTCGGCATCGATCCCGAGCGCTCGCGCCTGCTGCTGCTGACCATCACGAGCGCCGCAGTCGGCGTCGGGGTCGCGGCCGTGGGCGGGATCGGATTCGTCGGACTCGTCGTGCCGCACCTCGCCCGCGCCCTCGTCGGCTCACGCCATCGGTCGACACTCCCCGCCGCGGCTCTCGTCGGCGCCCTCCTGCTCGTCGGCGCCGACACCGTCGCCCGCACGGCCCTGGCCCCGATGGAGATCCCCGTCGGGGTGATCACCGGCATCGTCGGCGCGCCCGCCCTCCTGCTGCTCCTGCGGCAGGCCTCCGCGCGCTCGTCGCGGCCGCGCCTCGCCCGCCTCGCTCCCCACCCGAAAGGACACACCCGATGACCCGCACCTCCCCGCCGCGGCCGGCGACCGCGCTCCTGTCCGCCTCGCTCCTGCTCGCCCTCGCCGGCTGCTCCGCCGCCGGCGGCTCCGGCACGCCGGCCGAGCCCGCGCCGTCGGGGGCGACGGGCGACTTCCCCGTCACGATCACCAACTGCGGCCACGACCTCACCCTCGACCACCGTCCCGAGCGCATCGTGCTCGTCAACAGCGACGCCGTTGCCGACATCGAGGCCCTCGGCGCCGTCGACCGGGTCGTCGCGATCACCGCCCAGCCCGCCCCCGGGCTGTACGACCAGCAGACGTACGACGCCCTCGGCGCGCTCACACTGCTCTCCGCCGAGAAGAACGCCACCGGCGGCTCGGTCGTATCGCAAGAGAGCCTGCTCGGCGCGACTCCCGACCTCGTCGTCGCGCCCGCGAACGCGGTCGACCGCGAGGCGCTGCAGCGGGCGGGCATCGCGGTCTACACCCCACCGTCGTACTGCCCCGCCCCGACGTCGTCGAGCCCAGCGACCTTCGACCGCGTCTGGTCCGACCTCGATGACCTCGGCGCGATCCTCGGCGAGCGCCACCGTGCCGATGAGGTCGCCGCGGCGCTGCGCGAGTCCGTGTCGACCGCTGCGGCCGACCGCGGCACGGCGGCGGCGGTCTACGTCTCGTCGGGCGGCAGCGTCATCTCTCCCTACGGCGCCCAGAGCATGGTGACCCCGGTGTTCCAGGCGGCCGGCCTCGACAACGTCTACGCCGACGTCGACGACCGGGTTTTCGACGTCAGCGCCGAGGACCTCGTCGCCCGCGACCCGCAAACCGTCGTCGTCCTCTACTCCACCGGCGACCCGCAGTCCGCCGTCGAAGCGTTCACCTCGGCGCCCGGCGTCGCGTCGATGACGGCCGTACGCGGCGCGCGCGTCGTCGCCCTGCCGTTCCCGTTCACCGACCCGCCGTCGGTCCTGAGCGTCCGCGGCCCGGCGCAGCTCGGCGCGCTCCTCGACGATCTGCGATGATTCACGCCCGCGACCTCGTCGTCATGGCCGGGTGCCAGCCCATCCTGGGACGCCCCGGCCTCGGCCGGGGCGTCGACCTCGATGTCCCGACGGGCCGCGTCACTGGCATCATCGGCCCCAACGGCAGCGGCAAGAGCACACTGCTACGCGCGCTCACCCGGGCGGCACCGCTCACACAAGGCCGCATCTCGATCGACGGCGACCCGCTGGACTCGCTTCGTCGGCGCGACATCGCCCGCCGCGTCGCGTACGTCGGCCAGCACGCCGAGGTCGTCGACGGATCGGCGACGGCAGCCGACGAGGTCGCGCTCGGGCTCGCCCTCGCGCCAAGGCGCGGGGCCGGGGCGATTGACCGTGCGACCGTCGAGGCGCTGGCTCTGATGGACGTCGCCGACCACGCCACCTCGTCTCTCGCCTCCCTCTCAGGCGGCGAGCTGCAGCGCGTCGCGCTCGCCCGAGCGTACGCGCAGCGCGCCGCCCACGTCCTGCTCGACGAGCCGACGAACCACCTCGACATCCGCCACCGGCTGCAGCTGCTCGCGCTCGTGCGCCGCATCGCGCCGACCGTCGTCGTGGTTCTCCATGACCTCGATCTCGCCGCACGCGTCTGCGACCGGCTTGTGCTGCTCGACGGCGGGCGCGTCGTCGCCTCCGGCTCCGCTGTCGACGTGCTCACCCCCGACCTGCTCGACGGCGTCTACGGCGTGCGGACGCACGTCCACCGCACGCAGGAGCGGATGCTGCTCGGCTTCAGCCTGCCCGATCCCATCTCCGACCCACCCACAGAACCCCATGAGAGGACCACCCCATGACCGTGTCCACCCAGGCCCCCGCGACCATCGCCCATGACCTGTCCCGCCGCTGGGACGCGCAGCAGACCGGTTACATCCGCCACCGCGCCGAGCGCTTCGCAACGATCGCCCGCGTCGTCGCCGCAGTCACCGCCGACGTCGAGCGGCCCCGCGTGCTCGACCTCGCGGGCGGCACCGGGTCTCTCGGACGGGCGGTCCTCGAGGCCGTCCCGAACGCGCAGATCGTCGTCGCCGACAAAGACCCCGCGCTCGTCGCGATCGCGCGCGACATCGCCGACGCCGACGAGCGCCTCGAGGTCGCCGAGATCGACCTGGCCGCGGAGGGATGGTGGCGGCATCCGCTCATCGCCGCTACGCCGTTCGACGCGGTCGTCAGCTCGACCGCCCTCCACTGGCTGCAGCCCTCGACGCTCGTCGAGGTCTACGGCCGGCTGGCCGACCTCGTCCGCCCCGGCGGCATCGTCCTCAACGGCGACCACCTGTCCTACGACGAGCACGCCGAGCCTACACTCCGCACAATCGCAGCGGCCGACGACGAGCGGGTGCAGCGCGAGACGTTCTCGGGCGACGTCGAGACGTGGGACCAGTGGTGGGATGCCGTCGCCGTCCATCCGCGCTACGCCGCGGCGATCGCCCGGCGCGAGGGCGTCTGGGGCGATGCGATCCGCGTCGCCCCACCCAAGGTGAGCCTCGAGTTCCACCTGTCGACACTCCGCAGCGCGGGGTTCGCCGAGACCGGGAGCGTGTGGCGCTACCTCGACGACGTCGTCCTGTACGCAGTGCGCTGACCCTCGCACGCAGTCGCCGCGCGCGAGACGAGACTCCCCCTGCGGTCAGGTGCCGCAGAACGTCCGGTAGCCGGCCGTGAACTCGGCACCGGCCGGATCGGCGTACCGCTCGGCACCGGCGCGCGGTGTGTACGGCGTCGAGAGCACCGTCGTCAGCCACCCGAGCGGCTCGAGGTCGCCGGCGGTCGCGGCCTCGAGCGCCTCTTCGACCAGATGGTTGCGCGGCACGTAGATCGGGTTCGCGGCATCCATCGCCTCGGCGTCGGGCGCGTGCGAGAGCCAGCGCTCGAGCCAGGCCCCCCATCCCGCGACGGCGCCCGACCCCACCGCGAGCCGCTGCTCGAGCGCGGATCGATCGCCGCGCGCGGCATCCGACAGCGCACGCCAGGTGGAGGTGTGATCGGCGCGCGCGCTCTCGAGCATCTCGACGAAGCCCCCGGCGAGCGCCTCGACCTCGTCATCGGGGATCGCGGGCGAGACCGCGGCATGCACGTCGGTCGCGAGACCGAGCTTGCGCCGCACGCCCGCGAGCCGAGCGCGGGCATACGCCGGCCGGAACTCCCCGAGCGCAGATTGCGCGAGTTCCACCGCGCGGTCGAGCTCATCGTCGAACAACCGCAGCATCGCCTCGGCGAGGCGTGCCAGGTTCCACTCGGCGATGTACGGCTGATTGCCATAGGCGTAGCGCCCGCCGGTGTCGATCGAGCTGAACACGGCGGCCGGGTCGTGGGCGTCGAGGAACGCACACGGGCCGTAGTCGATCGTCTCGCCCGAGAGCGTCATGTTGTCGGTGTTCATCACGCCGTGGATGAATCCGACCAGCATCCATTGCGCGACCAGATCGGCCTGGGCGCCCACGACGGCACGGAACAGGGCCAGCGCCGGCCGCGGCTCCCCCGCCGCCCCGGGGTGGTGACGCGCGATCGCGTAGTCGACGATCGCGCGCAGCACGTCGATGTCGCCTGTCCCGCGCGCATACTCGACGCTGCCGACGCGCAGGTGGCTCGACGCCGTCCGCGCGAGCACCGCTCCCGGCAGCACCGTCTCGCGCTGGACTCGCTGCCCCGTGGCGACGACGGCGAGCGCGCGCGTCGTCGGGATGCCGAGGGCATGCATCGCCTCGCTCATCACGTACTCCCGAAGCATCGGGCCGACCGCAGCGAGCCCGTCGCCCGCGCGCGCGAACGGCGTGGCGCCCGAACCTTTCAGGTGCAGGTCTCGCAGCGTGCCATCGGGGGCGACGATCTCACCGAGCAGCAGCGCCCGCCCGTCGCCGAGCCGCGGCGAGAACCCGCCGAACTGGTGACCGGCGTACGCCTGCGCGACCGGCCGCGCCCCCGCGGGAAGAGCGGCGCCGACGAGCAGGTCGACGCCCGCCGGGGTCCGCAGCATCTCCGGGTCGAGCCCGAGCTCGGCGGCGAGGCCGTCGTTGAGCACGAGCAGGCGGGGCTCCGGTGCCGGTTCCGCCGACCACGGACGTGCGAGGGCGGGCAGCGCGTCGGCGAAGTCGTGCGACAGCGTCACGGACGGCGACAACGACGGCGACAACGGGACCGGAGGCATGGTCCGAGGCTACGCGCGCTGTGTCCGCCGCGGGCGGGTGAGCGACACCTTCGTTCACGGGAGCCCGTTTACACATCCGTCATGCGTTCTTGATAGGAATGGGGGGCGGTCCGCTCGGGCCCGCGGAGAGAGAGCACCATGCGTCTGTCGGTTATCGGTTGCGGTTACCTCGGAGCGGTCCACGCCGCCGCGATGGCATCCATCGGGCACGAGGTCGTCGGAATCGACGTCGACGAGCGCAAGATCGCGTCGCTCTCGGCCGGCGAGGCCCCCTTCTTCGAGCCCGGTCTGCAGGAGATCCTGAGCGAGGGGCTCGCGTCGGGCCGGCTGCGCTTCTCGACCGACATGGCGGATGCCGCCGGCGCGGCCGTGCACTTCGTCGGCGTCGGCACCCCGCAGCAGAAGGACGGCTACGCCGCCGACCTCACCTACGTCAACGCCGCCGTCGACGCCCTCATCCCCCACCTCGCCGAGGGCGACATCGTCGCCGGCAAGTCGACGGTCCCCGTCGGCACCGCCGCATCGCTCGCCGAGCGCGTCACCCCCACCGGCGCGACGCTCGTGTGGAACCCGGAGTTCCTCCGCGAGGGCTGGGCCGTGCAGGACACCGTCGACCCCGACCGTCTCGTCGCGGGCGTCCCCGCGGGTGCCGAGGGCGAGCGCGCCGCCGACATCCTGCGCGAGGTCTACCACCCGTCGGTCGCGAAGGGCACGCCGTTCATCGTCACCGACCTGGCGACCGCCGAGCTCGTCAAGGTCGCCGCCAACGCGTTCCTCGCCACCAAGATCAGCTTCATCAACGCGATGGCCGAGATCGCCGAGGTCACCGGCGCCGACGTCACGACGCTCGCCGACGCGATCGGCCACGACGCCCGCATCGGACGACGCTTCCTCGGCGCCGGCATCGGCTTCGGCGGCGGCTGCCTCCCGAAGGACATCCGCGCCTTCTCGGCCCGCGCCGAAGAGCTCGGCCGGGGTGAGTCGGTCGCGTTCCTCCGCGAGATCGACGCCATCAACATGCGTCGCCGCGACCGTGCCGTCGACCTCGTGGTCGCCGCGCTCGACGGCTCGGTCTACGAGAAGAACGTCACCGTGCTCGGTGCCGCGTTCAAGCCCCACAGCGACGACATCCGCGACTCGCCCGCCCTCGACGTCGCCGTCCGCCTGCACGGCCTCGGCGCCCGCGTCACGGTCAGCGACCCCGAGGCGATCGAGAACGCCCGCCGCGTGCACCCGCAGCTGACGTACGTCGTCGACCGCGACGAGGCGCTCCGCGGCGCCGACGCCGTCATCGTCGTCACGGAATGGGACGAGTACCGCCGCGAGCTCGACCCCGCGCACGCCGCGACGCTGACGGCGGGACGCATCGTCGTCGACGGCCGCAACTGCCTCGACGCCGCCGCCTGGCGCGGTGCCGGCTGGGAGTACCACGGCATGGGCCGCCCCTGAACTGATCCGCCGGGCTGATCGGCTGGGCTACTCGGATGGGCTGGGCTGGGCCGATGCACGTCCAGTTGTAACCCGCGCGACACCTGCCAGAGACAGCGCGAGCGTAGCGTCGCCCGCATGAATCGCAAGCGGCGGACCGATTACGGCGAGCAGTCCTGGTGGACGCAGGATCACGGCGGCCTTCCGGGGTGGGCGATCATCGCGGTCGCCCTCCTCATCGCGGGGCTCGGCGTCTTCATCACGGTCCTGATGCTGACGCCGCACTGACCCGGCACGGACTCAACTGACTCCGCACCGGGTCATGCCATGTCGCGTCAACAACGCTCGCGCGCACGATCGTGTCGCTCAGACGCGGATTGCGGCCGTGATGTGTCGCCTGAGCGATGAGAGCGCGGCGCAAGCTGTCGGCATAATGAGGTCATCACCGACCTCGAGACAGGCATGACCCGCACCGAACCCGCGCAACTACTCGCTCTCAGCAGCGGCGTCGAGCTCGGTCACGCCTGGATCCAGGCCGTCGCCGACGACCTCGACATCCGCGTCCTCTTCCTCAAGGGCCCGACGCTCACGCGACAGGGACTCCGCGCTCCCCGGAACTCCTCCGACATCGACGTCCTCGTCGAGCCCGTGGGCTTCGACCGCCTGTGCGACGAGATCCTCGAGCGCAGCTGGCACGAGCGCCCGCTCTCGCTGATCGCCGAGCTCGTCAGCATCCACTCGCGTACCTTTCTGCACGACCGGTGGCCCTGCGACCTCGACGTCCACCGGCATTACCCGGGCATGCTCGCCGACCCGGCGGACGCGTTCGAGGCGCTGTGGGAGAACCGTGAGGTCGCGACGTTCGCGCACCGCGCGTGCGCCGTCCCCCGCCGCACCGCCAACATCCTCGTGCTCGCGCTCCACTCGCTGCGCGGCACCGAGCGTCAGACCCGCCACGCCGCCGAGCTCGACGCCCTCGAACGCGTGCCGCTCACCCCCGCCGAGCGCGACCACCTCGCCGAGATCGCGGCCCGCACCGGCACCACCGTGACGCTCTTCGACGTGCTCACCCGCCTCGGCGTGAGCGTCGAGGCCGACCCTCAGGAGCAGGACTCGCTCCGCGCCCGACGCTGGCGCGAGCGCGTCAGCTCGGGGTCGTTCGGCTCGTACTTCTGGTTCGCCGTGCTCCGCGACGCCCGCGGGATCGACCGCATCCGCATCGCGCGCCGCGCGGTGTGGCCCACTCGCACCGATCTCCTGCTGAGCCGACCCGAAACGGTCGATACGCTCGCAGGACGGACATCGGCACGGGCCCGTCGTTGGGTACGCGGGGCCCGCTCGCTGCCCCGCGCTCTGCGCGCGATCCGGCAGAACAGACGAACGACCAGCATCGAGACGGGGGAACCGCGATGGAACTGAGGGACTACCTGCGCATACTCCGCGCACACTGGATCGCGGTGTCGCTGTGCGTCGTCCTGGGGGTCGTCGCTGCGTTCGCCTGGACCCTCGTGCAGCCCAAGGTCTACACCGCCGATGCGAGCGGCTACGTCACCCCCGTGCAGTCGCAGGGCCAGAACGACAGCAGTTCGGCGTACGTCAGCGACAACCTCGCCAAGTCGAAGGTCAAGTCCTACGTCGACGTCGGCACGTGGCGCGCCGTCGGCGAGCACGCACGCGACGAGCTCGGCCTCGATGTCTCGCCCGAAAGCCTCGTCCGCCGGGTGTCGGTCTCGAACCCGCTCGACACGGTCGTGATCAAGGTGGATGCCACGGGCCCGACGCCCGAGGCGGCGCGCGACCTCGCGAGCGCCTGGATCCGCGGGATGCAGATCGAGATCGAGAGCATCGAGTCCGGCGGCACCGGGGTGAACCCGGGCATCACGCTCGTGACCGCCGACTCCGCGCGCCTTCCCACGAGCCCCAGCTCGCCCAACGTCCGGCTCGCCCTGGCGATCGGCGGCCTCGTCGGCCTCGTCGTCGGCATCGGCTACGCGATCCTGCGTTTCACCCTCGACCGCCGCATCCGCTCCTCCGAGGGCGTCGAGCGCGAGACAGGCCTGAACGTCGTCGGCGCGATCCCCGAGGAGAAGTCGTTCACCGCCGACAACCGCCTCATCCCCTTCGACGGCGCCAACACGTCCTCGAGCAAGAACGTCCACCTCTACGCCGTGTCGGAGGCGGTGCGCGAGCTGCGCACGAACATCCAGTTCATGGATGTCGACAACCCCCCGCGCATCCTCGTCGTCACGAGCCCGCTGCCCGGCGAGGGCAAGTCCACGACCGCCGCCAACCTGGCGATCACGCTCGCCGCGAGCGGCCAGCAGGTGGTCCTCATCGACGGCGACCTGCGCCGTCCGATGGTCGCGACGATCTTCCACCTCATCGGCGACGCCGGGCTCACCGACATCCTCGCCGGGCGGGCGGCGTTCGACGACGTCGCGCAGCCCGTGGGGCGCCTGGGCACGCTGCGTGTCGTCGCGGCGGGCAAGATCCCCCCGAACCCGAGCGAGATCCTCGGCTCGCAGCGCATGCGCGACCTCGTGCACGCCCTCAGTGAAGACGCGGTCGTCATCGTCGACGCCCCGCCGCTCATCCCCGTGACCGACGCCGCCGTGCTCGCCAACCGCACCGACGGCGCGATCATCGTCACGACGGTCGGACGCACGACCTTCGACGCGCTGAAGAAGGCGCAGCAGAACCTCGAGCGGGCCGGAGGGCGAGCCCTGGGCGTCGTGCTCAACCGCGTGCCGCGCAAGGGCAGCGGCGCCGCCTACTACGGCTACCAGTACACCGGCGCGTACTACCGCACCGACGACGCACCCCGCGACCTCGCCCCCGCCGACGTGCCGACTGATGTCCCCGCCGACGTCACCGCCGACGTCTCCGCCGTCGTCCCGGCGACGCGTGGCGGCACCGTCACCGCCGATGCGGTGGTCGACCCCGGCCCGGCCGCGACCGTGCCGGACGGCCGTCGAGCGCGGCGCGCGCGACGCTGAGCGTGGTCGACCCGGTCCCCGCGTCGTCGCCGACGACGCGCCCGACGGTGGGCCCCGCGCCGCGCCCACGGTGGCGCCGTATCGCCGGCCATCCGCTGACGCATCTCGTGGCGGCTCTCACGATCCTCGCGCTCGTGCAGTCCTTCGTCGTGAAGGTGTACCAGGTGCCCTCCGCATCGATGGAGCAGACGCTCGCGCCCGGCGACCGCATCCTCGTCGATCGCCTCGATCTCGCCGGGGGTGCCCCTCGGCCGGGCGACGTCGTCGTGTTCGAGCGTCCGGAGAGCTGGCGCGACGGGCCGACCCCCGAGCGCCCCGCGTGGCGGACCGCGGTCGGCTGGATCGGCGACGTCTTCGGCTTCGGCCCCAGCAACTCCGACGCCCTCGTCAAACGGGTCGTCGCGGGCCCGGGCCAGACCGCGGAGTGCTGCGACGCCGACGGTCGCGTCCTGGTCGACGGGGCCGCCCTCACCGAGCCGTACGTCACGGCCGACCTGCCGTTCGAGCCCGGAAGCCTCGACTGCACGAGCACCGCGCGATCGCCCCGCTGCTTCGGCCCCGTCACCCTCGGCCCGGACGAGTACCTGATGCTGGGCGACAACCGCGCCGATTCGGCCGACTCCGTGACCCCCTGCCGCTCGACCACGGCCGCACCGTCGCCATCTCCGTGCGCCCGGCCCGTCCCCGGGGATCGGATCATCGGGTCGGCGTTCCTGCGCTTCTGGCCTCTCGACCGCGTCGGCGCGCCGTGAGCGGGCCGCAGCCCGGCATCCGGGCCGGCGAATGGACCGTCCGGGCGCCGCGCCGGCTCTCCGGGTCCTCGTTCGGATCGTCGACCGTGTCGGTCCACGAGTTCCCCGACACCGCGAGCGTGATGCCCGTCGAGCCGCGGACGGATGCCGCTGTGCGCGTGCACATCGTCGAGCGGGGCACCATTCACTTCAGCTCGTCGACCATCGGCCGCCACGACGGGCGGGAGTTCTCACTGCCGCGTCATTCGGGTGCGATCACGCTCGATCCGTTCCAGCCGCCGCTGCGGACGGTCCGCGGCTCGCGCCTGCTGACCGCATCGGTGCCGAGCGTGCTCGTGCGCGACATCCCGCTCGATCCGATGCGCCTGCACGTCGTCCCGCCCGCGTCGGCGCTGCTCGCCCCCGCCGCCGCGTTCCTGCGCTCGGCGGCCGCCGCACCGCCGAACAGTCGCTTCACCGAGTACTTCTTCGATCGCCTCCTGCAGGAGATCGCGCTCGGCCTCGTCGTCGAGGCGGCGGGCATGGCCCCCGACACCGGCGGCCGACGCAACCCGATGGTCTTCGCGATGGCCGTGATCGCAGCGCAGTGCGCCGATCCCGAGCTGACCGCGGCGGCGGTCGCCCGCGAAGTGAGCATCTCGCAGCGTCAGCTCGAACGGCTCTTCCGCGTGCGCGGCACCTCGATCGGCCATCAGATCCGACGGGCCCGCGTCGACCTCGCGGTGTCGATGCTGCGCGACCCGACCCATCGCGCCCTCACGGTCGACCAGATCGCCGCGCACGCCGGCTTCAGCAACGGCTCGTCTCTCGCGCGGGCCATGCGTTCGGAGGGCACCGACACCCCCTCGTCGATGCGCCCGCGGCCGCGGGCGATACCGACCCCGACGCGACCCGCACCGTAAACGACATATCTCGCCGCCGCACCCCGGCCCCCGGCGGGGCGCCGACCAGCATGATTCGGGTACCCGGCGGCGATCCTCGCCCCCGGCACCCGAGAACAGCTGGAGCCGTCATGTCCGAAGCATCCGTCCCCGGCGGTCACACCCGCCGCACCGTCATCAAGGCCGCAGCCTGGGCGGCCCCCGTCGTCGCCGTCGCCGTCGCCGCCCCGCTCGCCGCGGCCAGCACGACCGCACAGCCGCAGCCCCGCGCCCGCGTCATCGCGACCCTCGCGGGCGCCGTCGCGAACGGCACGCGCACCGTCACCTTCTCGAACGCGCTCGTCGAGTACGACGCCGACGGCTCGCAGCTCGAGACCGGCGTCATCACCGTGACGCTGCCGCTGTTCGGCAACGCCCCCGACTTCCCGCTGCAGGTCGACGAGGCGTCGTGGACCGACGCCGGCTGGACCCGCATCGGCAACGCCGGCGGCAACGCGCGCTTCCGGCACCCGTCGATCTCGGCGGGCTCGGTCCCCGCGGGCCGGGCGACCTGGTCGGGCGCGGGCGACGAGTACGTCTTCGTCGCCGTCGGCATCACCGTCCAGACCGGCGGCGTCGGCTCCACGGGCGTGACCTACACCTACGACCCGGACGACGCGGTCAACTGAGCCGTGCCGATCGGCGGGAGGGCGCGGAGCCCCCGCCGGTCGGCACGCCCCGGGCGGCGCTGAGCGCGTACCCGGGTGGGCGAGGCTTCGCCCTGCAGCCGGAACGCGCGGCGCAGATCGTCGGCACTGGCGAATCCCGCGTAGCCGGCGACCTCGTCGATCGACAGCACGTCGTAGCGCGACTCGGTCAGCAGCTGCAGGGCGAGCTCGACCCGCAAACGCCGCACTTCCTCCGTCGGCGACGTGTTCTGCTCGGCGAACGCGCGCTGCAGGTGCCGTACCGACACGGCCAGCTCCGATGCGAGAGTCGTCACCGACAGCATCGGGTCGGCCCGCTGCGAGGCGATGAGCGCGAGCGCGCGGCGGTACAGCGACGGCTGCACCTTGACGGGACCGGCGCCGATGCTCGCCCGCTCGAGAAAGAGGCTGCCGAGCATCTCCTCGCTCAGCCGCGACATCGCGTACGTCGCGACCCGGTCGGGCGCCGCCGCCTGCGCCAGCAGCGCCCGGAAGTACGCCGTCGCCGGCGGCACGAGCGCCGAATCGCCAGCGAACAGCGGCCCCTCAGCCTCGTCGACCGGGGCGCCGAACGCGGCGACCACCTCTTCGGGCGCCGACACCACGACCACCTGGGCCGCATCGGACCACGCCAGCAGATGGTCCGAACGCGAACTCATGAAGAGGCCGCGGCCCGCGTCGACACGGTACCGGTGCCGCGAATCGTGGGTGGGGGCGACACTCAGGCTGCCCGCCGAGACGAGCACGCTGTGCACGACCCGCGGTCCCGCCGACGGCACGACCCGCTCCGCGCCGGCCGCGAGCTCGTAGCGCTTCAGCACGATCGACTCGAGGGCGAGCGTCGCGGTCTCACGACCCGCGAACGGCTCGCTCGAGCGTCGCGCCGGGGCCGCGGAACGGCGAGGCGCACCGAGGAGGCGGTCGTAGCTCACGATGCGCCTCCCCTCTCGATTGCCCACAGCGTAGGAGCGGTCGCGCTCCCGCTCCTCACTGGATCCGGGGGTGCCGACTACGCATTCGGGGCGCAGCCGGGACCCCCGGACGTCTCACTGGTTCGACTACCTATCGGGGGTGACTACCTAGAGGATGCCGCCGCCCACGGGCACGACGACGCTCGAGGTCGCCGTGCGGATGAGGCCGTTGCCGAAGTCCACGGTGATCGTGACGGGGAACGTCGACAGGGCCGAGATCGCGACACCGGTCGAGGTGCCCGCGAGGCCCATGACGAGCGACACGGTCTGCGTGCCGTTCGAGGGGACGTTCACGGGCAGCGTCGTCGTGAACGTCGTCAGCGGGAACCCGTACTGCCCGACGACGGGAGCGCTCTGGTAGGCGACCGTGCGCTGCGACGCCGTCGACGGGGTGCCGTTGAGGCTGTACACGCCGAAGCCGCGCGCGCGTCCGACCGGGATGTTGATGCCGGCGGGGCGGCCCACGGTGACCGTCACGGTCGCCGTCTGGTTGATCGCACCGGCGCCGTTGGTGATCGTGAACTCCGTCGGGACCGTCGTCAGCGCGGTGGCCGTCACGACGCCGCCGCCGTCGAGGAGGTTGAGCGACAGCAGGGCCGTCTGTGTGACCGTCACGGCCAGGCCGGAGTTGTTGACGGACGCCGCCGCGAGGGGTGCGGCGACGGCGACGGCCATCACGGGGACGGCCCACGCCGCGCCCTTGATGATGGTCCGGCGGTCGATTCCGTCGCTGTCGCGGCGGGTGGGGACGACATCGGTCACGGGGGCTCCTCAGGTAGGGATGAGAGGTTTTCCCGTACTGTTCCGCCGCCCCCGATACGGCGTCGATGGATGCGACGGCATCCGTCGCTCACGTCACGATCGGTGTCGTGATCTGTCGGTCAGGGCGCGCCGAGCACCCTCGTCACGCGGGCGCGCCGAAGCGCCGCCCGCCCGCGACAGCTCGACCCGTCGGCGGGTGATTCCCGCCCGTCAGGGCCGGTGTCTCCGCCGGTCAACGCGTGCGTTTCGGCCGGTCGAGGCCGGTGTCTCCGCCGATCAGGGAGCGAACGGTTGCGCGAGACCGCGGTCGGCGAGCGACCGCAAGAAGGCCGCGACGTCACCGGCGATGTCGTCGGCGGTGACGCCCGCACGCGCTGCGACCGCGCGCGCGATGGCGTCCACGGTCGCTCCGCGCGCTTCGGCGAGCACCCGCCAGATCACGCCTGCGGTGCCGTCGAGCGACACCGGCTCGGGCGACCCGTCGGCGGCGAGCGCGAGCGCGACGAAGCTATCGTCGTCGCCCGTCCAGGCGACGTCGTCCCCCACCCGCCACGAGACGTCCCGGGCGAGCACGCCCTCTGCGGCGAGCGCGTCGAGAGCGGCGGCGACCGCCGTCTCGGCGTCGCCGTCGGAAGGCGTCCCGTGTACGGCGACGACCGCGGCGGTGAGCTCGGTGAGCGTCGCCCCCGCGGCGGCCCGCCACAGCACGGGCCCGATGCCGTCGATCACACGCAGGGTGGCCCCGCCGTCGACCTCGGGCTGGAGAAGCGCCATCCGGCCCGGCGTCCCACGACCGAACCCCGCATGGTCCTGGGCGAGATCCGGAGCGAGGGCATCGAGGGTCGCCGCGCGGAACCAACGGTCGCCCGGCGAATCCACGCCCTCCCCGACACCCGCGACATCCGCCTGCCGGTCGGGGGACGTCGCCGGCGCATCGGACGGATGCTCATCGAGAGAGACCGTATCGGGCGCGCGGAAGAGCGGGGCGAGGGCATCGGCGAGCGTGGACGCCTCGCGATAGACGACGCGCCGCACGCCGCCCACGGCGCGGGCCTGCGCCGCGATCTGCGCGAGCGGCCGTGGCAGCTGCCCCAGGTAGCTGGTCTGCTCCACGAGCTCGGGCAGCACGTCGACGAGGGCGCAGTCGACGACCTCCGCCTGCTCCGGTCCGCCGGGGTCGCGGTCGAGCAGCACGATCGCGCTGAGCCGCAGCGGCCCCGCGGGCAGGTCGCCGAGACCGAGCTCGGCGGGCGAGCGCTGGGTCTTGTCGCCCGCGGGGTCCTCGATGATCGACAGCGGCTTGCGGTACGCCAGGACGGCGCCGTCGGGGGCCACGGCGACGGTCTCGTCCGAGACGTAGCCGTACCGGGCCGCGAGCGCACGCGTCGCCGTGGTCTTGCCCCGGCCCGACGGGCCGACGATCGCCACGACGTTGCCGTCGGCGTCGGCGACGGCTCCCGCGTGCAGCATCCACAGCTCGCCCCGTCGCGCTTCGATCGCCGCCATCGTGACGGCCTGCGACAGTCGCGCCAGCGCGCGGGTGACCGCGCCCGGCCCGACGTCGACGGTCAGGTGGCGATCGGGCAGCCCGTCCTCGGGACGGACCGCGGCGCCGGCCCAGGCGCGGGCGATGGCGTCGACCTCGTCGGCCGGACGCTCCCCCGCGTCGAACCGCACGGCGCAGCCGAGGGCGGAGACGAGCGGAAGCGGTGGCACGTTCGTAGCCTAGGGCGAAGGCAGGCGCACGGTGTCGGTGCGCGGGTGCTCGCGCGGCATCCGGTCGCGGTCGTAGGTGATGGCCGAGTAGCCGTGCGGGATGGGCTGACCGCTCTCGTCGACGCTCACGAAGACGAGACGTTCGATCGAGAGGATGCGCTTGCGGGTGATCATGTTGCGCACCACAGCGCGCATCGTCAGCGACGTCCGGCCGAAGTGCGTCGCGGTCAGGCCCATCTCGATGAGGTCGCCCTGCAGGGCCGACGACTCGAAGTTGATCTCCGAGATGAGCTTGGTGACGACGCGGTAGTTGCCCAGCTGGATGATCGCGTAGATCGCGGCCTCTTCGTCGATCCACCGCAGCAGACTGCCGCCGAAGAGCGTGCCGTTGGCATTGAGGTCCTCGGGCCGCACCCACTTGCGCGTGTGGAAGTTGATGCCGTCCTCCGACCAGTACCAGTCGTTGCCGGTCCGGTCGCCCGTCGTCTCGTCGCTCACGTTCACTCAGCCTAGCCGCGTCGTCCGACGTGTTCCGGGTCACCGGCGGACCACGACCGCTCGATGCGGGCGATGCGGCGCTCGAGGGCGGCGAGCGAGCCCGCCACGTCGACGGCGGGGCTGATGGCGTGCACGTCCATGCGGTCGCCGTCGAGCCGCGCGGTGAGGCTCCCGGGCATGAGATTGGCCACGAGCGCGAACGCGCCCCGGGCGGCGGGCGTCCGCAGCGCGGTCGTATGCGTCAGCCATTCGGGCGCGATGTCGGCCCGAGGCAGCCACAGCGCCCGGCGGGCGACGTCGACACCGCCGACGATCGAGCGCCACCACACCCACGCGGCGAGCTCGACCGCCGCCGCGACGCCGCGAACGACGCCGCCGACGGGGACTCCCCGTCGCTGCGGGATGCCGGTGAGCACGTACGTCGCCGCCGCGACGACCGGTACGGCGACGGCACCGTAGCCGAGCGCGCTCGCCCCGGCCTCGGTCGCGGCGACCCAGACCAGGGCGATCACGACGAGGCGGAGCAGCACCGAGACGATCAGACGGACGATCACAGCACGCCTCCCGAGCCGACGAGCACGGTCGCCGCCACCGCGGCCACGAGCGCTGCGGCCAGCACCACGACCAGCACGACGCCCGACCCGGCCCACGTGCCCACGGCACGCTGCGCGGCGTCGAGCCCCGGCCCCGCGCCGGGGGCCGCGGCCACGCGCGCGACGATCGCGTCGCGGGTGCGGCCGAGCGCGTTCGAGGCGAGCGTCAGACCGCGCAGCAGGCCGCGCGCCGCGCGTTCCTCGACCACGACGATGTCGCCGGGGGGCACGGTCGGCGTGCGCTCGGGCCGCCCGCGCGTGACGATCACCGCGACGGCCGCCACGGCGAGCCCGACGAGCAACGGCCAGCTCTGCGCCCACATCGCCAAGGGATCGAGCCAGCCGGGCAGGCTGAGCGGCGGCGCCCACCCCGCGGCGAGCGCGCCCACCGGGCCCACCGCGGCGACGGCGAGCACACTCCAGGCCACGTCTCGCGTCCGCGCCGTCGGCCGGGGCTTGCGCTCGCGCCGCGACAGCGCGACCGCGAACCGGGCGAGCAGCAGCGTCGACCCGACGCCGAACCACGGCAGCACGTCGGCGACGGCGACGCCGGGCAGGAGGGGGGCGAGCACGTCGCCGACCGCCTCTTTGCCGGCGTACTTGGCGACGTAGCCGCTCGTGAACGGAACCCCCACGAGCGCGAGCGACGCGACCGCGAGGGGCACCACGACCGCCCAGCGCGGCATCTGCTCGCTGTCCCACGCCTGCACCCCGAGGAACAGCGCGCCCTTCACGAGACCGTGCGAGACGCTGTAGACGACGACCGCCGCGACGCACGCGGGCGCCCGTTCGGGCGCCACGAGCGCGGCGCCGATGATGGCGGTGATGAAGCCCATCTGGCTGATGCTGCTGTAGGCGAGGATGACCTTGGGGTTGCGCTGCAGCACGCCCGCGGGCACCGCGAGCAGACCGCCCGCGAGCCCCAGCACGAGGAACACCGCACCCCACACCGGCTCGCCGCCCCCGGCGGCATCCGCCTGCCCGAGCGGCAGGAAACGCAGCCACCCGACGATGCCGGCCTTCAGCATCGCGCCCGACAGCACGGCGCTCGCGGGGCTCGGGGCGGCGGGGTGCGCGAGCGGCAGCCAGACGTGCAGCGGCACCGTGCCCGCCTTCACCCCGAACCCGATGAGCAGCAGCGCGATGATCGGGCCGCTCGCGGGCGAGGCCGCGACGGCGGCGGGAGCCTCGCCCACCGTGGTCACCCCGTCGGCCGCGAGCAGCAGCAGTGCCGCGAGCACGGCGCATTCGCCGAACACCGTCAGCACGAGGTAGATCGCTCCGGCGCGCCGCGCTCCCCTCGTGCGGTCGTGAACGACGATCGCGTAGCCGAGGAAGCTCATCGCCGCGAACGCCAGGTAGAACGTCACGAGATCGTCGGCGACGAAGACGGCGACGTTGCCGGTGAAGCACAGCAGCAGGAAGGCCGTGAGCACGTGCCCCCGCTCGGCCTTCGAGCGCACGACGAACGACAGCGCGAGGCCGTACAGCACGACCGCCATGAGCACGAGCGGGCGGGCGATGCCGTCGAGGCGGATCGAGGTGCCCAGCAGCATCCAGGCGATCTCGTGCCGCTCGTCGTCCGCGACGAGCGCCGTCGCCCCCGCCGGGAGCACCGCGACCCACGAGAACCGCGTCACGAGGTCGCGCACGCGCAAGGCGCGAGACGAGCCGATGCCGCTCAGCACGGCGATGGCCGCCGCCAGGGCGAGCGGCACCCCGAAGGCGAGGGCGAAGATCCCGATCACAGCCACGCTCCGTCCGCGATGAACTGCGCGAGCGACCAGGGCGAGAACTCCCACCCGGCGGCGACGCCGAGGCCGAGCACGAGCACCGCCGTCACGAGCGCGGGCACGAGCAGGGCGGCGGGCGCTTCGAGGCGTCGCGTGCGCTCGCCCGTCGCGGCCGCGCTCAGCCGCGGGGCGCGCTCGTCCGACGCGGTGACGGCCGCCGGCTGGGTCCACATCGCGATGATCACCGGCAGGAAGTACCCGGCGTTGAGGATCGTGCTCGTCAGCAGCACCGCGATGACCCACGGCTGCCCCGCGTCGAGGGCGCCGACCCCGAGCGCCCACTTCGAGATGAAACCGGCGAAGGGTGGCAGCCCGATCATGCCGAGGGCCGCGACGGTGAACGCGGCCGCCGTGAGCGGCATCCGCCGGCCCACGCCGCCCAGCTCGCTGATCTTGTGGATCTTCAGCTCCTCGGCGAACAGACCGGCGCAGAAGAACAGCGTGATCTTCATGAAGCCCTGGTTCACCATGTGCACGATCGCACCCGCGGTCGCCATCGGCGACAACAGCGCGGCGCCGAGGGCGATGTACGCCACCTGCGACACCGTCGAGTAGGCCAGCCGCTTCTTGAGGTCGTCCTGGGTGAGCGCGCGCAGCGACCCGTAGACGATCGTGACGGATGCCACGACGGCGAGCACCTGCAACAGCCCGAGGTCGGCGAACAGCTCGAAGCCGAATGTGTCCTCGACGACCCGGATGATGCCGAACGCGCCCGCTTTCACGACCGCCACGGCGTGCAGGAGAGCACTCACGGGAGCGGGGGCGACCATCGCGACCGGCAGCCACCCGTGCAGCGGGAACAGCGCCGCCTTGACCCCGACCCCCGTCAGCAGCAGCGCCCCGATCGCGGTCGCCGTCGCGGGGTCGCGCGCGGCGAGTTCGGCGACTTCGGGGATGCCGCCGGCGACGAACTCGACCGGTCCGACCTCGAGGGTCAGCCACGCGACGCCCAGGAGCAGCACGACGCCTCCGACGAGGGTGTAGCCGAGGTAGGTGCGCGCGCCGCGCAGGGCCTCGGGGGTGCCGCGGTGGGCGACGAGCGGGTAGGTGACGAGGGTCAGCAGCTCGAAGAAGATCAGGAACGTGAAGAGGTTCTGGGCGATCGCGATGCCCGTCGTCGCCGTGACGCAGAGGCTGAAGAACCCGAAGAACCGGCTGCGGTTCGGAGCGCCCTCGAGGTAGCCGATCGCGTAGATCGTCGTCACGAGCCACAGCCCCGACGAGAGGGCGACGAAGAAGAGCGAGAACGTATCGGTGACGAAGACGATCTCGAGCCCGGGGATCCACTCGAACGACGTCCGCAGCTTCTCGCCGGTGACGACGACCGGGATCAGCGCGACGACGATCGCGACCTTCGCGATCGCGCCGGCGAGGTTCAGCGCCGTCCGCACCCGACGCTGCTCTTCGCGCAGCCCGAAGATGATGAGCGCCGGGACGAGCGACGTCAGCAGCAGCACGACGGGGAGGAGGCTCGGCGACACGACCGATCCGGGGATCATGACAGTCCCCCTTCGACGAGCGCGACGAGCGGGGCGGGGAAGACGCCGACGACGACGGATGCCGATGCGAGCGCGAACGGCACGATCGACAGGGCCCGGTGCGGCACGCCGTGCGGCGGGGCGGGGTCGTCGCCGGGAGGCGAGAACATCGCGCGGATCATCTTCGCGACGTACCCGAAGGTCAGCAGACCGCCGACCAGTAGCACGGCGACCCACCACCAGGCGCCGCTCGCGAGGGCCGACTCGAGCAGCTGCCACTTGCCGACGAAGCCGAGGGTCGGCGGCAGGCCCGCCAGGCTCACCCCGGCGACGCCGATCGTGGCCGCCGCCAGCGGCATCCGCGCCAGCGCCCCGCGCAGGTCCGAGAGCCGGTCGGTGCCGTAGGCGATGACCAGCGCGCCGGCGGCGAGGAACATCGCGGCCTTCGCCAGTCCGTGCGCGACGGCGAGCACGACACCGCCGCTCCACCCGGCCGCGCGCGCCGCCGCGTCGGCATCGACGCCGCCCTCGGCCCCCGCGAGCATGAGCGGCAGGATGAGCACGAGGTAGCCCACCTGCGCCACCGTCGAGTAGGCGATGACGGTCTTGAGCCGGTCGCGGCGGAGCGCCATCACGCCGCCCCAGATCACGCCCGCCGCTCCCGCTGCAGCCGTTGCGGTCGCGAACGCGGGGGCGAGGTCGAGGCCCATGCCGAAAGCCGCATACACCCGCCAGAGCACGAAGAGCGACGCCTTGATCACGAGCGCCGACAGCAGCGCGCTGACGGCGGCCGGGGCGGCGGGGTGGGCGACGGGAAGCCAGGAGTGCAGCGGGAAGAGCGCCATCTTGGCCGCCATCCCGACCGTCACGAGAGCCAGCACGGCGGCGGCGACCGGGCCGTCCGGCATCCGCTCGGCCGCCAGCGACAGGTCGAGGGTGCCCGTCTGGCCGTACACGAGCGCGACGGCCAGCAGATAGAACAGCGATCCGATGACCGCGACGAACAGGTAGCGCAGGGCCGCCGCGGCGGCTCGAGCACCGCCGAGCGCCACGAGGGCGACCGCCGCGAGGGTCAGCAGCTCGAGCACGACGTACACGGTGAACAGGTCGGCCGCGACGAAGACCCCCGAGATCGCGGCGGCGGCGAACAGCACGAGCGGCCAGAAGGCCTCCGACCCGATGAGCCGGCCGTCGACGGCGGCGGCCGCGAACGCCGCCAGCAGCACGACGTGCGCGAGGGCGAGCATCGCGATCCCGGCACCGTCGGCCTGCATCGCGATGCCGAGCGGCGGCGTCCAGCCGGCGAGCTCGACGCGGATGGGCCCGGATGCCGCGACCTCGGCCCACAGCAGCCCGACCACGGTTCCGCTCGCGAGCACCGAGGCGACGGCCATCGTGGCGCGTCCGCGAGCGGGCAGGAGCGCGGCGACGACCGCCGCGACGATCGGAATGAGCACGACGAGGGGCACGAGCACGCCGGCCGCGTTCGCGCCGGTCATGACGCGCTCCCGCTCTCGTTCTCGTCGTCGCCGCGTTCGACGCGCCGGGCGAGCAGCAGGGCGAGGCCGGTGATCGCGGCCATCACGACGATCCCGGTCAGCACGAGCGCCTGCGGCACCGGATCGGGTGCGCCGGTCTCGGCGCTGCCGCGGTCGGCGAGCGCGAGCAGCACGAGCATCACGCCGCCCGAGGCGACGTTGAGTGCGACGATCCGGCGGATGAGATCGCGCACGACGAGATGGGCGACGACACCGAGCACGAACACGGCCGCCCCGGCGCCGAGGAAGAGCAGGGTCGCGCTCATGCGGCGACCCCCGCGCGATCGGACTGCTCGTCGACCGCCCCCGCTCCGGTGAAGACCGCGGCGAGCGCGACACCGATGCCGACGGCCAGCACGACCTCGATCGCGAGGATCGCCGCGCCCGCCCACGCGGTCTCGAGCCCCAGCCATGAGCCCGTCGCGCCGAGGCCGATCACCGCGAGGGCGATGAAGGCGAGCAGGCTCGATCCGTAGACCGCGACGGCGGCGCGCCCCCGAGGCGTCGTACCCGGGATGCCGCAGAGGCGGGCGATGACGAGCGCCGCGGCGATGAGCGCGCCCGATTGGAACGCTCCGCCCGGCTGCACGCTGCCCGCCACGAGCACCCAGATCGCCAGCACGAGCACGACCGGCACGATCAGCACCGCGAGGGCTCGACGCACCGGGTCGGGCGGCGGCACCGCGCGCAGGCGCTCGCGCCCGAGCGCTCCGGCGGCGTAGGCGGCCGTCACGAGCACCGCGATCTCGAGCAGCGTGTCGAGGCTGCGGTAGTTCAGCAGCACCGCCGTCACCGGATGCGACACCCCGGCCGCCGCGGTTCGGGCGAGCGCCTCGGCGCCGAGGTCGGCGGGAGCCGTCGGGACGGCGCGCACGACCAGCAGTAGGGCCGCGAGCCCGGCGGCTCCCGCGACGGCGGCCACGACGACGGCCCCCCGGCGCGCCGCGCGGCCGGTCGCCGCGGCATCCGGTCTCGGCGGGGTGCGACGTCCGAGCGCGTCGACGAGCAGCGCGCCCGCGATGCCGCCGCCGAGGGCCGCCTCGGCGAGAGCGACGTCGGGCGCGTCGATGCGGCCCCAGAGCACCGCGAGCAGGATGCCGAAGACGAGGAACGTCGTCGTCGCCGCCGCCCGTCCGCGCACGAGGACCGCGACGAGAGCCGCGACGACGACGGCACCGACCGCGAGCACGTCGAGCACGTCGAGCGCACCCGGCACGCCCAGCGCACCCATGTCACTGCCCGCGGTCATCGCAGTGTGTCCTGCTCCCGCCGACGCGCGCTGCCGGCGAGCAGGTGCGAATTGCCCGCCGTGCCGACGAGCGCGAGCACCCAGATGAGCACGAGCTTGGCGGCGACACCGACGACGGCCGGTCCGTCGCCGCCGCGGGCGACCGCGTCGAGCACGAGGGCCGCGACGATGAAGCCGAGACCGAGGTTGTCGGCCTTCGCGACCGCGTGCAGACGCGTCGGCAGATCGGGGAACCGCAGCAGGCCGAGCGTGCCGACGACGACGAACGCGCACCCGATGACGAGCAGCGCGATCACCGCGGTGTCCAGCAGCGCGGTCATCGGCGCACCTCGCGCCGCGTGTAGACGATCACCACGACGGTGGCCAGGGCGACGACCGTGATGGCGACGTCGCGCAGGGCGGGCACGCCCAGCGCCGAGGCGAGGACGACGAACAGGGCCGCGCCGCTCGTCCCGAGCAGCACGAACGCGGTCAGCCGGTCTTCGGGCGTCGGCCCGCGGACGGCCCGCCAGAGGCCGGCGACGATGCAGACCACCAGGACGGCGGCGGCCGCGATCAGAGCAATGTCCACTGCGGTCACGGCGCCCCTCCATCCGACGTCGCGACGAGATTATCGCGGACGCGGAACCGTGCGCCTCCGCTGGCGCCCGGTGCGGGAGCTTTGGTATGCGGGGCTACCGGCGGTCGTCGGTGGTCTGTCCGTAAACGTTCTGATACCGGTCGTAGAGCCTGTCGATCGCGTCCTGCGGAATCGGGATCACCTCACCGCCCTGACGAGCCAGATGCACCGTGCGGGCAACGTCCTCGACCATCACCGCAGCCTTCACCGCATCCCGAGCACTCGACCCGATCGTGAACGGCCCATGACCCTGCATCAACACCGCACGAGAACGATGCCCCCGCAACGTCTCCACGATCCCCCGACCGATCGAATCATCCCCGATGATCGCGAACGGCCCCACCGGAACCGGCCCCCCGAACTCATCCGCCATCGCCGTGATCACACACGGGATCTCCTCACCCCGCGCCGCCCACGCCACCGCATACGGCGAATGGGTGTGCACCACACCCCCCACCTCCGGCATGTTCCGATACACATACGCATGAGCTGCGGTATCACTCGACGGCGACCGATCACTCCCCGGCGTCCCCGAAACCGGAACACCATCCAGATCACACACGATCATGTTCTCCGGAGCCAGATCGTCATACGACACCCCCGACGGCTTGATCACGAACAGATCCGCCCCCGGCACCCGACCCGACACATTCCCACCCGTCCACACCACCAGCCCATACCGCACCAGCTCCGCATGCAACGACGCCACCTCAGCGCGCACCCGCGCCACCGCTTCGTGATCCATGCGAGGGATGTTACCGGTAACACCTACACGCGGCCAGTCCGTCTGGAACACTGGGACGAATGGATGGGGACCACGTTCGACTCGGTGTGATCGCAATCGCCATCGGCGCTCTCGTCGGCATCGTCCTGTTCGTCCCGTTCGTCGCGGTCCAGTACCGCCGCGCCGGGTCGCTGACGGCCGGCCGCTTCGCCCTGTTCGCGGCGGCGCTGGTGTACTTCTTCGCGATCTGGACCTACACACTCCTGCCCCTCCCCGACCCCGCCGGCATCCGCTGCGCGGGCGTCAACGTCGATCCGCTGCAGCTCGTCGACGACCTCCGCGGCGCGGCGTCCCGCGCCGACGGCAGCGCCCGAGCCTTCGTCGTCGACACCGCCGTCCTGCAACTCGCCCTGAACGTGCTGCTCTTCCTGCCGCTCGGCTTCTTCGTGCGCGTCCTCGGCCGCCGCGGAGTCTTCACGGCGATCATCGCGGGCTTCGGCGTCTCGCTCGTCGTCGAGCTGACCCAGCTGACCGGGGTCTGGGGCCTCTACCCCTGCGCCTACCGCGTGTTCGACGTCGACGATCTGCTCACCAACACCACCGGCGCGCTGCTCGGGTCGGTGATCGCGATGGTCGTCCCCCGCCACGCGGCGCCCGACGAGCCCGACGCCCCGCGACCGGTCACCCGTCGCCGCCGCCTCCTCGCCATGGTGTGCGACCTGCTCTCGTACGCCCTCGTCGGCATCCTCGTCTCGGTCGGCATCCAGGCCGTCTTCGTCTTCACCGGCAACGAGACCCTCGCCACCGGCACCGACATCGCGGGCGACGCCGGCGCGATCGCCGCGCTCGTCGTCGTCTCCGCCTGCGTGCTGGTCTCGGGACGCACGATCGGCGACCTCGCGGTGCGCCTGCGCTACGAGGGCGGCCCGCTCCCCGCACTGCCGGCCCGCCTGACCCGGCTGCTCGGCGGCATCGGCGGCTACGCCCTGCTCGACCAGCTGCCCACCGGGTGGAGCCTCCTCACCGCGGCGTTCTTCGTCGTCGCCGCCGTGCTGGCCCTCGCCACCTCCGACGGACGCGGCCTGCCCGGCATCCTCGGCCGCACCGCGCTGCGCGACAGCCGCGAAGATCCCCCCACGGGACCACCGGATATCACCCGTTCGGGGGACGCGAGCCGGAGGTGACCACCCGTAGCGTCGAATCATGGACGTCGAAGCCCTCGCTCACACCGCCACCGGCGCACTCGTCGGCATCGCCCTCGGATTCGTCGTGGGGCTGCTCACCCTCAACCCCATGCTCGGCGTCATCGTCGGCGGCGTCGCGATGATCGTCCTCTCGATCGTCGCGGCGATGCTGCTCCCCCGCGGCACCTATCGCTGACCCGGGGAGTCGGCTCAGCGCCGACCACCGGTGAACGCCCGCCACATCACGGCGGCGTGGGACTCCTTCGCGTGCTCCACGCCGACCTCGTCGCCCTGGCGGGCGCTGAACCACTCCTGCACGCGGTAGCGCATCGCACGCAGGATCAGCGCGATCCCGCCGTATGCCGGCTGCGGCACACGCGCCTCCTCCTGCGACATCTGACCGCGGCGGGCCAGGTCGCCCGAGATGAACGACTCCGTCAGCGCGGCCACGCCGATCGCGTTGCCGTTGATCACCGAATGCGCGGCGCCGTGGATCTCCCAGCGCCATGCGTCGCGCGCCGCCGCGACGAGCTCGGAGTGGAAGTACCGCGGCGACGAGAAGTCCCGCGCGCCGCGGATGAACAGCAGCTTCGCCGACACCTCGCGCACCCGGTCGATGGTCGGGTATCGCATCATGTGCGGGAGCACCCGCATGAAGTAGGCGAACCCGCACAGCAGATAGGCACTGGCGGCGAGCAGCACCAGCCGCAGCGGCTCGAACAGCGCCGACTGGGCGAACCGGATCGCCTGCATCACCTCCGACCGCTCACGGTCGTTGACGACGGGCCCGATGAGCACGGCATGACGGATGCCGCTGCGCCGCACCAGCACCTCGGTGACGATCTGCGTGCCGAACGAATGCCCGAGCAGCACCGGGTCGTCGAGGCCGTAATGGTCGAGCACGGCCTCGACCTGGTCGGCGAAGAACGACACCGACGGATCGGTGCGCGGGGCGCGCTGGCCGGCGAAGCCCGGCAGATCGAGCGCGTACACGCGCGCGTCCTGCGCGAGGGTCGGCGCGAGCAGATCGAAGTAGGTCGCCGCCACGCCGATGCCCGCGATCAGGACGTACGAGCGATCGGCATCGGCCGACGCCGCCGTCTGTACGCGCGTGACCCGCGTCTGCACACCGTCGAACTCGACCGTGTCGACGTCGATGTCCGCCGGCTGCATGTCGTCCGCGTCCACCATGCCCCTACCGTCTCACACCCACGGTGGGGCAGACTGCGCGGATGAGCGTCACCTTCGGCATCGTCGGCAGCGGCTGGCGCAGCGACTTCTTCCTCCGCATCGCGGCCGCCCTGCCCGATCGCTTCCGCGTGACGGGGCTCGTGAGCCGCAGCGCCGCGACCGCCGCCGAGACCGAACGGCGGTGGGGCGTCCCGGGGTACGCCGATCTCGACGGCCTGCTCGGTCACGAGACCCCCGATTTCGTCGTGGTCTCGGTGCCGCGTTCGGTCGCCCCCGGCATCATCGTCGAGCTGGTGGAGCGCGGCGTGCCCGTGCTCACCGAGACACCGCCCGCCGATCGCCTCGCCGACCTCGTCGAGCTGTGGCACCGGGTCTCGCGCCCGGGCGCCGCGACGGTGCAGGTCGCCGAGCAGTACCACCTGTCGCCGCTGCTCTCGGCGCAGCTCGAGATCGCCGCCTCCGGCCGGATCGGACGCCCGAGCTACGCGCTCGTCGCGCAGTGCCACGATTACCACGGCGTCAGCGTCCTGCGTCGCGCGCTCGGCGTCGGCTTCGAGGAGGCCGCCGTCACGGCATCCGTCTTCCGGTCGCCGCTGGTCGCCGGCCCGGGCCGCGCCGGGGACCCCGCCGAGGAGCGCGTCGTCACGGCGACCCAGACGACGGCGCGGTTCGAGTTCGGCGACCGGCTCGGCGTCTACGACTTCGCGGGCGAGCAGTACTTCTCGTGGATCCGCGGCAACCGGCTGCTCGTTCGCGGGGAACGCGGCGAGATCGAGAACGACGAGGTGCGCTGGCTGCGCCGCTTCGACGATCCCGCGTTCGCCTCGCTCCGACGGGTCATGACGGGCGCGGGCGGCAACCTCGAGGGGATGTTCCTGCGCGGCATCACGCTCGGCGACGAGTGGGCGTTCCGGAACCCCTTCCTGCCCGCGCGGATCAACGACGACGAGATCGCCATCGCCCGCATGCTCGCCGCGATGCCCGACGCGATCGACGGCCGCGCGCCGGTCTACTCGCTCGCCGAGGCCAGCCAGGACCACTACCTCGCCCTCCTCATGCAGCAGGCCGCCGACACGGGTGAGACGGTGCGATCGAGCGCCCAGCCCTGGGCCGTCTGACAGGGGCCGGGCGACGGGGTCGGCGACACGCCGAATTGCGCGCCGCCGACCCCGCCGGGTAATTTTTCGGTGTGCCGAAAAATCGACTCCGCCGTCTCGTCGTCGCCCTGACCGGGGCGGCGACCGCGGCCGCCGTGCTGGCCGGCTGCGGTGCACCGCGGACGACCGCGAGCGAGCCGGTCGTGCTCACGACCTTCACCGTGCTCGCCGACATCGCACGCAACGTCGCCGGCGACCGCCTCGAGGTCCGGTCCATCACGAAGGCCGGGGCCGAGATCCACAGCTACGAACCGACCCCGCGCGACATCGCCGCCGCGTCCGACGCCGCCCTCGTCCTCGACAACGGGTTGGGGCTGGAGTCGTGGTTCGCCCGGTTCGTCGACACCGCCGACGCACCGCACGCCGTCGTCTCCGACGGCATCGACACGATCGACATCACCGGCGATGCCTACGCCGGCAAGCCCAATCCGCACGCCTGGATGAGCCCGCTGAACGTGCAGATCTACGTGGCGAACATCGTCGCCGCCTTCAGCGACCTCGATCCGGCCGGTGCCGACGCGTACGCCGCCAACGGCGCCGCGTACACCCGCGAGCTGCAGCAGGTCCACGACGAGCTGGTCGCCCAGCTCGCGGCGCTGCCCGAGCGCCAGCGGGCGCTCGTGACGTGCGAGGGCGCGTTCTCGTACCTCGCCCGCGACGCCGGACTCACCGAGGCGTACATCTGGCCCGTGAACGCCGAGCAGCAGGCGACACCGCAGCAGATCCGCGACACGATCGCGTTCGTCGACGACCACGACGTGCCGGCGGTGTTCTGCGAGTCGACGGTGTCGGATCGTCCGATGCGGCAGGTCGCCGAGGCGACGGGCGCCGCCTTCGCCGGCATCCTCTACGTCGACTCGCTCTCCGAGGCCGACGGCCCGGTGCCCACCTACCTCGACCTCATCCGCCACGACGCCGACACGATCGTCGCGGGGCTCACGGGAGGCTCGCGATGACCGCGCCCGAGATCGTCGTCGACTCCCTGTCGGTCCGCTACCGCGAGCTGCTCGCGCTCGACGACGTGTCGCTCCGCGTCCGCCCCGGCCGCGTCACCGCCCTCATCGGGATGAACGGGTCGGGCAAGTCGACGCTGTTCAAGTCGGTCAGCGGCATGATCCGCCCCGCGGCGGGATCGGTCCTGATCGGCGGCGCGTCGCCCGCGACCGCCCGCCGCGACGGCCTGCTCGGCTACGTGCCGCAGAGCGAGGACGTCGACTGGACCTTCCCCGTCTCGGTGCGCGACGTCGTCATGATGGGCCGTTACGGGCGGCTCGGCATCACCCGCCGCCCGCGGGCGGCCGACCATCGCGCCGTCGACGAGGCCCTCGAACGAGTCGAGCTCGCCGACCTCGGCGGCCGCCAGATCGGCGAGCTGTCGGGTGGTCAGCGCAAGCGGGCGTTCGTCGCCCGCGGCATCGCCCAGGACGCCGGCGTGCTGCTGCTCGACGAGCCCTTCGCCGGCGTCGACAAGAGGTCCGAGGCGACGATCGTCCGTCTGCTGCGCGAGCTCGCCGACGACGGACGGACGCTCCTGGTGTCGACCCACGACCTGCACGCCCTGCCCTCGCTCGCCGACGAGGCGGTGCTGCTGCTGCGGCGCGTCGTGTTCCAGGGCCCGGTCGCCGAGGCGTTGCGGCCCGACAACCTCGCCCGCGCATTCGGCCTCGACCTCGGGAGCACGCTGCCGTGAACGTCATCGACCTCCTCCTCGAACCGCTCCGCTACGAGTTCATGCTCCGGGCGCTGTCGGCCACGGCGATCGCGGCGATCGTGTGCGCCGTGCTGTCGTGCTGGCTCGTTCTCATCGGCTGGTCGCTCATGGGCGACGCCGTCAGCCACGCGGTGCTCCCGGGTGTCGTGCTCGCCTACGTCCTCGGCGCACCGTTCGCGATCGGGGCCATCGTGTTCGGCTTCCTCGCGGTCGCTCTGATCGGCGTCATCCGCGGCACGAGCCGGGTGAAGGAGGATGCCGCGATCGGCATCGTCTTCACGACGCTCTTCGCGCTGGGGCTCGTCCTCATCTCGGTCACACCGAGCCAGACCGACCTCAACCACATCCTCTTCGGCAACGTCCTGGGCGTCTCGCGCGGCGACCTGGTCCAGATCGCGATCCTCGCCGCCGTGGCGTTCGCCGTGCTGCTGATCAAGCGCCGCGACCTGACGCTCTTCGCGTTCGACCCGATCCACACGTTCGCCATCGGGCTCTCCCCCCGCCTGCTCTCGGCCCTGCTGCTCGGCATGCTCGCCCTCACCGCCGTCGTCGCGCTCCAGGTGGTGGGGGTCGTGCTCGTCGTGGCGATGCTGATCATCCCGGGTGCGACGGCGCACCTGCTGACCGACCGGTTCGGCCGCATGCTCGTCATCGCACCGGTCCTGTCCGCGGCGTCCTCGCTCGTGGGCATCTACCTCAGCTACTGGGTGGATGCCTCCTCGGGCGGTCTCGTCGTCCTGGTCCAGGGCCTCGTCTTCGCCGTCGTCTACCTCTTCAGCCCACGGCAGGGGGTCATCGGACGCCGCATCGTCGGGCGCCGGATCGCCGCGCGCAAGCCCATCGCCGGATCCGTCGCGGCTGATTAGCGTTCGAGCATGAAGATCAGCGAGATCCACTGGAACGACGAAGCCCGCCAGAAGGTGCTCGACGACGCCGACCGCGTCCTGCAGGACGCCGTCGCCGCGGTCGCCGCCACCGACGATGCGACCGATGCCGACAAGGCGTACGCCGCGCTCGTGAGCCACATGAAGGACAAGTTCATCGACTGGGAACCGGGCCCCGACGTGCGCACGTACGCCGATGCCCTCGCCGCCGGCGAGGTCGAGCTCGAGTCGGGCGACTGAGCGGCCCGACTACCTGCCCGTGGCCGGCGGCGACGCGGATGTCGGCGGTCACGGGTAGACCGGGATGATGCCCCGCGACCCTGCTCCGCTGCTGCAGATCAGCCGCATCTACGCCGAGGCGGCCGCTCTCGCGCTGCCGCGCGGGCGAGAGGTGGTCGCCCGGTGGCCCGATGCCGAGATCGTCCCGATCGACTCGCACTGGCTCGTCCCCGAGGTCCACGGCGACGAGGCGAACGTGCGGCGCTGGGTGCGCATCAAGACCGAAGCGCTCGTCCTCGGGGTCAAGAAGTCGGTGGCGACGCGTCTCAACGGCCGCTCGGCCGACTTCATCGCCCCGTCGACCGCGAACGGCTGCGCGATGGCCTGCTCGTACTGCTACGTGCCGCGCCGCAAGGGGTACAGCAACCCGGTCACGGTCTTCGCCAACATCGACGACATCTCCCGCCATCTCGCCCGGCACATCTCCCGGCAGGGCGTCAAGGCCGAGCCCAATCAGTGCGACCCCGAGGCCTGGGTCTACGACATCGGCGAGAACAGCGACTGCTCGGTCGACGCGATGATCAGCGAGAACGTCCGGGACCTGTGCGAGCTGTTCCGGATGTCGCCGACGGCGAAGGCCTCGTTCGCGACGAAGTACGTCAACCGCGATCTGCTCGACTGGGATCCGCTCGGCCGCACCCGCATCCGCTTCTCGCTCATGCCGCACGACACGGCCCGTGTCACCGACATCCGCACGTCGTCGATCTCGGAGCGCATCGCGGCGATCGACGACTTCGTCGAGGCGGGCTACGAGGTCCACCTCAACTTCTCGCCCGTCATCCTCACCCCCACGTGGATCGCGGACTGGACGGCGCTGCTGCGCGAGCTCGACGACGTGCTGTCGCCGCGCACGAAGGCGCAGCTGGCGTGCGAGATCATCTTCCTCACCCACAACGAGCCGCTGCACGAGGTGAACCTCGGCTGGCATCCGCGCGGTGAGGAGCTGCTGTGGACGCCGCGGCTGCAGGAGACCAAGCGATCGCAGAACGGCGCGCTGAACGTGCGGTACCGCTCACCGCTCAAGGGCGAGGCGGTCGCGACGCTGCGCGGGCTCATCGAGCGCGAGCTGCCGTCGTGCCGCGTGCGCTACGCCTTCTGACCCGGGGTTGCGCACCGATCGCGATGTGCGCCACGCTGGCCGGGTGATGCTCCTGCCGATCCTCGTCCTCACGATCATGATCGCGGCCCTGATCGATGCCATCACGCGGCGGGACGATCAGGTCAAGCACCTGCCGAAGTTCGCCTGGGTCCTGTTCATCGTCTTCCTCCCGCTCATCGGGTCGGTGCTGTGGTTCACGCTCGGCCGCGAGTGGGACACCTCGCCGCGCGAGGCGATGAGTTTCGGCGACCCGCGCCGGTGGTCGAAGGACGCCGAGGCTCCGGCGGCACCCGCCGCGCAGCGCACCGACCACCGCACGACGGCCCAGCAGCTGGCCGACCTCGAGCGCGAGATCGAGATCGCCCAGCTGGAGGCCGAGATCCGGCGTCGGCGGGGTCAGGCTCCCGAGGCGGGCTGACGCGTCGCGTCCGAGACGGACCGCGCCCGTGATCGCGCCGCCCGCCACCGCCACGGACGGGCGAGGAGCCAGCCGACGCCCGCGCCGAGCGTGTTCGCCACGACGTCGAGCACGCTCGCGGTCCGCTGCGCGAGCAGGAGGCCCTGCAGCACCTCGATGATGACCGACGCCATCAGACCCGCGGGCACGACGAACGCATGCCAGCGCGGCCACCCCCGGGCGGCGCACCACGCGAGCGGCGCGAACAGCACGATGTTCGCGGTGAACTCGATGCGCCCGTAGGTGAGCCAGGGGAACGTCGACGTCACGCGTTCGAGCAGCCACCCGGCGTCGCGGTCGACCGGGGTCGGCCAGAAGGCGATGAAGGCGAGCGCGACGACGAGGATCGCGAGCAGCGCACGTGCGAGCCGTGAGCCCGTCGGGGTCACCGGACGATGATCGTGGGCGACGAGACGCGCGCCACGACGTGCTCGCTGACCGAGCCCAGCAGCAGGCGCGAGAGCCCCGTCCGACCGTGCGAGCCGACGACCGTCAGCACCGACGAGCGCGAGGCCTCCTCGATGAGCGACGAGGCGTCGCCGACGTCGATGCGCGTGCGGATGTCGAGGTCGGGGTGGGCGGCGCGGACGGGAGCGATCATGCGCTCGAGCATGCCCGCGGTCGCCTCGGTCAGATCGACCGGCATCGGCCCGGTCCACAGGTCGAGCCCCGGCTCGGTGCCCACCGACACCGGCTCCCACGCGGCGAGCGCGACCAGCGGCTCGCCCGAGCGAGACGCCTCGTCCGCCGCGAACGCGAGCGCGCGCTCCGAGACCTCCGACGCATCGACGCCGACGAGGACGCCGTGACGCTCGACGGCGACGTCGTCCGTCGTCTCGGGCACGACCGCGACGGGGCAGGTCGCTCCGGCGACGATGCCACGGTACGGGTGTCCGTGCTCGGCCGGCAGCACGAGGATCTCGGCGTCGGCGGTGGCCCGGACGACCTCGTCGACGTCGTCGCGGGCGGGGGTGACGAGCAGTTCGCGGACCTCGGCCCCGCGTGCCGCCGCCCGCCGCACCGCCCATTCGCGCGCCCGCAGCGCCGGCGCATCCGTGACGCCCAGAACGACATCTCCCATGTGAACGCTTCCTCTCCCCAGGATCGAAGCTCCCGTCGCCCCAGGCTACCGGGGCGCGCTCTCGGCGGTACCGGCCTGCGGCGCACGCGCACCGATTAGAGTCGGAGCGTGAAAAGGCGACCGCGCTCGAACGGCCCGCGGGACTACGTCGTGACCGGGCACTACGAGCCGCCCGTCGCGCCCGCTGCCGCGTCGCCCGTCGCCGTCGCGCCGCGACGACGATCACGGATGCCGCGCTGGGGGTGGGCCGCGCTCATCGTCCTCGCCCTCGCGATCGTCATCGCGGGGATCGCCCTCATCGTGACGCTGGTGATGAACGGAGTGCAGATGCTCACGGCACGACCGCCGGGCGTCGGCACCGTCTTCGTCGCCCCCGAGGAGTCCAAGGCCGCCCGGGCCGTCTCGGCGGGCGGTTCCGCCGACGAGGTCGCCGCCGCCGAATACCTCGCCGCCCAGCCGACGGCCTACTGGCTGACCCCGGAGCAGGATCCGATCGGCGAGGTGGGACCGCGGGTGCTGAACCTCGCGCACGAGGCGCGCGAGCGGGACGCGGCGCTCGCCGTCGTCGTCTACGGGCTTCCCGGCCGCGACTGCGGGAACCACTCGGCGGGAGGTCTCGACGAGGCCGACTACGAGACGTGGACGACGCAGATCGGCTCGGCGCTGCGTTCGGTGCGCGACGTCAAGAAGGTCGTGGTGGTCGAGCCCGACAGCCTCGCCCTCGCGCCGCAGTGCGGCAACGTCGACGAGCGGGTGCGTCAGCTCCGCGGTGCGATCGGTCGGCTCACGGGCAGCGACACGTGGGTGTACGTGGACGGCGGCCACTCGAACTGGCTCGGCGCCGACGCGATGGCGGAGCTCATCGGCCAGGTCACCGGCGACGGGGTCCGCGGCTTCGCGACCAACGTGTCGAACTTCAACAGCACGTACGACGAGTTCGCCTACGCGCACGCGCTGTCCGACCGGCTCGGGGGCCTGCATGCGCTCGTCGACACCTCGCGCAACGGCTCCGGCGCGCCCGGCGACGGCGAGTGGTGCAATCCCCCGGGTCGCACCGTGGGCGATCCGAGCGGCACGTTCGGCGACGACGTGGTCGACACGAACCTCTGGATCAAGCCCCCCGGCGAGAGCGACGGCCCCTGCAACGGCGGACCCGACGCCGGAGTGTGGTGGCCGGCCGGCGCGGTGGCCCTCACCGCGGATGCGCCGCGCTGACCTGTCCCCCGGATGGGCGACACTGCCCCGCCCGGTGCTTGTGGCAAAATTACCGGAACCTGAGCGAGAGAAGTGACGAGCATGGCGTCCGAGCAGCTGAAGACCGCGGTCATCGTCGAGGACGACCCCGACATCCGCCATCTTCTCGTCGAGGTGCTCGAAGCCGCGGGCTTCTCCACCGTCTCGGTCGGCAACGGCATCGACGGCATCCAAGCGGTCCTGTCCTACCGGCCGCTCCTGACGACGCTCGACGTCAACATGCCCGGCATCGACGGGTTCGAGGCGGCACGCCGCATCCGCGCCCAGAGCGACACCTACATCATCATGCTCACCGGCCTGTCCGAGGAGGCCGACGTCGTGCTCGGACTCGGCTCGGGCGCCGACGAGTACATCGTCAAGCCCTTCCGTCCGCGCGAGTTCCGCGCGCGCGTCGACGCGCTGCTGCGCCGCCCCCGCGCCGCGGCACCGCAGCAGTCCCCGCGGCAGGATTCGGTCGGCCCGTCGTTCCCCGGCGCGCGTCCCGCGGCATCCGGATATCCCGCCGCGCCGGCGCCCGCCCCCGGTGCGCCCCTGTCGTACGAGGACTACATCGCGCAGTTCCCCGATGCGACGGCGCCCCGGCCCGCGGCCCCGCAGCCCGACTACCCGGCGGCCCCCGCCGCTCCGCCCGTCTACGCCGCCCCGCCTCAGCAGCCGATCATCGTGCATCACCCGTCCGAGCCGGTCGACGCGCCCTCGGCGGGTTCGGAGCTGGTCGTGCATCAGCCGGCCGGCGAGCTCGTCCCCACCACGGGCGAGAACTGGCTGTCGCACCGCGATCTGCAGGTCGACACCGACACCCGCCTGGCGTACGTCGCCGGCGCCGAGCTCGAGCTCACGCGCACCGAGTTCGACCTGCTCTCGACCCTCATGGCGTCCAAGCGTCGGGTCCGTTCGAAGGCCGACCTCACGCTCGTGCTGCGCGGCGAGTCGTACGTCACGAGCTACTTCGTCGGCGAGGCCGACAAGCGGGCGATCGAGGCGCACATGACGAACCTGCGACGCAAGCTCGGCGACAACCCCACCACGCCGCGCTACATCGAGACCGTGCGGGGCGTCGGGTACCGGATGACGTCCGAGGCCGCGGCCCCCGCCTGACCCGCTGCGGGACGGCCCGGGGCCGGCGCCGTCAGACCTGGTAGCCGTGCTGGCGGCGAACCAGCTTCGTGAACATCAGCAGGGTCTGCAGCACCGTCACGACGCCGACGATCGGCCAGCCGATCCAGAGGATGGACGACTGCGCGACCGGGCCGATGAGCATCCACACGACCGCCATCGACAGCAGCACGGCGACGAGGATGAGCATCGGCATCCAGTGACCGATGCTGCCGCCGCCGCTCTCGGCCTTGGCCTGCATCGCCCAGTTGTCGACCTTCTTCTTCGAGAGGAAGCGGGACCACGAGCGCATGAAGTGTCCGAGGCGCACCCACATGAAGGCCTCGGCGGGGAACACGAGCAGTGCGAAGAGGATGTCGCGCCGGTTGCGATCCTTGATGCTGAGCGCCATGCGCAGGTTCAGCGCGATCGCGACGACCGGCGGGATGAGCCAGAGCGGTGAGAACACGAACGCGCTGATCGAGAGCGAGCCGGCGAGCAGGATGAGGAACGCCACGCGGACGAAGAGGTTCGTCAGCATGCCGAAGTTCTCGAACCACCGCAGGCGGAGGTTGGGGTGGAACGGCTGGCCCTTCGTGTCGCCGCGCTGGCCGGGCCACATGAGCTCGATGGCGCCGTAGGTCCACTTGACCTGCTGCGCGTCGTAGCCCTTCAGGGTGGTCATGCCGCCCACGTTGGCGCGCGCGTACGGGCTGATCTTGGTGAGGTAGCCGGCGCTCTTGATCTGCAGCGACAGCAGCGAGTCCTCGACCTCGGAGTCCTTGACCCACGGCGTCGACTGGTGGTTCTGCTTCATCGCGTCGCGCAGGGCGTTGGTCGAGAAGATCGAGAACTGTCCGCCGAGCACGGCCATGTTGCGGCCGCGGAGGAGGTTCTGCATGTTGAAGGCGGCGAACTGCGTGCGCTGTCCGGCGATGAGGAACTTGGCGATCGTGCCCTTGATCGGCTTGTCGTCGATCGAGTAGATCGCCGAGATGCCGCCGATGCGGGAGTCGCCGACGGCTTCGGCCTCGAGGTACTCCACGGCACGCGAGTCGGCGATCGTGTCGCCGTCGACGCCCAGCAGGTAGTCGTAGCCCTCGACGAGCGAGTAGCCGTAGTTGAGGGCACCGACCTTCTTGTCGGGGTTCTTGCCGATGTCGTGGACGAACACCTCGGTGAACTGGGTTCCGAGCTCCGTCGTGACCTCGTGCGGTCCGGCGTAGCCCGCCGCGATCTTGACCGTGTTGTCGGAGGTGTTGTTCGCGATGACGTGGATGACGTCGGGGACGCGGCTCTGCGAGAGCAGGCCCTCGATCACCTGAGCGATCGACTCCTCTTCGTTGTACGCCGGGATGACGCAGCCGATGGTGGAGCGGTGGATCGTGGTGTGCTCGAGGACGGACTCGAAGTCGTCGGTGTAGGCCGGCTCGAAGTGCTCCGGGAGGCCCACCTCGGCGGGCTGAGCCGGGCGCGAGGGCTGCGCGAACGCCGGAGTCGTGGAGTACGGCGTCTGGGTCATGCGATCACGTCCTGTGCGGTCGGGGGCGGCTGGTGTCCACCTGAGACCATTCTGAGACGACTCGTGCACAGATGGCTCTAAGGAAACCGCAATTTTCGCGCAAGGATCCGGGTCCCGGCGCCGGGCACGCGCTGGCGTCAGGGGGTCTGCGCGGGTGCGGGAACGGACGCCTGCGCCTGGTCGGGCGTGAAGATCGCCACGGGCAGGTACTGGTACACCGTCTGCTGGGAGAAGCTCGCGTCGTCGTTCGCGTTGCCCTCGACCCACACCGTGATCGCGAACTCGAGAGTCAGGCCGTACGTGTCGGACGGCAGCCCGTGGATGACCGTCTCGGGCACGTACAGGCCGCCCTGGAAGCTGTTGAGCAGCAGCCCGCGGTCCGAGCGGATGGTGTCGGTCGGGACGAGCGTGCGCGGGTCGGCGCTGAACTGGAACGGGCTCTGCACCTGGCCCGAGGTCTGTGCGGTCTGCGAGGTGATCGAGATCGACGAGATGAACACGCGGCGCTTCTGGGTGAGCACGGCCTTCTCGTCCACGCGCTTGTCGTGGACATTGACCGCGAAGCCGAACGTCTTCTCGGCGTCCGGGGTCCACTCCTGCGTGCGCTTGGGGTTCTGGGCCCACACGTCCAGACGCAGCTCGAGGTCCTGCGACACGTCGGACGACAGCGAGACGGACCCGTCGTAGGTGAACTGCGAGTCGAAGGCCATCGAGGGCGAGGCGGAAGGCGCCGGCGCCGGCACGGCCGACACGGGCTGACCCTGTACCGCGTTGATCATGCCGGTCAGCTGCGAGCAGCCGCTCAGCGCCACGAGCGAGACGGCGAGGCCCGCGGCCGCGACCACGGTGCGGACGGGGAGGAGGCGCGATGACATGAGGACCGATTTCTCGAGGCGGGAGCCGGCGCCGGAAGTGCGCGGGCTCCGCCATCAAACCATCGAGCGAGCCGCCGGCACGGCCGGCGGGCGATGTCTTCAGGCGGTCTTGCGCGGACCTTGAGCTTTACGCGGCCGGCTCGCTCGTTGCGATCGCGACGGTGAGGCTGTCGCTCGCGGTCTGCTTCGCGAACTCGTCGGAGGTCGGCGTCGTCTGCACGAGGAAGTCGTAGCTGAAACGCAGGGTCACGAACGTCGCCTCGGGGGGCACCTCGCCGACGTAGAACGTCTGCGAGTAGCTGTAGGGCGACAGGACGAGATAGCCGGGGTTCGTCGCGGACTGGTCGGCGGTGGCGGGGAGCGGACTGAGGTCGCCCTGAGCATTGCCGGGCACGGCGATCATCGACGCCTTCTGCAGGAAGACCTTCTGACCGTCGTCGGGGGTGACGGTGGTCACGAGCGACAGGCTCACCGGCTTCAGAGCGGTCGCCGTCCAACGATCCATCGACAGGTCGGACCAGTAGTTCAGCGATGCCGCGACGGCCCCCGCCGTCAGCTGGCGCTCGGTCGAGCCGCTCGACAGGTCGTTCGGGACGGGCGGCGGCACGGCCGTCGGCGTGGAGCTCGGCGTGGGGCCGGGTCCGGTCGAGCCGCCGGCGCCGTCGTCCGAGGGGAGGTTCCACGGGGCGGGCCCGCAGCCCACGAGCCCCACGGCGATCAACGCCGCCGCAGCAGCCGTCGCCCATCGTCGCATGTCGTTCCCTCCGGTCCCGTACGCAAAGTGTACGGGTCGCCGGACGCGAGCCCGCGGTCGTCCGGCCCCGGCGATCACCCCGGCTGGGCGGTGACCAGGATGGGCAGGTGGTCGCTGAGTCCCTGCGGCAGCGTCTGCACGCGCGCGATGTCGAAGCCGACGCTCGTCGCGAAGTCGTAGTGCCCGCGGAAGAACTTGTAGCGCGTGTAGGTGCGCGCGTCGCTCAGCGTCAGCTCGTACCCCTGCTTGCGCACGACCTGGCCCAGGTTCTCCTTGAACACGGGGTAGTTGTAGTCGCCGACCATGAGGATCGGCAGTCCCTCCCCGAGCTCCGACAGCGACGTCAGCGCCGCCTGGATCTGGTTGCGCCGCAACGAGTTCAGCGCCGTCAGCGGGGCCGCGTGGAAGCTCGCGACGATCAGGTCGCGCCCGTCGTCGATGTCGCGCAGCCGCACGCCGAGCATGCGCTCCTCCGCGGGCTTGAGCACGCGGTCGTGCAGCGACTTCTTCAGCGCCAGCGACCGCACCTCGACCGCCCGGTAGGTGTTCTCGCGGTAGTAGACCGCGAGCCCGAGGCGGTTGCGCGCCGTCGCCTCGGCGAGCCGCAGGCCGCCGATCGCGTCGGGGATGCCGGTGGTGTCGGCCTCCTGCAGGCACAGGACGTCGGCGCCGTGCTGCTCGACGAGTCGCGTGAGCTCGGACGCCGCCCGGTGTTTGCGCAGGTTGTACGAGATGACCTTCATGGTCCGGTCAGGCTACGCCCGCCGCCTTTCGATCCGGTGTCTGTTGCGCGTCGCGCGCGCGTCTGCTCCGCCCGCGCCGAGAGCAGCTCGTCGGCCGGGTAGCCGACCTCGGTCAGGGTGAGCCCCCGGGCGGCGAGCACGGCGAAGGCGCTCGTGCGCTGCTGCGCGTCGCGGAGCGCGACGACCTCGCCCGGCTCGAGTCGCCCCTCCCCCACGGCGACGCACGCGCCCACCAGGGCGCGCACCATGCTGTGGCAGAAGGCGTCGGCCTTCACGTTCGCGATGAGCACGCCCGCCTCGTCGCGCCGCCAGTCGAACTCCAGCAGCGTCCGGATGGTGGTCGCCTCGGGGCGCGGCTTGCAGTACGCGGCGAAGTCGTGCAGACCGATGAGGCTGCGCGCGGCGGCGTCCATCGCCGACGCGTCCAGTTCGGCGGGAACGAAGGTCGTCCGCATCCGCTCGAGCGGGTCGTATCCGGTCGTCCGGTCGGCGACGCGGTAGGCGTAGCGGCGCCAGACCGCCGAGAACCGGGCGTCGAACCCTGCGGGGGCGATGGAGGTCGCACGCACGTGCACGTCGGAGACTCGGCCGAGCACGCCGTTCAGCCGGGCGGCGAACGCCCCCGGCTCGGCGTGGCGTCCGCGCGCGAGCCGGGCCGCCTGGGCGGGGCTCAGGTCGAGGTGGGCGACCTGCCCCGACGCGTGGACACCGGCGTCGGTGCGACCGGCGACGACGAGCTGCGCCTCGCCCCCGAGCACCCGGACGACGGCCGCCTCGATCGAGCCCTGCACCGTGCGCAGGCCGGGCTGGCGCGCCCAGCCCGAGAAGCCGGTGCCGTCGTACGCGATGTCGAGCCGCAGACGCACCCGTCAGGCCGCCAGCTCGGCGAGCGTCGGCGGGTTCGCTCCCGGGCGCGAGACGGTGATCGCCGCCGCGCGCGCCGCGACCGTCATCGCGTGCTCGAGGGCGGGCGCGTCGTGCGGCACGCCGCGCTCGACCAGCGTCGCGATGAGGCTGGCCATGAAAGAGTCGCCCGCGCCGATCGTGTCGGCCACCTCCACCGGCACTCCGGCGACCTCGACGATCGTCCCGTCGGCAGCGCGTCCGATCGCACCGTCTCCCCCGCGGGTCACCACGACCGCGCGCGGGCCGAGGGCCGCGATCGTCGCGAGCACGTCGGTCAGCGCCGTCTCGGGCCACAGCCACGCGGCATCCTCGTCGCTCAGCTTCACGAGGTCGGCGGCCGCCGCCGCCCGAGCGAATCGGTCCAGGGCCGTGTCGCGCTCACCGACGAGGGCGGGACGGATGTTGGGGTCGACGGTGACGATCGACCGCCCGCGCGCCGCCTCGAGGGCGGCCAGGCAGGTCTCGCCGCCCGGGTCGAGGAACAGGGCGATCGACCCCGTGTGGACGAGACCGGCGGCGTGGTCGGACGCGGGCGGGACGAGACCGGCGACCGAGAAGTCGTAGACCGCCGAGCCGTCGGCGCGGATGCGAGCGTGTGCCGTGTCGGTGGGAGCGTCCGTCCACGACGCATCGGTGATCTCGGCACCCGAAGCCCGGACGTGCTCGGCGATCCGCTCGCCGCGGGCGTCGCGGCCGAGTCGGGTCGCCAGCGTCGCCCGCGCCCCGAGGCGCGCGACGCCGACCGCGACGTTGGCCGGGCTGCCGCCCACGTGCTCGCTCACACCGCCGTCGGTCTCGACGATGTCGACCAACGCCTCGCCCAGCACCAGGACGTCACCAGAACCCATGTCCCACCTTTTCTGACCCTCGGATCGCGGTACACACCCGGTTTACCACACCGTCCCGAGGTCGCCGTTCTACACTGGGATGCCGTCGCCGCCCGTCCCCCCTGACGCCTCGGATACCCGCATGTCCCCCTCCCCGATCCCGCGCGCCCGCATCGCCGGCCTCGACGGCCTGCGCGCCCTCGCGGTCGCCCTCGTCGTCGTCTCGCACCTCTTCCCCGCCTGGCTGCTGGGGAGCGGCTTCATCGGCGTCGACGTCTTCTTCGTGATCTCCGGATTCCTCATCACGACCCTCCTCCTGCGCGAGCAGGCGCGGGAGGGCGGCATCCGTCTCCGCGCCTTCTGGGCCCGTCGCGCGCGCCGTCTGCTCCCGGCGCTCGCCGCCGTCGTCACGGTGAGCGCCTCGCTCGCGTGGCTCGTCGGCGGCGACGTCCTGGTCGGCATCGGGGCGCAGGTGCTCGGTGCCGCGACGTTCTCGTACAACTGGGTGTCGATGGCCGACGGCGGCAGCTATTTCTCCGCCGCCGATCCCGAGATCTTCCGCAACCTCTGGTCCCTCGCCGTCGAGGAGCAGTTCTACCTGCTGTGGCCGCTCGTGCTGCCCCTCTTCCTGCTGATCCCCGGACGCCGGCGGCGCGCGGGGGCCACTGTCGCGCTCGCCGCGGCATCCGCCGTCTGGGCGTGCGTGAGCGTCGTCGGCGGCGCGGACCTGACACGGGTCTACTTCGGCACCGACACGCACGCCTTCGGGCTGCTGCTGGGCGCCGCGCTCGCCTTCCTCCGTCAGGGCGCGATCGTTCGCCGGCCCTCGATCGCCGGCGTCGGCCCGGTGTGGGGCGTCGTCGTGGGCGGAGCCGCGGTCGGAGCGCTCGTCGTCGTCGCCATGCTCGGCACGGCGCAGGATGTCACCTTCCCCGCGTCCAGCATCGCCGCCTCGCTCCTCGCGGCGGTCGCGATCGCCGTCGCCGCGTGGCCCGGGTCGTGGTTCGGACGCGCGCTCGACGTCGCGCCGCTGCGGTGGGTCGGCGAGCGGTCGTACGCGATCTATCTCTGGCATTGGCCGCTCATCGTGCTCGTGACGTTCTCGGCGACCGGCGTCGGTCCCGATACCGCGGTGCCCGTCACCGCCGGTCTCGCCGTGCTGGGGGCGACCCTCGTCCTCGCGGCACTGTCATACCGCTGGATCGAGCAGCCCGTGCGACGTCACGGCTTCCGCGGCGCCCTCCGCATCGCCCGCGAGGGTCTGCGGTCCCGCCCCGCGCGGCGTTTCGCGACGCTCGCGGTCGCCGCGACGGCGGCGCTGGCCCTCGGTGGTACGACCGCCGCCGTCGCCGCCGCCCCCGACGAGACCTCCAGCCAAGCGACGGTGGATGCCGGCCGCGCGGCTCTCGACGAGGCCCAGCGTGCACCGGTGGCCCCGCCCGCGCCGGGCTCGCAGAGCGCCGACGGCTCGCGCGTGACGGCCGTCGGCGACTCCGTGATGCTCGCGTCGGCGCCGAGCCTGCTCGAGACGCTGCCGGGCGTCGACGTCGACGCCGAGGTCTCGCGCTCGCTCTGGGCCGGCACGCGGATCATCGAGGAGCGCGCGGCCACCGGCACGCTGCGGGAGTACGTCGTGGTCGGGCTCGGAACGAACGGACCGGTGTCGGCCGAAGCGCTCGATGCGATCGTCGCGGCCGCAGGACCCGACCGCTACGTCATCCTGGTCACGGCGTTCGCCCCTCGCGACTGGATCCCCGGCGTCAACGCCGATCTCGCGGCGTTCGCGGCATCCCACTCGAGGGTCGTGATCGCCGACTGGGCCGGGGCGATCGGGCCGCGCGCCGACCTGCTCGCCGGCGACGGCATCCATCCCGGCAGCGAGGGCGGCGCCGTGTTCGCGGGCGTCGTCGACGAGGCGGTCGAGAGCGCGGCGACGCAGCGTGCGACAGCGGAGTGGGCGGCGGAACTGACCCGCTCGACGCTGCTCGACCTGTTCGGCGGAGACCCCGAAGCCCGCGAAGCCCCCGAGGCGCCCGGCGACCGCGTCTCGCCCGGTCAGTAACGGCGCACGAGCACCCGATCGCGCTCGAAGGCCGCGAACCCGAGACCGCCGTAGAGCGCGTTCGCACCCGTCGGGCTCTCGGTGTCGACGTCGAGCACGGCGACACCCAGCCCCGCGTCGCGCATCGCGCCCAGCGAGCGCGCGATCGCCGCGGGCGCGATGCCCCGGCGGCGATGCGAACGGACGACGCCGACGAGGTCGATGTACGCGTTGGGACCGAGCACGGCGAAATCCTCCTCGTTCACCGACACGAGGCAGAACCCCACGATCCGGCCGTCGTCGAGGACGAGGGTGCTCAGATCGGGACGCAGGAACGGCCCGCCGATGAACTGCTGCCAGCGTTCGGGCGGGCTCGGCAGGCTGCCCCAGTGGTCGCGGAACGCGTCGTTGCGGGCGAGTCGGGCGTCCTCGGCCCGATCGGGCGAGAAGGCGACGAGCTCGGTACCCTCCGGAGCGGCGGGCGTCGGGATGGGCTCGGTGAGATCGCGGTGCATCGTCGAGAACCAGCGCTCGGTGCGGTACTCGTGCGCCTCGGCGATGCGCGCGAGCGCGGCATCCTTCTCTCCCGCGTACACCTGCACCTCGGCGGGCAGCGCGGACGCGCCGTCCGCGACGGCCGCCTCGGCGAGCTGCTGCTCGGCACGCGCGTGCTGCCAGGCGAAGAGCGCCGTGCCGATCCCGCGTCCGCGATGATCGGGACGCACCGCGCCCGTCAGGTACACGTGCAGGTGCTCGTCCCGCGCGGGGTGCATCGTCACCGTGCCGACGGCCAGCGCGGTGCCGTGCGCGTCGAAGGCGATGAGGGTGTCGCGGGCATGGTCGACGTGCGACAGCTCGAAGGTCTCGGCGACCTCGACGCGCGGGGTGGTCCACGTCGGGTGATCGACCTGGTCGGCCGCGACCAGCACGCTGTGCATCGCGTCGATGTCGGCGGCAGTCGCCGTACGCCACGAGGCGACGGCGGGGTGGGTGGGGACGACGGGCTCGGATGCGGCGCCGACGCGCTCGCTCAAGGGCTTCTCGCTCACCACACCACTGTCGCACACCCCCGCGGCTCACCGCCGGGAACAGCTAGGAACGCCGACGGGCCCGCACCCTCCGGAGAGGGGGCGGGCCCGTCGTCAGCGCGGGGCGCTGTTACTTCGTGTCTTCCTCGGCGGGAGCCTCGGTGGCCTCCTCGGCCGCAGCCTCGGCGGCTGCGCCCTCCTCCGGCGACTCGGCGCCGGCGTCGGCGGCCGTGTCTTCGGCCGGGGCCTCGGCGGTCTCCTCGACGGGAGCCTCCTCGGCCGGAGCCTCGGCGGCGGGAGCCGCGGCGGCGGACTTCTTGGCCGACTTCGGCTTCGGGGTCACGGGCTCGAGGACGAGCTCGATGACGGCCATGGGCGCGTTGTCGCCCTTGCGGTTGCCGATCTTCGTGATGCGGGTGTACCCGCCCTCACGCTCGGCGACGAGCGGCGCGATCTCGGCGAACAGCTCGTGCACGACGTTCTTGTCGCCGATGATCGAGGCGACGCGGCGACGGGCGTGCAGGTCGCCGCGCTTGGCGAAGGTCACCAGGCGCTCGGCGAACGGACGGAGGCGCTTGGCCTTGGTCTCGGTCGTCGTGATCGACTTGTGCGTGAACAGCGCGGCGGCCAGGTTCGCGAGAAGAAGGCGCTCGTGGGCGGGGCCGCCTCCGAGGCGGGGACCCTTGGTGGGCTTAGGCATGTCTTGTTACTCCAGGGAAAGAAGGGGGCTCAGAGGTTCTCGTCGTCGTATCCGCCGTAGAAGTGCGAACCGTCGAACCCGGGGACCGAGTCCTTCAGCGACAGGCCGAGCGAGACGAGCTTGTCGCGCACCTCGTCGACCGACTTCTGACCGAAGTTGCGGATGTTCATGAGCTGGGTCTCCGAGAGGGCGACCAGCTCGGACACCGTGTTGATGCCCTCGCGCTTGAGGCAGTTGTACGAACGAACCGACAGATCGAGGTCCTCGATCGGCATCGACAGTTCGTTGGTGAGGACCTCGGCGACCGGCGCGGGACCGATCTCGATGCCCTCGGCCTCGACGTTCAGCTCGCGGGCGAGGCCGAACAGCTCGGTGAGGGTGCGACCGGCCGAGGCGACGGCGTCGCGCGGCGAGATCGAGGCCTTCGTCTCGACGTCGAGCACCAGCTTGTCGAAGTCGGTGCGCTCACCGGCACGGGTGGCCTCGACGCGGTAGCTGACCTTGAGCACGGGCGAGTAGATCGAGTCGATCGGGATCTGACCGGCCTCGGCGTACTCGTTGCGGTTCTGGGTCGCCGAGACGTAGCCGCGACCGCGCTCGATGACGAGCTCGAGCTCGAACTTCGCGCTGTCGTTGAGCGTCGCGATGACCAGGTCGGGGTTGTGGACCTCGACACCCGCGGGAGCGGAGATGTCGGCGGCGGTGACCTCGCCGGCGCCCGTCTTGCGCAGGTAAGCGGTGATGGGCTCGTCACGCTCGGACGAGACGACGAGCTGCTTGATGTTGAGGATGATCTCGGTGACATCCTCCTTCACGCCCGGGATGGTGCTGAACTCGTGGAGCACGCCGTCGAAACGGATGCTCGTCACGGCGGCGCCGGGGATGGACGACAGCAGGCTGCGGCGCAGCGCGTTGCCGATGGTGTAGCCGAAGCCGGGCTCGAGCGGCTCGACGACGAACCGGCTGCGGAACTCGCCGATCTTCTCCTCGGTCAGAGTGGGACGCTGTGCGATGAGCACTATGTGTTCCTTTCAGTCACGTGCCCGCTATATGACACGTGCAAATTCAGTGAGGTGTTGAGTTTTCAAGGAAACGACGGAAGTCCGGATGCCGCGTGATGCGGCATCCGGATCCGTGTCGGCTCAGACGCGACGGCGCTTGGGGGGACGGCAGCCGTTGTGGGCCTGGGGGGTGACGTCCTGGATGGACCCCACCTCGAGGCCGGCGGCCGTCAGCGAGCGGATCGCGGTCTCGCGGCCCGAACCCGGGCCCTTGACGAAGACGTCGACCTTCTTGACGCCGTGCTCCTGCGCCTGACGCGCAGCGGACTCGGCGGCCATGCCGGCGGCGTACGGGGTCGACTTGCGCGAGCCCTTGAAGCCGACGCCACCCGAGGAGGCCCAGCTGATGACGGCGCCCGACGGGTCGGTGATCGAGACGATCGTGTTGTTGAACGTCGACTTGATGTGGGCGTGGCCCAGCGCGATGTTCTTCTTCTCCTTGCGGCGCGGCTTGCGCGCTGCGGACTTGGCCTGTGCCATGTGCGTGTTCTCCTAAACCTGTGGGGGCCGCGCTTTAGCGCGCCTTCTTCTTGCCGGCGACGGTGCGCTTGGGACCCTTGCGCGTGCGCGCGTTGGTCTTGGTGCGCTGACCGCGCACGGGCAGGCCACGGCGGTGGCGCAGGCCCTCGTAGGAACCGATCTCGACCTTGCGGCGGATGTCGGCGGCGACCTCGCGGCGCAGGTCACCCTCCACCTTGTAGTTGCCCTCGATGTAGTCGCGGAGCGCGACGAGCTGGTCGTCGCTGAGGTCCTTGACGCGGATGTTCTCGTCGATCTCCGTCGCGGCGAGGATCTCGTTCGAGCGGGTACGGCCCACGCCGTAGATGTACGTGAGGGCGATCACCACGCGCTTGTCGCGCGGGATGTCAACGCCGGCAAGACGTGCCATGCGGTTCTCCTAGGAGTAGTCGAAGGTGTGGAGCAGGATCGGTGCTCGGGCCTTCGTCCCGAGGTGTCCCCCGCCGGCGCGCCGGTCGGGATCTGATCTGCCTGAATGTGTATTGAGTTGTCGTCGTGACCGGTGCCGCGCGGACGCGGCATCCGATCAGCCCTGGCGCTGCTTGTGACGCGGGTTGGACTTGCAGATGACCATGACGCGACCGTGGCGACGGATGACCTTGCAGTGGTCGCAGATGGGCTTGACGGAGGGGTTGACCTTCATGATGTTCCTGATTCGCTGTCTTCGCCGAAGGTCGGGGGACCCGAGGCGTTACTTCTCGACCGGCGTGCTGCGTGCGCGCTCAGCGGTAGCGGTAGACGATGCGCCCGCGGGTGAGGTCGTAGGGGCTGAGCTCCACGACGACGCGGTCTTCGGGGATGATGCGGATGTAGTTCTGCCGCATCTTGCCCGAGATCGTTGCGAGGACCTTGTGTCCGTTGCTCAGCTCGACGCGGAACATCGCGTTCGGCAGAGCCTCGGAGATCACGCCCTCGATCTCGATGACACCGTCTTTCTTGGCCATACGCTCGCTTACAGTTGTGCAGACCGGTCGGTCTGCGTTGGATGGGATTGTCGGTGACACGCCAATACAGGCGCAACGCACCAAAGATCAAGCATACGCGCTACCTCACGCCCCGGCAACTCGCCGGATCTGTCTCGGCGCGTCGCGCGCTCGCCCGTGCTCTGGTCCCGCCCGAACCAACTCGCGAGTCAACGCGCTGCGCGCGAATCACTGCCCTGCGCCGGGTTGACTCGCGCGCACGGCGTTGATTCGCGGGCGCTCGTTCCCGCTCCTCACGGCAAGATGCGGCGATGCAGCCCCCGCGGGTACGCGCCGAACGCGGCGAGCCGTTGCGCGAAGACGTCGAGCGAGCGCAGATCGGACATGCCCCAGCGGATCATCCGCCGCCCCGTGACCCCGCGGATCCAGTCCTCACGGCGCTTCTCGGCCTCGACGACCTCCGCGGCAGCCGCCGCGTCAGCCGCGTCGCCGAAGCCGTACTTGCCACGCCCGTCGAACTCGCCCCACGCGTTCACGTCGTCGAGGCCGAAGTCCACGCGATAGTCCCGCCCGCCGGGTCCGCGCACGGCGACCTGAAGCCGCGGCGACGCGTAACCCAGCGTGTGAAGCATCAAGCGGCTCAGGCTCTCGCCGGGCAGTTCCGCACGACCGTCGGCGAACGACACGACGAATCGGGCTCGTCGTACCCCTCGGGCGCCGCCGTGCCGCCCGAGGTTGGCGATCAGCTTCTCCCGGAACGCCTCCGCTCGATCGAGGTCGTACCCGCCGCCGACCGGATCGAGGGTGCGCAGCCGCATCGCGGCATCCGCGCAAGCGACCCCCGTCTCGACCGGGGACGTACGCGCCATGTCGATGACCGTGCGCTCGAGGCTCGTGCACGCGAGCCCCCCGATCTCGACGCGGTCGGCGGCGGGCACGTCGATGCGGTGTCTCGCCACGAGACCCGGGCTGCTCGCTCGCCCGTCGGCGGTCGTCGCAGCGACGTGCACGCGTTTCGGCGGCTGACGGAACAGCGGTAGACCCCAGCAGACCGCCGCCGACGATCGCACGAAGATCGGCCGCGCCGTGTCGCCCATGCTGGACGCGACGGCGAGCACTTGCCACCTGTGGCGCTGCTCGCTGTAGGCGGCGTCCCAGGCCGCGGTCGCCACGTACCAACCGCGATGCACACGCCTGAGCTCACCGCGCTCGGCGGCACGCCGCACGGCCGCACCGCCGTCCGACGTCTGTCGTACCGAGATGAGCCCGGTCGTCGCCGCATCGGGTTCCATGCGTCGACGATGCTCGCCGCCACCGCGGCCGTTCGGCCCGCAGTCCCGATCTGTGCACGCCGCACCTCATCACCGCGCTGTGGAGTACGCACGAGTGCGCTGTCCCCCGCCCGCGAGTCAACGCGCTACACGCGAATCAACCCGCTGCAGGCAGTGGATTCGTGCGCAGCGGGTTGATTCGCGAGCTGTGCTGGCGCGAGCGAGCGGGGGTCAGTTGAAGAGGTTCCTGAACGAGCCGCGCGCGGGGATGGTGCTGTTCGAGATCGCCTCGCCGTTGACGGCGATGGTCGGCGTCCCGATGCCCTGCGCGCCGGGCTGGATCGGCGTCTCCTTGGTCATCGCCGTGACGTACGAGCCGTACGTGCGGTCGCTCACACACGAGTCGATGCCCGTGACACCGGCATCCGAGGCGATCTGCAGGATCTGCTCATCGGTGAGACCAGGCGACTGCTCGGCGGGCTGCTGCTCGAACATCGCCTGCATGAACGGCACGGCCGCGTCGGGGTTCGCCTCGGCGACGCAGTACATCGCGTTCGCGGCGCGCGTGGAGTACTCCGTGCCCTGCGAGTACCGGTCGAGGATCGAGATCGGATGGATCTTGAGCGTGATCGTGCCGTCATTGACGAGGTCGAGGATCTCGGGGCCGTAGGTCGACTCGAACTGGCCGCAGATCGGGCACATGAAGTCGATGTACGTGTCGAGCGTCTTCTCGCCTTCGCCCACGACGACGGCGCCGGTCGACTGCTCGATGCCCGAGCCGGTCGGCGGGGTGCCGGGGTCGGTCGCGGAGTTGTTCATCCAGACTACGAGCGCCACGATGAGCGCCACCACGACCACGACGGCCGTCGACACCCAGATCGCGAACCAGTTCGTCTTGTTCGTCGCAGCCGCCATCACACTTCTCCTCAACCGATTTCCGTAGGCACGATTCCATACGGAGCGAGCCCCGCAGCGCCACCGTCGGGCGCCGTGAGAACCCAGATGCCCCCATCATGCACGGCGACGCTATGTTCCCAGTGGGAGCCGTCCGAGCCGTCGATCGTCGACACGGTCCAGTCGTCGTCCTCGGTGAACGTCTCTTCCGAGCCCGCGACGACCATCGGCTCGATCGCGAGCACGAGACCGGGCTTGACCTCGGGACCGAGGTCGGCCACGCGGTAGTTGAACACCGACGGCGCCTCGTGCATCTTGCGTCCGATGCCGTGACCCACGTAGTCGCGGAGGATGCCGTAGCCCTCCCCCGACGCCTCGATCGAGGTCTGCACGGCGTCGCCGATCTCGCCGATCCGCTTCGCGTTCGCCATCGCGGCGATGCCCGCCCACAGCGACTGCTCCGTGACCTGCGACAGGCGCTCGCGGGCCGCGACGAGCTCGGGGCGCGCGGGGCCCGGCACCACGATCGTGATGGCGGAGTCGCCGTTCCACCCCTGGTACTGCGCGCCCGCGTCGATGGACAGGATGTCGCCCGGCTCGAGGGGGCGCCCGCTGGGGATGCCGTGCACGACCTGCTCGTTGACCGAGGCGCACACCGTGTGGCGGTAGCCGCGGACGAGCTGGAAGTTCGACTCCGCACCGCGCGAGCGGATCACGTCGGCCGCGATCGCGTCGAGCTCGAGCGTCGTCACGCCGGCGGCCACGCGCTCGCGCACCGCCTGCAGCGCCGCGGCCGTGATCAGGCCGGGCTCGACCATCGCCCGCAGCTGCGCGGGCGACTTGTAGATCGAACGGCGGCCGATCACGCGGAGATGCCGCGGGCGGCGAGGGCCGTCGTGATGCGCTCGGTGATCTCGTCGAGCGAGCCGACGCCGTCGACCTCGTCGACGATGCCGCGCGAGCGGAACACCTCGAGGATCGGCGCGGTCTCGTTCTCGTAGATCGACAGGCGCTTCGCGATCGACTCCTCGTTGTCGTCGGCACGTCCCTGCTCGGCGGCGCGCTTGGACAGACGGGCGATCGACTCCTCGCGCGGCACGACGAGCTCGATCACGGCGGTCAGCTCCTCACCGCGGCCCTGCAGGAAGGCGTCGAGGTCGCCGACCTGGCCGAGGTTGCGCGGGTAGCCGTCGAGGAGGAAGCCGTTCGCGGCATCCGCCTGCGCCAGCCGGTCGCGCACGATCGCGCCGGTCAGCTCGTCGGGCACGAGGTCGCCCGCGTCGATGATCGCCTTGACCTGCTGGCCGAGCTCGGTGCCCTCCTTGACGTTCGCGCGGAAGACGTCGCCGGTCGAGACCGCCGGGATGCCGAGGGCTTCGGCGATCCGGACACCCTGAGTGCCCTTGCCGGAGCCCTGCGGCCCGACGATGAGAAGACGTGCAGCCGTCATCGCAGCAGCCCTTCGTAGTGGCGCTGCTGGAGCTGCGCGTCGATCTGCTTCACCGTCTCGAGACCGACGCCCACGATGATGAGGATCGATGCGCCGCCGAACGGGAAGTTCTGGTTCGCACCGACCGTCGCGAGCGCGATCAACGGCAGCAGGGCGATGAGGCCCAGGTAGATCGAGCCGGGAGCGGTGATGCGGGTGAGGACGTAGTCGAGGTACTCGGCCGTCGGACGGCCGGCACGGATGCCGGGGATAAACCCGCCGTACTTCTTCATGTTGTCGGCGACGTCGACCGGGTTGAAGGTGATCGCCACGTAGAAATACGTGAAGCCGATGATCAGCAGGAAGTACACGGCCATGTACAGCGGGTGGTCGCCGGTCGTGAAGTACTGCTGGATCCAGGCGACCCAGCCGGGGACGTTGCCGTCGGCGTCGGGGTTCTGGTTGAACTGCGCCACGAGTGCGGGGATGTACAGCAGCGACGAGGCGAAGATGACGGGCACGACGCCGGCCATGTTGACCTTGATCGGGATGTACGTGTTCGTCCCGCCGTAGGTGCGCCGGCCCACCATGCGCTTGGCGTACTGCACCGGGATGCGACGTTGCGACTGCTCCACGAAGACGACGAGCGCGATGACGACGATGCCGACCGCGAGCACGAGGAGGAAGATCTCGAAGCCGCGGGCGACCGCGATCGACCAGAGCGCGGCGGGGAAGCTGGCCGCGATCGAGGTGAAGATGAGGATCGACATGCCGTTGCCGACGCCGCGCTCGGTGACGAGCTCGGCGAACCACATGATGAGGCCCGTTCCGGCGGTCATCGTGATGATCATGAGGAGCTGGGCGTACCAGGCCTCGGAGGTGACCAGCTGCTCGCACTCGGGAACGCCGGCCACGGGGATCAGCTGACCCGAGCGCGCGACCGTGACGAGGGTCGTCGACTGCAGCAGCGCGAGCGCGATCGTCAGGTAGCGCGTGTACTGCGTGAGCTTCGCCTGGCCCGCCTGGCCCTCCTTGTAGAGGGTCTCGAAGTGCGGGATCACCACGCGCAGCAGCTGCACGATGATCGTCGCGGTGATGTAGGGCATGACGCCGAGCGCGAAGATCGACAGCTGCAGCAGCGCGCCACCGGAGAAGAGGTTCACCAGCGAGAGCAGGCCCTGCGCGGTGCCGCTCTGGTCGAGACAGCTCTGCACGTTCGGGAAGTTCACGAACGGCGTCGGCACGTGCGCGCCCAGGCGGTAGATGGCGATGATCGCCAGGGTGAAGCCGATCTTCCGCCGGAGATCCGGGGTGCGGAAGACCCGCGCTATGGCGCTGAACAAGTGGATTCCTCCCAAAGGATGGGCGGCGTCTCGGGAAGACACCGTCAACCAGGGTATCCCAGCACGTTCACAGCCGCGCCCGGGGATACGACGAAGCGAGGGCCGGAGCGAACTCCGGCCCTCGCTGGCGACTTACTTGATGGAACCGCCGGCTGCGACGATCTTCTGCTCGGCGGAGCCGGAGACCTTGTCGACCGACACCGTGAGCGCCACCGAGATGTCGCCGGTGCCGAGCACCTTGACCTTCTCGTTCTTGCGGACGGCACCCTTGGCGACGAGGTCGCTGATGGTGACGTCGCCGCCCTGCGGGTAGAGCTCCGCGAGCTTGTCCAGGTTCACGACCTGGTACTCGACGCGGAACGGGTTCTTGAACCCGCGCAGCTTCGGGGTGCGCATGTGCAGCGGCATCTGCCCACCCTCGAAGCCGACCTTGACCTGGTAACGGGCCTTCGTACCCTTGGTACCGCGGCCCGAGGTCTTACCCTTCGAGCCCTCACCGCGACCCACGCGGGTCTTGGCGGTGTTGGAACCGGGGACGGGACGCAGGTGGTGCACCTTCAGCACACCGGGGCGGGTGGCCGTGGTCTCGGCCTTCGCCTTCTTGTCGTCCTTCTTCTCAGCCATCAGTCGATCTCCTCAACCTTCACGAGGTGCGCGACGGTCTTGACGTAGCCGCGCGTCTGCGCGTCGTCGGGACGGACGACCGAGTCGCCGATCCGCTTCAGACCCAGCGAACGCAGCGTGTCGCGCTGGTTCTGCTTCTCGCTCACCTTGGACTTGACCTGCGTGACCTTCAGTCGAGCGGCCATCAGGCACCTACCTTCTGTGCGGCGTTCGCCTCGGCCTCGGCACGCACGAGACGAGCCGGCGCGACCTGGTCGAAGTCCAGGCCACGGCGTGCGGCGACCGCACGGGGCTCCTCGAGCTGCTTCAGCGCCTCGACGGTAGCGTGCACGATGTTGATCGTGTTCGACGAACCGAGCGACTTCGACAGGACGTCGTGGATGCCGGCGCACTCGAGCACGGCGCGGACGGGACCACCGGCGATGACACCGGTACCGGCGGCGGCGGGGCGCAGGAGCACCACACCGGCCGCGGCCTCACCCTGGACGGGGTGGGGGATGGTCGAGCCGCTGCGGGGGACGCGGAAGAAGTTGCGCTTGGCCTCTTCGACACCCTTCGAGATCGCCAGGGGGACCTCGCGGGCCTTGCCGTAGCCGACGCCCACGAGACCGTTGCCGTCTCCGACGACGACGAGCGCCGTGAAGCTGAAGCGACGGCCACCCTTGACGACCTTCGACACGCGGTTGATGGTGACGACGCGCTCCAGGAACTGGCTCTTGTCGGCATCACGCGCACCGCGGTCGCGGTTGTTGGAGCGCTCACGGCTGCCGCGACGCGGCTCACGCGCCTCGCGCTCGACGGGAGCGGTGGCCGCAGCCTGCTCGGTCGTAGCCTGTTCGGTCACAGGGTTCTCTCCGTTGTTGTTGGTCACTGCATCGCTCACAGGTTCAGACCTCCCTCGCGAGCGCCGTCGGCGATCGCGGCGACACGGCCCGCGTAGCGGTTGCCACCGCGGTCGAACACGACGTCGGCGACGCCGGCGGCCTTGGCGCGCTCGGCGACGAGCTCGCCGACCTTGCGGGCCTTGGCGGTCTTGTCACCGTCGAACGTGCGCAGGTCGGCCTCGAGGGTCGACGCCGAAGCGACCGTGTGGCCCTTGGCGTCGTCGACGAGCTGCACGAAGACGTGGCGGGCCGAGCGGGTCACGACCAGGCGCGGACGGACCTCGGTGCCCACGATCTTCTTGCGAAGGCGGGCGTGGCGACGCGCACGCGCGTCGGACTTGCTCTTCAGAGCCATGCTTACTTACCAGCCTTTCCGGCCTTGCGGCGGACGACCTCGCCCGCGTATCGCACACCCTTGCCCTTGTAGGGCTCGGGCTTGCGGATCTTGCGGATGTTGGCCGCGGTCTCGCCGACCGCCTGCTTGTCGATGCCGCTGACCGTGAGCTTGTTGTTGCCCTCGACGGTCAGGGTGATGCCCGCGGGGGCCTCGACCGTGACGGGGTGCGAGAAGCCGAGGGCGAACTCGACGGACGAGCCCTTCTGGGCGACGCGGTAACCGGTGCCGACGACCTCGAGCCCCTTGGTGTAGCCCTGGGTCACGCCGATGATGTTGTTGTTGATCAGGGTGCGGGTCAGGCCGTGCAGGGCACGCGACTCGCGCTCGTCGTCCGGACGGGTGACGAGAACCTGGTTCTCCTCGACCTTGGCCTCGATGGGCTTGGCGACGGTCAGTCGCAGCTCGCCCTTCGGGCCCTTGACGAGGACGTCCTGTCCGGCGACCTCGACGGTCACTCCGGCAGGGATGTCAATGGGAAGACGTCCAATACGCGACATCAGATCACCACACGTAGGCGAGGACTTCCCCGCCGACGCCCTTCGACTCGGCCTGGCGGTCCGTGAGGAGGCCAGAGGAGGTGGACAGGATCGCGACGCCCAGGCCACCGAGGACCGTGGGCAGCTCGGTGGACTTCGCGTACACGCGGAGACCGGGCTTGGAGACGCGCTTGATGCCGGCGATCGACCGCTCGCGGTTGGGGCCGTACTTCAGGGTCATCGTGAGGGTCTGGCCGACGCGGGCGTCGGTGACCTCCCAGCCGGAGATGTAGCCCTCCTGCTGGAGGATCTCGGCGATGTGGGTCTTGAGCTTGGAGCTCGGCAGCGACACGGAGTCGTGGTGTGCCGAGTTCGCGTTGCGCAGACGGGTCAGCATGTCTGCGACCGGGTCTGTCATCGTCATAGGTTTGTTCCTTCGATCATGAGGTTTCGACTGCCGTTACACGACAGGCGACCTTCGATGAATGTCCATATTCAGTTGTGCGCTCGTTCGGCCTCGGAGCACGCCCCGAGGCCGAACGATCGATTCTAGCGGATTACGCCTGGGCGTCGTCCGTCTTGAACGGGAAGCCCAGCTGACGCAGCAGCGAGCGACCTTCGGCATCCGTCTTCGCCGTCGTGACGATCGTGATGTCGAAACCGCGGACGCGGTCGATCTTGTCCTGGTTGATCTCGTGGAACACTGCCTGCTCCTGGAGACCGAAGGTGTAGTTGCCGTGCCCGTCGAACTGCTTGGGCGACAGACCGCGGAAGTCGCGGATGCGGGGCAGCGCGAGGTTCACGAGACGGTCCACGAACTCCCACGCACGGTCACCGCGGAGGGTGACGTGCGCGCCGATGGCCTGGCCCTCGCGCAGCTTGAACTGAGCGATGGACTTGCGGGCCTTGGTCACGATGGGCTTTTGCCCCGTGATCTTGGTCAGGTCGTCCACGGCGCCGTCGATCACCTTGCTGTCGCGAGCTGCCTCGCCGACACCGGTGTTCACGACGACCTTCACGAGGCCGGGGATCTGCATGACGTTGGCGTAGCCGAACTCGTCCTGCAGAGCCTTCTTGATCTCGCTCTGGTACTTCTGCTTCAGGCGGGGCTGGATCTTGCCAGCCGCCGCGGCAGTGGTGCTGCTCATATTCAGAGGTCCTTGCCGCTCTTCTTCGCGTAACGCACGCGGACGGTGCGCTTCACGCCGTCCTTCGTCTTCTCCTCGACGCGGTGGCCGACGCGGGTCGGCTTCTTCGTCTCGGGGTCCACGACCTGCACGTTCGAGATGTGGATGGGGGCCTCGAAGGTCTCGATGCCGCCCGTCTTGGTGCCGCGCTGCGTCTGGCCGACGCGGTTGTGCTTGGTGACGTAGTTGACACCCTCGACGATGACGCGGTTCTGCTCGACGAGGACCTCGAGGACCTTGCCCTGCTTGCCGCGGTCGCCGCCGCGCTCGGGCTTGGCGCCCGTGATGACCTGAACCAGGTCACCCTTCTTGATGTTCGCCATGATCAGATGACCTCCGGGGCCAGCGAGACGATCTTCATGAACTTCTTGTCGCGAAGCTCACGACCGACCGGTCCGAAGATGCGGGTGCCGCGGGGCTCCCCGTCGTTCTTCAGGATGACGGCGGCGTTCTCGTCGAACTTGATGTACGAGCCGTCGGGACGGCGCGTCTGCTTGACGGTGCGGACGATGACGGCCTTGACCACATCGCCCTTCTTGACGTTGCCGCCCGGGATCGCGTCCTTGACGGTCGCCACGATGATGTCGCCGAGTCCGGCGTACCGGCGGGCGGAGCCGCCGAGCACGCGGATGGTGAGCAGCTCCTTGGCGCCGGTGTTGTCGGCGACCTTGAGGCGGGATTCGGTCTGGATCATGAGATCACTTCGCCTTCTCGAGGACCTCGACCAGACGCCAGCGCTTGGTGGCGCTCAGCGGGCGAGTCTCGTTGATGAGGACGAGGTCGCCGATGCCGGCGGTGTTGGCCTCGTCGTGGGCCTTGACCTTCGACGTGCGGCGGATGACCTTGCCGTAGAGCGGGTGCTTCACGCGGTCCTCGACCTCGACGACGATCGTCTTGTCCATCTTGTCGCTCACGACGTAGCCACGACGGGCCTTGCGGTAACCGCGGGCCTGGGGGTCGCGGACATCGTGCTCGCCGTGCTGCTGGCCCTCGGCGACAGCCTCGGCTGCGTTCTTGTCGGTAGCCATTACTCGGTCTCTTCCTTCGCGGCCTCGGTGGCGTCATCCGCCTTCTTGGCCTTGGTCTTCTTCGCCTTCGGCGCCTCGGCGACGGGCGTGGCACGGATGCCCAGCTCGCGCTCGCGGATCACCGTGTAGAGCCGCGCGATGTCGCGCTTGACCGCACGGATGCGGCCGTGGCTCTCGAGCTGGCCGGTGGCCGACTGGAAGCGCAGGTTGAACAGCTCTTCCTTGGCCTTGCGCAGCTCCTCGACGAGGCGCTGGTCTTCGAACGTATCGAGCTCGCTCGGGGCGAGCGTCTTGGTGCCGACAGCCATTACGCGTCGCCCTCCTCGCGCTTGATGATGCGTGCCTTGAGCGGCAGCTTGTGAATGGCACGGGTCAGGGCCTCGCGAGCGAGCTCCTCGTTGACACCGGCGACCTCGAAGAGGACGCGACCCGGCTTGACGTTGGCGACCCACCACTCCGGCGAACCCTTACCGGAACCCATGCGGGTTTCGGCCGGCTTCTTCGTGAGCGGACGGTCGGGGTAGACGTTGATCCACACCTTGCCGCCACGCTTGATGTGACGCGTCATGGCGATACGAGCGGACTCGATCTGACGGTTGGTCACGTAAGCGGGCGTGAGTGCCTGGATGCCGAACTCGCCGAAGGAGACCTTCGTGCCGCCGGTGGCCTGGCCATCGCGCTTGGGGTGGTGCTGCTTGCGGTACTTGACCTTGCGGGGGATAAGCATCAGGCCGACGCTCCTTCTGCCACGGGGGCCTCGTTGCGGGGACCGCGACGACGGTCACCGCGGTCATCGCGACCGCGCGAGGTCTTCGGCGCGTTGGCCTGCTCGCGAGCGAGCTCCTTGGCCGTCAGGTCGCCCTTGTAGATCCAGACCTTCACGCCGATGCGGCCGAAGGTGGTCTTGGCCTCGTAGAAGCCGTAGTCGATGTTCGCGCGGAGCGTGTGCAGGGGCACGCGGCCCTCGCGGTAGAACTCCGAGCGGCTCATCTCCGCGCCGCCGAGGCGGCCCGAGACCTGGATCCGGATGCCCTTGGCACCGGCGCGCTGCGCACCCTGCAGGCCCTTGCGCATCGCGCGGCGGAAGGCCACACGTGCGGAGAGCTGCTCGGCGATGCCCTGCGCGACGAGCTGGGCGTCGGCCTCGGGGTTCTTGACCTCGAGGATGTTGAGCTGGATCTGCTTGCCGGTGAGCTTCTCGAGGTCGGCGCGGATGCGCTCGGCCTCGGCGCCGCGGCGACCGATCACGATGCCCGGGCGGGCGGTGTGGATGTCGACGCGGACGCGGTCACGGGTGCGCTCGATCTCGATGTTGCTGACGCCGGCGCGGTCGAGCGACGTGGTCAGCAGACGACGGATCTTGATGTCCTCGGCGACGTAGTCGGCGTAACGCTGGCCCGGCTTGGTCGAGTCCGAGAACCAACGCGACACGTGGTCCGTCGTGATGCCGAGGCGGAAGCCGTACGGGTTGACTTTCTGTCCCATTACTTGCTCGCCTTCTTGCTCGTACCGGCGGTCGCGGCGTCCGCGTCCTCCGGCGTCGACAGCACGATCGTGATGTGGCTCGTGCGCTTCTTGATCTGGAAGGCGCGACCCTGGGCACGGGGCTGGAAACGCTTGAGCGTCGTGCCCTCGTCCACGTACGCGTTCTTCACGTACAGGTCTGCTTCGTCCAGGAACTCGTTGTCCTTGTCGGCCTTCACGCGAGCGTTGGCGACCGCCGAGGCGACGAGCTTGTAAATCGGCTCGCTGGCGCTCTGGGGGGCGAACTTCAGGATGGCGAGAGCCTCCTGAGCCTGCTTGCCCTTGATGAGCGCGACGACACGACGAGCCTTCTGAGGGGTCACGCGGATGTGCTTCACGCGTGCGGTGGATTCCACCATGTCTCTCCTCCTCTGTCCTCTCTAGAACTGCCCCCGCGTCAGCGGCGGCGGCCCTTCTTGTCGTCCTTCACGTGGCCGCGGAAGGTGCGGGTGGGCGCGAATTCGCCCAACTTGTGGCCGACCATGGTCTCGGACACGAACACGGGGATGTGCTTGCGTCCGTCGTGCACGGCGATCGTGTGGCCGAGCATGGCCGGGATGATCATCGAACGACGCGACCAGGTCTTGATGACGTTCTTGGAGCCGGCTTCGTTCTGCGCGACCACCTTGCGAAGCAGGTGCTCGTCGACGAAGGGGCCCTTCTTCAGGCTGCGAGGCATCTTCCTCTACTCCTACTTGCGCTTCTTGCCGGCGTTGCGACGGCGGACGATGTACTTGTCGCTCTCCTTGTTGGGGTGGCGGGTGCGACCCTCAGCCTGGCCCCAAGGAGTGACGGGGTGACGACCACCGGACGTCTTGCCCTCACCACCACCGTGCGGGTGGTCGACCGGGTTCATGGCGACACCACGAACCGTCGGGCGGACACCCTTCCAGCGCTTGCGACCGGCCTTGCCCCAGTTGATGTTCGACTGCTCGGCGTTGCCGACCTCGCCGATCGTCGCACGGCAGCGCGCGTCGACGTTGCGGATCTCGCCCGAGGGCAGACGCAGCTGGGCGTAGGGGCCGTCCTTCGCGACCAGGCGCACGCTGACGCCGGCCGAACGGGCCATCTTCGCGCCGCCGCCGGGGCGGAGCTCGATGGCGTGGATCACCGTACCGGTGGGGATGTTGCGCAGCGGCAGGTTGTTGCCGGGCTTGATGTCGGCGCCGGCACCCGACTCGACGACGTCGCCCTGCTGCAGCTTGTTCGGCGCGAGGATGTAGCGCTTCTCGCCGTCGAAGTAGTGCAGCAGCGCGATGCGCGCGGTGCGGTTGGGGTCGTACTCGATGTGAGCGACCTTGGCGTTGACGCCGTCCTTGTCGTTGCGACGGAAGTCGATCACGCGGTACTGGCGCTTGTGGCCACCACCGATGTGACGCGTCGTGATGCGGCCCTGGTTGTTACGGCCACCGGTCTTCGAGAGCGGGCGGAGGAGCGACTTCTCGGGCGTCGATCGGGTGATCTCGGCGAAGTCGGCCACCGACGAACCGCGGCGACCCGGGGTCGTGGGCTTGTACTTGCGAATAGCCATGTTCGTTGTCCTCTATCCCGACCGTCAGCCGACTGCCGTGAAGATGTCGATGGTGCCCGACTTCAGGGTGACGATGGCGCGCTTGGTGTCCTTGCGCTTGCCGGTGCCGAAGCGGGTGCGACGGGACTTGCCCGCGCGGTTGAGCGTGTTGACCGCTGCGACCTTGACGCCGAAGATCTTCTCTATGGCGAGCTTGATCTCGGTCTTGGAAGCACGGGGGTCCACGAGGAACGTGTACTTGCCCTCGTCGATGAGCCCGTAGCTCTTCTCCGAGACGACCGGCTTCAGGATGATGTCGCGCGGGTCCTTGTTGACGGTGGTCATGCCGAGACCTCCTCGGTGGCGCCGGCCTTGGACGCGACGAACGCGTCGTAGGCGGCCTTGGTGAAGACGAGGTCGTCCGAGACGAGCACGTCGTAGGCGTTGAGCTGGTCGAACGTCAGCACGTGGACGTACGCGAGGTTGCGCACGCTCTTGACGGTGAGCTCGTCACCGCGCTCGATCACGACGAGGACGTTCTTGACCGCGTTGAGGCCCGACAGGACCGAAGCGGCGGCCTTGGTCGAGGGCGTGCCCTCGATGCCGAACGAGTCGACGATGTGCAGACGCTGACCGCGGGCGCGGTCGCTGAGCGCACCGAGAAGGGCCGCGGCGACCATCTTCTTGGGGGTGCGCTGCGAGTAGTTGCGCGGCTTGGGGCCGTGCACGATGCCACCACCGGTCATGTGCGGCGCGCGGATCGAGCCCTGACGGGCGTTACCCGTGCCCTTCTGCTTGAAGGGCTTGCGGCCGGCACCCGAGACCTCACCGCGACGCTTGGTCGAGTGGGTTCCCTGACGTGCCGCGGCGAGCTGCGCGACGACGACCTGGTGGATGAGCGGAACGTTGGTCTTGACGTCGAAGAGCGCGGCGGGCAGCTCCACGGAGCCGGCCGACGAGCCGGAGGCGCTTCGGACGTCGAGCGCGAGAGTCGAGTCAGCCATGATCAGGCACCCTTCACAGCGTTGCGGACGTAGACGATGCGGCCACGAGCGCCGGGGACGGCGCCCTTGACGAGCAGCAGACCCTTCTCGACGTCGACGGCGTGCACCGTGAGGTTGAGGACGGTGACGCGCTCGCCACCCATGCGACCGGCCATGCGCATGCCCTTGAAGACGCGGCTGGGCGTCGACGAGGCACCGATGGAGCCGGGCTTGCGGTGGTTGCGGTGCGCACCGTGCGAGGCCGAGACGCCCTTGAAGTTGTGGCGCTTCATGACACCCGCGGTGCCCTTGCCCTTGCTGGTGCCGACGACGTCGACCAGCTGGCCGGCCTCGAACGTGTCACCGGCGGTGAGCTCCTGACCGAGTGAGTAGTCAGCGGCATCCGCCGTGCGCACCTCGGTGAGGTGGCGACGCGGGGTCACGCCCGCGGCCTCGAAGTGGGCCGTGAGGGGCTTGTTCACCTTGCGGGGGTCGATCTGGCCGGCGGCGATCTGGACGGCCGAGTAGCCGTCCTTCTCGGGCGTGCGGACCTGGGTGACCACGTTCGGCGCGATCTCGATGACCGTGACGGGGACCAGCTTGCCCTGCTCGTTCCAGACCTGGGTCATGCCGAGCTTGGTGCCGAGGAGGCCCTTGGAAACCTTGGAGTTGATGTCAGCCATGTCGAACCTCAGAGCTTGATCTCGATGTTGACGTCGGCCGGGAGGTCGAGCCGCATGAGCGAGTCGACAGCCTTGGGCGTCGGGTCGACGATGTCGATCAGACGCTTGTGGGTGCGCATCTCGAAGTGCTCGCGGCTGTCCTTGTACTTGTGGGGCGACCGGATGACGCACACGACGTTCTTCTCGGTCGGAAGCGGCACGGGGCCGACGACGGTCGCGCCCGCACGGGTCACGGTGTCGACGATCTTGCGGGCCGAGGTGTCGATGACCTCGTGGTCGTACGACTTCAGGCGAATGCGGATCTTCTGTCCCGCCATTTGTCTGCTCACTCTCTTTATCGCGTCTTACGTCTCGCTGGTCGCGAGCGCATTGGACGCCCGGTGGCGCTGTTCTGCGCCGGGCACTTCTCACCGCCGGGGCGGTGATGCTGCACCACTGTTTTGATGTCAAACCCGCGGTGGAACCGCGGTTGCGCACCTCGCGCGCGGACGCGCACCCTGTCTCCAGGGGTGGTGCGGGATGGGATGTTCATCTGCCCGTGGCCTAGGACTCTGCGCTTCCGCGCCGCCTATGCACTGTCGTGACAGTGATCCGGGGTGAGGACACCCGTCGGAATGTGGAACCTGGATAGTCTACGTGGCGCCCGGGCGTGTCGCAAACCCGGGCGTGTCGCGAGATCCGTGGCGTGTCGCGAGCACGCACCGCCGCACGCGAGAACGCACCGCCCCGGAGAGCACGCACCGAAGAGGGTGCGCTCTCGCCGGGACGGTGCGTCCTCGGCGTCGGGCTACTCGTTGCCGATGTTCTTGTCGACGTTGTCGCGCACCTTGTCGACCTGGCCATGGTGCTGCTCGGGCACGACCTTCTTCACGGCATCCGCTGCGCCCTGGAGGATCTTGTCGCTGACCTCCTCGGCCTTCTCGCTCTTGAGGGCCTCCTCGATCTTGTCGCGGTTCTGCTCGAACATCTGCTTGCCCTTGTTGATGATGTCGTCCACACCCATGACGGCGTCCTTTCGCTCCTGACAGGTACCGCCATGACACCGCGCCCCGAGCCGGCCGTCAACCTCTTGCATCGACGACGAAACCCCCCGGATCCGAGGATCCGAGGGGTTCCGCGAAGGAAGTCGAAGGACTTACTTGATGATCTTGGTCACCGTGCCGGCGCCGACGGTGCGGCCACCCTCACGGATCGCGAAGCCGAGGCCCTCTTCCATGGCGATCGGCTGGATGAGCTCGACCGACATGTCGGTGGTGTCACCGGGCATGACCATCTCGGTGCCCTCGGGCAGCGAGATGACGCCGGTGACGTCCGTGGTGCGGAAGTAGAACTGCGGGCGGTAGTTCGTGTAGAAGGGGTTGTGACGCCCACCCTCGTCCTTGGACAGGATGTACGCGGTGCCCTCGAAGTTGGTGTGAGGGGTGACCGAACCCGGCTTCACGACGACCTGGCCGCGCTCGACGTCGTCACGCTTGGTGCCGCGCAGGAGCAGACCACAGTTCTCGCCGGCCCAGGCCTCGTCGAGCTGCTTGTGGAACATCTCGATACCGGTGACCGTGGTCTTCTGCGTCGGGCGGATGCCGACGATCTCGACCTCGGAGTTGATGGCGAGGGTGCCACGCTCGGCGCGACCGGTGACGACGGTGCCACGACCGGTG
>JAQIJE010000003.1:0-90256 GCA_036946435.1 Microbacterium arborescens | reverse complement strand
CTGTTCTCTTCGAGCGGCGTCGTCAACACGGTGCTCGCGCGCATCGGCATCGCCGGCCCCCAACTGGTTCAACGATCCGAGCGGCGTCGTGCACAACCTCCTCGCGGTCGTCGGCGTCACCTCCGGCCCCGGCCTGCTGACCGACGGCGGCGTGCTCGGCGTCTCGTGGTGGGACTGGATCGCCGGCCCCTCGGTCGCGATGAGCGCCTTCATCCTCATGGCCGTCTTCACGACTTCGGGCACGTTCATGCTGCTCTTCCTCGCGGGCCTGCAGAACATCGGCGCCGACACCGAGGAGGCCGCGATGGTCGACGGCGCCTCGAGCTGGCAGCGGTTCTGGCGCGTGACCCTGCCGCAGCTCAAGCCGGTGCTGTTCACCGTGCTGACGCTGGGACTGATCGGGACCTGGCAGGTGTTCGACCAGATCTACACCGGCACGCAGGGCGGCCCGAGCAAGACGACGCTGACGCCGGCGTACCTCAGCTACCAAGCGGCGTTCGGCTCGCAGGACTGGGGCCAGGGCGCCGCGATCGCGTTCATGCTGTTCGCCATCATCGTGTTCTTCACGATCGTCCAGCGCATCGTGCTGCGCGATCGCCCCGTCTCGCGACGGCGCGCACGCCAGTACGAGGTCCGCCCGAACCGGGGAGCGCGACCGTGACCGCCTTCGCCGCCCCCGTCCCCACCCGGCGCCGTCTCACGCGCCGCGCCCTCATCGCGCAGTTCGCCCTCTACGCGCTGCTGATCGCGATCGCGCTCGTCTACATCTTCCCGTTCCTCGTGCAGGTCGCGACCTCGTTCAAGACGGAGGCAGATGCCGCAGCCGATCCGATATCGCTCCTGCCCGCGCCCGTGTCGTGGGCGGCGTACGAGCGCCTCTTCGCGTTCTCGGACTTCCCGGTGTGGTTCGGCAACTCCGCGATCGTCACCGTGTTCGTCACGATCGGACGCGTCTTCTTCAACTCGCTCGCGGGCTACGCGCTCGCCCGGTTGCGCTTCCGCGGCCGGGGCCTCGTGTTCGCGGCGCTCATCGCCGTCATGGCGGTGCCCTCGGTCGTGCTGCTCATCCCCAAGTTCCTGGTGATCAATCAGCTCGGCATCTACGACTCGTACGCGGGCATGATCCTGCCGCTGCTGGTGGATGCCGCGGGGGTGTTCATCATGAAGAACTTCTTCGAGTCGATCCCCGTCGCCGTCGAGGAGCAGGCCCGCATCGACGGCGCCGGCACGTTCCGCATCTTCTGGTCGGTCGTGCTGCCGATGGCCCGTCCCGCGCTCATCACGATCGTCATCCTGTCGTTCCAGGGATCGTGGAACGAGCTCAGCCACTTCATCGTGTCGACCCAGTCGCCCGAGCTGACGACCCTCACCAAGGGCGTCGCCTCGCTCGCGAGCGGACAGCTCAGCCAGGGCACGCAATATCCCATCAAACTCGCCGCGGCGGCGATCATGACGATCCCCGTCGCCGTGATGTTCTTCATCTTCCAGCGGCGCATCATGAACGCCAGCGAAGGAGCCGTCAAGGAATGACCGTCCCCCGCCAGCCCCTGCTCGACGACGCGGTCATCGTGCTGCGCGCCCCCACCCAGGCGTGGTCGCGCCGCTCCGGAGACATGGGCGACGCCCCCATCGACGGCGTCTACCACGGCGACATCCGCCACGTGCGATCGGTGACGCTCCGATGCTCGGGCTCGCCCGTGGAGTGGATCTCGGCCTCGCCCGAGAGCGCCTCGCGCGTCGTGTTCGACGGGCTGCTCCGCGGACTCGACTCGCCGATGCCCGATCCGCGCGTGCGCGTGGTGCGCGAACGCTCCGTCGTCGACGGTGTTCTCAGCGAGCGGCTGAGGGTGCTTTCGGGACGAGACGAGACGGTCTCGACGCGGCTCGAGGTCGTCGTCGGACCCGACTTCGCGGCCCTCGCCGACGTCAAGGCGGGGCTCGCCGCCGCCGAGGATGTCGAGGTCGAGGTGCGCGGGGGCGCGGCGCGAGCGTCGGCCGGGGAGCGCTCGTTCGAGCTCGAGGCGCCGGGCGCCGACGTCACCGTCGCCGACGGCCTCGTCGTCGCGGCGTGGGAGCTCGCGGTGCCCGCCAACGGTGCGGCGACGGTGGACTGGAGCGTCGCGATGAGCGACCCGACCCTCGTCGTCGCGGGCGCGACATCCGCCGCCCCCTGGAACCGCGACGACGTCGCTCGGCGCGGCGCGGCCCGCGAGCCGCGCCTCGGGCGTTGGCTCGACCGCGCCCTCGACGACCTCGACGCGCTGCGGCTCTCGCTGCCGGACCATCCCGACGACGTCTTCTCGGCCGCCGGCGCCCCGTGGTTCTTCACCCTCTTCGGCCGCGACTCGCTCTGGGCGGCCCGCCTCTCGCTGCTGCTCGACGTGCGCACCGCGGCATCCACCCTGCGCGTGCTCGCGCGCCTGCAGGGCAGCCGGACGGATGCCGCCACCGCCGAGCAGCCGGGCAAGATCCTCCACGAGCTCCGCGCAGCGACGCTCGAGATCCCCAGCGAGGGGGTCGTGCTGCCGCCCGTGTACTACGGCAGCGTCGACGCGACACCGCTGTGGGTGTGCCTGCTCGTCGACGCGTGGCGAGCAGGGATGCCCGAGCACGAGGTGCGCGAGCTGCTGCCGAACCTCGACGCCGCGCTCGGATGGATCGTCGACTTCGGGGATGCCGACGGCGACGGCTTCCTCGACTACATCGACGAGAGCGGACGCGGCCTCGCCAACCAGGGGTGGAAGGACTCGGGAGACTCGATCCAATGGCGCGACGGCTCGCTCGCGGCCGGTCCGATCGCGCTGTGCGAAGTGCAGGCCTACGCCTACGAGGCCGCGATCGGCGCGGCCGACCTGATCGAGCGTCTCGGACACCCGGGACCGCATGACCCCGCGGCGCTGCGCGCGTGGGCGGCGACGCTGCGCGAGCGCTTCGCGGCGGCGTACTGGGTCGAGAGACCCGAGGGCCGCTACCCCGCCATCGCCCTCGACCGCGACAAGCGGGCCGTCGACGGTCTCACGAGCAACATCGGCCACCTGATCGGGACCGGCATCCTCGATCCCGCCGACGAGGAAGCCGTCGCCGCGCTGCTGCTCGGTGCCACGATGTCGAGCGGCTACGGCATCCGCACGCTCTCGACCGACGCGGCGGGGGTACTGGCCGCTGTCGTACCACGGCGGCAGCGTGTGGCTGCACGACACCGCGATCGCCGCGCACGGTCTCGCCCGCGCCGGCCTCGTCGACCAGGCCCGGGAGGTCGTGGCGGGCATGATCGCCGCGGCCGAGGGCTTCGACTACCGCGTCCCCGAGCTGCATTCCGGCGACGCCGCGACGCGAACGCGTATGCCCGTGCCCTACCCCGCGGCCTGCCGACCGCAGGCCTGGTCGGCGGCGGCCGCGATCGTCGCCCTGCGGGTGCTCGAGGGCTGACGCGCCGTCCGGTGGCGGCCTCGGCCGACGCGGCCCGCGGGTGGGGTGACGTTCGTCGGGTCGGTGAGGCTCACGTCGCTTCAGCGCGCCGTCGAGGTCACACCAGCCCCACCCGCCCGACGAACGTCACCGAACCGACGCGGGCACGCCGCCGAGAGGGGCGTGTCAGACCGTGCGGGTGCGGGGCAGGATGCCGCGGTGCTCGCGGCCGTTCGCGCGCCAGGCCGTGACGGCGGCCGCGGCGACCACGACCACGATGACGACCACGGCGGCGACGGCCACCGGGGTCGAATGCGGCTGGTCGCTCGTGCGGGCGATGGCGACCCACGCGAGCCCCCACGACATCGCGATGATCGGCGAGGGGCGTCCGCGCGAGAAGGCGGCGATCCCGACGCCGACGGCGGCGACCACGATCAGGACCGCGACACCCCAGACATCGGCCTGCATGCCCCACGACTCGGGCACGGTGCGGCTCAGCCAGGCGGTGACGTTGGCCACGGTCGCGAGCGACACCCATCCGAGGTGGAGCCCCACGGTCGCGTCCATGAGCAGGCGGTCGCCGACCGAGCGCGGACGCGAACGCACGAGCAGACGGAAGGTCCAGCCGAGCGCGGCCAGCAGCACGACGATCGCGACCACCGTGACGGGGAGCGTCGTGAACTGCGCGGCGAGCAGCCAGCCGCCGTTGAGCACGGCGGTCAGCGCGATCCACCAGCCCACCAGTCGCTGCCGCTCCCGGCCGCGCTGCGCGGGCAGGGCCTGCCAGATCGTGTACCCGATCATGAACAGGTAGATGACCGACCAGATGCTGAAGGCCTGCGTGCCGGGGGCGAGGACGGTGGCGTCGGCGTCGAGCGCACCGCCCTGCAGGTCGCGCACGTTCGTCCCGCCGAACAGTCCCGTCCCGACCATCGCGGCGATGATCATGAAGACGACGGCCGAGATGACCCCGATCTGCCGGACGAGATCGGCCGGCCGCGACTCCGCCCGGGCTGCGTGGTGCGCTGTGGTGCTCATGGACCCACGCTAGGACCGGGCGGAGCGACGGTCATCCGCTTGACAGATCCGGCCCGACGATGACCGCCGAGTTCGGTGCCACGACGAGCAGCTCGTCGACCCGCCGGGTGGGCAGCGTCTCGAGCCAGACGACGCCGTCGTGCGGGTCGATGCGCCACGGCGCGGCCGAGAGGTTGACCAGCACGCGGGCACGGCCGCGCTGCAGGTCGTACAGACGTCCGCCCTCGCCCTCGGTCGCATGGGCGTCGCGCCCGGCGAAGCGGGGGTCGGTGAGGTCGGGCCGTTCGCGGCGCAGACGGGCCAGCTCGCGGTAGAGCCCGAGCAGGCGGGCGTGGTCGCCCTCCTCCGCCTCGGTCCAGTCGAGCTTCGAGCGCAGGAACGTCGCCGGATCGTTGGGGTCGGGCACGAGGTCCTCGTCCCAGCCCATCTCGGCGAACTCCTCCTTGCGGCCCTTCGCGGTCGCCTCGGCGAGCTCCTTCTCTGGGTGCGAGGTGAAGAACTGCCAGGGCGTCGTCGCCCCCCACTCCTCGCCCATGAAGAGCATCGGCGTGCCGGGGGCGGTGAGGGTCAGCACGGCACCGACCGCGAGGCGGTCGACGTCGAGCGTCGCCGAGAGGCGGTCGCCCGCCGCACGGTTGCCGATCTGGTCGTGATCCTGCGCGAAGGTGACCAGACGCCACGACGGCGACTCGTGCGGAATCGGCTTGCCGTGATCGCGCCCGCGGAACGACGAGTACGTGCCGTCGTGGAAGAACCCGGCGTTCCACGCCTTCGGCAGCGCGTCGAGATCGTCGAAGTCGGCGTAGTAGCCGACGGTCTCCCCGGTCAGGGCGACATGGACGGCGTGGTGCCAGTCGTCCGACCACTGCGCCGTCATGCCGTGACCGCCCGCCTCGCGCGGGAGGATCATGACGGGGTCGTTCATGTCGCTCTCGGCGATCAGGGTGAGGGGCCTGCCGAGGTGGGTGCTCAGGGCGTCGACGCGTTCGCCGAGCTCGGCGAGCAGGTGCTGCGGGCTGTCGTCGTCGTGCAGGGCATGCACGGCGTCGAGGCGCAGCCCGTCGATGTGGAAGTCGCGCAGCCACATTTCGGCGTTGCCGATGATGTACTCGCGGACGGCGGCCTCGTCGAGGTTGACGCTGTCGCCCCAGGTGTTGCGGCGACCGTCGCGCAGATACGGGCCGAACTCGGGCAGGTAGTTTCCCGAGGGGCCGAGGTGGTTGTAGACGACGTCCTGGATGACGGCGAGACCGGCCGCGTGGGCGGCATCCACGAATCGGCGGTACGCGTCGGGCCCGCCGTAGGACTCCTGTACGGCGTACCAGAGCACGCCGTCGTAGCCCCAGTTGTGGGTGCCGTTGAACGCGTTCACGGGAAGCAGCTCGATGTGCGTCACGCCGAGATCGACCAGGTGGCCGAGCCGCGCGATCGCCGCGTCGAGCGTGCCCTCGCTCGTGAACGTCCCGATGTGCAGCTCGTAGATGAGGCCGCCGGCGAGCGGACGTCCCGTCCACCCCTGGTCGCCCCATGAAAACGCCGCCGGGTCATCGATGGCCGAGAGCCCGTGCACGCCGTCGGGCTGACGCCGAGACCGCGGGTCGGGGCGCGGATCGTCGCCGTCGCCGAGCACGAAGCCGTAGCGGTCGCCCGCGGCCAGGTCGACATCGGCCGACCACCAGCCGTCGGTGCCGGGGCGCAGAGCGACGTCGTCGTGCCCGGGACGACGCAGCCGCACCCGTTCGGGGCGGGGCGCCCATACCTGGATCATGCGGTCTCCTCGGTCTCGGGGGCGCCGGCGGCCGTCACGGATGCCGCGGCGGGCGCCTCGGCGGCGGGCTCGACGGCCAGCAGCGCCACGGGATAGGTGTCGAGCAGATCCGCGAGGCGGACCGTGCCGCCTTCCCAGACCCGTCCGGTGAACTGGTCGACATGCCGACCCGCGGGGACGACGACGACCGTGTCGCCCCATCCGCCGCGGGCCGCGAGTCCGACCGGCAGTCGCGTCGCGACCGTGACGGCCCCGCCGCGGTCGAATGCGACGGCGTGGCCGGACGCGTCGCCCACGACGGGCAGCGGCGCATAGCGGGTGAAGAGCTCACCGCGGTCGCGGCGCAGCCGGAGGGCCCGCGAGACCACGAGCAGCTTCGCGGCGCCCGAGTCGTCGATCTCGGGATGCCACCCGGAGTCGAGCCGGGCCAGCAGTGCGCGCCGCTCGGCGAAGTCGACGTCGCGCCGGTTGTCGGGGTCGACGAGCGAGAGGTCCCAGAGCTCGGTGCCCTGGTAGACGTCGGGCACGCCGGGTGCGGTCAGCTGGACGAGCTTGGCGGCGAGCGAGTTCGAACGGCCGGGGGCGGTGAGCTCGCCCACGATCTGCTCGACCGCCTCGCGTGCGTCGCCGCTCGCGGCATCCACCAGCGCGGCGACGCGCTTCTCGGCGTCCTCGTCGGGGTCGGCCCACGTCGTCACCGTGCCGCCCTCGCGCGCGGCCTTCTCGGCGTAGTCGCGCAGGCGCTCGGGAGAGGCCGGCCAGGCGCCGACGACGGCCTGCCAGAGCAGATCGTCCAGACGACCGTCGCCGGTCGAGGCGATCGCGCGCAGGCGGTGCAGTGCGTCGCTCCAGCGCTGCGGCATCTCGGCGATCACCGAGAGCCGAGCGCGCACGTCCTCGCTGCGCTTGGTGTCGTGGGTGCTGAGCGCCGTCAGGGCGTGCGGCCACGCCGCCTGCCGCTGCGCCTGCGCACGGTGGAACCCGGCGACGTCGAGCGCGAAGACGCCCGGGTCGCCGCCGACCTCGGTCAGCGTGCCGAGTCGCGGATATCGGTAGAACGCGCTGTCCTCGACGCCCTTGGCCATGACCGGCCCCGTCGTCTGTCCGAAGCGGCGGCTGAGCTCGGTGCCGCCGGCGGCGACGAGCGGTGCGAGGCGCGCGATGGTCTCGGCGAGGTCGGGACGAGAAGCGGATGCCGCGGCCACCGCCGCGTCGACCAGCTCGGCGCCCACGGGCGGGTAGACGCGGTAGACCGAGAAGCTCGTGAGCAGCTCGGCGAACGCGTCGCGGGCGAGGTCGTCGCCCAGCTCGGCCCGGAGGTCGGCGGGGAGGAGGCGCACGAGACGTCCGACCTCGGCGGCCTGGATCGTGTCGGCGACGGCCCGCTTCGCCTCGCGGACGATGTCGTCGTAGGCCGCGGGCGCGGCATCCGGTCGCAGTGCGGTGTCGAGCTCGTCGAGCGCCGCCTGCCCCGCAGGATCGATGAGCACCCGGTCGATCTCGGCCATCGCGTCGTAGCCGCTCGTGCCTGCCGTCGCCCACCACGCCGGCAGCTGCTCGGCATGGTCGGTCGCGGCGTGTTCGAGGATCTTCTCGACGACGACGTAGACGCCGCCGGTCGCCGCGGCGAGCTGGTCGAGATACCCACCGGGGTCGGCGAGGCCGTCGGGGTGGTCGATGCGCAGTCCGTCGACGAGTCCCTCGCGCAGCCAGCGCATGATCTCGGCGTGGGTCGCCTCGAACACCTCGGGCAGCTCCACGCGCACACCGGCGAGGGTGTTGACGGCGAAGAACCGACGGTAGTTCAGCTCGGCGGCGTCGTCGCGCCAGAAGCCGAGCCGCCAGTGCTGCGCCGCGAGCACGGCGTCCACCGTCGCGGGATCGGTCGTCGCCGCGGCCGGGGCCGTGCCGTCGGCGAGCGGGAGCACATGGTCGTAGTACCGGGCGACGCCCTGCGCACCGTGGGCTTCGCCGGCGGCCACCGGGGCGACCTCGATCTCGCCCGCTGCGACGGCTTCGCGCACGGCCGCGCCGAGGATCGGCAGGCTCAGCTTGCCCCCGCCGTGCTCCCAGTCGATGTCGAAGGCGGCGGCGTGGGCCGAGTCGCGGCCATGGCGCAGCACGTCCCACCACCACGGGTTCTCGGCCGGCACCGCGACGCCCTGGTGGTTGGGCACGATGTCGACGAGAACACCGAGGCCCGCGTCGCGCGCGGCGGCCGAGAAGCGCGCGAGCGCCTCGGGGCCGCCGCGGCGCGGGTCGACGCGGGTGGGATCGACGACGTCGTAGCCGTGGTCCGACCCCTCGGCCGCCGCGAGCAGCGGCGACAGGTACGCCCAGTCGACGCCGAGCGCGCGCAGGTAGTCGGTGATGCCCGCCGCCGCGTCGAGGTCGAACGCCGGCCGGATCTGCAGTCGATAGGTCGAGACCGGCTCGGTCATCGTCCGGGTACCTCCGGGGTCGGCGCCTCGCCCGGGATGATGTCGATCGGCGTCGTGTACGCCGCGAGCGACGCGGCGACGGAGTGGTCGGCCTCGGCCTCGGGCTCGACGTACTCGCCGAGCACGACGAGCGACTTGGCGCGCACCCGCATCGCATTGCCACCCTCGAGCGGCTCGGTGCCCACGAGCTCGCCGCTCGTGTCGATCAGCACCTCCCAGCGGTCGGCGTAGCGGTCCGAGGGAACGGTGAACTCGACCTCGTCGTCTCCCGCGTTGAAGAGAACGAAGAAGTGGTCGTCCGAGATGTCCTCACCGCGGCGGTCGCGTTCGCGGATGCCGTCGCCGTTGAGGAAGACGCCGACCGCGCGGCCGAAGCCGGAGTCCCAGTCCTCGGGCTGCATGGCGGTGCCGTCGGGACGCAGCCACACGATGTCGGGCACCGGCGATCCCTCTTCGCGGCGCACGGGGCGCCCGTCGAAGAACCGGCTGCGCCGGAAGGTCGGGTGCAGGCGCCGCAGGCGGGCCAGGGCCGCCGTGAACTCGATGAGCGGCTGGTCGACCTGGTCCCAGTGGATCCAGGTCAGCTCGTTGTCCTGCGCGTAGCCGTTGTTGTTGCCCTGCTGGGTGCGGCCGAGCTCATCACCGTGGCAGATCATCGGCACGCCCTGGCTCAGCAGCAGCGTCGCGAGGAAGTTGCGCTGCTGGCGGGCGCGCATCGTGAGCACGTCGGGGTCGTCGGTGGGTCCTTCGACGCCCATGTTGTACGAGCGGTTGTGCGACTCGCCGTCGTTGCCGTCCTCGCCGTTGGCGTCGTTGTGCTTCTCGTTGTACGACACGAGGTCGCGCAGAGTGAAGCCGTCGTGCGCCGTGACGAAGTTGATGGATGCCACGGGCCACCGGCCGTCGTGCTCGTAGAGGTCGGCCGAGCCGGTGAGACGCGAGGCGAACTCGCCGAGGGTCGAGGCCTCGCCGCGCCAGAAGTCGCGGACGGTGTCGCGGTACTTGCCGTTCCACTCCGTCCACTGGGGCGGGAAATTGCCGACCTGGTAGCCGCCGGGGCCGATGTCCCACGGCTCGGCGATGAGCTTGACCTGCGAGACGATCGGGTCCTGCTGCACGAGCTCGAAGAAGGCCGACAGGCGGTCGACGTCGTAGAACTCGCGGGCGAGGGTCGCGGCCAGGTCGAAGCGGAAGCCGTCGACGTGCATCTCGGTGACCCAGTAGCGCAGCGAGTCCATGATGAGCTGCAGCGCGTGCGGGTTGCCGACGTTGAGGCTGTTGCCGGTGCCGGTGTAGTCGGTGTAGTAGCGCTTGTCGTCGTCTTCGAGACGGTAGTAGGCCTCGTTGTCGATGCCGCGCATCGAGAGCGTCGGCCCCATGTGGTTGCCCTCGGCGGTGTGGTTGTAGACCACGTCGAGGATCACCTCGATACCGGCGGCGTGGAGGGCCTTGACCATGGCCTTGAACTCCTGCACCTGCTGACCGTGGCCCTCGGTCGACGAGTAGGTGTTCTGCGGGGCGAAGAACGCGATGGTGTTGTAGCCCCAGTAGTTCGAGAGGCCCTTCTCCTGCAGCGTCGAGTCGTTGACGAACTGGTGCACCGGCATCAGCTCGAGGGCGGTGACGCCGATCTTCTTGAGGTGCTCGATGACCGCCGGGTGGGCGATGCCCGCGTACGAGCCGCGGATGTCTTCGGGGATGTCGGGATGCAGCTGCGTCAGGCCCTTGACGTGAGCCTCGTAGATGACGCTCTCGGCATAGGGGATCTTCGGCAGTCGGTCGCCCGCCCAGTCGAAGAAGGGGTTGATGACGACGCCCTTCATCATGTGGGCGGCGGAGTCCTCGTCGTTGAACGAGTCGGGCTCGCCGAAGTTGTAGCTGAACACCGGCTGGCCCCACTCGACCTGGCCTTCGACGGCCTTGGCGTACGGGTCGAGGAGCAGCTTGCTCGGGTTGAAGCGCTTGCCGTCGGCCGGGTCGTTCGGGCCGTGCACGCGGTAGCCGTAGCGCTGCCCCGGCTGCACGTTCGGGAGGTACGCGTGCCACACGAACGCGTCGACATCGCGCAGCTCGACGCACGTCTCGGTGCCGTCCTCGTCGAAGAGGCACAGCTCGACCTTCTCGGCCCCTTCGCTGAAGAGGGCGAAGTTCGTCCCGTTCCCGTCATAGGTCGCTCCGAGCGGATACGCGGAACCCGGCCATGCCTGCATGAGATCTCCCCTGGTTGTGGGGCTCACATTACTCAGCGGGATTCAGGAGGCCCGGGGCACTTGACAAGCGTGGCCGCGGAGTCCGTTCCCGGCGCGCGCCGGACGATGCGGCGCCGGTCGCGGTCGGGTCGTCAAGCCTCGCGCGGTGCGAAGCGGGCACCGAGCATGCCGGGCGGCGTCTGCCGAGCGTCCGCGGCCATGGACTCGGGGATGAGGCCGGCCGTCTCGAGCTCGTCGACGGCGTCGCCGAGGTCGCCGAGGATGCGGGCGCGCGTGTCGTCGTCGAGAGCGGCGACGACGACGGCGAGCCGATCCACCGTTCGCTTCCAGCGCTCGGAACCGTCGGTCGGCCGCCGCCGGAAGATCACGAAGTACAGCACCCCGACGACGAGATCCGACACGATGAACGCGATGCCCCACACGCCCGCGGCCTGGCCTTGGGCGGCCGCGAGGATCGAGACGATCAGAGCGGCACCGGCGCCCAGCCCGTGGACCCAGCCGATCGCGTGAGCCGACCCGGCATCGACGCGGCCGGCGTCGCGGCCGCTCGTGATGAGCCCGGCCCCGGCGACGACCGCGCCCGCGGCGAACGCGATGCCGGCGGTGCCGACGGCCGCGACATCCGCTCGACCGAACACCCAGCCGAGCAGCAGCGCGGCGCCGACGACGGGAGCGCCGAGTCCGACGAGGTTCCAGATCAGCAGCAGGACCGTGATCACCGGGTTCCGGCCCGAGTGTGCTGCGAGCTCGCGGAAGACCGACGTCGGCGCGAAGAACGCGATGACCCGACGCACCGAGGGCGCCTCCTGCCACGCACGCGCCTCGAGCCGCCACCAGTCGATCGGCTCCCACGTTCGGCGGGAGGCCGCGAAACGGGCGGCCGGTCCCGTCGTCACGACGCCCACTCCGGCCAGCTGCGACCTTCGGTGTCGAGGGGCGACACCAGCCGGTCGGGCTCGAACGCCGCAGACCGGTCGCCGTCGACGCCCTCCACCCGCAGCGTCGAGAGGAAGACCTCGGTCAGCGAGGCGACCGCGGTCAGCGCGGGCGCGGCGACCGGCGTCATGTCGATGCGGACGCCGCGGCCGGGCGGCACGAAGAGCCAGCGCACCGCCCCCAGAGTCGGGTTCGCGCTGACGAGGACGGTCGATGACACCCCCCGCCCGACGGTGAGGTCGGGCGTCGTTCGCACGTGGGGCGGGAGCAGAGCGGGGGGACGGATGAAGCCCTCGACTTCGTCGGGCGTCGGCTCGCGATCGGAGACGGCGATCCGCACCGCGGTCCAGACTCCCCACGACGGCGCGTACAGGAGCGCGCCGGCCGCGCCCTCCTCCGCGATCTTCGCCTGCACGCGAGCCGCGAGCTCGATGGCGAGGTCCGAACGCACCGCGTCGACGCCGTGTCTGCTCGCGGTGGCGGCGACCGCCTGACGCGCCCAGTCCCGGCGTGCCGCATCGTCCATCTCGTCGCTCGGCAGCGGAACGACGAACTCCGGGTCGTCGACGTAGCGGACGGCGGTCACGAGCGGACCCAGGCGAACGTCGCGACCGAGGCATTGATCACGTCGACCCACTCCGCGATGCGCGCATCGATCTCGGGGTCGCGTTCGACCGGCTGCACGATGGTGGCCGTGAGTTGGAGCGCACTCGACCTGCCGGTTCCGGGGATCGGCGTGAGGTAGACCAGCGTGCGCGTGTCGACCTCGTCCCCGTCGATCCGGGCACGCTTGCGGTGCTCCCACCGAAGAAAATGGCGGCTGCCGTCGAGCGCCCGCGCGCCGTGGTTCTCGATCGCCTCCGAGACGCGTGCATCGAGCGGAACCGATGGCGACGAACGCTGTAGAGAACCGAGGATCGTGACGGGGGCCAACAGCCCGCCGGGAGTGTCTGCCCCCGGCATGATCATGAACATCGCGCCCTGCGCGCGGGCCGACGAGAACGCCTCGGCGACGAGCGGCCCCAATCGGGCGAACAGCACCGGCTGGTGGGCCGCCATGAGCCGCTCGCGAGCTCGGGCGGTGAGCCGCTGCTCGACCTCGGGCGCCATCTCGTGCAGCTCCCAGCCCGGCGGGCCCATCATGCGGAACGCCGGGAGGGCGGGAACGCGACCCAGCAGTTCCTCGCGCAGCGACGTCATGAGATCACCTTGCCACAGCCGGCACCGACTCCTCGGGCGGCGCTCACCAGCGCAGATCGGAGAGGTTCAGGAACGACCCGGATGCGGCGTCGATGATGTTCTCGCCGTAGCTGAAGATGTTGGCGACGTTCCCGACGAAGGTCCCCGCGGCATCCGTCGCGTACGCGGCCTGCTGCGGCATCGTGCCGAGCTCACCCACCACGCGCCACATCTCGTTGTCGAAACCGGTCACCACGTCGGACATGAACTCGAAGCTGTTGCCGCCCAGTGACAGGAAGCCCGCACCGCTGCCGCCGAGACCGCGCATGTTCGACACGAAGTCGGGCAGGCCACCGGTCAGGCTCAGGCTCCATCGCGCCGCGTCGTCGGCGACGGACAACCCGCCGCGGGAGAGTCCCGTCCACGCGCGCATGCCCGATCCGATGCCGCCGGAGGCGAACTCGCCCAGCGCTCCGAACGGGAAGACCCCGAGGATCGCGAGGCCGACCTCGACCGGCCCGGCGTCACCCCGGGTCGCCTGGTAGATCGTCAGCACGAGCGACAGCACCCCGACGGCGAGAGCGAGCATGGCGACGATCGGCCCGCCGACGACGAGCGCCAGGACCGCCAGCACCATGCCCGCGATCGCGAGCACGTCGAGGACGAACGACACGAGCCCGTCGAGATTGTCCCAGAACGAGTCCCGCACGCCGTCCTGCGTCGCGCTGCGGATTCCCGATACCGCGGTCTCGAAGGCCGATTCCCACGCGTCGTAGTCGGCGTCGAACGCGTTGCCCGCCGACTCCCACAGGTCGTACGCCGCGTCGCGGGCAGCGAGCGCATCGGCCGCATCCTCATCGGCCCGCTGCTGCGCGACATCCGGGTCGACCGGGTCGACGGAGGGCGTGGAGTTGCTCTGATTCACCCGGGCGTTCTCCGCCTCGACGGCCTGGTCGCGCCGCAGTTGCAGCGTCGCCCATGCATCGTTCGCGGCCGGCACGCTCGAGCCCATCCGCCCCTGGACATCACCCAGAGCCGTGCCGTAGTCGCGGATGAAGGGACCGACCGCCACATACAGGTCGGCGGCACGACCGAGCTCGCGGTAGACCTCCTCGCCGGCCTCGCGCAGTTTCTCGATCGCTGAGCCCTCCATGTCGGCGCCCTCCGCCACGAGGCGGTCGAGCAGCCCGGCGGCATCGGCCATCGCGGAGCCCAGGTTCACGACCTGCGTACCGCGATGGTGGATCGACCCGGCGCTCCCCGCGACGACCTCCACCGGCCGACCGCGCGGCGAATCGTGCGTAGCCATCTGTTAACCCGTCTCCTGCATCTGCGCGGCCATCTGAGCGGCCGACTCGAGATCGAAGTCGCCGAACCCCTCGAGGACCGTCTTGGCGCGGTTGATCACCGACTCCAGTCCTTCGTTGAGCTTGCCGCGGCGATCATCCCATTGGCTTTCGAACGTGTTCGCCTCGTCGCGGAGCTCGCCGCGATCGTAAGGCCGGTCGATATCGGAGGCGAGATCGCTCGCGCGCGCGGAGGCGTTGTCGAACTCCGTCTGCGTCGCCAGGAGGTTCGTGTAGAGCGCACCGATCTCGTCGTACGAAAGTCGGACCGACATCGTCGATCAGCCGCCGGCGAGCTGCTGGTCGAGGTCCTGGATCGCGCGCATCATGCCCAGCAGCGAATCCGACATGTCGTTGATGCCGTCGACGGCGTTCTTCAGACCCGTCGTCAGCTCCGAATAGCCCTCGCCGAACTTCCCCGACGCGTGCTGCGTCTTGAAGTCATCACCCAGCAGCGTGTCCACCTGCGACTTCAAGGTGTCCAACTGCCCCTGGATGTCATCACGAGCCTGCGACAGCGAGTTCGCCACCTGCTCCATCTCGCCATAAGACGCACCGAAATCAGCCATCACGGCCCTCCTCGAGTTCGATTGGACCGACCCCCTCCGGAGCCGACACCCAAAACCTATCCGCCACCCGCGGCACCCGTCGATGGGGAGAACTCCCCATCCCGCCGCCCCGTCAGGGCAGCAGGGCGATGCGGTCGTCGAGATAGGCCGCGAGCGGCATCCGGGCACCCGCGGCGAACGCGACCGTGACGACGCCGCCGACGACCGAGAGCGGCCCCGACGAACCGCCGTCATCGACCACGCCGAGGTCGATGGGCGTCCAGTCGAGGTGCACGGGCTCGCCCTCGGCGAACCCGCCGCGGAACGCCGCTGCGGCCCGCTCGGACCGCGCGCGCTGCGCCTCGGCGGTGTAGCCGCGCACCGCCTCGGCGCGGGCGCGCAGCAGCTCACCGGTCGCGAACACCTCCTCGTCGGCGATGAGCAGCACCCCCAGGTGCCACGCGTCGCCGATCGGCAGGATGCGGGCGGCGCGACCGAAACCGAGCAGTCGCCGGCCCTCGCTGCGGACGCCGAGCCGCTCCCGCGGCACCCCTGCCAGTCTGCGGCGAGCGGCATCGATGAGCTCGGCCGCAGAAGACTCCATGACTCCGATGCTATTGATCCCGCGGGCGCTCGGCGTGGTCGGCGGCACGCGCGAGCGCCCACTCGGTGGCACGCGCGGCATCGCGGGCAGCCCCCACGGCTTGCTCGCTCTCGTCGACCGCCGCGTCGGCGTCTGCGGCATCCGCAACGGCCCGCTCGAGTTCGCGACGCAGCCCGTCGGCCCGCTCGTGCGCGCGGTCGGCGCGCTCACGCGCGGCGTCGCGCTGCCGCTCGGCACGCGACTGCGCGCGATGCGCCTCGGCGTGCGCGAGCTCGGCCTCGCGGCGGCGCCGATCGGCCTCGCGGCGCGCGCGTCGGCCGGCGAGGTCGTCGGGGGGATCGACGGCGACCGACTCCGCGCCGGGGATCGAGCCCGCCACGCGGTCGCGCAACGTCTCGGCGTCGAGCACTCCCGGATCGAGCGGGCGCAGCAGGCGCCCCGCCGCGACGACGGCTCCCGCGACCGGGTCGACGATCGCTGCGTTCACGGTGCGCTGCACGTCGTCGCGTGCCGCAGCCGACAGGGCGACCCCGACCTCGGCCGCCAGCTCGACCGCACGCCGAGCGAGCGCGGCCACGAGCGCACGACGCTGCGTGCCGAGCCGCGCGAGCTCGACCGCATCGAGATCGTCCTGTGCCGTGCGCAGGCTGATCGCCAGTTCCAGCGCCTCACGGAACACCGGATCGGCGCTGAGCCTGTTGACGGCCCACGCCGAGGTCGTGGGCTTGCGCAACGAGCGGATGCCGCGTGCCAGGGCGGCGTCCGCGCGGCGGGCCCGCTGGTCGCGGGCCGCGATGAACCGTGCCGGTTCGATCCGCAACAGCTCGGCGGCGATCAGATCGAGGTCGCCGGCCTCTGCCGGTGCGGCGTCGTCGCCCTCCGGATGTGCGCCTCGCGTCACGGAAGTGCCGGCTCGCTCAGCCGCTGCGAGGGGCCCGCGGCATCAGCTCGCCGTCGATGACGTCGAAGGCGGGGAGGTCGGCGAACAGGTCGTCGTCGACGGCGTCCGGGCTCTGCGGCTCGGACGCATCGTCGGGTCGGGGATCCGTGCTCATCGCCCTCCACTCTCGCCGCGCGGCTGCGCAGCGTCGAGGGCTTGACAAGCTGGTGCCGATCCCGGTTCGCGGGTCTACCCTGGTGCCCGTGGGCACGATCTACTACGGAGACGGCGCATCGCCGATCCACATCGAAGACCGCACGCTGGCGCACCTCAAGGTGGTCATCGCGACCAAGCTGCGCCGCGGCGAGAGCTTCACACTGTCGTGGCGTCACCCCGACGGCGAGGCCGCGGGCCGCAGCACGATCTGGCTGCACCCCTCGATCCCCCTGCGGTTCAGCTTCGACGATCCCGAGCCCACGACCCTCAGCCGCGAATGGGTCGAGGAGCTCGCGAACTCGGCGAACTCTTCCGGCGGGATCATGGTCGTCGCCGAACACGTCGACGACCTCAACGCGCTTCCGCACCCCGACACCGCGCCCTGACCCCGCCCGTCCCCTTCACCGTCGACTCGCCACGAAGCGCGGGTTCGACGCGCCTCGCACCCGCACTTACTGGCGAGTCGACGTGGGGCCGGGGCCGAGGCAGGGGCGACCGGGCCTACCCAGCGGGCTCAGCCGAGTTCGGGGGCCCCGTCGTCGACGGGCTCGGGTACCAGCGACAGCCCCGACGGACCGCTCGCGACCTGCATGAGCTCTTCGACCCAGTGGCGGTTGATCCGCGGCTGGCGACTGCCCGAGAAATGGAACTGCAGCGGCACGGAGGGGTGGATCCAGTAGCTCCGGCGCTCACCGCCCCGCGGCAGATCGATGTCGAACATGAACGGCTCCGACCGGCGCAGCTTGTTCATGATGACGATGCGCAGGTGCGCCAGGGTTCGGTCGTCGATCTCGACGGAGTTCCCCAGCGTGTCGTAGATGAATCGGCCCACGCAGCGAGCCTAACCCGCGCGGCCCGGTGCGGAGGAACGACCGCGCGGCCCGTCACGCGACCGTTACGTGAGCGGATTCAGCGGTCGAGCGTCGCGGATGTCGGCACGCCGAGCATCTCGCCGGCGCCCTCCTCGACCCCGATCGGCACGACGATCGGTCGGCTTCCGCTGAACGCGTCCCACTCGCGCAGCACGACGCGTTCGATCTCGACGACCGCGAGGGACGGATGTGCGGCCGAGAGCCGGGCGACGACACCCGAGAACGAGGTCACGACCTGCCCCTCGACCGAGAAACGGTCGTCGTCGGGGGTGACCGAAGGCGAACACATGTTCCCATGTTGTCACGCGATGTCGCCGCTGACGAATGTCAATCCGTCGTTTTTCTCCGCCGTCTAGCTACCGGCACCGGCGTGTCAGGACCGGTCGCTGCGCGCCTGCTCCGAGCGCGGATCCGGGGCGTGGGCATCGACCGCGTCGACGGCCTGCTGCAGCCGTCCGAGGCAGGCGATGACGATGCGCGCCTCGTCCGCCGACATCCCGTCGACCGCCGCGATCATGCGCTCGTGCATCCGCCCGAGGGTGTCGCGCACCTCGTCGTCGGACTTCTCCGTCGCGATGACGTGAACGCTGCGCCGGTCGCTCGGATGGGCTTGACGCTGGACGTGCCCCGACTTCTGCAGGCGGTCGATCAGCGCGGTCGTGGATGCCGTGGAGATGCCGAGGTAGCGCGACAGCTCGGTCGGTCCGACCATGCGCCCCTCGCCCTGGGCCTTGATGAGATAGCGCAGGACGAGCAGTTCGTTCTCGCCCATCGACATCGAGTCGCGCGTGCGCCGTCGCATGGCCGCCTCGGCGGCTCGGTAGAGGCGGAAGGCCTGCAGCACCTTGATGCCGCGTTCACGTGCGTTCCCCGCGTCGTCCGAGTCCGAGGGGTACCAGTAATGCGTGGGCGTCGGAGCGTCGGGCACCCCGGCATCCTAGAACGATCCCGCCGGCTCTCGCACACGGCACGCAGAGGGTTGACTCATGCGCCCGGGCGTGGTCGTCCCCTCGGATGCCGGGTCAGCGGGGCTCGTCGAAGCCCAGAGCGGGTCCCTCACCATCGATCGCCGACGCCGCGGTACGCGCCCCCGCCTCGGCGGGATCGGACTCCGTGCGACGAGCGCGGCGCGCGGACCGCGCGAGCAGGATCGCAGCCCCGACGGCCGAGAGCAGGCTGCCGACGAGCACCGCCAGCCGCGCACCGTCGGTGTGGGTGCCGTCGTCGAATGAGAGCCCCGTGATGAGGAGCGACACCGTGAACCCGATGCCGCAGAGCAGCCCGATCGGCACCAGATCGCGCAGTCCCACGCCGGCGGGCAGCCGCAACCGCGTCGCGCGCGTCACGATCGCCGTCGTTCCGAGCACGCCCAGCGCTTTGCCGACCACGAGGCCCGCCACGATGGCACCGACCACCGGCTGGAACACCACGGCGGCCGGGTCGCCCGCCCCGGCGACGGCGACGCCCGCCGCGAAGAACGCGAACACCGGCAGCGCGATCCCCGCCGAGAACGGACGCACCGCATCGTCGTACGTGTCGGTCCGCGCCACCGGCTCCCCCGCCACCGGCCGGGCCGGGACGACGAACCCGAGCAGCACGCCGGCGATCGTCGCGTGCACGCCCGAAGCGTGCAGGAAGCCCCACACCACGAGGCCGAGGGGCAGCAGCAGCCACCAGCGGGCCCAGCTGCGCCGCACCACGATGGCGAAGACACCGGTCCCGACCAGCGCGACGACCAGCATGAGCGCATCGATCGCGGCGGTGTAGAACACGGCGATCACCACGATCGCCAGCAGATCGTCGACGACGGCGAGCGTGAGGAGGAACGTCCGCAGGCCAGCGGGGAGGCCGCGCCCGAAGATCGCCAGCACGGCCAGCGCGAACGCGATGTCGGTGGCGGTGGGGATCGCCCACCCGCGCAGGGCGTCGGTGTCGCCCGACACCGCGACGACGCCGACGAAGACGACCGCCGGGACGATCATCCCGCCGACGGCGGCGAGCACGGGCACGGCTGCCTCGCGCGGGCTGCGCAGGCTGCCCGCCACGAACTCGTGCTTGAGCTCGACGCCCACGACGAAGAAGAACACCGCGAGCAGCCCGTCGGCCGCCCACGTCGACAGCGAGAGGTCGAGATGGAGCGCTGCCGGCCCGATCCGGAACTCCGACAGGGCCGCATATGCGTCGGCGAAGGGCGAGTTCGCCCAGATCAGTGCGAGCGACGCGGCGGCGAGCAGCAGCGCTCCGCTCGTCGTCTCACGCGAGAGCCAGCGGCGCAGGCGGGCTCGGCGGGGCAGGGCATCGTGCATGGGGAGCCTTCCGTCCTCCCCCGGCGGTCACCGGAGGACGTGTCGACCAGACTTCCCGACGCACCGCCCCCGAGTTTAGCCCGGGCGACGACGCTCAGTCGTCGACGGATGCCGCAGCATCCGTCTCGCGCGAGACGCGCGCGACGTGCAGCTCCGCGATGCGGCGACGATCCAGACGCGTCACCTCGATCGTCGCGCCGTCGACCTCGATGCGGTCGCCGACGCGGGCGAGGCGCCCGAGCTGCTCGATGACGAAGCCGGCGACGGTGTCGGAGGCGCCCCGCGGGATCGTGATGCCCGTCGCCTCTTCGAAGTCCTGCAGGTTGAGGCGGCCGTCGACGGGCCCGCCGTCGCCCGCGAGCGGGTGGGGCATCGCCTCGGTGTCGTACTCGTCGACGATCTCGCCCACCACCTCCTCGACCAGGTCTTCGAGCGTCACGATGCCGTCGGTGCCGCCGTACTCGTCGACGACGACCGCGATCTGGCTGCCCTCGGCACGCATCGAGGTCAGGGTCGGCAGCAGACGCGCGGTCGAGGGGAAGTACCGGATCGGCCGGACGATGGCCGACAGCGGCTGCTGCGCGTCGGTCGCGGCGGCGTCGAGCAGGTCGCGCACGTGCACGAAGCCCACGACGTCGTCGATCGTCTGATCGATGATCGGGTACCGCGAGTGCGGCAGGTCGCGGACGAGGGCGGCGGCCTCGCCGACGCTCTCGCGGCCGACGAGGGAGACGACCTCGGGGCGGGGCCGCATGACCTCGCTCAGTTGCCGGTCCCGCAGCGACAGGACGTCGTCGAGGATGCGCCGTTCGTCCTCGGGCAGCCCCTCGTGGCTCGAGACGATGTCGCGCAGCTCCTCGTCGCTGAGCTCCTCGCCGGTCTTGTTCGGGTCGCCGCCGAGCAGCCGCACGAGCAGGTTCGTCGACAGCGAGAGCAGCCAGATGACCGGTCGCATGAGCGTCGCGAAGCCGCCCAGCACGGGGGCGACGCCGTACGCGAACGCCGCGTTGCGCTGGATGGCGAGGCGCTTCGGCACGAGCTCGCCGAGGACGAGCGAGAGGTACGCGATCATCAGTGTCAGCACGATCGTCGCGATGGTCATCGCCGCCGCCTCGCTCACGCCCCACATCACGAGCACGGGCGCGAGCGAGGGAGCGATCGAGGAGGCGCCGTAGGCGGCGGAGGCGAAGCCCGCCACGGTCACGCCGATCTGCACCGCCGAGAGGAAGGTGTTGGGGTTGCGCGCGAGAGCGGCGACCTTCTCGCCGCGCTTGCCCCGGAGCGCGAGCGCGTTGACCTGGCTCTCGCGGAGGGTCACGAGCGCCATCTCGGTCGCGGCGAAGACACCGCCGATGAGCACGAAGACGACGACGAGGACGATGTTCAGGAGCAGATCGCCGTTCATCGGCGGACCCCGCTCCCGGGACGGGATGCGCCCGGGGTCACCCGGGCGCTGGGACTGTCGGAGTCGGAGGCCGGAACGGCTCGATGCGTCATCGCACAAAGGTACCGGCATCCGCTCGGGATCCGCTGACCGATCCCGCCACGGCGAGCGTCGGCCCGAGTGCGACCGCCCGCCCGGACCGGTCCAGGGGGCTGCGGGATGTGCCACGATTCAAGGATGGACGAGGGTGTTTCCGCCGAGCTCCGGGCCCTGCGCGCCCGCGCGTATGCGCCGGGCGGTGACATCGCCGACGACCCGGCGGCCATCGAGCGACTCGCCGAGCTCGAACGGCGGGACCGCGAGCGTCGCGCCGCCGCGGCGCGCGAGCCCGCCCCCGCCCCGGTGCCCGAGAGTCGCGCGCCGGACATCATCGACGCCGTCCCGCTGCTGCGCCCCGCTCCGGAGCGCGATGAGGCGGTCGCGGAGTCCGACACGTCGGCGGCCGACCCCGCCGATGCGGACGAACCCGCCGATGCGTCCTACGCCGGGTCCGGCGGCGCCGGCGCGCGGCGTCACCGCCCCGCGCTGCGCTCGGTTCTGATGTGGGCGGGTTCGCTCGTCGCCGTCGCCGTGCTCGCGGCGGGCGCGACTTCCGTCGTGACGGCGCGGAGCGCCTCGACCGCGACCGCCCTGCCGGACGACGCCCGCGTCACGCACGCGACGACGCTGCTGCCGACGGGCGCCGAACTTCCGGCGTTCTTCGGCGACTTCTCCGAGCCCGAGAACAGTCGCGCGTTCGAGTCGTTCTTCGGGCTGGCCGTGTTCCAGACGTCCGCCTTCACCTCGAACGCGGACGACGGCGAGGCCTGCATCTTCGTGCTGCGCTCCACCGACCTGGAGTCCACGACGAGCGGCTCCTGGTCGGGTTCGCAAGGGTGTTCGGCCGGCGCGTTCCCCGCCGCGTCCACCTTCATCGTCGGGCAGGAGCAACCCGAAGAGCTGCGCGAGCGCTACCCGATCGGGACGGCACTGCAGTTCGTCTTGACGGATGCCGGCGTCGACGTGTTCGTCTCGTCGGCACCGGAGCCGGGCGAGACCCCCGCAGCCCGAGCGGCTCAGCCCGCCGGCTGAGTGAGGACGTCGGTCTCGGCCGTCACGCCGTTGAGCTCGACGTAGAGGTGACGCTCGGTGATCGAGACCGTCACGGTGTTCCGACGATCCAGCGCCGACACGAGCGTGTCGATGAAACCGGGCTCGAAGCTGTGCAGCTGGATTTCCGACACACGGTGGATCTTCTTCCCCGCCCAGACGGCTGCGACCGGGCCGGGGTTGCGCTGCGTGTAGACGGCGACGCGGTCGGCCTGCTTGCTGCCGGTGTGCAGGCGTGCGGCATCCGGTGCCCCCACCTCGATCCACGCGACGATCGCACCGGTGAGGTCGCGCACGAGCACGGCGGGCTCGTCCTTCGCGGCGATGCCCTCGGTGAAGTCGATGCCCTCCTCGTACTCGAGGCAGTAGGCCAGCAGGCGCGTGAGCATGAACGCGTCGGTCTCGGACGGATGCCGCGCGACGCGCAGCGCGAACGACTCGTACACACCCCGGTCGACGTCGGCGAGTGTCGCATCGAACGTGTGGATCGTCGCCCCGGCAGCCATGACGATCGAGCCTAGCCGCCCGTGGGGGTCCCCTCGTGTGCGACGCTGGTCGCATGCGGATCGCACTGACGGGATCATCGGGAAAGCTCGGCACGGTCGTCGCTCGCGAACTGCGCGCTTCGGGGCACGAGGTCATCGGCTTCGACCTGGCCGGCGCGCGCGGCGCGGGCTTCGTGCAGATCGACCTGACCGACTACGGCCAGGTCGTCGACGCGTTCGGCGCGGTGGGCGACCAGCACGACGGCGTCGACGCGATCGTGCACCTCGGCGCCGTGCCGGCGCCCGGCATCCGCCCCGACATCGCGACCTTCCACAACAACATGGCCGCGACCTTCAACGTCTTCCACGCCGCGACGCGGCTCGGGATCGACCGCATCGTCTACGCCTCGAGCGAGACCGTGCAGGGGCTGCCGTTCGACGTGCCGCCGCCCTACCTGCCCGTCGACGAGGACTACCCGGCGCGGCCCGAGTCGGTCTATTCGCTCGTGAAGCACCTCGAGGAGCAGCTCGCGATCGAGCTCGTGCGCTGGCACCCGGGCCTGTCGATCACCGCGCTGCGGTTCTCGAACGTCATGGTGCCCGAGGACTACGCCGAGTTCCCCTCGTTCGACACCGACGCGCGGACGCGCAAGTGGAACGCGTGGAGCTACATCGACGCGCGCGACGGCGCCCAGGCCGTGCAGCGGGCGCTCGAGAACGCGCCCGCCGGGTTCGACCGCTTCCTCATCGCCGCCGCCGACACGGTGATGTCGCGCCCGAACGCCGAGCTCGTCGCCGAGGTCTTCCCCGGCGTCGAGGTGCGCGGCGACCTCGGCGTGAACGACTCGCTGTTCTCGACGGAGAAGGCGCGTCGCCTGCTCGGCTACGAGCCCCGCCACTCCTGGCGCGACCACGTCTGAGCCCCGCCGGGCTGCCACCCCGTGCGACGTCGGCGCCGACTGCGGCATCCCTGCCGAATGACCGCAGCCGGCGCCGGTCTCACCGCGCGCTAGGGCGCGATGACGCGGCGCGCCTGCTCGGCGGCGCCGACGGCGACGTACTCGCCGGGCTCGGGGACCTCGACATCGAGACCGAACACGAGCGGAGCGATGCGCCGCACGGCCTCGGACCGCGCTCCGCCCCCCACCAGCAGGACGCGTCGCAGCGGCACCCCCAGCGTCCGGAGCGCGTCGAGACCGGCGCCCAGGCCCGACAGCATCCCCTCGACGGCGGCGCGCGCGAGGTTCTCCCGCGTCGTCGAGGCGAGGGTCATGCCGGTGAGCGAGGCGGTGGCGTCGGGGAGGTTGGGCGTGCGCTCGCCCTCGAAGTACGGCACGAGCGTCAGCCCGGCCGCGCCTGGCTCGGCGGCCAACGCGAGACGAGAGAGCTCGTCGTGGTCGACCCCGAGGAGGGTCGCCGTCGCATCGAGCACCCGGGCCGCGTTGAGGGTGCACACGAGGGGCAGGTGGTGGCCGTCGGCCGAGGCGAAGCCGGCCACCGTGCCCGAGGCGTCGACGACGGCCTCGTCGCTCACCGCGAAGACCGTGCCCGATGTGCCGATCGAGACGACGACGTCGCCGAGCGCGGCCCCCACGCCGAGAGCGGATGCCGCGTTGTCGCCGGCACCGGGCGCGACGCGGCGGCCCTCGGCGTCGATCACCCATTCGTCGGCGGCGAGCACCCGAGGCACGACGGCGTCGTGCCCGAGAGCGGCCACGAGCAGGTCGCGGTCGTACGCGCCGCTCGCGGCGCTCCAGTAGCCCGTGCCCGAGGCATCGGAGCGGTCGGTGACCAGTTCGTCGAGCGCGGCGGCGCCGGGCGAGTCGGCGGCGCCGAAGCCGCGGAGACGCCAGGTGAGCCAGTCGTGCGGAAGGGCCACGGCCGCCACGCGCGCGGCGTTCTCGGGCTCGTGATCGCGCAACCACCGCAGCTTGCTGATCGTGAACGAGGCGACCGGCACGAGACCCGTGCGTGCGGCGAGCTGCTCGGCGCCGAACTCGGCGACGAGGTCGGCAGCGGCGTCCGCCGACCGGGTGTCGTTCCACAGCAGGGCGTCGCGGATGACCCGGCCGTCCGCGTCGAGCGCGACGAGACCGTGCTGCTGCCCGCCGATCGACCACGCCGCGACATCCGACATGCCGCCGGCCGCCTCGACGGCGCGCTGCAGCGCCTCCCACCACGCTTCGGGGTCGACGCTCGTCCCCTCGGGGTGGGCGGCGCGCCCCTCGCGCACGATGCGCCCCGTCTCGGCGTCGACGACGACGACCTTGCACGACTGGGTCGACGAGTCGACCCCCATGACCAGCGTCATGCCGGTCCCCTCTCTGTCATCGAACCGCGAGACGACACTCGCGCGCCGAGACCCTGGATTGGCCCCGAGGTCTCGGCGCGGATCTGCCGTCTCGCGGACGGTGGATGCGGTGGATGCGGTGGATGCGGTCAGCGGGCGCCGAGCAGGTGCTCGGTGGCCAGCTGCTGCAGGCGCACGAAGCCGAAGCCCTTGCCGCCGAGGTAGGCGTCGGCGTCGAAGTCCTCGTACGACGAGCGGTCGGCGACGAAGTCGTCGTACGTCTCGCCCTCGCCGAAGGTCGGCTGGGCCAGCTCGGCCACGCGCGCGTGCTCCAGCGCCTCCTGCACCTCGGGGTCGGCCCGGAACGCCTCGGCCCGCTCCTTCAGCAGCAGGTAGGTGCGCATGTTGGCGGCGGCGGAGTCCCAGACCCCGGTCTCGTCCTCGGTACGGCTGGGCTTGTAGTCGAAGTGGCGCGGGCCGTCGTAGGCGGGACCGCCGTTCGGGCCGCCGTTCTCGAGCAGGTCGACGAGCGCGAAGGCGTTGTGCAGGTCGCCGTGGCCGAACACGAGGTCCTGGTCGTACTTGATGCCGCGCTGACCGTTGAGGTCGATGTGGAAGAGCTTGCCGTGGTACAGCGCCTGAGCGATGCCCGCGGCGAAGTTCAGCCCCGCCATCTGCTCGTGGCCGACCTCGGGGTTCAGGCCCACGAGTTCGGGACGCTCGAGCGAGTCGATGAAGGCCAGCGCATGACCGAGCGTGGGCAGCAGGATGTCGCCGCGGGGCTCGTTCGGCTTCGGCTCGATCGCGAACCGCAGGTTGTAGCCCTTCTCGACGACGTAGTCGCCGAGGAAGTTCACGGCCTCGCGGTAGCGCTCGAGCGCCTGACGGACGTCCTTCGCCGAGTCGTACTCGGCTCCCTCGCGGCCGCCCCACATCACGAACGTCTCGGCGCCGAGCTCGGCTCCGAGGTCGATCTGACGCAGCACCTTGCGGATGGCGTACCGGCGCACCGAGCGGTCGTTCGAGGTGAACCCGCCGTCCTTGAAGACGGGGGCGCTGAAGAGGTTGGTCGTGACCATCGGCACCGTCATGCCGGTGTCGGCGAGCGCACCCTTGAGACGGTCGATCTGGGTCTGGCGCTCGTTCTCGGTCGACCCGAAGGCGAACAGGTCGTCGTCGTGGAACGTGAGGCCCGCAGCGCCGAGCTCGGCGAGCTTCTCGACGGCGTGCACGACGTCGAGCGGGGGCCGCGTCGGGCCGCCGAAGGGGTCGGTGCCGTTGTAGCCGATGGTCCAGAGACCGAAGGTGAACCTGTCGGCCGGGGTGGGGGTGCGCATGCGTGCTCCTTCGCTTCGATTGCTGCATCCTCAGGCTAGGCACGTTTGTGCTCTACGTCAACAAACCTCTTTCTCGTAGGCTGTGCCCGTGACTGTCGCGCCGGGAACCGCCGAGCTCGTCCGGCGCGCCAACCTGGCCCGGATGCTCGCGGCGGTGCACCGCGAGGGCCCGCTCTCGCGGGCCGCCCTCACCGCCGACCTGCAGCTGAACCGGTCGACGATCGGGGCTCTCGCGGGCGAGCTCGTGCGCCTCGGACTGGCCGACGAGACCGCCGGCGCGGCCGAGGGCCGCATCGGCCGTCCCTCGCCCGTCGTGACGGCGAGCGCCGACGTCGTCGCCCTCGCCGTCAACCCCGAGGTCGACGCCGTCACGATCGCCGCCGTCGGCCTCGACCGGCGCGTGCGCGCGCGTCGTCGCGTCGAGTCCGCGCAGCTGATCAGTCCCGTACAGCTCGCGGCGACGACGGCCGAGACGCTCGCCGGCTGGCGGAGCGGGCCGCTCTCGGGGGCCACGGTCGTCGGTGTCGGCGTCGCCGTGCCCGGTCTCGTGCACCCCGCGGCGGGAACGGTCGTGCACGCCCCGCACCTGCGGTGGACCGACGCTCCCCTGGCCCGGCTGATCGTCACGGCGACCGGCGTTCCGACCACCGTCGGCAACGACGCGTCGTACGGTGCTCACGCCGAACACCTCTTCGGCGCGGCGCGCGGGATGGCCGACGTGCTGTACCTCAACGGCGGCGCGAGCGGCATCGGCGGCGGCCTCGTGATCGGGGGCGCGCCGATGAGCGGCGCGCGCGGGCTTGCGGGCGAGTTCGGGCACAATCCGGCCGTGTTCGAGGCGCCGGCGGACCGCCGTTCGGGTGAGCGCGCGGCGCTCGAGGACGAGGTCAACCAGCACCGGCTGCTCACGGCGCTCGGCATGCCGGGCGCCGACGACGACGCCCTGCGCGACGCCGTGCATCGCAGCACCAACCCGGCCGTCGCCGACGAGGTGGCCCGGCAGCGTCGGGTGCTCGCCTCGGCCGTCGCCGGCGCCGTGAACATCCTCGACCCCGAGGTGGTGGTGCTCGGCGGGTTCCTCGCGACCCTCGTCGAGACCGACGAGGCGGGTTTCGCGGATGCCGTCGGCCGGCAGACCATCGCTGCCGCGGCGCCGCTCATCCGCATCGCGGAGCTCGGGCCCGACCGCCTGCTCGTCGGGGCGGCGGAGACGGCGTTCGCGCGGCTGCTCGCCGACCCCGTGGGGGCGATGACCGTTTCGGCGGCGACGTCAAGCACGGGAACCGACGGGGCCTGAACTCGTACGATCGTGGTCGTCCCCCGCCGTCCGACTCGAGAGATCCACCGCATGGCCTCCAGAACCGCCCGACCGGCCGACGCGTACGTGCGTCAGCGCAACGCGTTGCTCCCCGGCATCCTGGGTTCGGCCGCCCTGATGGCGGGCCTGCCGCTCATCGGCGGCGAGTACGCCCTCGTGATCGCGTTCATCGTGGCGATCCTCGCCCTCATCGTCGGCTGGTTCGCGGTGCAGTCCCGGCAGTGGTGGTGGGCCGTCCCGATGGCGGCGATCGCCGTCGTGTGGAACCCCGTCTTCCCGATCGTCTTCGACCGCACGGTCGGGCTGGTCGCTCACGGCGTCGCCGCCGCGGTCTTCCTCGCCGCCGGTGCGATGATCTGGATCCCCCGAGCGGAGGCCGCCCGATGATCTCCACCGACGGCGGCCCCACCGCCCCGCATCACGCCGGCACCGGCATCGTGTGGGCCCGAGTCGAGGACGGCTTCCACGTCGGCAGCCGCGTCGGCGAGTTCGTCGGGTACATCGACCGGCAGGCGGACGGCCGGTTCCACGCCTTCGATTCGCGTTCGCGCCTGGTCGGGGTCTTCCCCGAGCTGACGTCGGCGATGCGGGCGCTCGCGGCCCCCGCCCTTCCGGCCGGGGTCGACGACCCCGGCGAGATTCCGCCCGTCGAGCTTCGGGAGATCCGATGACCGCGAACGCCGATCCGCTCGTCTCGGTGCTGTACACCAGCAATGCCCGCGCCCCGTTCGGCGACGACGACCTGCGGGCCCTGCTCGCGCAGAGCCGGGCCGCGAACGCGCAGCGCGACCTGACCGGGATGCTGCTGTACCGGGCCGGCCGGTTCGTCCAGGTGCTCGAGGGCCCCGAGTCCACCGTGAACGCGCTGGTGCAGACGATCGCCACGGACCCGCGTCACACGGCGATGCGCGTGCTGATCGAGCAGCCGATCGACCAGCGGGAGTTCGCGGACTGGACGATGGGCTACCAGCCGATCGCCGAGACGACCGGCGATGCGCCCGAGGGCTTCCGCGACACCTTCGACGATCTCGAGTCCTCAGCGGACCCGAGCGCGACCTTGCGGGCGGCGCGCGAGCTGAGCCTGTGGTTCCGCGTGCGCCAGCAGCGGCCGCACGCCTGACGCCGCCGCGCACGAACGACGGCGGGGCGGATGCCGCTGCGTGCCGCATCCGCCCCGCCGTCGCCGTTCGAGCTCTTACTCGCCGCGGCCGGTCGCGCTCTGCAGCCGGTCGATGTGCTCCGAGGCCTCGGCCTTGGTGAGGCTGGCGGGCAGTTCCTCGCCGGCCTCGCGGGCCAGGGTGTCGAGGTAGCTGCGCTGCGGGCCGGTCATGGGCTCGTCACCGGTCACCCAGTCCTCGGGATCCTTGACCGGCGATCCCTCGCCGCCGCCCTCGGTCCCGCCGAGGGTCTCGCCGGAGCCGGCGGGCGGGGTCGGCGCGTCGGGCTCGCCCGGCGCAGGCGTGGTCGGCTCGGTCGGAACGGGAACGGTGGGTTCGGCGGGGGCCGGGAAGGTCGGCTCGTCGGGCGTGGGGATGCTCTGATCGCTCATGCCTCGACGCTAGGCCGGTCGGTTCGCGAAGCCGACCCCCTTGTGCGGGCGGCGGATTTGCCTCTCGGCGCCGCCGGAGGACGCGATCGGCGCCGAAACGTGGCCACCCGGCCCCGGGGACGCCGTTCGGGCAGCGTCCCCGTGACCGGGTGTAAGGAAATCTTCTGCGACGACCCGCAAGGAAACCGCAACAGGTCCACCGGTGAACCTCAAGGAATCCCCAAGACCGGCGGAAGGGCGGCGTCCGCAGCATCCGTTCCGCCGAATCGGGTCAGCCGATCGCCGTCAGGAGCACCCAGAACACGCCCACGAGCGCGAAGCCGGTGAGGCCCAGCACGGTGGTCAGCACCGTCCAGGTGCGCAGACCGTCGCCGACCCCGAGGCCCAGGTAGCGCGTCACGACCCAGAAGCCCGAGTCGTTGACGTGCGACAGACCGAGCGATCCGAAGGCGATCGCGAGGGTGATCGCCACGATCTCCATCGTCCCGTAGCCGCCCGTCGCGACGGCGTCGGCCAGCAGGCCGGCGGTCGTGAGGATCGCCACGGTGGCCGATCCCTGGGCCGCGCGCAGCGCGAGCGACACGACGAAGGCGAGCACGAGGAGCGGCAGGCCGGTCGCCAGGAGCGTGTCGGCGAGGGCCGTGCCGATGCCCGACTCGGTGAGGATGCGCGCGAACGCGCCGCCCGCGCCGGTGACGAGCACGATCATCGCGGTCGGCGGCAGCGCGGACTCGAGCACCTCGCTGATCTTCTCGCGACCCCACCGGCGACGGACGCCGAGGAAGTACAGCGCCAGCAGCACGGTCACCAGCAGCGCGAACAGCGGGGCACCGATGAACTGGGCCACGGCCCGCACCGGGTCGCCGGCGGGCAGGACGGTGCCCGCGGTCGTCCCGATGCCGATCAGCACGAGCGGGGTCACGATCAGGGTGAGCACCATGCCCGCCGACGGCGGCGCGACGGTCGAGGTGACGGTGCCGGTGACCGTGGTCTGGGTGCCGCCGCGCGCGGCCTCCTCGAACATCGCCCGCGACGCCGGCAGCATCGGGTAATCCCGCCGGTTGAGGAACTTTGCCATGAAGTGACTGACGAAGGCGAGCGGCACGGCCAGGACGATCGCGACGATCGTCAGCCAGCCCACGTCGGCTCCCAGCAGCGCGCCGCCCCCGACGACGCCCGGATGCGGCGGCACCGAGACGTGCACGGCGAGCATGATGCCCGCCACGGGCAGTCCGAGCTTGACCGGGTTGACCCCGGCGGCCTGGGCGAAGCCGTAGACGATCGGGATGAGGATGATGAACCCGACGTCGAAGAACACCGGGATCGCCAGCACGAGGGCAGCCCCGGTGAGGGCGGCGCCGACGCGCTTGGGGCCGAGGATGTCGGTGAACCGGCCTGCGAGGCTCGTCGCCCCGCCCGACAGCTCGATGATCCGGCCGAGCATCGCGCCGAGCGCGATGAGGATCGCGACCGAGCCCAGCGTGCTGCCGAGCCCGGCGATGATCGCGGGGACGATGCCGAGCCGTTCGGGATCGGTGTCGGTCGCCGGAACCGTCGCGAGCGGCAGGCCCGCGGCGAGGCCGACGACGATACTGACGACGAGGAGCGCGAGGAACGCGTTCAACTTCGCCTTGATGATGAGAAGCAGCAGGAGGAGGATGCCTCCCGCTCCGATGGCCAGCAGCAGTGGTGTGCTCATTCGCGTGTGTCTTCCTCGACGGGTGCGGTGGGGGTGGGACGGATGTCAGGACCGGCGCGTAGGCGCCGAGAGGCGGATGACGGCGGAGTCGTCGGCCTCTCCGAGCCCCTGCGCCTGGGCGACGAGGTAGCTCTGCTCCGCGGCGGCGGCCAGCGGCGCGGGCAGCCCCGCCCGGCGTGCGGCCGCGCCGACGATGCCCATGTCCTTGACGAAGATGTCGAGACGGCTCAGCACCTCGGCCCCCTCGTCGTCCCACGCCTGCAGCATTCGCGGGCCCCGGTTGCCGAGCATGAAGGATGCCGCGGCTCCCGCCTGCAGGGCCTCGAGGGTGCGGTCGAGGTCGAGCCCGAGCCGGTCGGCCAGGGCGAGCGCTTCGGCGGCGGCGGCGATGTGCACGCCGCACAGCAGCTGGTTGACGGTCTTGAGCGCCTGACCGTCGCCGGCGCGCTCACCCACGACCGTGAGGGTCGAGGCGAGCTGCTCCAGCACGGGGCGCGCGACGGCGAGGGCGGCGGGGTCCGCTCCGACGACGATCAGCAGGTCGCCCTCGCGCGCCCGCACGGGGCCGCCGCTGAGGGGCGCGTCGACGAGACCGATGCCGCGCTCGCCGAGCGAGGCGGCCACGTCGGCGACGCCGTCGGTGCCCACTGTGCTCGTGAGCACGACGACCGCGCCGGGGGCGAGGGCGTCCACGATGCCGGCGTCGCCGAAGAGGACGTCGGCGAGCTGGGCGGAGTCTCGGACGGCCACGAGCACGACGTCGGCGCCCGTCGCGGCATCCGGTGCGGACGACGCGCGGGTCACTCCGGCGGCGGCGGCGAGATCGAGGCGCGCGGGGGCGATGTCGTAGCCGCGGACGACGAAGGTCTCGGCCAGGCGCGCGGCCATCGGCAGGCCCATCGCCCCCAGCCCCAGGACGGCGACGGTGGTGGTCGTGGTGGTGTCGGTGTGGACGGTCATCTCAGTTCTGTTCCTTCGACTCGTTCGGGTGCGCGGGGGTCAGCGACAGCCGCTCGACGGCGGCCGTCAGCGATCCGTCGTCGCCGACGTTGCCGGCGAAGACGATGTAGGGGATGCCCGAGGCCGGGCCGTCGGCCGCTTCCCAGACCGACACGATGCCGGGGAACAGCGAGCCGCGGACGCGTGCGCGGCGGATCTCGAGGCCGCGGGTGGCGACGTCGCTCGAGGTGATGCCGCCCTTCGCGATGACGAAGCGCGGCGTCACCCGGGCGACGACCCCGCGCACGCTGTCGACGACGGCCTGCGAGACGCGGCGCGAGATGCGCAGGCTCTCGTCGGGGTCGTCCACCCGCACGAGGGTGCGGCTGGTGTGCAGCACGACGTCGCCGCGCAGCAGGGCGACCGCGATCGTCGAGACGGCTCGCTCGATCTCGGCGGAACCGTTCTCGGGATCGAGCAGACGCGGGACGTCGAGCTCGACGACCGCCTCGAGGTCGCGGCGGCTCACGAGGTCGGCGAGCTGACGGCTCGTCAGGCCGACGTGCGAGCCGACGACGACCAGGCCGCCGCGCGCTGCGCGGTCGACGCCGAGGTCGGCGACCTCGACGGGAGGACGCCGTCGCTGTCCGATGCGGGCGCGCACGAACGGCGGACCCACGCGGTAGAGGAACGCGCGTCCTTCGGCCTCGACCGTCTCGAGCCCGAGCGCGAGCGCGATCAGGTCTTCTTCGACGACGGCGTCCACGACGATGGGCGCACCCGTCGGGGCGGAGCGCAGAACGTCGGCGACCGCCGCGGTGCCGGCGCGGAGCGCGTCGACGGTGAGCTCGACGACATCCGCCGCGGCGATCGCCCCGCCGGTCTTCTCCTCGACCCAGTCAGCCAGCCGGGAAGAGGTGAAGCCGAAGGTCGAGTCGCGGGCGAACTCGGTCTCGCCGATCGGGGTGAAGCCGTCGTCGGCGAGCACGCCGTGCGTGCCCCGCACCGTGACTCGGCCCGCGTCGGGGAAGGCCGGCACGATGACGGTGTTGCCGGGCACGACGCCGCCCGAGCGCGCGATCTCGTCGGCGATCGTGTCGGGCTCGAGCGGGTAGTGGCCGCGCAGCGTCGAGTCGCTGCGGCTGACGAAGTCGACGCGGACGCCGGCGGAGGCGGCGGCGTCGAGAGCGGCTCGGACGACCTCGCGGTTGATGCGCTCGGCCTCGACGGCATCGAGGCTGCGCGAGTTCGTGAGGACGTAGACGGCCGGCGCGCCCGAGGCGAACGCCCAGGCGAAGTCGGCGACGCTCCACGCGCCCAGCACGGGGAGGTCGGCGACGGACTGCGTGCCGGTGGGGTCGTCGTCGAGCACGACGAAGACGCGACCGCTGTCGGCGACGCGTGCCGCGAGCGCCTCGATGTCGGGTTCCGTCTGGGGCGGAAGGTCGGGCAGGGGCGAGGTGGGCGCCACGGGTTCTCCTCGTCGTCGAGCGAGCACGCATCCCGGTCGTTCCGGATGCTGTCAGATGTATGACATCTTGCAGCAGGCGCGCGAAATGGTCAAACGCCGCCGTCCGATGCGACGCTCGGCCGCCACAGCGGGGTTCAGCCGACGACGTAGTGGCGGAAGTCCTCGAGGGTCTGCTGCAGATGCTGGTCCATCGCGGCCCGCGCGGCGGCGGGATCGCCCGCGCGCAGGGCGCCGAGGACGTTGCGATGCTCGGCGATCGCGTGCTCTTGGATCTCGGGCACGCGGGACGTCTGGGCGCGCCGCTCCGCGAGCACCTCCGTGAGAGGCGCGAGGAGGACGGCGAGGAAGAGGTTGCCGGAGGCGGTCAGGATGACCTCGTGGAAACGGAGGTCGGCGACCACGAACCGGTCGACGTCGGCCGCGGCGGACCCCGCGACCATCTCCTCGATGCACCGGCCGCACTCCTCGAGGGCGGCTTCGTCGATGAGCGGGGCCGCCAGGGCCGCGGCCTCGCACTCGATGAGGCGGCGGGTCGAGATCAACTGCTCCGCGACGGTGGCGTCGTCGCCGTGGGCGGCGCGGAATCGCAGCGCGTCCGACACCGAGCGCCACTGCTCGACCGGCGCGACGCGCGAGCCGACCCCCGAGAGCACCCGGACGATGCCGCGGGCCGAGAGCGTGCGCAGCGCCTCGCGGACGGTGACACGACTGACGTCGAACTCGGCGCCCAGCTCCGCCTCGGTCGGAAGCGCGTCGCCGGGCGCGAAGCGGCCGTCGATGATGCGGGCGAGGAGGTCGTCGGCGACCGTGTTGACGAGCGATTTGCGACGGCTCACGAGTCCGCTCCCCCTTCGATCGGCTTCGAAGCGGTCGTGACGCGGGCCTCGAAGGGTGCCCACCCGCGGTCGAGCACCGCGAACCCGGCGTCGAGGACCGCGATCGGGTCCTCGGCCTCACTGACCATCGTCTGCATCTGCAGGACGAAACGAGCGAAGACGCGCACCTCGGCCGGCGGCGCCCCGAGTCCGAGCTCGTCGGCGATCACGGCGGCGAGCGCATCCTCGTGACGCAGCCACATCTTCGACGCATACTCGCGCAGGGCGGGCGTCTCGTTGAGGAACGCCAGGAATCGACGCGCGACACCGTCGCCGTGCTCCTCGGCATCGGCGCGGATCTCCTCCGCGTAGAAAGCGTGGATGGCCTCGGCGATCGTCGAGTCCGCGGGTCGCTCGCGGACGATGGCGACGAGACGGTCGCGCTGCTCGTCGTCCTCGTCGAAGACGAGCGCTTCCTTCTGAGGGAAGTGCGCGAACACGGTCGTGGGCGAGACGTCAGCGGCGTCGGCGACCTCGCGGATGCTGACGTTGTCGAAGCCGCGCTCGAGGAACATCGCCGTCGCGACGTCCGATATCGCCTTGCGGGTCGCGGCCTTCTTTCGCTCGCGTCGGCCGAGCGGGGCGGGATCGTCCATGACCCGATCCTATGCGGATCGAGCCCGTTCGTGGATCGACGCGGATTCCGTATTGACACCAAACTTGGTATCGATACACTTTCCGCATGACTTCACTTTTCCGCCGCATCGACGGCGCGGGCGTCGACCGCCCCTGGATCATGCTGGTCGTCCTGACCACGCTCACCACGGCGGGGATGACGGTCGTCCTCCCCGTCCTGCCCTTCGTCGTGCTCCGCTACGTCTCGCACGAGGGCGACCTCGCCGTGTGGGTCGGTGCGCTCGAGGCGGTCAACGGGCTCTGCGCGTTCCTCGCCGCACCACTGCTCGGCAGGCTCTCCGACCGGTTCGGCCGCCGGCCCGTGATCATCGTCGCCTCGTTCGGCGCGGCGCTCAGCATGATGCTCTTCGGCATCGGAGGTGCGATCTGGGTGCTGCTGCTCGCCCGCGTCATCCAGGGCACGACCGCCGGAGACCTCCCCGCGCTGTTCGCCTACCTCGCCGACATCACCCCGCCCGAGAAGCGGGCGCAGCGGTTCGGCGTGCTGGGGGCGCTCGCGGGCGTCGGCACGATGGTCGGGCCTGCGGTCGGCGGACTGCTCGCCTCGATCGACGTCGTGGTCCCGGTGTTCGTCACCGCCGCCATCTCGCTCGTGATCGCGACGCTGAGCATCTTCCTGCTGCCCGAGAGCCTGCCGCACGAACGGCGGATCAGCAGCATCCGTCTCACCGAGTTGCATCCGTTCGCCGTCTTCCGCGACGCCTTCGGACGTCGCGAGCTGCGGGGGCTGATGATCGGATTCGGACTGCTCGCCCTGCCGTTCGGCTTCTTCGTCAACAACTTCAGCGTGCTCGCCCTCGACACGATCTCATGGGGCCCGACCGCTATCGGCCTGCTCATCGCGGTCGTCGGGATCATCGACATCCTCGTGCAGGGCGTGCTGCTCGGCATCCTGCTCCCGCGGATCGGCGAGCGCGCCGTCATCGTCTCGGGGATCCTGGTGCAGGCCCTCGGCCTGACGATGCTCGCGGTCGTCGCGGCCGTGTTCGCGCAGCCGTGGCTGTTCGTCATCGGCGCGCTCGCCCTCGCGGCCGGCCAAGGCGCGGCGCAGGCCACGCTCGACGGCGTGATGTCGAACGCCGTCGGCCCCGACGAGCAGGGGTGGCTCGGCGGTGCGACCCAGTCGCTCAATGCGGCGATGGCGACGATCGCCCCCATCGTCGCGGGCCTGCTCTACGCCGGCGTCGCCCACGCGGCGCCGTACGCGCTGGGCGCGGTGCTGATGGTGGTCGCGGCGATCGTGATCGTGCGCTCGCCCATCCGAGACGCCGCGACCCGGACCGCGGATTCGGTCGTGTCGGCACCGGTCCCGGCGCCGCCTGTCACGGAGCGCGCCGGCTGACGGCGCCACCAACGCCGACGGGCCAGCCATCCTCGAGGGATGACCGGCCCGTCGTTCGCGACGCCGCGTGGCGCGCTCAGTGCTCGTCGTAGTGGTCGCCGTGCGGTGCGTGGCGATGACCGTCGTGGACGTAGTCGATGTGGTCGTCGTGCTGGATCGTCTCGTGGCCGCAGTCGGCGCCGTGGGTGTGCTCGTCGAGCGTGTGCTCTGCGTGGGTCTCGGTCGTGCTCATGATCTACCTCCGGGTCGGACGGGCCGCATCGCGGCCGGAACGCGTTCCAGCAGACCATACCCATAAGTACATTGCAATATGTGCAGACAGTTGAGACCGATTCTCGTCACTGCTCGCGCGCGTGCTGGACCGCGTCCTCGACGATGTGCGTGACGTGCGCGTCGGCGACGTCGTAATACGCCTCTCGCCCGCTCCGCCGCACCGAGACCAAGCCTGCGGAACGCAGGGTTCGCAGGTGCTGCGAGACGAGCGGCTGCGACAGACCGCTGGTCGTCGCCACCCGCCCGACGGTCGAGGACCCGTCGGCGAGGATCTGCAGGATCCTCAACCGCGACGAGGAGGAGAGGGCCTTGAACAGTTCCGCGGCCGGCTCGAGTTCGTCGTTCATATGAACATATAAGCAGGCGTGAACGTGTCGCGGCCCGGCGCCCGCCGATCCGGGGGCTGGACGAGCGGGCGGTCGCCTACGAACGAGACGGCACCGACGGGCGATGCGACCGACGGCTCGCGGACCGGGCCAGAAGCCGCGCAAGCACCCCGAGCAGCAGCCCAGCGCTCAGGCCGACTCCCGCGCACGTCATCACACCGACGACCGGTCCGGCTCCCGGCACGAACTCGCCGTTCGAGCCATTCACCGAGTGCGGGATCTGGGAGACGATCCCCGCCAGAGGGAATGCCAAACCGAATGCCAAACCGGTGATGGCGCCGAGCGCGACACCACGATCGCTGGAGGCGCCGGTGCCCGCGGCGATGACGATCATCCCGGCCGCGATCAGGAGAATCCCCACGAAAAGCATCGGTCGTCGCATGAGCGGACTCTACGCCTCGGGTTCGATGAGCTCTCGTTCATTCTCGACGACGAGCATCACGATGACACCGCGATCGTTCCCGGCGCGACGCGCGCACGCCTGCCGCTTGCCCGCCTCGTTCCGGCGGGCAAGCGGCAGGCGTGCGGTCGCGGGCCGCTAGCGCTGATGCGCGGGTGTCGCCGCGATGGAGATGGGCTCGGTGGGCGGCAGGTGGAGGTCGGCCGGCCCGACTGTCGCGCCGGCGCTGTCGGAACGCGCGGGGCTCAGCATGTTCCCGTCTCGGGGTTCGTGGGCATCTTGCCGCAAATGGTGCCGCCCGCGGGAGCGGTGTCGACGACGGCGGTGGTGACCGTCGACCAGTGGGTCGTGGCGCCGGCAGGAAGTCCGTTGCTGTCGCGGACGAGCACTTCCCGGTCTCCGATGAAGTCGCCGGTGTCCGGGTCGACGATGATCTCGACGCGTGTTCCCCACGCGTCCTCGACGCGTCCGATGGCGACACCGGTCCGTCCGTCGAGCGTGGCTTGGTCGTCGATGAACTCGACGCCCGGAATCATCGCGGCGGCCCGATACATCGCGGAGCGCAGGTCGGCGGGGACGTTGCCGACGCTGAGGCGATCCGCGATGAACACGAGGGCTTCGGTGTCGGGCGAGGGACCCCCGCCGAGGGTGACCCGGTAGATGTGGTTGAGCAGGCGGTACGGGTCGCGCGGGAGGTTCGTCAGGTCGTCGTACCCGGCACCCGCGGAGCCGCCGTAGAACGTGCCGTCCGGGGCTCGGAGGAGATCACCCGTCTCGAAGGAGTTCTCCTGCGTGATGTCGCGCACCCACTGCTCGGCCACCTGCTCGGAAGCGGTGCCGAAGGTCTCCACGACGGACTGCGGGCCTCGCACCCACACCCAGTCATCCCCCGCATCCGCCGGGCGGTAGAGAGTGTCGTCGGTGCGGATGCGAATGGGCTCGACGTCGTCGCCGGCCTGGACGTACGCGACGCCCTCGGCCCGTGTGCGGACCTCGAGGTACTGGCCGGGGCTCAGCGCGGGGTCGGTCGTCTGGATCGCCGCGGCGCTCGCGTCGGTGAGGACCGATGCTGCGGCCGCGTCGGCCGACCCGCGCCATCCGGCGAGCCCGACGACATCCGTGAGGACGAGCCCGGTGGCCAACGCGGCCGCACCGACGGTGGTGAGACCGCCGATGGCGAGGCGCCGACGCGTGCGATGGGGCTTGGCCTGCGGGGCGCGGCCGCTGGCCTTTTCGAGGAGGGCCGCGCGTCCGCGGTTCAGCGCGGCTTGCGGGGCCCGGGTGTCGCTACGCGCGCTGCGCAGCAGCGTCAATTCGTCCATGATCTGTCTCCTGTTCGGTGTCGAGAGTGCCGGCGGCGACGCGCAGCCGGTGGCGTGCCCGGTTGAGTCGTGAGCGCACCGTGCCGATCGGGACGTCGAGCGCGGCGGCGATGCCCGCATAGTCGAGGTCGCCCCAGGCGTAGAGCAGGAGGGTGTCGCGCTCCGCCGACGACAACGCGCGAAGCGTCGACGCGAGGCGTCGTGTCAACCGCGCGGCGTCCATCCGGACGCCGGCCTGCTCGATCATGTCGGGCGCCAGTTGGGCCGCGAGGGCCGCGACCATCCCCTTCCACGCCCGCGCCTCCAACCGCAGATGCTTGTGCATCAGCCGGGTCGCGATCCCCAACAGCCAGGGCCGGGCATCGACCACCGAGAGGTCGTAGCTCCCCCGGCGCTCGAAAGCCACGAGGAAGGTCTCGGACATGATGTCCTCGGCCTTATTCCCGCCGATCCGATCCGCCGCATAGCGATAAATGGTCGGCGCATGTCGGTCGAAGAGCGATGCGAACGCGCCCGGCTCATCACCGGACCGTTCGATCACCTCGTTATCAGTGCTCACGTCTGTATTGCTCGAACCGGCCATTCGAGTTCCAACTCGATACGACCATTCACCCGAGCGAGACCGTTACCGCGCTCAGGTCGCGTACGACGACAGGTCGCGCAGCAGGGGTTGCGAGCGCGGGTCCGCCACGGCGGCGGCTCCGACCGCGCACGCCCGACGCAGGGCCGTCTGCGGCGAATCGCCGCGCAGCAGGCCCACGGTGAGGGCCGCGGCGAACGCGTCGCCGGCCCCGACCGTGTTGACCACCGCCTCGGCCGCGGCCGAGGCGCGCGCGACCTCGTGACCGCGCTCGTAGAGCACCGCGCCGCGCGCGCCGAGGGTGAGCGCCAGCATCCGCGCGTCGCGCAGCTCGGGCAGCGCCGCGTACTCGTGCTCGTTGACGATGAAGAGGTCGACCCGCTCGATCAGGTCGTCGGGCAGCGGCATCACCGGCGAGACGTTGAGCACGACGAACCCGTCGGTGCGCGCGGCGACGTGCTGCACGGCTGCGACGCCGACCTCGAGCTGCGCGAGCACCGCCGTGTGCGGGTCGACCGTGATCGCGGCGAGCCCGATGTCGGCGTTCGCGCCGGGGCACACGACAATCGAGTTCTCGCCCGCCTCGTCGACGATGATCAGCGCCGTGCCGGTCGCGGCCGACGTGACCTGCACCCCCGAGACGTCCACGCCCGCCTCGGCGAGCGACTGCCGCGCGCTCACGCCGTCGGCGTCGTCGCCGACCGCGCCGATCAGACGTACGTCGGCCCCCAGCCGCGCGGCGGCGACGGCCTGATTGGCACCCTTGCCGCCGGGACCGCGGTCGAGTCTGCCGTCGGCGACGGTCTCCCCCCGCTCGGGTGCCCGCTGCACGGTGGCCGTCAGGTCGACGTTGATGGCGCCCACGACGGTGAGCCGGGCCGAACGCTGCATCGGGTTCCTTCCGATCGGGGGTGGCGGATGCCGCCGAGGCGAGCGGTCACTGCCGGGATGTCCGCCGTGCGACGACGACGTTCACACCGTTGCGACGCAGGCGGTCGAGATGCTCGGGGGCGGTCGCCGTGTCGACGATGACGGCGTCGAACTGCGCGAGGGGCAGCATCGCGTGCAGAGCCCGTCGCTCGAACTTCGTGTGGTCGGCGAGCAGGATGCGGCGGCTCGACGACTCGAACATCGCCCGCTTGACGTCGACGGTCTCCTGCGTCTGGTGGAAGGCGACGTCGTCCGAGATGGCGGAGGTCGACATCACCAGCAGGTCGGCGCGGAGGTTCTCGATCGTCGTCGTCGTGATGCGCCCCATGTACGCGCTGCACCAGTTGTAGTACTGGCCGCCGAGCCCCAGCATCGTGATGCCGTTGGCGGCACGCAGCTGCTCCATGATCGTCAGGGTGTTGGTGATGACCGTGAGCGGCTTCTTCGTCGCGAGGTGCGGAACAAGGTGCAGCGTCGTCGTGGAATCGTCGAGCATGATCGCCTGACCGGGCTCGATGAAGTCGAGGGCCGCGAGCGCGATCGACTCCTTCTCGGCGAGCTGCCGGCTCGCGCGATAGACGTCGCTCGATTCGACGAGGGCCGACGAGAGCGCCGTCGCGACGCCCCGGCTCTTGCGCAGGAGCCCCCGCCCCTCGAGCTCGTCGAGGTCGCGGTGCACCGTCATGACGCTGATGTCGAACCGCGCCGCGAGCTCCTCGATCCGCACCGCGCCCTCCGACATGACCGCCTCGGTGATCGCACGCTGCCGCTGTGCCTGACGGCTCTGCCGAGCGTCGCCCGCGACATCCCCGCCGTCGCGCATCGTCGTCATGTCGCATCCTCCGTCGTCAGGTGGCCAGCAGTGCGGCTTCGTCGACGATTCTCGCGAACTCCGCGGGATCGTGCGCGAAACGGCCCAGGAAAAGACCGTCGACCCCGTCTCCCAGCTCGGACAGCGACCCCGCCTGCGCGCTTCCTCCGTAGATTACCCACGAGGCACCGATCCGCTCGTCGGCAGTGAGGATGCCGCGCAGCGCGGCCACCACGGTGGCGACGTGCTCGACGGGCGCGGGATGCGGCTGCCCGATCGCCCACACCGGCTCGTAGGCGACCACCAGGTCGCAACGGACCGCCGGGTCCAGCCCCGCGAGCGCTTCGCGCAGCTGCGCACCGGCCACCGCGGCGGCATCCGCTGCCGGCCCCTCGGCGTCCTCGCCGAGGCACAGGACGGGGGTCAGCCCGTTGCGCACCGCCGCCGCGAGTTTGCGCGCGGCCACGGCGTCGGTCTCCCCGAACACGGTGCGCCGTTCGGCGTGCCCGACTTCGACGAAGACGCAGCCCACGTCGCGCAGGTCGGTGCCGCTGATGCCGCCGGTGAAGGCACCGCGGTCCTCCCAGTGCAGGTCTTGAGCACCCACGCGTACCGGGGTGCGGGCCAGTTCGTCGCGCACGGCGGGCAGTGCCGGCAGCGAGGGCAGCGCGAACAGGCGCACCCGGCCGTCGAGCACGGCGGGATGCCGCCCGACGGCGTCGGCGACGCCCCGGGCCCACGCGCGACTCTCGGCGATGTCGAGGTAGAGCTTGAGGCTCACCCCGACCAGCAGCGGCGCCGCGGAGCGGACCGAGCGCGCGGGCGGCGCGGGAGGCTCCGCCTCACGCACGGTCACCGCTCTGCTCACGGGATCTCTGCTCGTAGCTCGTCAGCTCGGCGACCTTCGCGGCCGACGCCGACGATTCGTCGAACTCGTACCCCAGCCACTCGCGGGCGAGCCGGCGTGCGAGCTCGAGCCCGACGACGCGCTGGCCGAAGGTCAGCACCTGGGCGTTGTTACTGAGCACGCTGCGCTCGACGCTGAAGCTGTCGTGAGCGGTGACGGCGCGGATCCCCGACACCTTGTTCGCGGCGATCGCGACCCCCAGGCCCGTGCCGCACACGAGCAGCGCCCGGTCGGCCAGGCCGTCGCGCACGCGCTCGGCGGCGGCGACCGCGATGCGCGGATACGGCGTGTGACCGGACTCGTCGACCCCGACGTCGACCACCTCCGCGACCCGCGGGTCGGCGAGGAGGTCGGCCTTGAGCGCCTCCTTGTACTCGAAACCGGCGTCGTCCGATCCGACGACGATTCTCCACTGACGGTTCATGACCGCTCCTTTCCTGAGTGCTCGAGCACGGCGGCCGCAGCCGTCATCGCGAGCGCGAACGAGACCGCGCCCGGATCGGGCGTGCCCAGGCTCTTGAGGGCGTGCGGACGCGCGCGACCGAGCCGGGGCTCGAGGTCGCGGGTCGCGGATGCCGCGTCGGTGGCGACCGTGGCGGCATCCCGCCAGGCCGCGGCGGCATCGGCGCCCGAGCCGGCGTTGCGACTCAGCGCGTCGGCGAACGGGACCAGCGCGTCGACGAGCGTCTTGTCGCCCGGTTCCGCCTTGCCGTAGGACTGGACGGCGTCGCGCGCAGCTGACACCGCTGCGGCGATCGCGGCGGTGTCGGGGGCGTCGGCGTCACCGATGCTCTCGCCAGCCGCGCGCAGACCGGCACCCCACAGGGCGCCGGAGGTCCCCCCGGCGCGCAGCGCCCACGCGTCGCCGGCGCGCGCGAGCACGGTCCCCGCTCCCGCACCGGCAGCGTGCGCAGCGGATGCCGCGGCCGCGGCGGCCCGGGCGCCGCGCTGCATCCCGATGCCGTGGTCGCCGTCTCCGGCGATCGCGTCGAGACGGCCGAGCTCGTCGGCTTCGCGTTCGATGACCGCGAGGATCGCGTCGACGACGTCGCGGACGACCGCGCCGGCGGCGACCGACGCGTCCGACGCGTCGGGGACGTCTCGGCCGCCGGCATCCTCGGCCGTCACGTCGTCGAGCCGGGGACCCCCGAGTTCGACCGCGCCCTTCCGGTAGGCGGGCGTGTAGGCGGGAGACCGCCAGGCCGACGCGAGTTCGTCGTCGAGCCAGAAGAGGGTGAGCGAGACGCCCGCCATGTCGAAGCTGGTGGCGTACTCGCCGACCTCGGGTTCGACGACCTCGATGCCGGCCGCCTGGAGTTCGCGGGCGACCGAGGTGTAGACGACGAAGAGCTCCTCGGCCTTGACCGACCCGAGCCCGTTGACGATCACGGCGACGCGGGCGCCCGAGACGGCCTCGACGCCGTCCGGCACCTCGTCGAGCAGGCCCGCGACGAAGAGCCGGCCGAGCTCGTCGGCACTCACGATCGGGCGCACGTCGAGACCGGGCTCGCCGTGGATGCCCATTCCGACGCCCATCTGCCCGGCGGGCACGGTGAACAGCGGCTCGGACGCACCCGGCAGCGTGCACCCGGTGAAGGCCACGCCGAGCGAGCGCGTGCGATCGTTCGCGCGTTCGGCGAGGGATGCCACGGCGTCGAGGTCCCATCCCTGTTCGGCGGCCCACGAAGCCGCCCGGAACACGGCCAGGTCGCCGGCGACCCCGCGGCGCTTGGACCGCTCGTCGGCGGGCGCGCTGTAGATGTCGTCGGTCACGCGCACGGTGCGGCACGGGATGCCTTCGGCGTTGAGGCGCTCCTGCGCGCGGTCGAAGTTGAGCACGTCGCCGGCATAGTTGCCGTAGCTGAGCAGCACGCCCGCCTCGGTCGCGACCGACCGGGCGACGGCGTACACCTGCTGCGCGCTCGGCGACGCGAAGACGTTCCCCATCGCGGCGGCGTGCGCGAGCCCGGGTCCGACGAGGCCCGCGAAGGCCGGATAGTGACCCGAGCCTCCGCCGATGACGACGGCGACCTGCCCGGGAGCGGTGGCCGTGGCTCGCGCGACCCCACCGGGCACGCGGCGCACGAGCGCACGGTGCACCGCGACGAAGCCGTCGGTCGATTCGTCGGCGAACTCTTCCGGGGCGTTGAGGACGTAGCTCATGGGCGCTCTCTTCGAGATAGGGGCGGCGGGGCCGAGTGACGACGGGGGCGGTGCCGCAGGGCACCCGCCCCCGTCGCGGCGACGAGTCGCCGGTGTTCGATCCGGCGCTCAGCCGGAGTAGGTGAAGGGCGCCGTCATCTTGTCGACGTTGTCCTTCGTGATGAGGATGCAGTCGAACGACTGCTTCTCGGTGTCGGGCGCCGTACCGGTCCGGATGAACTCGTCGGCCAGCGTCACGGCCTCCTTCGAGAAGACCGCGACGGGCTGCAGCACCGTGTACGCCATCTCGCCCGAGGTGATCGCCGCCACGGCATCCGGGCTGCCGTCGAAGCCGCCGACGACGACGCCGTCGAGCTTGCCGGCCTCCTTCAGCGCCGCGATCGCGCCGAGGGCCATCTCGTCGTTGCCGGGCAGGACGCCGTTGATGACCGGGTTGGCCTGCATGAGCGCCTGCGTCTTGTTGCGACCCTCGGTGCGGTCCCAGTTCGCGACCTCCTCGCCGACCTTGACGAGGTCGGGGTACTGGCTCACGACCGTCGAGTAGCCGTTCGAGCGCGTCTGGGCGTTGTTGTCGGAGGGGGCGCCGAAGAGCTCGATGTAGTCGCCCTTCTCACCCATCCGCGACACCCACTCCTGCGCGCCGATCGCAGCGCCCTGGGCGTTGTTCGAGACGAGCTGCGCCTTGGCGAGGCCGGCCTCGTTGATCTCGGCGTTGACGAGGAACACCGGGATGTTGGCGGCGTTGGCCTTCTTGACCGCTGCGATCGAGCCGTCGGCGTTCGCCGGGTCGAGGATGATCGCGACCGACTTGTTCGAGATCGCGGTGTCGATCAGGGTGTTCTCGGCGTTGGTGTCGCCCTTGTGGGCGCCCACGACGCTCTCGTAGCCGAGGTCCTTGGCGGTCGCGGCGGCGACGTCGCCCTCCGTCTTCCAGTACGGGTTGGCCGGGTCGTTGACGATGATCGTGATGAGCCCGCCCGCTTCGCCGCCCGAGCCCGAGGCCTCTCCCGAGCCGGCGCCGTCGCCGGAGCCGCTGGAACATGCCGTGAGACCGAGGACGAGCGCGCCTGCCGCCGCGAGGGCGACGAGTGCCTTCTTGCGCACCATGTGATGTGTGTCCTTTCTTGAGGGGTCGGCAGCGTTCGTCGGTGCCGACGTTCTCGGTGGGTGCGGGCCGCGGCCCGGCATCCCGATCCGATGTCTAGGTGGTCGCTCCCGCTCGGGGAGCGTCGGATGCCGCGTCCGCCGTCGGGCGCGCCGGCGCTGCCGGGGGCGCCGGGGCCTTGCGGCGACGGCCGTACTGCAGCGTGTTCAGCAGCACCGCCACGACGATGACGGCTCCCATGAAGACCATCTGCCAGTAGGCCGAGACCCCGACGATGACGAGGCCGTCGGCGAGGAAGCCGATGACGAAGGCGCCCAGCAGCGTGCCGCGGACGTTGCCGCGGCCGCCGGTGAGGGCGGCGCCGCCGATGACGACCGCCGCGATCGCCGTGAGCTCGTACGTGTTGCCGGCCGTGGGGCTCGCGCTCGTGAGGGTCGAGGCGAGGATGAGTCCGGCGATCGAGGCGCAGACGCCCGAGATCACATAGACCCAGATCTTCACGCCGCGCACCGGCACCCCCGACAGCTCGGCCGCGCGCTCGTTGCCGCCCGAGGCGTACAGCCAGCGGCCGAACCGGGTGCGACCGAGCACGAACCCGAGCACGATCGCGACGACGCCCATGATGAGGACGCCGATCGGGATGCCCGCGATGCGGTTGAACCCCAGCCATTCGAACCCGGTGTTGCCGATCTCGGCGTTGCCGGCGAGGTCGTTGATCGTGAGGCCGTTGGTCATCAGCAGGGCGAGGCCCCGCACGACGTAGAGCATGCCGAGGGTCGCGACGAAGGGCGCGACCTTGAACTTCGACACGAGGATGCCGTTGACGAAGCCGACGGCCGCGCCGACGCCGCACGAGAGCAGCACGACGACGGGGACGGTCGGGAAGAGCGTGACGCCGAGGAACTGGATCGGCACGCCCTGCAGCAGGAAGCCGGCGATCACCGCGGAGAAGCCGAGGGTCGACCCGACCGAGAGGTCGATGCCCCCGTTGAGGATGACCAGCAGCATCCCGAGCCCGAGCAGGGCGTAGATGGCCACGTGCGAGGCCATGATGAGCACGTTCTCGACCGTGAGGTAGTTCGGCGAGATCAGCGAGAACACCACGATGATCAGGATGAGCGCGAGGAACGCGCGCCCCTCGAGCAGCAGCTTGGCGATCGAGAAGCGCCTCCTGTTCTCGATGATGGTGGTGGTTGTGGTCGTCGTCATTGTCCGATCCGTTCTGGCGTCAGGCGGCCACGGCCTCGCCGGAGGCGGCCATGATCATGTCTTTGGTGGCGTCGGGTGCGAACTCGGCCGAGATCCGGCCGCGGCGCATCACGACGATGCGGTGGGCGATGCTCAGGCACTCGCCGACCTCGGAGGTCGAGTAGACGACCGCGAGACCCGAGCGGGCGCGTTCGGCGAGCAGGCGGAACACCTCGCCCTTCGCGCCGACGTCGATGCCGCGGCTCGGCTCGTCGAGGAGCATGACCCGCGGGTTCGTCGCGAGGATCTTGCCGATGACGACCTTCTGCTGGTTGCCACCCGAGAGGGCGCCGATCTCGAGCTCGGGACCGGGTGTCTTGACGGTGACCGCCCGGATGAGCTCCTTCGACCGCGACTTCTCGATACGGCGTGAGATCACCCCGCGCACGAGGCCCTGGTCGAGGCTCGCGAGGGTCAGGTTCGTGCCGACGTCGAAGGTCTGCACGATGCCGTCGCGCTGACGGTCCTCGGGCACCAGGCCGATGCCCGCCCCGATGCGCTCGGCGATCGAGTCGCGGAGCACCGATCGGCCCTCGAGCTCGATCTCGCCCGCGGCGACGGCGCCCTTGCCCGCGATCGCCTCGAGCAGTTCGGTGCGCCCGGCGCCCATGAGCCCGTAGATGCAGACGATCTCGCCGGCGCGGACGTCGAGGTCGAGGCCGCCGACGATGGCCCGTTCGGGGTTCTCGGGATCGAGCACGGTCAGCCCGCGGACGCGCAGGGCGACCTCGCCGAAGTCGTACCCGCGCGGCGGCGATCCGAGGTCGAAGTTCTCACCCACCATGTTGCGGACGATCCATTCGAGGTCGATCTCGCGGCGCTCTCCCCGCGCGGTCATCGTGCCGTCGCGCAGGACCACCGCGTGGTCGGTGACCTCGAGCGCCTCCTCGAGGTGGTGCGAGATGTAGACGATCGCGACGCCGCGGGCGAGGAGGTCGCGGATGACGCCGAAGAGCACCTCGACCTCGGCGGCGGCGAGCGCGGAGGTCGGCTCGTCCATGATCAGGATGCGCGATTTCGCCGAGAGGGCGCGGGCGATCTCGATGATCTGCTGCTGACCGACGCGGAGGTCGGCGACGAGGGTGTCGGGATCGATCGGCAGCTGCAGCTCGTCGAGCAGGGCCCGGGTCTGGCGGGTCTCCTCGGCGTAGTCGACACCGAAGGGTCCGGTCAGCTCCCGGCCCATGAAGATGTTGTCGCGCACCGACAGGTTGCCGGCGAGGCTGAGCTCCTGGTGGATGATCGAGATCCCGCGGTCGCGGGCGTCGTTCGTCGAGGCGAAGACGACCGGCTCGCCGTCGAGCACGATCTCGCCCGAGGTCGGCTGCTCGACACCGGAGAGGATCTTCATGAGGGTCGACTTCCCGGCCCCGTTCTCGCCGAACAGGGTCGTGACGGTGCCCTTGCGGATGTCGAAGTTCACGCCCTTGAGGGCGCGCGTGCCGCCGTAGGTCTTGACGATGTCGCGGGCGCGGAGCACGACCTCGTCGTGGGTGGCGTTCTCGCTCATCGGACGGTCAGCTCCACGGGGGTCACGAGCCAGGCGGCGGGGTTGACGAGGGTGAACGCTCCGGTGACCTCGATCGTGCTGCCGGTGAGGGAGGCCGTGTCGACGCTCGAGAGCACCTGCGTCTTGAGCTCCTCGTTGAGGGCGGAGGCGGCGTTCTGATACTCGATCTGGTTCGTGAACTGCCCGAACGTGATCTCGCCCGTCGCGTCGCGCAGCTCCGTGCCGTTGATGGCCGGGCCCGTCTGCACGCGGATGAGCAGGTCGTCGGGAACACCGTCGACGGCGACCTCGTAGATGCCCGAGCGGCCCTCGCCGACGACGCCGGTGAAGGTGACGCTGTACACCGGCCCGCCCGAGCTCTGGACGGCGTACTCGGATGCCGCGGCGGCGGGGTCCGCGGCGATCGCGGCGGCCAGCGTCGTGGCGTCCACGGCGCGGCCCGCGATCCCCTCCTGCACGGTGCCGAAGTTGTCGGCACCGAAGGTGGCGGGGTCGAAGGCGACGGTGCCCTGCACGAGCGGGTCGCCGTCGGGAACGACGCGGGTGCCGAGGACGACGCCGAGGACGACGAGGACGGCCACGCCGATCCCGATGCCGCGGCGCGCTCCCCGGCCGAGCGGGGCGCGGCGCGCGGCCGTGGGGGCCGCGGTCACAGAAGCACCTTCGATTCGGTGTCGTTCGGGCGGATCTGCAGCTTGCGGCCTTCGCCCTTGCGGAACATCTCGAGCGCCTCGGCATAGTCGTCGAGCGTGAAGGAGTGGCTGATCATGGCGGTCGCGTTGATCGCGCCGGCCTCGAAGAGCTCGACAGCGCGGCCGAAGGAGTTGAGCACCGCCATCGTGCCGACGATAGAGATCTCGTCGCGGTAGACGCGGAACGGCGAGAACTGGGCCGTACGGTCGGCGGGGGCGACACCGAAGTCCTGGAAGAAGCCGGCCGGCTTGACGCGCGTGAGGGCGTCCTCGATCGCGCGGATGTTGCCGGTGCAGTCGATGACGACATCCCACTTCTCGCGCTCGGCGTCGTCGGCCGACGTGTAGCGGAAGGCGATGCCGCACTCCTCCGCGGTCTTCAGGCGCTCTGCGTTGAGGTCGACGATCGTCACGGTCGATGCCCCGGCACGGGAGGCGAGCTGGGCCATGAGCAGGCCCATCGTTCCGGCGCCGTAGACGAGCACGTGGTCGCCGAGGCGGCGCGGCAGCACGTCCCAGCCGCGGATCGCGCAAGCGAGCGGCTCGATGAGGGCGGCCTCGTAGAGGTCGGTGGTGGGCTTGAGCTTGTAGACGTTGGCGGCCGGGGCGGTGAAGTACTGCTGCGACGCCCCGTCGGAGGCGACGACACCGAGGCCGTTCCAGAAGCGGCAGAGGTTCGCGTGCCCGTTCAGACAGAACTCGCACTCGCCGCAGGTCGTGCTGGGGTTCACGGCGACGTGGTCGCCGACGGCGAAATCGAAGACGCCGCTGTTGACGCCCTCGCCGAGCGCGACGATCGTGCCCGTCGCCTCGTGTCCGGGGACGAGGGGGAAGACGGTGCCCTCGAACTCCCCGTCGAAGACGTGGGTGTCGGTACCGCAGATCCCGACGGCCGCCGTCTCGATCAGGATCTCCTTGTACCCGGGGACGGGGGTGGGCCGTTCCTCCAGGGCGAGATCGCCCTCGGACGTGAATACCACTGCGCGCATCGTTGCATCCCTCCGAGTCGCCCTCATCGGCGACATCGATGTCGAGGTCATCCCTCATGTGATTTTCGTGTGATCTTGCGTTGAGATCACGTTAGAAGCACCATAGGTTCAGGATCGGAAGCTGTCAACGGCCCGATCGCAACTTCGACGGAGAGGTGTCGCGATGACGCGAACGCAGACGATTCCCCCGACCATGCGCGCGAGCGTGCTCGTCACGGCGGGCAGCATCCGCACCGAACAGCGGCCCGTCCCGACGCCCGCTCCCGACGAGGTGCTCGTGCGCGTCACGGCGGTCGGCGTCTGCGGCTCCGACGTGCACTTCTACCACGACGGTCACCTCGGAGACTGGATCGTCACCGAGCCGCTCGTGCTCGGGCACGAGTCCGGCGGGACGATCGTGGCCGTCGGCTCGGACATCGACCCCGCGCGCATCGGGCAGCGCGTCTCGATCGAGCCGCAGCATCCGTCGACCAGTTCGCACGAGACGCTGCGCGGCGACTACAACCTCGACCCCGACATGGCGTTCTACGCGGTGCCGGGCACCGACGGGGCGTTCCAGGAGTACGTCACGATCCAGAGCCACTTCGCCCACGCCGTGCCCGAGAACGTCAGCGACCACGCGGCGGCGCTCATGGAGCCGCTCTCGGTCGCCATCGCGAGTGCCCGCAAGGCGCGGATCACGGCGGGCTCCCGCGTCTTCGTGACCGGCGCCGGGCCGGTCGGCATCGCGATCGCGCAGGTCGCGCGGGCCTTCGGGGCGACCGAGATCGTCGTCTCCGACACCGCCGCGGCGCGACGGGAATCGGCCCTGCGGTTCGGCGCCACCTCGGTCGTCGACCCGCTCGCGGTCGATGCGTCCGCGCTCGCGGGCTTCGACGCGTTCCTCGACGCGTCGGGGGCGGCATCCGCCGTTCGCAGCGGCATCCTCGCGCTGCGTCCGGCCGGTCGCGCCGTGCTCGTCGGCATGGGAGCCCCCGAGATCAGCCTGCCGATCACTGCGATCCAGAACCGCGAGCTCGTCGTGACCGGCGTCTTCCGCTACGCCAACACGTGGCCGACCGCGATCGACCTCGTCGCCCACGACCGGGTCGACCTCGACGGCATGGTCACCGGCACCTTCGGTCTCGACGAGGTGCAGGCCGCGCTCGAGGCCACCGGCGACCCGACCTCGCTCAAGGCCGTCGTCGAACCCGGTCGCTGAGAGCCGAGACCGCACGGCGCCAGACCGGCACTGCGGAACCGACGCCGTCGAGGCCCGGCCGATGCCTCCACAGGCACGGGCCGGGCCTCGATCGGGCCGACGGGGTCGCGGTCAGATGCGCCCGGCGACATCCGTCCCGACGAGGTCCCCGTCGGGGTTCGGCTCGCTGAGCTGCTCGCCCGGGGCGGTCGAGCCTTCGAGCGGGGGCAGGCCCGCCGCGACGCGGGCGCCGAGGTCGGCGTCGACGTTCGTCCAGTACTGCACGGCGCGCTCGCGCACCTCGGCACGGGTGACCCCGCCCACGTGGCCGACGATCGTCTCGACAAGGCGGTCGCGTTCGGCATCCGACATCACCTCGCGCACGAGGGTTCCGGCCTGACCGAAGTCGTCGTCCTCGGCGTGCAGGGTCGCCGCCGTCCGCAGCAGCTCACCGTCGCTGTGCCAGCCGCCGTCGCCGGCTCGCGCCGGATCCGCCGCCGGGCCGCCGACCGAGTTGGGCGCGTAGACCGGCACCTCGGGCGGGTTGTACTCGTACCGCATGGCGCCCTCCTTCGAGTAGGAGTGCACCTCTGCGTGCGGGCGGTTCACCGGCAGCTGCTGGTAGTTCGTGCCGACGCGGTAGCGGTGCGCGTCGGCGTAGCTGAAGATGCGGGCCTGCAGCATCTTGTCGGGGCTGGCGTCGATGCCCGGCACGAAGTTCGACGGCTCGAAGGCGGCCTGCTCGATCTCGGCGAAGTAGTTCCCGGGGTTGCGGTTCAGCTCCATGGTGCCGACCTCGATCTCGGGGTAGTCGCTGTGCGGCCACACCTTCGTCAGGTCGAACGGGTTGAAGCGGTACGTCTTGGCGTCGTCGTAGGGCATGATCTGCACCTTCAGCGTCCACGTCGGGAACTCGCTGCGCTCGATCGCGGCGTACAGGTCGCGGATGTGGAAGTCGGCGTCCTGGCCGGCGATCTGGTCGGCCTCGTCCTGCGTCAGCGTCTTGTGGCCCTGGTCGGTGTGGAAGTGGTACTTCACCCAGAACCGCTCACCGGCGGCGTTGATCCACTGGTAGGTGTGCGAGCCGTAGCCGTTCATGTGGCGCCATGAGGCGGGGATGCCGCGGTCGCCCATGAGCCACGTCACCTGGTGCGCGCTCTCGGGCGAGAGGGTCCAGAAGTCCCACTGCATCGTGTTGTCGCGCAGGTGACTGCCGGGCAGGCGCTTCTGCGACCGGATGAAGTCGGGGAACTTGATGCCGTCCTTCACGAAGAAGACGGGGGTGTTGTTGCCGACGAGGTCGTAGTTGCCCTCGGTCGTGTAGAACTTCAGCGAGAAGCCCCGCGGATCGCGCCAGGTGTCGGGGCTGCCCTGCTCGCCCGCGACGGACGAGAAACGCGCGAGCATCTCGGTCTCGACTCCGGGCTGGAAGAGCGCGGCACGGGTGTAGGCCGACACGTCGCCGGTCGTTCGGAACGTGCCGAACGCACCGCCGCCCTTCGCGTGGACGACGCGCTCGGGAACACGTTCGCGGTTGAACTGCGCGAGCTTCTCGATCAGGTAATGGTCGGTGAGAGCGATGGAGCCGTCGGCTCCCACGCTCTGGGAGTGCTCGTCGCTGGCTACGGGAGCTCCGTTGTTCGCGGTCGTGGCATCGGCCATGATTCCTCCTCACGTCGCGGCCCCGGCGTGAGGGGGCCGTCGTCGTGGCCACGGTACGTGCGTGCGCCGAGCGAGTCATCCACTTGACGGCGCGAGGAGAACAGGTGCGGATGCCGCTGCGGCAGCGCCACACGCGCGTTGGCCACCGTCACCGCGACGAACGCGAGCAGGAGCACGACGGCGACGGCTCCGGCGAAGGCGAGCACGCGGAGCGGGCGCAGATGCCATCCGCTGACGAGCTGGACGGCCACCAGGGCGGCCACGACGACGCTCAGCCCGACGCCCGCTGCGATGCGGATGCGCCACGGGCGACGCACGGCCCGCCACTGCGCGGGGGTGATCTCGGGATTCACGACGATGTCGGCGTCCCAACGCCGCACACGCCTGCTCACTCTGTCGTGAAGGGACATGCTCTCTCCGCGGGCGGGCTGTTCGGACGCCCCGCCCCACCGGTCACTATCGGTCGCGTCTTTGCGAATGTGCGCTCCGGTGCAGGAACGAGCATTACGCCTCCACCCCTCCCTCGTCCACCCCCTTTTCTCGGGGGGCCCGCACCCGACAGAGTGGCACCGTGCGATGGACAGACGATCTCAACGCCTGGGTGGTCCGACAGCGGTGGTACGCGGGCAAGAGCCACGAGCCGCGATTCCGCATCCTCGACGCGCAACCCGCCCCCGAAGCGACGCGATACCTCCTCATGGACGACGCCGGCGCCCTCCCAACGCTGTACAACGTGCCGCTCGCGCGCGTGTCGGCGCCCGGTGACGGCGACGAGGTCGTCGCCCGTGACGGAGACGACTACCTGGTCGACGCCGCCCGCCAGCGCGGCTTCACCGTCGGCACCCTCGCCGAGATGGGCGTCGACGTCGGCCGCGTGACCGGTTCGCGCGTGTTCACGGGCGAACAGTCCAACACCTCGATCGTCTACGACGTCGACGGCGAGCCCGCCATCATGCTCAAGCTCTTCCGCACCCTGCACCACGGCGAGAACCCGGATGTGACGGTGCAGCGCGTCCTGAGCGACGCCGGCTCGCCCTTCGTGCCGCGCTTCTTCGGAAGCCTCGACGCCGAGTGGCCCGACGTGGGGCGCGAGTCGGGGTCGGCGCGCGGCACCCTGGGCTTCGCGCAGGAGTTCCTCCGGGGCGTGCGCGACGGCTGGGCGGTGGCCCTCGAGGCCGCCCGCGACGGCCGCGACTTCACCGACGCAGCGCGCGACCTCGGGATCGCCGTGGCGGGGGTGCACGGTGCGCTCGGCGCGGCGCTCGAGACGACCGATGCCGCAGCCGACGAGGTCGCCGGCACCGGGGCCGTCTGGCGTCGGCGCCTGCGGATCGCCGCGACCGAGGTGCCCGCCGTCGCGGAGCGCGTCGATGCGATCACCGCCGTCTACGACGCGGCGCTCGCGCGCCCGTGGCCGCGGCTGCAGCGCATCCACGGCGATCTGCACCTCGGTCAGGTGCTCGCTGTTCCCGGTGGAGGCTGGCGCATCGTGGACTTCGAGGGCGAGCCGCTGCGGCCCATGGCCGAGCGCGCGATCCCCGATCTGCCGCCGCGGGACGTCGCGGGTATGCTGCGCTCGTTCGACTACGCCGGCGCGGTCGGCGACGGCCCCGATCCGAGCGGCTGGGCGGCCGCGTGCCGCGCGGCCTTCGTCGAGGCGTACGCGTCGGCTCCGGGTGCGGTGACCCTCGACCCCGTGCTGCTGCGCGCCCTCGTGCTCGACAAGGCCGTGTACGAGTCGATCTACGAGGCCCGAAACCGTCCCGACTGGCTGCCCGTGCCCCTCGCCGGCATCGACGCCGCCCTCACCGGCCCCGCCTGAGCCCTGGCTGACCCCGGCTCAGGGGTCTCCCGCGCCGGCCGTGCCGTTACGTTCGTCGGGCCGGTGGGGCTGGTGTGAGCCCACGCCGCGCGCGAGGCCACATCCACCCCACCGGCCCGACAGGCGTCACGGCATCGGATCAGTCTCGGGCGGCCTCCGCCTCCCACCAACGGCGGAAGATCTCGACCGTCGCGTTCGCGACATCCTCCAGCTCGTCGAGGGGTCGACCGATCATCTTGGGGCCGATAGCCCAACCGTCGGTGTAGCCCTTGGCCAGATATGCCTTCTTCGCACCGAGGTGCTTGAGAGCCAAGGGCGTCTTGTATCGCCCTAACGGCCTTGTGCTCGTCCCTGGCTTCCGCGTGTTGATCGGGAACTCCCCCGCCCGCGGCTCGATTACCTCGCGATCCAGTGTCCGCAGCCGTTCGATCCATATCGGCACGACGTCCGAAACCTCGGGGTCGAAGTAGTTCTCGGGAACCTCAGCTACCGACACTCCGATGTGGCTCACCATCAGCACATCGGCGAGGTCTGCGGGCATCCCGCGCCCGGCTACCTCGATGCCCCCGCAGAGCCGCGAGTCGTCCGCGAGCGGCGGCGACTCGATGACGACGCCGGGCATACCGCTCCCGCCCCGCACGACCTCGACCTTCCAACCCGGGAGTCGAGCTCCGAGATCGAGCTCCTGGAGGTATCGCTGAACAGTCGTCTTCATCAGCCGGATCGACGCGAGATCGTCCTCGCTGATACGAGGCTCGCGGAAGCACCGCAGTGTCTCCCCCCACTCGATGACATGCACGCCGGGGTACTCCTCACGGAGCCACACGGGGACGTCGTCTCGATGCGCCACGAGTACGAAGAGGTGGTCGACGGTCTTCGACTCTCGCGCGATCTGATCACGGCTGATGCTGTGGTCGAACTTGGCTTCGATCCCGACGCGGGCCAGGTCGCCCCGATCGTTCACGAGATCGAGGATGAGGTCGAGCCTCTCGTCGGCCTCGCAGCGCACACGACGGAGTTCGCCGAGACCGTCGAGTTCGCCCCGCTCCTCCAGGAACGCCACCAAAGTCGCACTGGCATGACGGATCTCGGCGGCGAGGGCCCGAGTCACCATCGGTTCGGACGTGTATATGGGAGATGCACTCATACCGTCATGATGCCGGTCCGGGAGTGCGTCGATCGAGGCGACGACCCCGGCGCGGCCTCGCCTGACCCCGGCTCAGGGGTCTCGCGCGCCGGCCACGCCGTTACGTTCGTCGGGCCGGTGGGGCAGGTGTGAACTCACCGCGCGCACGAGGCCACATCCGCCCCATCGGCCCGACAGGCGTAACGGTATCCCCGCGTGCGGCACGGCTGGCGTCAGTCGTCGGCCGGCTCGGGCGCCTCCAAGAGCAGGAAGCGCGCCCCGTAGCCCGGTAGCGAGACGCTGAAGCTCTGCAGGTCGTCGACGCGACCGATGACGTCCCGCGTCGCGGCGTCGCGCACCTCGGACTGGGGGGTGAGGTGCTCCGATCGCACCGTGCCCTCGATCGGCTCGGCCGAGAAGTTCAGCACCGTGACCTGCGTGACCGCTTCGGCGCGCGGGTCGCCGTCGTCGAGCCGGTGCACGAGCACGAGCATGCCGGAGTGCGCGACCTCGGGGATGTCGACCTGCGACGCCGCGGCGATGCCGTGCTCGCGACGCAGATCGAGGATGCCCGACAGGCGCGACGCGAACGAGTCCGGGTCGTCGAGCTGGGCGGGAAGCGCCCCGTACAGCGCGCGCCCTCGCGGCATCCCCGACGCCGAACGCGTCGCCGCCGGGTCGGCGTCGAGCAGATCGTGGGCGCCGCGCTCGATCCAGCGGGTGTCGCCCGCGCCGAGCAGGTCGGCGACCTCGTCGGCGGGAACGGTCAGCATGCCCACGAGGTCCCACCCCGAGAGCGCGAACACGCCGGGCTGCCACGCGTTGTAGGCGCACAGCAGCAGGTGGGCTTCCCGGATGCGCGGGATGTCGGCCTCGCCGACGTCGTCGAGCCGCGCGATGCCCTGCGACGCGGCGATGAGAGACGTCGTCGTGCAGGCGATGCCGTTCTGCGTGAAGACGCGGTTGTAGTCGGCCTGCCCGGTGAGGTGCTCGGTGAGGTCGGCGCGCACCTCCTCGGCCAGTTCGCCGCCGGTGATGTCCCGCCCGCGGAACCGGTACTCGTCCTCGCCGTGCCGGGTGGCCCAGTGCACGAGCTCGTAGGTGAGCTCGTCGTGGTTCTGCATGCCGTGCACGAGCTGCACCGGATGGACGCCGAGCTCGAGCGACGACGTCAGCGCGAGGCGCAGGAACTCCGTCTGCCCCGTCGCGAGGGCGTGGTGGTAGCCGGGCCGCCCGATGAAGTCGTACGAGAGGTCGGCGCCGACCGCGCCGGTGTCGCGGATGTCCTCGATCGTGAGGTTGAGCTCCTGGAACGTGAAGCCGCCGACCTTGCGCACCATGCCCGCGATGATGTGGTTCGCCGCGTGCGAGAGCGGGTGCCCCTCCGACCACGCCGGCAGTCCCTCGGTGCTCTTCTCGACGCCGAGGAAGCCGTTGGCGTCGAGGCGGAGGGCGCTCGTACCGAGCTCGCCGAGCGAGTGCAGGGCGTCTCCGATCACGAGGCGCATGCCGGCGAAGGTCGGATCGAGCCAGTTGATCGACGGCTGGCCCTGCTTGAAGTAGTGCAGGTACACCCAGCGGCGGGTCACGCCGTCGGGGCCGAGGACGAGAGCCGTCGCGCTCCAGTTGGTCTCCTTGACGCCCGGGGTGTAGAAGATGACGCGCTGCAGCGCACCGATGATGTACCCGCGTTCGGCGAGCTCGTGCTCCGTCGCAGGATCGAGGTTGACGCTGTCGTACCCCTCGGGCACGTCGGGCAGCAGTCCCCAGTCCTCCGGCGGGATGTCGATCATGTGGTAGATGCCGGGGTAGTCCTTGAAGCCCATCTCGGCGAGGCGGAAGTCGGCGCCCTTGCCGGTGTGACCGGGCACGATGTCGTCGATGACGCTGCCGCCGTGGGAGTCGGCGACGTCGCACAGGGTGCGGAACTCCTCCTCGGTGCCGAAGGCGGGGTCGATCGAGGTGCTGATCCGGTCGAAGTGGCCGTCGACGCTGGGGGTCTCGCGCCAGTCGGTGATACCTCCCGCACGCTTGACGGGGCCCGTGTGGATGGCGGTGATCCCGATGCGCTCGAACACCGACCAGAGCGCGTCGTCGCCGAGCGCCGCGAGGAACGACTGGCCCGGACGGGTGATGAGCGAGATGGGGTACGCCGTGAACCACACGTCCGTCGTCGCGATCGCGCGCCGCGCGTCGGGGCGCGCGTAGGGGTTGCGCCACATGGCGGGCTGCCCCGACAGTTGGCGGGCGAGGACGTCGGCGTCCTTGAGCATCGACTGGCGGACGAGCCACTCGACGTACGAGGGGTTGCTGCCGTTGGCGGTGCGGGGGTCGGTCGTGTTGCGTCGCACGCTGCCGCCGCGGAACTGGTCGCGCGGGCGGAGCCGCCGCGGGGCGCGCGGGGTAGCGCTGCTCGTCGTAGCTGATCTCGGGCTTGTCGAGATCGCCGTCCTCGCCGTCGGCGCCGGCCGCCCCGGGCAGGGTGATGGGGGCGGTGTACAGGTCTTCCGGCTGTTCGTGGTCGCGCGCCATGTCTCAACGCTAGGCGCGTCGCGGTCCCGGCGGGAAGGGCTGGTGTCCGGACGGGAGAGGCATTATGGGAGCGTCCGTCGTCCACCGCTCGGGTCGCAGCGCCACGAGGGGTGGATCCACCGGTCCTGGCTGGCGACGCGACATCCGGGTAGAACGGATGCCGCCACCGCCACCGACCCGGGAGACGACATGATCGATCGAGAAGCCCTCGCCGCCTTCCTGCGTCTACGGCGTACGGCGTTGCAGCCCGCCGACGTCGGTCTGCCGCGCGGGCAGCGTCGCCGCACCGAGGGGCTGCGCCGCGAGGAGGTCGCGGCCCTGTGCAACATGTCGACCGACTACTACGCCCGTCTCGAACGGGGCACGGGCCCGCGGCCGTCCGAGCAGATGGTCGCGGCGATCGCCCAGGGTCTGCACCTCACTCTCGGGGAGCGCGATCATCTCTTTCGTCTCGCCGGGCATACGCCGCCGCCGCGCGGGCCCCGCGAGCGACCACGTCGGTCCCGGTCTGCTGAGGATCCTCGACCGACTGCACGACACCCCCGCCGAGATCGTCACCGAGCTGGGCGAGACGCTGCGGCAGACTCCGCTGGCCGTGGCGTTGGCCGGGGATGCCGCGCGCCGCAGCGGTGATGCCCGCAGCCTCGGCTACCGGTGGTTCACCGATCCTGCGGCCCGCGAGGCCTACGACGACCCCGACGAGCGTCGGCGGCTCTCGCGCGTGTACGCCGCGGGGCTGCGCGAGATCGTGGCGCTGCGGGGGCCCCTCGTCGCGAGCGGCGGGGCTCGCGGCGGGGCTGCTGGAGCGGAGCGCCGAGTTCGCCGACCTCTGGCGCGCGCAAGAGGTCGCCGTCGCCCCGCCCGAGGTCAAGCGGTTCCGGCATCCGGAGGTGGGGATGCTCGAGCTCAGCTGCCAGACGCTGCTGGATCCCGACCAGTCGCACCGGCTCCTCGTCTATACGGCCGCGCCCGGGTCCGAGAGCCACGACAAGCTGCAGCTTCTCGCCGTCATCGGAGCGGGCGTCGAATCCTGATCCCCCACCCCACCGCACCTCGCGGCACGTGAGGGGTGACCTGACGATCAGCGGGTACACCGACTCTGGATGCCGCGAGCCGCGGCGATCAGCATGGACGCACCGGGCCGAACCGGCCCCAGACTCCCCGGAGGAAACATGTCCCGTCCCACCGACACCCTGCCCGATCTCTCCGGCCGCTTCGCGGTCGTGACCGGCGCCACCGACGGCATCGGACGCGAGATCGCCACGCGCCTCGCCGCGGCGGGAGCCACGGTCGTGCTGCCCGCGCGCTCGGCCGCGAAGGGCGAGGCCGCACTCGACCGCATCCGACGGGCGGCGCCGAACGCCGACGTCAGTACGCGTCCGCTCGATCTGGCCTCGCTCGACTCGGTCGCCGCTTTCACGAGCGGGCTCGCCGCCGAGGGCCGCCCCATCCACCTGCTCGTCAACAACGCCGGCGTGATGACACCGGGCACGCGGCAGCCCACCGCCGACGGCTTCGAGCTGCAGCTCGGCATCAATCACCTGGGCCATGTCGCCCTCACGTTCGGGCTGCTCCCCCTGCTGCGCGCGGGGCAGGCCCGGGTGACGCACCAGACCAGCGTCGCAGCGCGCTCGGGCGGCATCCACTGGGACGACCTGGACTGGCGGAACAGCTACGACGACATGCAGGCGTACCGACAGTCGAAGATCGCGGTCGCGCTCTTCGGCCGCGAGCTCGAGGCCCGCAGCCGGGCGGGCGGATGGGGCATCTCGAGCAACCTCGCCCATCCGGGCGTCAGCCCGACGAACCTGTTGGCCGCCCAGCCGGGCATGGGCCGCGAGCGGGCGATGGCAGGGCGGAGCGTCATCCAGGCGCTTTCCCGCATCGGCGTGACCGGCACGGTCGAGAGCGCCGCCGAGCCCGCCCTGCTCGCGGCGACCGGTCCCGGCACGCACGGCGACGAGTTCTACGGCCCCCGCCGTCTGGCCGCGGGGGCTCCCCGCAAGCTGACGTTCTGGGCGCCCTTCCGCGACCTCGCCGACGGCCCGCGCCTGTGGGACGTCTCGCTCGAGATGATCGGCGAGCGCTTCACCCCGTGACCCACCCGCGGGGCCACCCGCTGGGCCGCCCGGGCGCCGCGCCGGCTCCGCCGGTCACGTCCGAGCGGTCGACGCGCAGGGCCTCCGCCGCAGGCTCGATAAGCTCGATCGCGCGCCCTCGACGGGAAAGGTCTTCGATGTCGCTTCGTGCCGAACTCGTCGGCGCTTCGCCTCAGGTTCCAGGCTTCGCGCTGGTCCTCCCCGACGCCTTCGATCCCCTTCCCCCTGCTGCGCTCGCTCTCGCGATGCCGGCGGCCGAGGAACTGCTCGCGAGCATCGGGGTGGCGCATGCCTGAGTCTCGTCGAGGTTCATCGTCCGACGGCCTCGCCGGTCTGGATTTCGGTGCACGGTCCCCCCAGCGCCTCACCCGGGCCGACGTCGACGCCGCGGTTCTGCGCTCGGCAGGACTGGGCGACCTGGTCGACCGTCTCTGGAGCGAGGGCGCCGCGGTCAGCAACGCCGCGCGGCGCAGCGTCACATCGCATCTTCGTGAGCGCTTCGGCGCACGCGACCCGCACAGCGGAGTGATCCTGCGCGTCGTGTTCGTCCTGCTGCTGCTCTCCGTCCTGCCCATCGGCATGCTCAACGGCATCCGCCTCGGCATCGAGAACACCGTGGTCCCCGGCGCGATCGTCAGCGTCGCCGTGGGGGTCGGGGCCCTCGCGGCCGTGGCTGCTGCCGGCAGCCGCCCGCTCGGTCGACCGGTCGCCCTGCAGAGCACGTTGCTCGCGATCCTCCTGATCGCCGCCGCGGGCGTGGCCTGGGTGGTGACCGACGACAGCGTCCGGATCCTCTATGTCCTGGGTGCCGTGCTCGCGGCGATCGCGGCGATCGTCGTCCGGATCATGCGGGCTCGCGGTGGCTCGATGACCACCGACATCGACAACGGAGTCGAGCTGGCGCACCTCGACGTGGCGGCGGAGATCGCCGTCGAGCGCGATCGGATCACGGCCGACCTCATGCGCGAGCTCGCGGGGCGTCCCGATGTAGCCGAGCTGGTCCGGCGACGCAGCGCGGCGATCGTCGAGCTCCGCTCGCGTGGCGGGGCGATGCAGGAGGACGAATCGCACGCGCCCCCGGGCGCATTCGTCATTCAGGAGCAGACGATGCTGTGGCTCCCCGTGAGCCAGCGTCAACAGCACTGACGCCCCCCATCGGATCACGGCGGCCTGATACTCGGAGCAGCCCTGGTCGCGTAGCCACGTGCGCGCCCGCCGGGCACGGGCTGCGAGCAGGCCTCACCCGGTCGCAGCGGTGATCGGCACCCTCCCGGCCGCATCATTCCCGTTCCGAGACGAGGCCGCGGCGTTTGAGCCCGAGGTAGAGCAGCTCGATCACGCCGCCGCCGACCGCGACGACGACGACCGTGACCGCGAACATGGTGCCCCCGGGCAGCGACAGTGCGAAGAAGGTCCGGGCGAACGGCACGAGGAACACGAGCGCCGTGAGCGCGAGCATCGAGCCGACGACGAGCGCCCGCCAGCGATCGAGCGGGCGGGCGAGCACGGTGAGCACCCACAGCGACAGCAGCAGGATCGTGAGGGTCGCCGCCGTCCGCGCCGTCGGCAACCGGTCGCCCGCACCCAGCCCCAGGCGGGGGGCCGACATCGCGACGGTGTACACGGCGAGGATGGCGGCCGTGATGGTCACTCCTGCGGGGACGGAGAACATCAGCACCCGGCGCAGGAAGCCGGGACGGTAGCGACGCCGGTTCGGCATGAGCGCGAGGAAGAAGGCGGGGATGCCGATCGTGAGGGCGCTGACCACCGACAGCTGGCGCGGCAAGAAGGGGTACTGCAGCAGCAGGATGCCCACGACGAGCGAGATCGTGACCGCCTGGGCGGTCTTGGTGAGGAACAGGTTGGCGACGCGCTCGACGTTGGCGATCACCCGGCGCCCCTCGGCGACGACGCCCGGCAGACGTGAGAAGCGCCCGTCGAGCAGCACCAGGCGCGAGACCGCCCGTGTGGCGGCGGCGCCCGACCCCATCGCGATGCCGATGTCGGCGTGCTTGAGGGCCAACGCGTCGTTCACGCCGTCTCCGGTCATCGCGACGACATGGCCGCGTTTCTGCAGCGCGAGCACGATGCTCTTCTTCTGCTCGGGCGTCACGCGCCCCAGCACGTGCTCGCGCTCGAGGACGTCGCCGAGTTCGTCGATGTCGTCGGGCAGCGAGCGCGCGTCGTAGCCGCTCCCCACCTGCTCGAAGCCGACCTCGCGCGCCACCGCGGCGACCGTTCGCGGGTTGTCGCCCGAGATGACGCGCAGCCCGACGCCCTGTTCGCGGAAGTACGCCAGCGTCTCGGCGGCATCCGGACGCACCTGCTCGCGGAAGGTCAGCAGCGCCACCGCGCGCAGCGAACCGGGAAGGCCGTCGGCCGACACCGGTTCGCTCGTGTGGGCGAGCACGAGGACCCGCAGACCGCGGTCCGAGAGCTCGGCCGCCCGGGCGAGGTCTGCGGCGTGCGCGGTCGAGCCGTGCAGCACGATCTCGGGGGCGCCGAACACCCACCAGCCCGCGACGGGCTCGTGCGGGTCGCGCGCGCCCCGCGCGACGGGGTCGCGGAAGCTCACGGCGCTCCACTTGCGACCGCTGGTGAACGGCACCGTGTCGGCTGCCTCGGCTCGCGGCGGCTGCGGGAACGTCGACGCGAGCGACGCGGCCGTCGCATTGGCGTTCTCGTCAGCACCGAGCCACCCCAGCACGCGATGCGACCCGGCGACGTCGGCGAGCGGGATCTCGTCGGCGAACGCCAGCGCGCCCTCGGTCAGGGTCCCCGTCTTGTCGAGACACACCACGTCGACGCGGGCGAGGCCCTCGACGGCGGGCAGTTCCTGGATGAGCACCTGGCGCCGGGCGAGCGTCACCGCCGCGAGGGCGAACGAGATGCTCGTCAGCAGCACGAGCCCCTCGGGGATCATGGCGACGATCGCGGCGACCGCGGCGACGAGAGCCTCCCGCCACAGATCGTTCGTGAAGGCGTGATGCCAGCCTCCGCCCGCCTGCATCTGACTGTTGACCACGAGCAGGATGATCGGCACGAGAGCCCACGTCACGCACAGCACGATGCGATTGATCGCGGCGCGGATCTCGGAGTTCACGAGCGAGAAGCGCTTGGCCTCGGCGGTGATCCGCGATGCGAACGACTCGGCCCCGACCCGATCGACGCGCGCGGTTCCCGATCCGGCTACGACCGCCGACCCCGAGAGGGCGTGGTCGCCGGGCACCTTGTCGATCGGGTCCGACTCGCCGGTCAGCAGCGACTCGTCGATCTCGAGCCCGGCCGACGACAGCACGACGGCGTCGGCGGGAACCTGGTCGCCGGTGCGCAGAACCAGCACGTCGTCGTACACGACGGCGTCGACCTCGATGTCGACGACGCTCCCCCCGCGCAGCACGCGCGCGTGCGGGGCGTTGAGCACGGCGAGCCGGTCGAGCGTGCGCTTGGCCCGATACTCCTGCACGACCCCGATCGCGATGTTCGCGAACACGATGACGCCGAAGAGGGCATCGGGCCATTTGCCCACCGCGAGGACGACGACGAGGCAGATGCCGAGCACGACGTTGAACAGCGTGAAGACGTTGGCCCGCAGGATCTGACCGATCGTGCGGCTGGAGTGGTCGGGCGAGGAGTTGTCGAGTCCGGCCTCGCGCCGCTCGGCGACCTGCGCCGCGTCGAGACCGGCCCGCGAGAGCGAGGCGTCGTCGATGGGGGCGAGACCCGACCGGGCTGCGGCCATCGCGGCGAGATGATCGGCCTGACGGACATCGGCCCGCGTCGTCGCATCCGGGCGCACCCGCGCCGCCTTCTCACCGGGCGGCCCGCCGATCGTCCGCTTCGCCATCCCGGATCCCTTCGCCGTGCCGCTCGGTCCGGCCCCACGTGCGGCCGACAGGACCCACCCTGCGACATCCGCTTAAGAGCCCGCCCGGCGACGCGCCGCCTCCCGCGACCAGCCCGGGCCGCGGGAGGCGGATCGCTTCTAGGCGAAGCTCGTGATGACGACGCGGTTGATCTTCGGGTCGCTCAGCGACGCGTAGCCCTCCTCGACCTCGTCGATCGAGATCGTCTTCGACACCAGCTCGTCGAGCTTGTAGCGCCCCTGCAGGTACAGCTCGGCGATCATCGGGATGTCGCGCTTGGGGTTCGTCGATCCCATGTAGACGCCCTCGATGCGCTTGCGTCCGCTCAGCAGCTCGATCGACGACACCTCGATGCTGCTGGCGGGGTCGAGCACGCCGATCAGGTACAGGCCGCCGCCCTGCGCGAGCATGTCGAACCCCGACCGGGTGACGGCGGGCATGCCGACGAAGTCGAACACGAAGTCGGCGCCGCGGCCACCGGTGAGCTCCTTGACGGCGGCGACCGCGTCCGTCGTCCGCGAGTTGACGACGTCGGTGGCGCCGAAGTGCCGGGCGTTGTCGAGCTTGTCGTCGGCGACGTCGATCGCGATGATCTTCGACGCCCCGCTGATGACCGCGCCGCTGATCGCATTGGTGCCCACACCGCCCGTGCCGATGATGGCGACCGTCTGCCCGGGCTGCACGTTCGCCGTGTTCATCACGGCGCCGGCGCCCGTCACGACGCCGCAGCCGAGCAGCGCGGCCTGCGGGAACGGCATCTCATCGGGCACCTTCGCGAGCTGGTTCTCGTGCACCAGCGCGTATTCGGCGAATCCGCCGAGCGCCATCCCCTGCGCGAGCTCGTGCCCCTCGGCATCCGTGAGCCGCCCGTCGCGCACGGTCGCCTCCGGGTGCAGGCAGAGCCCGACCTGGCCGGTGAGGCAGGGCGTGCAGGCGCCGCAGTACTGCACGAGGCACCCGACGACGTGATCGCCGACGGCGACGTCGCGCACCTGGTCGCCGACCTCGGTGACGACTCCCGCGACCTCGTGCCCGAGCACCATCGGGACGTCGTAGCCGAGGTTCGTGCCGGCCGCCAGCTCGTCGCTGTGGCACAGCCCCGATGCCTTGACCTCGACGAGGACCTCCCGGCCCACGGGGCTCGCGATGCGGATGTCCTCGGTGTGGAAACCGCCACCGAACTCTCGAACGACGGATGCCTTCATGATGCGTTCCTCTCGACGGGCGACCGGCAGCCGGACGTCGGCGGGCGGCCTCGACGAGCGGGGTCCGGGGCGCCGTCGTCACGGGCGTCGGTCGGGTGTGCGACGCGTCTTCGCGCCGCAGGTCCGACGTTAGACCGGTTATGGACGACTGTCTATAACCGGTCGCCTCGGGATGCCGCGTGGGGGATGATCGAGCCATGGCGACGAACGATCAGGACCGGCGCCGCTCCGAGCTCGCGACGACCAGCGACCCGCGGGCGGCCCGGACCCGCGAGCGCATCGTCCGGGCGTGCGCGGAGCTCGTCGAGGCGGGGGGCTCGCTCTCGGTCGAGGCGGTGAGCGAGCGTGCCGGGGTAGGACGCAGCACCTTCTACACCCACTTCGCCGCGCTTCCCGACGTCGCGGAGGAGGTCGTCGACCGCATCCTCGACGAGATCGCCCGCCACGACATCGCGCGACGATCGGATGCCGCGCTCCCGCGTCCGGCGATCGTGCGGCTGGGTCTGGGCGAGCTGATCCGCGCGCTCCGCCTGCAGCGCCGGTACGTGACCTATCTGCGAAGCGCGCCCGCCATAGAGGGCCTGCGCCGGCGGATCGGGCACGAGCTGGCACGCAACCTGCGGCCGATCCTCCTGCTCGAGCGTCCCGACGCCTCGGAGGACGACATCCGCTCGACGACGGACTTCATCGTCGGCGGCACGCTCGAGCTGCTGCTCGGATGGCTCGACGATCCCGGCGACCGCAGCGAGGACGCCGTCGTCGAAGCCCTCGTCGAGCTCATGCCGCCCTGGCTCGCCGGCGCACGCTGACACCGGCGAGCCCGGGCGGCGACGACTCACCGCATGACGCGCCGAGGCTACGCCCGGGCGCGTGAGCGCCGTCGCATCCGGAACACCGTCGCGGCGATCGTGAGCGCACCGGTCGCAGCGGCCGCGACCCACAGGGCACCCGTGCCGAGCGAGGCCGACACGATGCCGCCGGCCAGGGCGCCGACCGCGACCGCCGACCACATCAGCAGGTGTCGCGACCAGCTCCACCGATCGCCGCCGCGCAGCGCACGGACGATCCCCTGCCCGACCTTCACGAGCGCGCCGGTCATGTAGGTCACCCCGAACGAGATGTCCTGCCGCTGCGCGAGCACCGTGTTGGCTGCGCCCATCCCGAACGCGAGAAGCGCGCCGGCCGCGAGCGGGGCGCCCGGGGAGGCCACGAGTGCCGCGGCGGCGGTCGCGATCGTGATGACGCCGAGGATCGCGGCCGTGCGGTCGGCGACGGGAGAGGTGAGCGCCGTCCCCGCCATGACGCCCAGCACGAACGAGACGACGAGGGCGGCGGCCAGCCCCGCTGCCGACCAGTCCACGTGGGCGAGGTCGACGGCGAGCCGGGTCGTGTTGCCCGTCATGAACGACACGAAGTAGCCGCCGAGCAGGATGAAGCCGCATCCGTCGAGGTAACCGGCCACGAGAGCGAGCGCCACGGCGACCGTCATCCGTCGCATGCTGAGGTGTCGGACCATGCCTCCAGTCTGCTCCGATCGCGGCGGGGCCGATGACCCGGCTCGTCGACCGGGTCGCGCGCCCCACAATGGACGTATGCCCGCACGCCTCGAACCGCTGAGCGCCGAGCGCTTCCCCGCCTGGCGTGCGCAGTGCGTCGCCGACTACACCGCCGACCTCGTCGCCACGGGTCTCGACGCCGCCGAGGCAGGCCGGCAGGCCGAAGCCAGCCTCGACGGCGCGTTCGCGACGGGCGGTTCGACGGAGGAGAACGCCGTGTTCGACATCGTCGACGAGACGGATGCCGTCGCCGGATACGTCTGGCTCGGCACGGACACCTCCCCCGACCCCACGTCGTGGTGGGTGTGGGACATCGCGGTCGACCCGGCCTTCCGCGGACGAGGACTCGCCCGTCGCGGCATGCAGCTCGCCGAGGAGTACGCCCGAGCGAACGGCGCCACGACACTCGGCCTCAGCGTGTTCGGCTTCAACGACACCGCGCGCGGACTGTACGAGTCCCTGGGCTACGAGACCCCCAGCATCAAGATGCGCAAGGCCCTCGGCGACGGCTGAGCCCCGGCGTCCGCGATCGGTCAGTCGATGACCGAGATCACCGCCTGCGAGAACGCGTTCGCCGTCACCGCCAACCCGACCCAGACGGCGACGGACAGGACGAGCGCGATGAGGATGCCGCGCATCACGACGTTCGACGCCTCGGGGTCACGGCGACCCGCGCTCGATGCCGGCCGGTGGGTCTCATTCGCCGGGTTGGAAGAGTTCGTCATCGCACGTCTGTTCGTCGAGGGCAGGGACGGCAGGCGGTGCCGCAAGGGATCCAGCCGGTCACTGGTGAGACACGCGACGAAGCGGATCGTGACACCGAACGGACGGATCCGGCGGCAGACGCCCGCCGGCCAGCGACTCACGCGCTGCGCATCGATGAGAGACGACATTCCTCGACGAACGCGAAAACTCCCGGATAACCGGGGGTTTTCATGGCGGTGACGGTGGGATTTGAACCCATTTTGCGGGCCCTGCAAGGACGCTACTTTTGCGATTTATGCTCGTTTACGTGCACATCTGCGCGGGCACGCTCCCACTTGCGCACGGGCACCCACACCTGAAAGCTTCAGCCCCGGATCGAGGTCATTTCTGCTGCTGCATCGGCTGTTAACAAGACTCCAGCCTCATCGGCGTCTTGTTAACAGCCTCGAGCGCAGCGACGCAGAGGGCGGTATCGCCCTCTGACTCAGACCCCGTCGCGGCCGCGGGCACGCGGTCGCTTCCGCCTCGCATCAGCGCAGGTCGGAGCATCGCTCAGACCTCTTCGGTACGCGCTCTGACACCCTCTGTTGGACGCGGCAGCTCGCCAGAGATGACGTGGCCAGCAGGTCTCGCGACAGCCGCTGCAGGCGGCGCTGAGGGGCTCTTCTTTCGCCTCATCGGCCGCGACTGTGGAGCGGCCAGGACATCACTGTGGTGGTCACAGAACCGGTCGCCGAGCACCGCTGCGACAGCGGGCGTGCGCAGCGCCTGGGTGCCCCGATGCGCCGAGTATCGACGCTCGGCATCCACCACCGACCCGGAGGCGTTGTCACCTCGCAGCCCCTCGCAGCCGGCCCGGTCACCGTCGCGACCCGTCGCCTGATCGACTTCTCAACTGGCACCACCCTTGGACCCCTTGACGCCCAGTTGAGAAGTCAGGACGTCGCTCTCTCACCATCGGAGATCGGGATTCATCACCGAGCCCCGCTCGGTGATGAGACTGCGCGACCATGCCTCCGGGGCGGAGCCCCCGGGAAGGCTTTCACCTCCTTCTGGCTCCGCCGGCTGATCTGTTCCCTGGTCGGCAGCACGGCTGCCGGGAGCTCCCTGATCGCGCTCTCCATCGGGCGCGGGATCAGGGAGCTCCACCGTCCCCGAGGAGATCTCGTCAGAGGGGGAGGGGAGCGGCCCGTCAGCCCTGGCGAGACGGCCGCCATTGAGGCCCCGGATAGCCCTCAGCCCTTCGGCGCGAGTGGAGAGGTGGCGACGCAAACGCGGACACTCCGAAGGCGGAGAGAACGCAGCGAACGAAGCCGGAGGGTGGAGGCGGGCGCGGCGACGCAGCTCCAGTCGCTCAGGGTCTCGTCGGTCGCCCCATCGCTTCACACCCCGACCCTTCAGCCCGTCTCGAGGGGCTCGAACACCCGACTCCGGACCCAAAACCGTGACCATCGCCGGGCCAGCCACCGCCCACGACACGCCCACGCTGGACCACGGCGTGACCGGATCCTGGGTGCCAGGGGACAGGCGATCGCCATCTGCGCGTGCGATTCGGTACGCAGTAGGGCGAATCAGGGTGGTGACCGCCGCGTGACACGTAGCTGGACACGGGGCGGCCACGCCGCACCCGCAAGCCGGACGCAGGACCCGCGCCGCATGAGCGTGGGGCGCAGGGGGGCCGGCGACTGGCCATTCGCCGGACAGCGCGTGGTCAACTACCGGTCGATGCCCCCTGTTTCAGGACCGACCGCGTCAGGGAACGTGAGCTCCGCATCACTCAAACGAATGAAATCTGCCCACCCAATTCACCTGCGCCGAAAGAAGAAACCCCCGCCACCCAAAGGTGACGAGGGTCATCAATGGAGCCTCAACAGCCGCGATCGGCGGTAACCATAAGCACCGCGCCGGCCGCCCAACCGCACCGGAGTCCGGCCAGCCCAGCACCGTGTCCGCAGCATGGGCGCTCGGTCGCGCTCTGTCCATCCTGATGTTGATCAGAGGTTCATGTGGCATCAGATCCTCTCCAATAGAGTCAGCCCCAGCTGTGGCGGACCGATCCGCTACGGGGCAAAGAGTGCACTGGGGCGCTCTCGTCGACAATGGGGTCGTCGCTGGCTCAGCGACGACCGGAAAGCTGTAGGGGAATGAAGATTCGTACACGTGGCCTTCTTGCCGGCCTTCTTACTGCCGGGCTGATGGCGGCATCTGCGCCCGCTATGGCGAGTGCAGTCGATGACGCCGACGCGTCCCACCTCACAGAGGTTGAGCAGAGCACGCTCGCCGACATCTTCGGTTATGAACCATCGGAGGCTGAGACCGAGCAGTACCTCGACCTCTACGGTTCGGTCCCGACGGAGGCTGAAGTTGCTGCCTACCTTGCCGCAGATGGCGAGGCCGCCGCCTACGAACATGGCGAGATCGCCGCGAGGTCGCTCGGCGGCGGGATCGGTCTGCGAGCCGCGACGTTCCAGACGTACTTCAAGGCAGGTCAGTGGATTACGCGGGACGGCGTTGTGTCTCTGTCACTGATGCCGCGCGATGGCGGTATCGGCAACGAGAGCCGGGAGGGAACCTGGACCATGGTGAAGAACGTCTTCAGCAGCTCGCCGAAGTGGAAGAACACCGCCATGATGACCGAGCAGTACAACTGCCACTTCAAGTACGGCATGCTCAAGACTCCCTGGAATCTCGAACCGCATCGCACGTCGATCAACCACGTCACTTGCAACTGACATCAGCAGCTCGCCGTCTTAAGGTTTGACCTGAGACTGGAAGGACGGACGCTATGATTGATCTGATTCCGCTCGGGCTGGGGCTTTTGGGCGTCGCGCTCGCAATTTGGGCGATACTCGCCCTTATGTCCAAGAAGAACGCCGGGGACACACGTCGCGCAACGGCCATCGTTCTCGCGCCAATCGCGGTGATCGCCTTCGCGTACCTGGCGTTCGCGGTCATCGACGGGGATCCTGACGTCTGGGACTTCTACGCGTCGATCTGGTGGGTACCGCTGGCTGCGGGGGCAGTCTTCGCTTTGTTCGCAGCTCGGGCACTCGCCGCTGCCAAGTAGATCGATCAGCTTGGGTCGGCCTCTGACGCACAGTGACGATCCGGGAGAGACCGCACACGTGGTCTCTCCCGGATCATCTTTTGAGTGGTAGGTCGGTATCCGCCGCATCGTGCCGTCAGCTGGCAGAGACACCACGATGACGGAAGCGCGACGATGATCCTCAGTAGCCGCGATCGGCGGCGACCATGAACGCCTTAAAGTCGAGCAGCTAGGGGTCGGAGGCGTACAGCCCGGAGTTGGGCAAGCCGTTGAGCTCGACGACGACGGGGCGTTGGCGTTCGGCATCGAGGACGATGTCGATCACCACGGTGCCGCCGTGTTCCTCCGCAGTTCGCCGCCCGAGCTCGGCGTGACCTTCCGCGCGAGCTACCGGTCTGAGTGGGTGACGCCCGCCTCCGCGAACGGTGCACGATCAGCCTCCCCGGGCGCGCAACTTCGAGCCTCGACCGTGCAACCATGCGCAAGTTCCTCTGCCTCACGGTGATGAGCGCGCGTACGGCGCGACGCCTCGGTTGCGTAAGGTCGCCACGCATGGTTGAGGACACTTTCGCGGCCCCGCCCGCATCGCCCATGGGGAAGACGCGCCGAGTGCCCTAACCCTTCGACCCAATCGATGCGAAGCTGTGACCGATGTGGTTTCTGCTCGTTCTTGAGCTCAATCGGCAACTCACGGCGCATCAGCACCGCCGAACTGGTGAAGCAACGAGACGTTGAGGCGGTACCACTAGACCTACCCTCTTGCGGCGGCGGCCGCCGCAATCGCATGGCGCCACGACTTGGAGTCTCAATGACACGCACACAAACACCGGAGCCTGACCCGGTTTCTCGGATTGCCGAGCGCGGTGTGCCGGCGGGTTGGGTTGTGGAAGGCTTCGATCCACTCGAACATCGCGGACGACAGCTCCGCCTTCGATGCCCAGGTAGAGCGGTCGAGGAGCTCTCGTTGCATCGTCGACCAGAACGATTCGATGAGCGCGTTATCGACGCTGGAGGCGACGCGGCCCATCGAGCCAAGCAAGCCAGCTTGCCGGAGGCGGTGGCCGAAGAGCCAAGAGGTGTATCGCGCTCCTCGATCCGCGTGAACCACTGTCCCGGGCTCGGGTCGGCGTCTCCAACGGGTCATCTCTAGGGCATCGACGACGATCTCGGCGGTGATCCTGTCCGAGATCGACCAGCCGACGACGCGACGAGAGTAGGCGTCGATGACCGCGGCGCAATAGACCCAGCCGTCCTTCGCGCGGTGCTGCGTGATGTCACAGAACCAGAGCCGGTTCGGCGCATCGGCGCGGAACTGCCGCTTCACGAGATCCTCATGCGTCGCCGTGTCCGGCTTCCACCCTCGCCGTTTGCGACGGTGAGACACGCCGGTGAGGCCGTCGAGGCGCATCAGCCCGGCGACACGCTTCTTGCCGACGCGAACGCCAAGCCCGAGCCGCAGCTCGGCCAGCACCCGCGGCGCCCCATAGGTGCCTCGCGAGGCGCGGTGAACCTCCCGGATCGTCGTCGTGAGCGCTTCGTCCGCGACCGCGCGCGACGATGGCGGACGAGATGCCCACTCGTCGTAGCCGGACGTCGAGACGTTCAGGAACCGGCAGGCCACCGCGACGGGAACACCGTCCGCGGCGAGCTCCTGGACCAGCCGGAACCCTATTCTGGGAGCACGTTCTCCCTGGCGAAGTAGGCCGAGGCACGCTTGAGGACCTCGATCTCCATCTCGAGCACCCGGTTCCGACGACGCAGCTCGACGAGCTCCTTGTGCTCGTCGCTCATGACGCCGGCCTTGCGGCCCGAGCACTGGGAGCTTCCTGGGCTCAGCACTCGTCTGGAGCACCGTTGCGGCCGATCTCGGGGGTGTCGATGCCGACGATCCTGACGCGCTCGGTGCCGCCGGCAGCGCGAACGTCGATAGCGTCGCCGTTGACTACCGCGGTGGCTCCCGCGCTGAGTCCCACCACCACGTCGCCGGAAGGGGCAGGAATCATCGCCGCGTCCGTCGCGACGGCCCGCCGGGCGCCTGAAGCCGATCTGCCCGCCACGCGCGGCGGTATGGGTCCCGGGTTCCATAAAGTGTCAGATCCAGATGTGCACCAAAAGTGCACCACGCACGCCCATCACATGCAGAAAACCCCCGGATAACCGGGGGTTTTCATGGCGGTGACGGTGGGATTTGAACCCACGGTAGGGGGTTACCCTACACAACTTTTCGAGAGTTGCACCTTCGGCCGCTCGGACACGTCACCGCCGACCAGCTTACGACATCTCGGGCGCCCTCGCGAACCCGCGCCCCGAGCCCACCCGCGCGCGGTGCGGAGTCGTCGCCATCTGCTGCTTCCCGCGCGCTGTGACAGCAGGTGGCGCCGACTTCGCCGCGGCGCCGCGAGCACCGAGCACCGAGCGCAAGCCGTCGCGGTGCGGGTGCGGCGGGCATAGCGTGAGTCCGTGACGCGCACCCCGGCCCCGAAGCCCGCCCTCATCGTCGCGATCGCCTCGCTCGCGTCGTCCGTCGCCTTCCTCGACAGCACCGTCGTCAACGTCGCCCTCCCCGCGATCGAGCGCGAGCTCGGCGGCGGACTCGCGACGCAGCAATGGGCGGTCGACGCATACCTGCTGACGCTGTCGTCGCTGATCCTGCTCGCGGGGTCCGTGAGCGACGCGTACGGACGACTGCTGGTGCTGCGCATCGGCCTCGTCGGCTTCGGCATCGCCTCGATCGCGGTCGGGCTCGCACCCGACCCGCTTCTGCTGATCATCGCTCGCGCGGTGCAGGGGGCAGCGGGCGCCTTCCTCGTGCCGAGCTCGCTCGCGCTCATCACCTCCCTCTTGCAGGGGCACGAGCGCTCGCGCGCGATCGGCCTGTGGACCGCCTTCACGACCGGGGCGTCGCTGATCGGCCCTCTCCTGGGCGGCGTGTTCGTCGACCTGCTGTCGTGGCGCTACGCGTTCCTCGTCAACGTGCTGCCGATCGCCGTGACGCTCTGGCTCGTCACGAGGCTGCCCGGCCACGACGAGCGCAAGCCCGACGCGGGCATCGACTGGATCGGCGCGGTGATGTGCACGGCCGGTCTCGGCGGCATGGTCTTCGCCCTCATCGAGCAGCCGAACCTCGGGTGGGGATCCCCCGCGATCTGGATGCCGCTGACCGGCGGCGCCGCGCTGTTCGCGGTGTTCCTGTGGCGACAGCGCACGACGCGGCATCCGATCCTCCCCCTCGGCCTCTTCCGCGCGCGCAACTACTGGACCGGCAACCTCGCGACCCTGTTCGTCTACGCCGCCCTCTCGCTCAACGGCTTCGTCGTCGGGGTGTACCTGCAAGAGGGAGCGGGCCTCAGCGCGACGCTCGCGGGTCTCGCGAGCCTGCCGACCACGGTGCTGCTGATCGCACTGAGCCCGTGGGCCGGGTCGCTCGCCGAACGCCTCGGCGGCCGCTTCTTCATGACGCTCGGGCCGCTCGTCATGGCCGGCGGTGCGCTCCTGCTCCTGCTGGTCGGCGACCCGTTCGACTACTGGTGGCAGGTGCTTCCGGGCCTCGTCGTGTTCGGCCTCGGCCTCGCCGCGACCGTGTCGCCGCTGACCTCGACGATCCTCGGCGCGATCGGCTCCGAGCGCTCGGGCATCGCCTCGGCGGTCAACAACGCCGTCGCACGCCTCGCCGGGCTCGTGGTCATCGCGTTCCTCGCCCCGATCGTCGGCGGCAGACTCGATCTCGGCGGCTTCCACCGGGCGGCCGTCACCACCGCGGTGCTCATGGTCGCCGGCGGCCTCATCGCCTTCGCCGGCATCCGTCGTCAGCCCGCCGGCGCGACCGCGTCCGCGCCGGAGGTCTGAGCGCCGCGCGCCTGACGGCCGCGCGCCTCAGCGCCGCCGACCGCTCAGCTCGGCGAGCGCTCCGCCGCGAGGGGTCCCAGCACCGACAGCATCCGGATCTTCTCGGCGTCGGGCGTGCCCGGTTGCGGAGTGAGGGTGAGCAGCGCCTGCGAGCGGTCCTCGGTGAAGAGCACCTGGCAGTCGACCTCGATCTCGCCGACGGCGGGATGCACGATCACCTTGTGGTCGGCGAAGCGCTCGGCGACCTCCTCGAGGTCCCAGAGCCGTGCGAACTGCGCGCTGCGCTCGCGCAGGTCGGCGACCAGCAGCGCCGCGCGCGAGCCCGCCCCGGCCCGTCCTGCGACCGCCCGCAGGTTCGCGACGATCGCCCGGCTCTGCCGCGCATGATCGGAGGCCGGATACACGGCTCGGTGCGTCTCGGGCAGCGCGAACCAGCACCAGGCACCGCTGCGTTCGGGCCCGGTGAGCCGCTCGCGCGGACCGAAGATCGCGCGAGCGAGATCGTTCTGCGCGAGGGTCTCGTCGAGCTCGGTGATGACGAGCGCCGGGATGTCGTCGAGCCGATCGAGCACGCGCTGCAACGCCGGCGCGACGTGATCGGAGCCTCCCGCCCGCTCGGGCGGGGGTGTGCCCGGCGAGGCGGTGCAGGTGATCGCGCTCGGAGCGCGACAGCCGTAGCGCGCGGGTGAGCGAGGCGAGCATCTGCAGGCTCGGCTGCGGCCCGCGCTCCTGCTCGAGCCGCGTGTAGTAGTCGGCGCTCATCAGGGCGAGCTGGGCGACCTCCTCGCGCCGCAGACCCGCGACGCGGCGCCGCGCTCCCGCGGGCAGGCCGACGTCCTCCGGGCTCAGACGTTCGCGGCGGGCACGGAGGAAGCGGGCGAGAGCGGCACGGTCCACGCCTCTCATTGTGCGGGCCCGGCGCCGCGGCATCCAGGGTCCGCCGCTCCCCCGTTCACGCGGGCCTGGAACCGCACCGACGCCGGGCGCAGAGTGGACCGCATGAACATCACCGGACGCACCGTCTTCATCCCCGGCGCGACGAGCGGCATCGGCCGCGCGATCGCGATCGCCCTCGCAGACCGCGGCAACACCGTCATCGTCGGTGGCCGACGCGGCGAGCTCATCGACGAGATCCGCGCCGCCCACCCCGCGATCGACGGCGTCGTGATCGACACCGCGGATGCCGCATCGATCGACCGCGCCGCCGCCGAGGTGCTCGAACGGCATCCCGACCTCGACGTCCTCGTCACGATGGCGGGCGTCATGGCGCCGGAGGATTGGACCTCGCCCGCCGGCTTCGTCGCGAACGCCGAACGCACCGTCACGACCAACCTGCTCGGCCCGATCCGCCTGATCGGAGCCTTCATCGAGCACCTGCTCACCCGCCCGGATGCCACGATCATGACCGTGTCGTCGGGCCTCGCGTTCGCGCCGCTGCGCGTCACCCCGAGCTACAACGCCACGAAGGCGGCGATCCACATGCTGAGCGAGTCGCTGCGCCTGCAGTACGCCGGCACGTCCGTCGGGATCGTCGAGCTCGTGCCGCCGGCCGTGCAGACCGACCTCATGCCCGGGCAGGCCGAGAGCCCGCACGCCCTGCCCCTCGACGCGTTCGTCGACGAGGTGATGAGCATCCTCGAGAGCGAGCCCGACGTACGCGAGGTGCTCGTCGAACGGGTGGAGTTCCTGCGGCACGGTGAGGCCCGCGGCGACTACCCCGACGTCGTCCGCGCCCTCAACGCGTCGGATCCCCACTCCCGGCGCTGACGGGCGCCGCGGCATCCCGCCCGGTGGCAGCTCCGAGGCGACCCCTGCCAGACTGGGAGCATGAGCGCGATCGAGAACTCCAAACTCACCGTCGTCGGCGCGGGCGCCGTCGGATCGAGCGTCGCGTACGCGGCCCTCATCCGCGGATCGGCCCGCCACGTGGCCCTTTACGACATCGCCACCGAGAAGACCGAGGCCGAGGTGCTCGACCTCGCGCACGGCGCGCAGTTCACCGGTTCGAGCGACATCATCGGCGGCTCCGACATCGCGGTCGCCGAGGGCTCGCACGTCGTCGTGATAACGGCGGGCGCCAAGCAGCGCCCCGGCCAGACGCGCACCGAGCTCGCGGGCGTCAACGCGGGGATCATCGCGTCGATGATGCCGCAGCTGCTCGAGGTCGCCCCCAACGCCACCTTCGTCATCGTCACGAACCCCTGCGACGTGCTCACCGTGCTCGCACAGGAGGCGACCCAGCTGCCGCCCGAGCGCATCTTCGCCTCGGGCACCGTGCTCGACACCTCGCGCCTGCGCTGGAAGATCGCCCGCCGCGCCGGCGTCTCGATCGCGAGCGTGCACGCCTACATCGTCGGAGAGCACGGCGACACGGAGTTCCCGCTCTGGTCGCACGCGACGATCGGGACGGTGCCGATCCTCGACTGGGTGCCGCTCGACGGCCAGCCGAAGTTCACCACCGAGGAGCTCGACCAGATCGCGATCGACGTGCGCGATGCCGCCTACAAGGTCATCCAGGGCAAGGGCGCCACGAACTACGCGATCGGCCTGTCGAGCGCCCGCATCGTCGAGGCGATCCTGCGCGACGAGGATGCCGTCATGCCCGTGTCGACGGTGCTGCGCGACTTCCACGGCGTCGACGGGATGGCCCTCTCGGTGCCGTCGGTCGTCAACCGCCGGGGCGCTTTCCCGGTGCGCGAGATCGAGTTCTCGGAGCGCGAGCTCGAGCTTTTCCAGCACTCGGCCGGCGCGTTGAGCGAGGTCGCGGCGTCGCTGCGCGGCTGAGCGTCCGCTGGAGCCGGTGACGTTCGTCGGGCCGGTGGGGTTGATGATGCGTCGGACCTCGCGTGAGACGACATCCGCCCCGCCGGCCCGACGCATGTCACCCGGTCGACGCGCGTCACCCGGTCGCCCGGCGCGGAGGGATGTCGGCGGGGCCGCCTAGCCTGGAGACATGGCCTCACGACGTCCCGCTGCCACCACGGCCTTCAAGTGCACCGAGTGCGGGTGGACGACGGCCAAGTGGGTCGGCCGCTGCGGCGAGTGCCAGCAATGGGGCACGGTGGTCGAGGCGGCGACGCAGGCCGGCATCACGGCGACCGTCACCGCGGTCAGCCCCGGCGCCGCGCGGGCTGCGCGCCCGATCACGCAGATCGACACGACCGAGGCGCCGCGGCGCACGAGCGGCGTCGGCGAGTTCGACCGGGTCCTCGGCGGGGGCGTCGTGCCGGGGGCCGCGATCCTGCTCTCGGGCGAGCCGGGCGTGGGCAAGTCGACGCTGCTGCTCGAGGTCGCGGCGCAGTCCGCTCGCGCTGGACGACGCGTCCTGTACGTCAGTGCGGAGGAGTCGCTCGGCCAGGTTCGGCTCCGCGCGGAGCGCACGGGTGCCCTGCACGATGCGCTCTACCTCGCGAGCGAGACCGACCTGGCGACCGTGCTCGGGCACGTCGACGACGTGCGGCCCGACCTGCTGATCGTCGACTCGGTGCAGACGGTGTCGTCGTCGCTGTCCGACGGCGTCGCGGGTCAGCCCAGCCAGGTGCGCGAGGTGGCGTCCACCCTCATCCGGGTGGCGAAGGAGCGCGACCTCCCGGTGCTCATCGTCGGACACGTGACGAAAGACGGCTCGATCGCCGGGCCGCGCGTGCTCGAGCATCTGGTCGACGTCGTCTGCCAGTTCGAGGGTGACCGTCAGACCTCGCTGCGCTTCGTACGCGCGCTGAAGAACCGCTTCGGCCCGACCGACGAGGTGGGCTGCTTCGACATGACCGGCGACGGCATCGCGGAGGTCCCCGACCCGAGCGCGCTCTTCCTCGGGCACGGCGACCCCGTGCCGGGCACGTGCGTGACGATCGCGCTCGAAGGACGCCGCGCGTTGCCCGTCGAGGTGCAGGCGCTGACCCTCAAGACCGGCGCCCCGAACCCGCGCCGTGTCGTGAGCGGCGTCGACAGCGCGCGGGTCGCGATGATCCTCGCCGTGCTCGAGAAGCGCGGCGTCGCCGTCACGAGCGACCAGGATGTCTACGTCTCGACCGTCGGCGGCGTACGTCTGGTCGAGCCCGCGGCCGATCTCGCGATCGCGATCGCCATCGCAGGCGCCGTCAGCGGACGCTCGGTCTCACGACAGGTGGCCGCCTTCGGCGAGCTGAGCCTCGCCGGAGAGATCCGCCCCGTGACGCAGTCGAGCCAGAGGCAATCCGAGGCCAAGCGCATGGGCTACCGCGCCGTCGTCGACGCATCCTCGCGCACGATCGGCGGCGCGATGCGTGACCTGCAGGTGCGCCAGCCCGCCGCATCCGCCGCCGACGCCGGCTTCTGACTCTCGCGCCGCCCTCTCCCCCGCGCTTCGCCCGCGCTGCGCGCAACCCCGCGACGCTGAACTCGGGCTCCACTTGGCAACTCGTGCCCCCCTCCGTGCCCGAATCGGCACGACCTGTCAACCCAACGCTCCGCGCAACCCAACGACACCGAGCTCATGGTTCACGTGGCAACTCGAGCCCCCACCCCGCGCCCGAAGCGGCGCAATCTGCCACCCCAACGCTCCGCGCAACCCAACGACACCGAGCTCAAGTTTCACCTGGCAACTCGCCCCCCCCCCGCACCCGGAGCGGCGCGAACTGCCACCCCAACGCTCCGCGCAGCCCCCGCGACTCTGAACTAGGGGTTCACTTGACAGCTCACGCCCCACCCCGCACCCGAAGCGGCGCGACCTGCCACCCGACGCGCGCCGCAGCCCCGAGTCCTCGAGCTGGGGGCGTCGCCTGACCCCGCGACACCAAGCCTCGGCTTCACTTGGCACCTCGAGCCCCCTCACCCCACCTCAGGGGGCAACAACCGCCAACCCAACGCTCCCCGCGGACCCGGGGCGCTCCGCTCAGGGTTCACGTGGCAACTCGAGCCCCCACCCCGCGCCCGAAGCGGCGCGACGCGCCAACCCAGCGCTCAGCGGAGGTCTGGGCTCAGGCTCACTTGGCGCTTCGGGCCCCTTAACCACGCGCCACGCGGCGTCAACTGCCAGGTCAAGCCAGGTCCAGCGCGAGGCGCGAAGCTCAGGCGTCGAGCGCGGCGATCACGTCGGCGGGCACGGCCTGCATGGGGTGCGGGCCGGCGATGTCGAAGAAGACCGTCGTGATTTCGGCCTCGTGCACCTCCAGGAACGCCCGCAGCCCGCCGGGCGACTGCAGCGCGACGTGCGCGGGCAGCGCCTCGGGCTTGTTCGCGGCGTCGCTGAACAGCAGCAACGCGACGTCACCGGTCGCCGGGTCGCGGTAGGTCCAGATCTCACCGACGTCGCGCGGATCGTCGCGGTCGCCCGCCCGCATCAGCGGAACCACCGTGGGCCCGTGCCGGAGCGCGAAGGCCAGCGCCGCCATGTCCTGCGTCTGCAGGGCATCGGCCAGCTGCGGGTTGCGGAACTCGGGCACCGGCTTCTTCGCGCCGCGCTTCTTTCCAGCCATTCCCTCAGCCTAGGAGACGCTCCCCCGCGCCCACCCCGCCAGACCCGCGAGACCCACGAGACCCACGAACACCCGCCAAGCCCGCCGAGACGAGAAGGGGCCCTCTCGAACTCTTCATTGGGGACTGAGGAAATCGAGAGGGCCCATCGCTCACCGGATCTGGGGATCCGTCGTCGCGATACGGGGGGTTTCACGACATCTCGCTGCTGGGGACAGCGGGGTATCTCCGGGAGCTGGCTCCAGGGTACGGCCGCTTTCGGGGCCGTGTCTCGCTTTCTCGGGTGAGAAACGTCTCACCTGAGGCAACCCAGAGGACGCGTCAGTTCAAGACGAATTGACGCGTCTGCGCCGCCGCCAGACCGCCGATCTCGACGGCGAGATTGAAGTATCCGGCGGGCGCGGCAGGGCGGTCCGCGTCGCACGTGTCGACCGACGAGCGCGTGCGGTCCCACGTGATGGGCGTGACGCTCGAGACGGTCTGCCCGGGATCGATCTGCACCACCTGGTCGCTCGACTCGCTCTGGCAGTCGGTCGAACGCCACCACACGTCGGGTCCGCTCGAGATCGTCAGCTTCTGCGTCGCGGTCCCGACGTTGAGCAGGCACGCCTCGCTGCCCGAGTTCGTGAGCGAGATCGACAGCTGCGGCAGCTCGCCCGCCCCGTACGCGTCCTTGTCGGTGACGGCCGAGACCTGCACCGAGCGGGCCGAGCACGGCTCGACCTCGGCGGGCGTGGCGCCGTCCGACGGCGTGGAGGCCGAGGGGGATGCCGCGGGCATGGACGGCGTCGACGCGGGCGGCTGCGATGCATCGGAGGGAGCGGATGCCGGCGGCGCGGCCGCATCGCCCTCGGCCGCCGATCCTTCCCACGGGCGCCAGAAGGCGAGCACGACGGCCGCGACGATCAGCAGGACGACGAGCAGCAGCACGAGACGTCGTCGACGGTAGACCGCGGGCGAGGGGCGGCGTCGGGGCGGCGTGTCGGTCATGTGCCCAGGGTAGGCCGCTGCCCTGCGCGGCTGGGGTCGGCACGCCTAGAGGCGCTTGAGCATGCGGGTGTTGCCCAGGGTGTTGGGCTTGACGTGCGCGAGGTCGAGGAACTCCGCGATGCCCTCGTCGGGGCTGCGCAGCAGCTGCGAGTACACGTCGGCGTCGACGACCTGCTCACCGATCGCCTCGAACCCGCGCCGCTCGAAGAACGGGACCTCGAAGGTCAGGCAGAACAGCCGAGAGAGGCCGAGCTCGCGGGCGTTGTCTTCGAGTCGGGCCACGATGGCGCCCCCGACGCCGCGGTGCAGCCACTCGTCGACGACGATGAGCGTGCGCACCTCGCCGAGGTCTTCCCACATGACGTGCAGGGCGCCGCATCCCACGAGCTCGCCGTCGGCCTCGGCGACGACGAACTCCTGCACCGATTCGTAGAGCACCACGAGGTCTTTGCCGAGCAGGATGCGCCGCTGCACCCACGGTTCGAGCATCTCGCGGATGCCTCGGACGTCCGAGGCCCGCGCGGCTCGGACGACGAAGGCCGGGGCGTCGGAGGTCACGCGTCAACGATAGTCCGCACCGCCCCACCCTGGCCCGCGCGGCCCGGCGACAGTCCGCGCCGGTACAGTTGCCTCAGCCCGAGATCCTTTCCTCCTGGGAGTGCCGACGTGAGCGTGCTCCGCGATTACGCAGCCGCAGTGTCCCAGCCGACACTCCCCTCGGCGTTCCTGTCGCCGGGCGAGCCCGATCCCGCCCGCTACGACGAGGTGGTCGACGCCGAGGGCGGGCTGCGCCCGGCGTGGCAGTCGCTCGCGGGGTTGGCGCTCGCGCTCACCCCGGCCGAGCTCGGCCGTGTCGAGGGCGAGATCACCCGGTTCCTCGCCGACGACGGCGTGACCTACGTGCGCCCCGACACGGGCGCGCAGCCGTGGCAGCTCGATCCCGTTCCCCTCGTCGTGGATGCCGCGGCCTGGGCCCGGCTCGAGATCGGGCTGGCGCAGCGGGCGGAGCTCCTCAACGCCGTTCTCACCGACCTGTATGGGCCGCAGACGTTGCTGTCGTCGGGCATCGTGCCGGCCGCCGCCGTCCTGGGGCACTCCGGCTTCCTGCGCCCCGTCGCGCGCGAGACCGGCGCCGACCGGCATCCGCTCCTGCTGTCGGGAACCGATCTGGGCCGGGATGCCGACGGTGAATGGCGCGTGCTCGCCGACCGCGTCCAGGCGCCGTCGGGCCTCGGTTTCGCGATGGAGAACCGCCGCGTGATCTCGCAGGTGCTGCCCGACCTGTACCAGCAGAGCGATCCGCACCGCATGGAGCCGTACTTCTCGGCCCTGCACGCGACGCTCGCGGCCTCGGCGCCGGCGGGGGTCGACGAACCGCGCGTCGTCGTGCTGACTCCCGGCCCCCACTCCGAGACCGCGTTCGACCAGGCCTTCCTCGCCCGCGGGCTGGGCCTTCCCCTCGTGCAGGGCAGCGACCTGGTCGTGCGGGGAGGTCGGGTCTGGATGAAGCCGACCGGATGGCCGCGCCGCGAGCCGACCGAGCAGGTCGACGTCATCCTGCGGCGCGTCGACGCCGACTGGTGCGACCCGCTCGAGCTGCGTTCGGACTCGCGTCTGGGCGTCGCCGGGCTGACCGAGGCCGTCCGGCGCGGCTCGGTGCGCATCGTCAACGGCCTCGGCGCCGGGGTCCTCGAGAACCCGGCGCTCCTGCCGTATCTGCCGGCGGCCTGCGAGGCGCTGCTGGGCGAGCAGCTGCGGCTCCCCGGGGTTCCGACGTGGTGGTGCGGCGACGACGAGGCCCGCTCGATCGTGCTGCAGCGTCTGCGCGCCGGCGACCCGGGCCTGTTCGTGCGTTCGATCGACGGATCGCGACGAGACCTGACGGGGCTGGATGCCGCGGCCGTCTCGGACCTCATCGCCGCGGCGCCGCACCGCTACGTCGGCCAGGAGCTGCTGCCGCTGTCGCAGGCGCCGGTGTGGGCCGGAGAGAGCGCACGGGCGCGGGCGCTGATCTTCCGGGCGTTCACCCTGCGGCACGGGGCGGCCTACCGCCCCCTGCTCGGCGGGCTCGCGACGGTGCGCGAGAGCCCCGACGCGGCGCCGACGACGAAGGATGTCTGGGTGCTCAAGGCCGCGGAGGGCGATGCCGACCAGGGGCTCGCCGACATCGCGCCGCTGCCGGGCGGGCGCAGCGCCCCGAGCGTCGCGCCGCGAGCACTCGACGACATGTTCTGGTCGGGCCGGTACGCCGAGCGTGCCGAGGATCTGCTGCGACTCGTGCTGACGGCGCAGCAGCAGCTCGACCTCGCCAGTGCGGGCAGGACGACCCAGACCAGCGCGCGCGTGCTGCGCGCGGCGATCCACCGGCTGGCCGGCGAGGGGCCCGCGTCGGCTGATGCGGACTTCCGCTCGCTGCTGCTCGACGCGTCGCGCACCGGCTCGACGGCGCATGCCCTCGCGCGACTGCGCGATGCCCTCGAGGGGGTGCGCGACCAGCTGTCGGGTGACACGTGGCGCGTGTTCGCGGGCATCGAGCGCGCGTCACGCGCCCTGCGGGCCTCCCCGCACGCGCACCGGACGGCCGAGTCGGCGGGACGCATGCTGACGGTCGTGTTGTCGCTCCAGGGCGTGACGGCGAACATGATGCGCGACGCGGGCTGGCACTTCATCGAGGCGGGACGCTTCCTCGAGCGCGGGCTGCAGGTCTGCCATCTACTGCGGGTCGCCGTCGACCGTCGCGACGCCCGCACCGAGCGGGCGGTGCTCGAGTCGGTGCTCACCGCCTCGGAGAGCATCGTCACGCACCGACGTCGCTACCGCGGCGCCGTGCGGCTGGGCGATGTGCTCGACCTGCTGCTGCGCGATCCCGACAATCCCCGGTCGCTCGCGTTCTCGCTCGCCGAGCTGCGCACGCACCTGGCCGCGGCACCGGCGTCGACGGGCTCGACGCGTCCGGAGCGTCTCGTCGAGGACCTGCAGGCCACCCTCGACGCGCTCGCCCCCGATGAGCTGGCCATCGGGCCCGACGGCATCCGTTCGGCGCTCGACGACCTGCTGACCGAGCTCGTCGCGCAGCTCGAGCAGATCGGCGACGCCATCGACGACCTCCACTTCGAGAGCGGACCCCCGCCGGTCGCCCTGTCGTCGCTCGCCCTCATCGAAGAGCTGATGGAGGCCCGCTCGTGAAGCAGTACCCGCGTCTGGCATCGCACGGCGTACACCTACAGCGGCCCCGTCGAGGACAGCGTCGGACAGTTCCACCTCACCCCGCGCGAGATCGCCGGCCAGCAGGTGCGCGGCGCGGAGGTCGTGGTCTCCCCCGCTCCCGGCGACCTGCGCCGCGAGGTCGACTACTTCGGCAACTGGTCGACGTACTTCCACGTGACCGACCCGCACGAAGCCCTGTCGATCGAGTCGTCGAGCGAGGTCACCGTCTCGGCTCCCGAGTACGATCGTGACGCGCTGGCCCTGCCCTGGGAGCTCGCGCGCCCCCTGCGGCATCCGGATGTCGACGGCGCGTGGCGCGCGGCGGAGTTCGCCATGCCGTCGCGCCGCGTCGCGCAGTCCGAGGCGACCGCGGCGTACGGTGCCGTGTCGCTCGAGCCGGGCCGCCCGATCGGCGAGGCTGCGACCGATCTGATGCACCGCATCTACGCCGACTTCGACTACGACAGCACCGCGACCACGGTCACGAGCACCGTCGGCGACGCGCTGGAGAAGCGCGCGGGGGTCTGCCAGGACTTCGCGCACGTGGCCCTCGCGTGCCTGCGCTCGCACGGCGTCGCCGCCCGCTACGTCTCGGGCTATCTCGCGACGCAGCCGCCGCCCGGCAAGGAGCGCGTCTTCGGCGCCGACGCCTCGCACGCCTGGCTCGCGGTCTGGCTGCCGGGCACCGACCAGTGGCTCGCGATCGATCCGACCAACGACCAGTGGGCCAACGATCGGTACGTCACCGTCGCGTGGGGGCGCGACTACGGCGACGTCTCGCCGGTGAAGGGCATCATTTTCACCGAGGCCAAGACGTCGACCCTCCGCGTCTCGGTCGACGTGGCCCCGCTCGAGACCTGACCCCTACGCTCGGCGCGTCAGCGGTGCCCGATCAGCTCCCGCTCGAGCGTGTAGGCGTCGGCGTCGTAGCCGCCGTCCTCGTCGTAGACGAAGGCGCCCGCCACCCCGTCCGAGAGCGGATGCCACGGCATCCGTCCGCTCGTGACGAAGCCCACCCAGTCGCGGTGCATCCGGTCCGCGAGCTGCTGCGGCGGCGTGCCGAGCACCCGCGCGACGCCGTCGGCGGCGAGCAGATCCCACGCGAAGGGGACGTCGAGGCAGTGCGACGAGAGCCCGTCGACCGCGGAATGGTAGGCGAAGTCGTACAGCCACGTGCGCCCGCCCGCCCCGGCGACGGCCCGCTGCTCGGCCAGGTGCGCCGACGGGATGCGGAACATCGTCGTCACGACGATCTGGCTGTACGCGTGCGCCTCGCCGATGAGGTCGAGCTCGCGAGCGAAGCGGTCGAGGGACCCCTCGGTCGCACCGTGATCGCGCAGCACGCCGAGGGCGGCCTCGCGACCGTAGGGGTGCGGGAAGGCGAACTCGTTGCGCGTGGTCCCCATCACGAGGTCGACGTCGTCCGCGGCCCCCGCACCCAGAGCCGCGTCGACGTCCACGACGACGTCGCCGTCGATGACGGGGGCGAAGGCGAGTCCGACGCGCATCGGATAGGCCGCGGCGGCGGACAGGATGTCGTCCGGGTCGCGTTCGGGGTCGAGACCGCCCGGCGACCGGTTGAAGGCGCCCTGGTGGTCGAGCACGACGTCCTCCGACACCCCGCTCCACCCGGCTCGCGTGGGTTCGACCCCGCGATCCGCGGCGAACCTCCGCCCGATCGCCTCGGCTTCGGCCGCCGTCACGCGCCCGGGCGCGCCCGAATGCGAGACGACGCGCGCGAACAGCCCGCGCGCCCGCGGCGACGCCAGCAGCGTCAGCACGCTGCCACCGCCGGCCGACTGCCCGGCGATCGTGACGCGCTCCGGGTCGCCGCCGAACGAGCGGATGTTGCGCTGCACCCACTCGAGCGCCGCGATCTGGTCGAGGATGCCGCGGTTGAGCGGCGCATCCTCGATCCATCCGAACCCGTCGAACCCGAGGCGGTACGACAGGGTGACGGTGATGACACCGTCTCGCGCGAAGGCCGCGCCGTCGTACCAGGGGCTCGCGGGCGATCCGGCGAAGTACCCGCCGCCGTGCACCCAGACGAACACCGGCAGCGCCGCGGTGTCGTCCGCGTCGGCGGGCGCGAAGATGTTGACCGAGAGCGTGTCGTCGCCGGGGATGGACGGCTCGGGGATCGTCGTGAGGTCGCCGAACGGCCGGCGCTGCGGCGTCGCACCGTAGGCGCCGCAGTCGCGCACCTGCGTCCAGGGCTCCGGCGGCTGCGGCGCGAGGAACCGGTGGTCGCCGATCGGAGGCGCCGCGAACGGGATGCCGAGATAGCGGGCGACGCCGCCCTCGACGAGCCCGCGCACGGGACCCGACTCGGTGACGATGACCGTCGACGGAACGGCGGTCGACGCGGGGGACGATGACATGGATGCTCCTTCGCGGTGCGCTCAGCGCACGGATCGGATGGGGAAGACCAGCACGGACGACAACAGCACCATGATCGCGGCGAACACGAAGATCGAGGCGTAGTTGTTGGCGAAGATGCCGAGCAGGGTGGCGGCGACGACGGGTGTCGTGAGCAGCAGACCCAGGTTGTGCGCACGCACGTCCGAGCTGGACAGTCCCCCGTGACCCACCTGCACCGCCTCTTCCCCCGGCCGATCGACCGGTCAGCGCCGCCGCGCGGCACGCACCCATCGTGTCACGGCCGCGTGTGGCGCTCGTCGCGTGCCGCCATCAGGCAGACGTCGCGCACGAGGCCGGATACGGCCGCCCCGTCGGCGCTCATCCTGACGACGGCACGCGATTCGTGGGACGACGCAGACAGATCAGCCGCTCGCGCGACTCCCACGACGGCACGACGACGAACCCCTGCGAACGGTAGAGCCCGAGCGCATCGGTTCGCCAGTCCCATACCGACAGCCGGAGCCCGCCCGCCCCCGCCCGTTCCGCGCGCTCGCGCGCATGGGACATGAGCGCCGACGCGACACCCCGCCCGCCGCCCGGCCGCGGCCACCCAGAGGCGCTTCAGCTCGAGGTCTCCGCCGGATTCGTGCAGCACCACCATCCCGACCGGGCCGTCCGCGCCTTCGGCGACGACGACCTCGGCGGACGCGAAAGCCGACGCGGGGTCATCGATCTCGTCCCGATACCGCAGGGGCAGCGGATCACCGCCGGTCGCGACGCCGTGCTCCGCCTTCTCGCGTTCCGTCTGCAGGTGATAGTCGCGCAAGAGGCCGGATACGGCCGCCCGGTCGGCGCTCATCCTGACGACGGCACGAACGACGGGGCGACACGGCTGCATCCGGCCATTCTGCCCCGGCACGGTCGGCACCGCGACGACGACGGAGGGGCGGATGCCGCAGCATCCGCCCCTCCGTTCGATCCGTCGCTCGCGCGAGTCCGGTCAGTCGCCGCTCGCGGCGATGTCGGGCGTCGCGGCGATCTCGCCCGCGGCTCCGACGCCGACCGTGACCTTGTCCTCGCGGGGAGCGGTCTCGAACACGAACCGTCCGCCCTCGGCGTCCACCTTGACGTGGTCGCCGGCGTTGAGCTCGCCGTGCAGGATCTTCTCGCTGAGCTGGTCCTCGACCTCGCGCTGCATGGCGCGGCGCAGCGGCCGGGCACCGAGCGTCGGGTCGAAAACCGATCTCGATGAGGCGGTCCTTCGCGGCGTCCGAGAGCTCGACGGTCATGTCGCGGTCCAGCAGGCGCTCGCTCAGACGCTTCGTGAACAGGCCGACGATCTGACGCAGCTCGGCCTTGTTCAGCTGCGGGAAGACGATGACGTCGTCGACGCGGTTGAGGAACTCGGGCTTGAAGTGCCGCTTGAGCTCCTCGTCGACCTTGCCCTTCATCCGCTCGTAGCTCGTCTGCGCGTTGCCCTCGACCTGGAAGCCGACCGGACCACCGGCGATCGCCGACGAACCGAGGTTGGTCGTCATGATGATCACGGTGTTCTTGAAGTCGACCACGCGGCCCTGACCGTCGGTCAGACGACCCTCTTCGAGGATCTGCAGCAGCGAGTTGAAGATGTCGGGGTGCGCCTTCTCGATCTCGTCGAAGAGCACGACCGAGAACGGCTTGCGGCGCACCTTCTCGGTGAGCTGGCCGCCCTCTTCGAATCCGACGAATCCGGGAGGGGCACCGAACAGACGCGACACGGTGTGCTTCTCGCCGTACTCCGACATGTCAAGCGAGATCAGCGCGCCCTCGTCGTCGAAGAGGAACTCGGCGAGCGCCTTGGCCAGCTCGGTCTTTCCGACGCCCGTGGGGCCGGCGAAGATGAACGAGCCCGAGGGACGCTTCGGGTCCTTGAGGCCGGCACGCTGGCGGCGGATGGTGCGCGAGAGGGCCGCGATGGCCTCCTCCTGGCCGACGACGCGCTGGTGCAGCGCCTTCTCCATGAAGACGAGACGGCTGGTCTCTTCTTCGGTGAGCTTGAACACCGGGATGCCGGTGGCCTGCGCGAGCACCTCCGCGATCAGGCCCTCGTCGACGACGGCGTGGCTCGCGACGTCGCCCGAGCGCCACTGCTTCTCGAGACGCAGGCGCTCGGCGAGCAGCGACTTCTCCTCGTCGCGCAGCGACGCGGCCTTCTCGAAGTCCTGCTCCTCGCTCGCGCGCTCCTTGTCCTCGCGGACCTTGGCGATCTTCTCGTCGAACTCGCGCAGCTCCGGCGGCGACGACAGGATCGACAGGCGCAGGCGGGCGCCGGCCTCGTCGATCAGGTCGATGGCCTTGTCGGGCAGGAAACGGTCGCTGACGTAACGGTCGGCGAGGTTCGCCGCCGCGACGAGGGCGCCGTCGGTGATCTGCACCTTGTGGTGCGCCTCGTAGCGGTCGCGCAGCCCCTTCAGGATGTTGATCGCGTGGGGGATGCTCGGCTCGCCGACCTGGATCGGCTGGAAGCGGCGCTCGAGCGCGGCATCCTTCTCGAAGTGCTTGCGGTACTCGTCGAGCGTCGTGGCGCCGATGGTCTGGAGCTCACCGCGGGCGAGCAGCGGCTTGAGGATCGACGCGGCGTCGATCGCGCCTTCGGCGGCACCGGCGCCGACGAGCGAGTGGATCTCGTCGATGAAGACGATGATGTCGCCGCGGGTGCGGATCTCCTTCGTGACCTTCTTCAGGCGCTCCTCGAAGTCACCGCGGTAGCGGGAACCGGCGATGAGCGAGCCGAGGTCGAGCGAGTAGACCTGCTTGTCCTTGAGCGTCTCGGGCACGTCGCCCTTGACGATCGCCTGGGCGAGGCCCTCGACGACGGCGGTCTTGCCGACGCCGGGCTCGCCGATCAGGACGGGGTTGTTCTTCGAACGGCGCGAGAGGATCTGCATGACCCGCTCGATCTCCTTCTCGCGGCCGATCACGGGGTCGAGCTTGTTGTCGCGCGCCGCCTGCGTGAGGTTGCGGCCGAACTGGTCGAGGACGGCCGAGCCGCCCTGCGGCGCCTGGGCCTGCTCGCCGGCGCCGACGGTCGCGCCGGCGGGCTCCTTGCCCTGGTAACCCGAGAGAAGCTGGATGACCTGCTGGCGCACCTTGTTGAGGTCGGCGCCGAGCTTGACGAGCACCTGGGCGGCGACACCCTCGCCCTCGCGGATGAGGCCGAGGAGGATGTGCTCGGTGCCGATGTAGTTGTGGCCGAGCTGCAGCGCTTCGCGCAGCGACAGCTCGAGGACCTTCTTGGCACGCGGCGTGAACGGGATGTGCCCGGTCGGCTGCTGCTGGCCCTGACCGATGATGTCCTGCACCTGCTCGCGCACGGCGTCGAGCGAGATGCCGAGGCTCTCGAGGGCCTTGGCGGCGACGCCCTCGCCCTCGTGGATCAGGCCGAGGAGGATGTGCTCGGTCCCGATGTAGTTTGTGGTTGAGCATCTTCGCCTCTTCTTGGGCGAGCACGACCACGCGACGGGCACGATCTGTGAATCTCTCGAACATCGTCAGCCTCCTTCGAGCGCCGGGAATCCGGGCGCTTACGAAAGAGAGTAACCAGGCACGGATACGGGTATGCCCGTGTTCGCCGTCGGCATAGCGTCACCGGGGGTTGCGGGAGCGTCTCTCAGGTCATATCGTTTTTCGATAACAACGACTATCGATATGCGAGGAGCTGTGATGGGTACAGTGTGGGCCGTCGGCAACATCGCCGTGATCGCGGGAGTCGTGATCGTCGTGACGATCATCCTCTTCATCTGGGCCGCGCGCCGGGCGCAACGGCGCGCCGACTCCTCGCCGGTCGTGAGCCTCGCGCTCAGCCTCTCCGCCCTGTGGGCGGTATTCGGACTCATCGGCGCCGTCATCTCCGTCGTGCAGAACCTGACGCTCAGCGCGCCGCGGATGAGCGTTCCGGTCGCGCTTTTCTGGCCCGAGCTGCTGCCGGGCCTCGTCATCGACAGTGGGCCGACGGCCCGGGTCGACGGCGGCGGCTTCCAGGTCGCCGAGGTGGATGTCGCGGGCGTCAGCCCGGTCG
>JAQIJE010000002.1:0-138300 GCA_036946435.1 Microbacterium arborescens | reverse complement strand
AGCGAGCCAAGCCGTGGGCGCCCTACCTGCGTACGCTTCCGGCGAGTCCGCTCTCGCGCATCGGCGCGCTGATCCTCGCGACCCTCGTCATCGCCACCGCGGCGATGGTTCCGCTGCTGGTGGTCGGCGGCGTCTTCACGAGCGCCCGCCCCGACCCGCTGCGCCTTCTCGCGGCCATCGCCCTCGTGCTGGTCACGGCACTCCCCCCGATGCTGATCGGGGCGATGATCGGCATCACCTCCGGACCCAAGGCGGCCATCGCCATCACGCAGGTAGCGCTGTTCCTGCTCGCCTTCGGCGGCGGTCTCTTCCTGCCGCCGCAGCTCTTCCCCGACTGGCTCGACACCGCCTCGGCGTTCCTGCCGATCCGGCAGGCGCGCGAGATCGTCGTCGGCACCGCGACGGGAACCGCCGTGCCGCTGTGGGCGGTCATCGGCATCGTCGCGTGGACGGTCGTGCTGGGCGCGCTCGCGCCCATGGCTGTATCGCCGCGACGAAGGCCGCCGCTACCGCTGATCAGCCGGCGGCGCCGGCTCGCGAGACGGCCGAGACCTCGAGGTCGGGCGCACGTCGACACCCGACGCGCAGCTCTGACTGCGCGGAGAGTGGCGAAGTGCGCCCGAGACCTCTCAGCTCGGGAACGCCTTGATGCGCATGAACAGGTCGGGACCGGTGCGATCGAGCGTGCGCCCGCCGACGATGACCCCGACGAACGCGACGATGCCGCCCACGACGATGCCGGCGGCGAGCGCCAGCCAGCCCCACATCGCCTGTCCGGTCACCGCGCTCGCGATCGCGAGGCCGATCGCGGGCGAGGCGAGCACGAAGACGGCGACCCAGACCACGAAGACGAAGAGTCCCATCACCGAGTTCTGGCCGGGGTTGCTCTTGAACGGGCTGTCGCCCGGTGCGGGGACCGGGGTGACGATGAGCGCCGACGAGAACGCGCACGCGCCGTAGCCGGCGAGCAGGATGCCGAGGGCGGCGCCCAGCACGGCGGGCAGGTGCTCCGCGCCGCCGGAGACGACGGCGGTCGCGATCGCCAGCACGACGATGAGCGGGACGCCGACGCACGCCGCGCCGAGCATCCGCCCCAGCCGGTCGGCCCGCCCGCCGATACCGGCGGCGAGGGTCGTGCCGAACGCGGTGCCGTCGAACGAGACGTCGGCGTAGCCCACCGCCGCCATGACCAGCGCGGCCAGCGCGGGCGAGATCAGGAACATGAACCCGTCGACGCCGCCGGTGAACGCGAACAGCACGGGGAAGAGCGGGATGACGATGAGCTGCCGCAGGTAGCGCGGGTCGCGCAGCCACCCCGACAGCGACCGCGCCCACGTCGCACCGATGCCGCCCGTGGGCATCACTCCGAAGAGGCCGAGCTTGCCGGCCGCGACGGTGCGCGTCGCCCGCTGACGCGGGGACGACGTCGTCGTCTCGATGACGCGATCCCACACGATCCACAGCACCACGATCGTCGCCACCGCGATGACGGTGCTTCCGATCGCCGGCAACCACTGCCCCGCCGCGACGCTGGGAGCGACCGACCACGCGGCGCCGAGGGGCGTCCACGCCAGGATGCCGGCGGCCTGCTGCAGCCGCGCCCACAGGTCGGCCCCCGCGCTGCCGAGCAGGGCGGCGAGGCCCGTGAGGATCGGCCCGGTCATGATGAGGACGATCAGCACGACGGTGCCGACGACCTCGCGTCCGCGGCGTCCGCCCATGCCGTTGGACAGCTCCCCCATCAGACGCGAGGCGAGCACGCAGGTGAGCACGCCGAGCAGCACGGTCGGCACGGCGGCGACGGCGGCCAGCGGCCAGCGCACCCAGACGATGAGGGTCGCGAGCGCTGCGATGGTCGTGATGATGCCCGGGATGCCGGTGATCCCGGCTCCGGTGAGGGCGAGCATCACCTGCCGCCGGGTGAGGGGGAACGGCGCCAGCCGCACCGCGTCGACGGTCGTGTCGAGGCCGGCGATCACGATGGGGCCGACGAGCCAGCCGAGAATCAGCAGTCCGCCGCCGAGCACGACCACCACACTCGCGGCGTCGACGTTGTCGAACACCGCCAGGGCGACGAATCCCGCCACGAGCGAGCCGAGCATGCCGAGACCCCACAGCGAGCCGAGGATGAAGCCGACCAGCTGCCAGGGACGACGGGCGAGGGTGTTGCCGAGAACGCGGTACCGGAGCTTCAGGACTGTCGCAACCACTGCGGTCCCTCCGACTGGTGGCGTCCGCCGACGAGCGAGACGAAGCGATCCTGCAGGCTCTCGCCCGCACGCACCTCGTCGACCGTGCCGGCGGCGAGCACGCGGCCCGCCGCGATGACGGCGACATGGTCGCACATGCGCTGCACGAGGTCCATCGAGTGGCTCGAGACGATCACCGAGCCGCCCGAAGACGTGTAGCTGCGCAGCACGTCCTCGATGTTGGCCGCCGAGACCGGATCGACCGACTCGAACGGCTCGTCGAGCACGAGCAGGCGCGGGGCGTGCACGAGGGCGCAGGCCAGCGCGATCTTCTTCGTCATACCGGCGGAGTAGTCGGCCACGACGGTGCCGGCGGCACCGCGCAGGTCCATGAGGTCGAGCAGGTCCGACACGCGGGGGGCGATCTCGGGGCGCGGCAGCCCGAACATCATGGCGGTGTAGGTGATGAGCTGCTCACCGGTCAGGCGGTCGAACAGACGCACGCCGTCGGCGAGGTTGCCGATCGTGCGCTTCGCGGCGACGGGGTCGCGCCACACGTCGATCCCGTGCACGCGGGCGCCGCCGGCATCGGGGCGGAGCAGGCCGGTGGCCATCGACAGGGTCGTCGTCTTGCCGGCTCCGTTGGGACCGACCAGGCCGTAGAACGACCCCGACGGGACGACGAGGTCGATGCCGTCGACGGCGACCTTCTGCCCGAATCTCTTGACGAGCCCGGAGAGCTCGAGGGCGGGAGCCGCGTTGGTCGCGGGGGTCTCTGGGGTGACGCTTGCTGGGATCTCGCTCACGGCCCGACCCTATCGGCATCCTCCGGCGCCGTGTCGGACCGGGCTGTCAGAGTGGACGGATGCTGCGCACTCTGGCCGTCTCGGGATACCGCTCGCTGCGCGACGTCGTCGTGCCCCTCGGCGACCTCACCGTCGTCACCGGGCCCAACGGCTCGGGCAAGTCGAACCTCTACCGCGCCCTGCGCCTGCTCGCCGCCGCTGCACGGGGCGATGTCGTCGGGGCGCTCGCCCGCGAGGGCGGCCTGCCCTCGGTGCTGTGGGCCGGGCCCGAGGGCGGCGGCACGCAAGGCACCGTGCGGCGGGGGCCCGTCGCGGTGCAGCTGGGATACGCCTCCGACGAGCTGGGCTACCTCATCGACCTCGGCATCCCGCAGGGCGATCAGACCAGTCCGTTCGCCCGCGATCCCGAGATCAAGCGCGAACAGGTCTTCGCCGGACCCGTCGCCAAGCCCGCGACGCTGCTCATCGACCGCACGCGGCAGAGCACGCGCGTCCGCGACGACGGCTGGACGGTGCTCGATCAGCGGCTCGCGCCGTACGAGAGCATCGTGACCGACCTCGCCGACGGCGACACCGCGCCCGAGCTGCTCGCCCTCCGACGCGCCATGACGGGATGGCGCTTCTACGACCACTTCCGCGTCGACCTCGACGCGCCTGCCCGGATGCCGCAGGTCGGGACGCGCAGCCACACGCTCGCGCACGACGGCGCCAACCTCGCCGCGACGTGGGCGACGATCGTCGACGCCGGGCACGGGGCCGCCCTCGACCGCGCCGTCGACGAGGCGTTCCCCGGCAGTCGCGTGCGCGTCGCGGCATCCGAGGGCCTGTTCCGCCTGACGATCGAGCAGCCCGGACTGCTGCGCCCCCTCGAGGCCGGCGAGCTGTCGGACGGCACGCTGCGCTACCTGCTGCTGTGCGCCGCGCTCCTCCCCGCACGGCCCGCTCCCCTGCTCGTGCTCAACGAGCCCGAGGCGAGCCTGCACCCGTCGCTGCTCGAACCGCTCGCCGCGCTCGTGCGGACGGCCGCCGAGCGCACGCAGGTGCTCACGGTCTCGCACGCCGAGCCGTTCGTGGCCGCGCTTCCCGAGCCCTCGCGCGTCGAGCTGCAACGCTCGCAGGCCGAGACACGCGTGGCCGGCCAGGGCCTGCTCGATGTCCCCGCCTGGAACTGGGGCTCGCGCTGAGCGGTGCGCCGGGTCTCGGGAGCCACGCACGAGACAGGTCGGGCGCAGTTGCCCACGTCAGACGCACGTGTTCGTGCGTCGAGCGTGAGCAACTGCGCCCGATGAGACCTCGTCAGTCGCGAATGGTCGCGCCGAACCGCTCGGCGGCGACGGCGACGCCCGCGAGCTTCGCCTCGGTCGCCTCGGCGGCGGTCAGCGTGCGGTCGCCGGCGCGGAAGCGCAGCGCGAACGTCAGGCTCTTCGACCCGTCGTCCACGCCCGTGCCGCGGTAGTCGTCGACGAGTCGCAGCGACTCGAGCAGCTCGCCCGCGCCCTCGGTGAGCGCCGCGGCGAGCGCCCCGGCGGTCACGTCGGCGGCGACGACGAGCGAGACGTCCTGCGTCGCGGCCGGGTAGCCCGACAGCGACGCGACGACGACCCGGTCCGCCGAGTCGGCGAGCACGGCGTCGAGGTCGAGCTCGGCGACCAGGACGCGTCCCGCGAGGTCGGCCGCGGCAGAGACATCCGGATGCAGCTCACCGGCGTATCCGACCACGACATCTCCGACGCGCAGTTCGGCGGCGCGCCCCGGGTGCAGCGCGGCGCGGCGGGTCTGCGCGACCGTGATCTCGACGCCGGCGGCAGCGGCGACCGCGTTCACGGCGGCGAACACGTCGCTGAGGTCGGCGGCCACGGCGGCACGGCCCGGCGCCTTCGGCGCGCCGTTGCCCGCGACGAGCACCGCGACGTGGCGGGGCTGGGCGGGGATCGACGCGTGGAGGGCGGCGAGGGTCGCCTCGTCGGGGCGCACCGCGAGCGGCGGCACCGCGTCGGTGCCGTACGCGACACCCGGCTCGGGCAGGAACACCGCGCCGACCTCGAAGAGGGCGAGATCGGTGAGACCGCGGGCGACGTTGCGGTGCGCGACCTGGAGGAGCCCCGGCACGAGCGAGCGCCGCAGGTACGGGGCCTGTCCATCGAGCGGGTTGGCGATCTTGACCGAGGGCAGCTCCTCGCCCGAGGCCGAGCCGTGCAGGTCGTTGCGCTCGCGCGTCGTGAACGGGAACGACGGGGTCTCGACGTGGCCGGCGGCGGCCAGCGCGTTCGACACGCGTCGGCGGCCCTTCTGCGCGTCGGTCAGGCCGCGGCCCGAGGGGGCGACCGGCAGCACGGAGGGCACGCGATCGAGCCCGTGGATGCGCGCGACCTCTTCGGCGAGGGTCCACTTGTCGGTGAGGTCGGGGCGCCACGAGGGCGGGATGACCTCCCAGCCGGCATCCGTCGGCGACACCTCGGCGCCGATCGTCTCGAGCGCCGAGACGACCTCGTCGGCGGTGTAGTCGATGCCGATCAGGCCCGCGACGAAGCCGCGCGGCAGGTCGATCGACGCGAGGAACACCTCGCCGAACAGGGCGCCGCCGACGGGCTCGAGCGTGCCACCGGCGAGCTCGACCATGAGGTCGGCGACGCGGCGGGCCGCCACGAACGGCAGCAGCGGGTCGACGCCGCGCTCGAACCGGCGCGACGCCTCGCTCGGCAGCTTGTGCCGGCGCGCGGTGCGGGCGATCGTGACGGTGTCGAACACCGCCGCCTCGATGAGCACATTGCGCGTGGCATCCGTCATCTCGGTCGTGCCGCCGCCCATGACGCCGGCCAGGCCGATTGGGCCCGACTCGTCGGTGATGAGCAGGTCTTCGGCGTCGAGCGTGCGCTCCTTGCCGTCGAGGGTCGTCAGCTTCTCGCCCGCCGTCGCCCGGCGCACCGTGATGCCGCCGGTGAGCCTGTCGAGGTCGTACCCGTGGATCGGATTGCCGAGCTCGAGCATCACGTAGTTCGTGATGTCGATGAGGATGCCGAGCGAGCGGATGCCGGCGAGCGTCAGGCGCGCCACCATCCACGGCGGGGTCGGACGCGATGGGTCGACGCCCGACACGACACGCACCGCGAACTCGGTGGCCCCGACGCGGCCGCGCACGGGAGCGGCGTCGTCGACGGCGACCGCGAAACCGGATGCCGGGTGCTCGAGCTCGTCGAAATCGCGCAGGCCCGGGTCGCGGAATGCCGCACCGGTCGCGTGGGAGTACTCGCGGGCGATGCCGCGCACCGACAGTGCGTAGCCGCGGTCGGGCGTGACATTGACGTCGATCGCCGCGTCGTCGAGGCCGAGCAGCGCGATCGCGTCGGCACCGACCGGCGCGTCCTCGTCACTGTCGAGCCCGAGCTCCGTCAGGCGCAGGATGCCGGAGTGCTCGTCGCCGAGGCCCAACTCCTTCGCCGAGGCGATCATGCCGTCCGAGACGTGGCCGTAGGTCTTGCGTGCCGCGATCGGGAACGGCCCCGGCAGCACAGCCCCCGGAAGCGTCACGACGACCTTGTCGCCCTCGAAGAAGTTCGAGGCGCCGCAGACGATGCCACGGATCCCGCCGTTCGCTTCGCCGACGTCGACCTGGCACCAGCGGATGGTCTTGCCGTTGGACTGCGGCTCGGGCTCGAACGAGACGACACGTCCGACGACGATCGGGCCGGTGAGGTCGAAGCCGTGGACGTCCTCCTCTTCGAACCCGACGGTCACCAGCGCGGCGAGGATGTCTTCGGGCGCGGCATCCGTCGGCACCTCGACGTACTCACGCAACCACGACAGCGGAACGCGCATCAGACCACCATCCCGAACTGCTCGCTGAAGCGCACATCGCCCTCGGCCATGTCGCGCATGTCTTTCACGTCGGAGCGGAACATCAGCGTCCGCTCGATACCCATGCCGAAGGCGAACCCGGAGTAGACCTCGGGGTCGATGCCCGCCGCCCGCAGGACGTTGGGGTTCACCATGCCGCAGCCGCCCCACTCGATCCAGCGGGGACCGCCGGCGAACGTCGGATGCCACAGGTCGAGCTCGGCGCTCGGCTCGGTGAACGGGAAGTAGTTGGTGCGGAAGCGCGTCTTCGCCTCGGGGCCGAAGAGCTCGCGGGCCGCGTGGTCGAGCGTGCCCTTGAGGTGCGCCATCGTGATGCCCTTGTCGACGACGAGTCCCTCGAACTGCGTGAACACCGGCAGGTGGGTCGCGTCGTACTCGTCGGTGCGGAAAACCCGGCCGGGCGACAGGACATAGATCGGGATGTCGCGCTCGAGCATCGACCGCATCTGCACGGGGCTCGTCTGCGTGCGCATCACGAGGTGGCGGGCGACGGGATCCACGAAGAACGTGTCCTGCATCTGCCGTGCGGGGTGGTCCACGTCGAAGTTCAGGGCGTCGAAGTTGAACCACTCGTGCTCGAGCTCGGGTCCCTCGGCGATCTCCCATCCCATCCCGACGAACAGGTCGGCGATCTCCTCCTGGAGAAGGGAGATCGGGTGCCGCGCGCCGACGCGAGCGCGCGGGGCGATCGCGGTGACATCGAGCGCCTCGGCCTCGAGCTTGGCCGCGGTCTCGGCGAGCGCGAGCTCCTCCTCGCACGCGGCGAGCGCCTGGGTCACGCGACCGCGCGCCTGGCCGACGAGCTTGCCGAACTCGGCCTTCTTGTCGTTGGGAACCGACCGCAGCTGCGCGTTGAGGCGCGCGAGGGGGGAGCCCTCGGCGGTGTGGGCGTTGCGGGCGGACTTCAGCTCGGCGGTCGAGGCGGCATCGGCGATGGCGGCGAGGGCCGCATCCACCGCCGCGGCGACCGCGTCAGGGGTGATCTCGGGTGCGTCGGACACGGGAGTCGAGTCTACCGGCGACGGGCCCCTGCGCTTTCGCGTCAGAGGCCCGTCGTGAGGATGCCGGAGTGGCCGGGTTCAGCCGCGTCTGCCGAAGCCGGCGAAGCCGCCGCCTTCATTGCCCGTCGCACCGTCGGTCGCGGTCTGCGCGGCGATCAGCTGCGTATCGGTCGTCGGCGGCACCGGGTGGTGCAGCGGGTCGACGGTCGACGAGCCCCCACCCGAAGTCCGCGGCGAACGCGACAGGCGCTTCTCGAGGAAGTTCGCGAACCACGACAGCAGCAGGCACATCACGATGTAGATCGCGCCGATCACGATGCCCGCCTGCAGGATGGGGCGGCCCGGCTGGGACGTGAGCTGCTTGGCGTAGTAGAGCAGTTCGGGGTAGGTGATGATGAAGCCCAGCGCGGTGTCCTTCAGGGTCACCACGAGCTGCGCGACGATCACCGGCAGCATCGCGCGCACGGCCTGCGGCAGCAGGATGAGTCGCATGACACCGCTCTTGCGGAGACCGATTGCGTAGCCGGCCTCCTTCTGGCCCCGCGGCAGCGACTCGATGCCGGCTCGGAGCGCCTCGGCCAACACGGACCCGTTGTAGGCCACGAGCGCGATGACGACGGCCCAGTACGGCTCGATGCGTACGCCGAGAGTGGGGAGCCCGTAGTACATCAGCATCATGAAGATGAGGACGGGGACAGCGCGGAACGCCTCGATGACGGCGCCGAACGGAATCCGCACCCACGCGTGATCCGACAGGCGCCCGATCGCGAGGACGAAGCCGAGGACGAGCGAGCCGACGGCGGCGAGGCCGAACGCGGCGAGGGTGTTGCCCAGCGCGCGGGCGATGCCGAGCCAGACGTTGCTGAAGCTGAAGACGTACCACTTCTCGGCCGAGAACTGTCCGGTGACGGCGAAGCGGAAGACGACGAAGCCGATGGCGGCGACGACGAGAGCGACGGTGACGATGCCGAGCACCCGGTTGCGAAGGATCGCGCGCGGACCGGGGACGTCATAGAGCACGGAAGTCATCGGGCGATCCTCCACTTGTTCTCGAGACGGCGCTGCACCGCGCTCAGCGCCAGCACCAGGACGACGAACACGAGCGCCACCCACAGCAGCACGATCAGCGCGTTCTCGCCGCGTTCGCTGAGGTTGGCGCGGATGACGCCGAGCTCCGCGACGGAGAAGCCGGCGGCGACCGTCGTGTTCTTCAGCAGAGCGATGAAGACGCTCATCATCGGAGGAACGACCGAGCGGAACGCTTGGGGCATCACGACCAGGGTCATGACCTGCCCGAAGGTGAGGCCGATCGCCCGGGCCGCCTCGGCCTGTCCGACCGGCACGGTGTTGATGCCGGCGCGGATGACCTCGGCGACGTAGGTGGCCGTGTAGATGCCCAGCGCCCAGATCCCCAGCACCGTGAAGCCGGGGCTCGGGAATCCGAGCTGCGGGTATCCGAAGGCGAAGAAGAAGAAGACGAGCGTCAGCGGGGTGTTGCGGATGGTGTTGACGTAGAGCGTGCCGAACGCGCGGGCCACCGGCACCGGCGAGACCCGCATGGCGCCGATGAGCGTGCCGAGCACGAGGGCGATCGCGCCTCCGGCGAAGAACAGCAACAGGGTGTTGCCGAGCGCCTCGCCCCACAGGTCGAGGTTGTCGGTGATGACGCCCACATCGTCTCCTTGGCTGATGCGGGGCGGGGACGCTGACGCCCCCGCCCCGTGGTGATGGTGTCTGCCGCGGCTCAGTACGCGTCGACGGCGGGCTGCTCGACCGTGATGCCCGACTGTCCGAGGTTCTTGTCGAAGATCTTCGTCCAGACCTCGCCGCCGTCGGTCAGCAGCTCGTTGATGTGTGCGCGGAACGCGTCGTCGCCCTTGCGCAGGCCGACGCCGTACTTCTCCTCGCTGAAGGGCTCGCCGACGACCTTGATCTCGTCGGGGTACTGCGCCGCGTAGCCGATCAGGATCGCCTGGTCGGTGGTGACGGCGTCGACCGTGCCGTTGATGAGCGCGTCGACACAGGCGGAGTACAGGTCGAACTCCTCGGTCGGGACCTCGGGGTAGTTCTCCTTGATGTTCTGGATCGGGGTCGATCCGGTCGCGGAGCAGACGCGCGTGTTCGCGTTGAGGTCGTTCTCGCTCGTGATGTCGCTGTCGGCGGCGACGAGCAGACCCTGGCCCGTGATGAAGTACGGCCCGGCGAAGTCGATCTGCTGCTTGCGCGAGTCGGTGATCGAGTAGGTGCCGACGTAGTAGTCGACGTCGCCGTTGACGATGGCCTGCTCACGGTTCGCCGAAGCGATCGCCTTGTACTCGATCTTGCTCTCGTCGTAGCCGAGCGACGCCGCGATCCAGCGGGCGATGTCGACGTCGAAACCGCTGCGGGTGTTCGTCGTCGCATCGAGGAAGCCGAGACCGGGCTGGTCCTCCTTGACGCCGACGATGACCTTGTCGCGAGCCTGGATCGCGTCGAACGTCGGGCTGCCCTCGAGCGAGACGTCGGATGCGACATCCCACAGCGGTGCGCTGCTGTCGTCTCCGCCGGCGTCGCCGGAAGCGCCGGGAGCGGCGGGCGAGCCGCTGTTGCAGCCGGTCAGGGCGATCGCAGCGATGGCGACACCAGCGAACGCGCCGGTGATGCGGGTCTTGCGCATGTGGTCCTCCTGGGTTGGGGTCATCCGCGCCCGGTGCAGAGCGCGGAAGTGGTGGGGCTTAGTGGGTGATGAGCTTCGAGAGGAAGTCCTTCGCACGATCGCTGCGAGGCGACGTGAAGAACTGCTCGGGCACGGCCTCTTCGACGATCTGACCGTCGGCCATGAAGACGACGCGGTCGGCGGCCTTGCGGGCGAAGCCCATCTCGTGGGTGACGACGATCATCGTCATGCCGTCCTGCGCGAGGCCGACCATGACGTCGAGGACCTCGTTGATCATCTCGGGGTCGAGGGCGCTCGTGGGCTCGTCGAAGAGCATGACCTTCGGCTTCATCGCGAGGGCACGCGCGATCGCGACGCGCTGCTGCTGTCCGCCGGAGAGCTGGGCGGGGAGCTTGTCGGCCTGGTGACCCACGCCCACGCGATCGAGCAGCTCACGGGCGAGCTTGTCGGCCTCGGCCTTCTTGACGCCCTTGACCTTGATCGGCCCGAGCGTGACGTTCTCGAGGATCGTCAGGTGCGAGAAGAGGTTGAACGACTGGAAGACCATGCCGACGTCGGCGCGGAGCGCGGCGAGCGCCTTCCCCTCGGACGGCAGCTTGTTGCCGTCGATCGAGATCGAGCCTTCGCTGATCGTCTCGAGCCGGTTGATCGTGCGGCACAGGGTCGACTTGCCCGATCCCGAGGGGCCGATCACGACGACGACCTCACCGCGGTTGACGGTCAGGTCGATGTCCTTCAGCGCCTGGAACGAGCCGTAGTGCTTCTGCACGCCCTCGATCACGACGAGCGGGTCGCCGCGGCGCACCGTGATGTTCGACGTCGGCGGCGCCGGGTTTTCGGGAGTGGTCATAGGAAGTCACCCTAGGAGCACTCCCCCGCCCGCGACAGCCGTCGGGGCGCCACGTCACCGATCTGTAACAGAATCGGAATACACGGCGCGTCTCGCCGCATCCCGGTCACTGCCCCCTCCCGCGCCCTCCCACCCCCTCCCACCCCCGTCGACTCGCCACAAACGTCGGATGCGACCGCCCCGGAACCCACCGAACCTGGCGACTCGACCTCGCGCCCGGCCGCGCCCCGACCCCGCCGCATCCGCCCCGGGCCGCCGCTGCCCCACCCCGTCGACTCGCCACGAACAGCGGATGCGACCGCCCCGGGACCCACCCATTCTGGCGAGTCGACCATTTAGTGAGCCCGCGCGCTGCGACCCCACCCCCGCAGCATCCGCCCGAGCCCGCCGGCGCCCCACCCCCGTCGACTCGCCACAAAAGACGGATGCGACCGCCCCGGGACCCACCGAATCTGGCGAGTCGATCGCGCGCCCCGCGCCCCGCCGCGCCCCAGCAGCCGGCAGCATCCGCCCCCGGTCCGCCGGCGCCCCAACCCGTCGACTCGCCACGAACGGCGGATGCGACCACCCCGGGACCCACCGAATCTGGCGAGTCGACCGCGCCCCGCGCCCCGCCGCGCCCCAGCCCGCAGCATCCGCCCCGGTCCGCCGGCGCCCCAACCCGTCGACTCGCCACAAACGGCGGATGCGACCACCCCGGGACCCACCGAATCTGGCGAGTCGACCGCCCGCCGGCCGGCTGGCTGCCTGGCTGGCTGGCTGGCTGGCTGGCTGGCTGGCGAGTCGACCGGCGGGCGGGCGTCAGGCGCCGGCGCGCTGCGCGAAGGCCGTCTCGTAGAGGCAGACGCTCGCGGCTGTGGCGAGGTTGAGAGACTCCGCCGCGCCGTAGATGGGCAGGCGCAGGGCGAGGTCGGCCTGCGAGAGCGCCTCGTCGGCGAGGCCGCGGGCCTCGTTCCCGAACAGCCACGCCGTGGGCTCGGCGAGCGTCGCGCGGTGGTCGAGGAACTCCTCGCCCTTCACATCCGCTGCCACGACCCGCATCCCCGCTTCGTGCGCCCGCGCGATCGCGTCCTCGAGCTCGACACCCACCGCGACCGGAAGGTGGAACAGCGATCCCGTCGTCGAGCGCACGACCTTGGGGTTGTAGGGGTCGACGGTGCGTCCGGTCAGCACGATGGCATCGGCGCCGGCGGCATCCGCGGCCCGGATGATCGTGCCGAGGTTGCCGGGGTCGCGCACCTCTTCGCAGATCGCGACGAGACGCGGACCGGCCGCGAAGATGTCGCGCGCCGAGGTCGGCGACTGGCGGGCGACGGCCACGATCCCCTGCGGCGTGACGGTGTCGGCCATCGCCTCGAGGACGCTCTCGCTCGCGTAGACGATCTCGAGACCCGCCTCGTCGGCGCTCGCCCGGAGCTCCGGATGCCGCTCCAGGGCGCTCGGCGTCGCGAAGACCTCGACGAGCGTGTCGGGCCGGTACGCGAGGGCCTCGCGGGCCGCCTGCGGTCCTTCGAGTAGGAACAGTCCGGTGTCGTGACGGGCGCTGCGCTTCGTCAACTTGGCGACGGCGCGAACGCGGGGCGACCGGGGGTTCTCGAGCACGTTTTCAGCATACGGCGAAGGGGCGCCCTCCCTTCGGAGGACGCCCCTTCGTGGTGCGTGGAACGCTTCGGGCCCGATCAGGCCTTGGGAGCGTTGACGTCGGCGGGCAGAGCGCCCTTCGCCGTCGCCACGAGCGACGCGAAGACCGCGGGCTCGTTCACGGCGAGCTCGGCGAGCATGCGACGGTCGACCTGCACACCCGCGAGGCCGAGGCCCTGGATGAAGCGGTTGTACGTGATGCCGTTCTGACGGGCCGCAGCGTTGATGCGCTGGATCCACAGACGACGGAAGTCGCCCTTGCGCTTGCGACGGTCGCGGTACGCGTAGACGAGCGAGTGGGTGACCTGCTCCTTCGCCTTGCGGTACAGGCGCGAACGCTGTCCGCGGTAACCGGAGGCGCGCTCGAGGATGACGCGACGCTTCTTGTGGGCGTTTACTGCCCGCTTGACTCTAGCCATTTCGTTTGTTTCCTATTCGTGCGCAGCAGCGCTCAGATGCCGAGGAGCTTCTTGGCGACCTTCGCGTCGCCGGGAGCCAGGATCTTGTCCGCCGACAGGCGGCGCGTGCGCTTGGTGGGCTTGCCTTCGAAGTTGTGGCGGAGGTTCGCCTGCTGCTTCTTGATCTTTCCGCTGCCGGTGACCTTGAAGCGCTTCTTGGCACCCGAGTGGGTCTTCTGCTTCGGCATGTCTCTTCCTTCGTTGTGTATCCCGCGAGGCGGGAGTCTGTGGGGCTACTCCGCTGCGGCGGGAGCGGCGTCTTCGGTTGCGACGTCCGTGTCGGCGTCGGAGCCGGAACGGGCCTGACGTGCTGCCTCCTTGTTGGCGGCACGCTGCGCGTTCTGCTCGGTCTTCACCTCGGACTTGTTCTTGTGCGGCGCGATGACCATCACCATGTTGCGACCGTCGATCGTCGGGTTCGACTCGACGGTGCCGAGCTCGGCGACATCCTCGGCGAACTTGCGGAGCAGACGCACGCCCTGCTCGGGACGCGACTGCTCGCGACCGCGGAACAGGATCATCGCCTTCACCTTGTCGCCGGCCTGCAGGAAGCCCTCGGCGCGCTTGAGCTTGGTGATGTAATCGTGCGCCTCGATCTTCAGACGGAACCGGACCTCCTTGAGGACGGTGTTCGCCTGATTGCGACGCGCTTCCTTGGCCTTCTGAGCCGCTTCGTACTTGAACTTGCCGTAGTCCATGATCTTGACCACGGGCGGCTTCGAGTTCGGGGCGACCTCGACGAGGTCGAGCTCGGCCTCCTGCGCCAGACGCAGGGCGACCTCGATACGGACGACGCCGACCTGCTCTCCAGCGGGGCCGACGAGGCGAACCTCGGGGACGCGGATGCGGTCGTTGGTGCGGGGATCGCTGATGTGCGGAACTCCTGTTCGTGCGGTGGTGGCCACCGGGACGCGAGGACGCGACCCGGGCGGAAGAGCATCGCATCCACCCCGCACGACGCACGTGCGTCGGCATTCGTGTTCCGCACCCGAGCTACTCCGGCCGTGGCGACACGGACGGAGCGGAGTGCAAGACCCGGTAGCCTGGAACGGCAAGCGCGGGTGGGATGTGATCCTCTTTCGATCCGGAGTAGAACACTCCGGTGCCCGCTCAGTCTAGCAGAGAGCGACACGTGGACACGAACCCCGCCGACAACAGCGCCCACCCCGACGACGAGGCCCGCCGTCAGCGGTGGGAGGAGCAGGAGCGCGCGGCCTCGGCCGCCACCCGCGACATCGCCGACGTGCCCGCCGTCGAGGTCATCACGACCGCCGCCGTCCACCTGATGAGCGCCGCCGCCGTCAAGGTCGGCCTCGCCGACGACCCCGCCAACCAGCTCGACCTCGACGAGGCCCGCAAGCTCATCAACGCCCTCGCGGGCCTCATCACGGCGGGCGCTCCCGAGATCAGCGACATGCACGCCCGGTCGCTCCGCGACGGCCTGCGTTCGCTGCAGCTCGCGTTCCGCGAGGCGTCGACGATCCCCGACCCGATCGGCAAGGGACCCGGCGAGAAGTACACCGGCCCCGTCACCTGACCCGGCTCCCTCTCCCCATCCCCCTCCCCCCGGCTCGCGAGTCAACGTACTGCGCGCGAGTCAACGCCTCGCAGCACGTTGACTCGCGCGCACGGCATTGACTCGCGGGCTGGAACGGGGCTGAACGGAAGCGGGCGCGAGTCAGGAGCCGCGGACGAGCTTGACCGTGAGCGAGTCGACGAGCACCGCGATGCGATCGTCGGCCGCCCACCGGCTCGCGAGCCGTGACAGCACGGCGTCGAGCTCCGCGGCATCCAGGCCGTCGATCAGATGCAGCCGGACGATCAGCTCGGGACCGCGCATGCGGGCATCGGGATCGCCTGCGGCGACGGAGAGGTCGAGCACGGCCAGCTCTCCCCCGATGCTCTCCTGCAGGGCGCTGAACACTTCCGGCGACGTCGGAGCGGGCTCCCACGGCTGACCCTGCCCGATCGCCCAGACGGCGGGACGGCGCAGCACGAACTCGGTGTCGGATCCCGGATCGATGACGATGAGGTCGGTGTCGTCGGATGCCGCGGCCATCGCGGTCCGCACGCCTTCGGCCGGCACCGGGCGCGCGACGGCGTCCCAGCGCGACAGGGCCGCGACCGAGGTGAAGACCGGCTGCACGCGCCGTCCGTCGGGCGCCGCGACCGTGACGATCGAGAGCTCCTGCGTCTTGTCGACGCGGAGCCCCGTGGGGCCGACGCCCTCGTCGCCCTTCTCGGGGACGAGCGGGATCAGCAGCCGGGCCGAACGGTAGGCCTCCACGACGGCGACGGCATCGCCCTCTCCCCGGCGGAACGCGACGAGCGCCGCGAGCAGGGCCGGGTCGGCCGATCCGTCATCCCCCGCGTGCGGGTTCGACTCGAAGCTGCGCCCCTCCCACGGGACGCCCGCAGAATCGGCGCCGTGGCCGCAGCCGTCGTCAGTCGCCGGCGACATCCAGCGCCTCGGCCAGCGTGAACGCGCCCGCATACAGGGCCTTGCCGACGATCGCGCCCTCGACACCGAGCGGCACGAGCTCGCGCAGCGCCGCGATGTCGTCGAGGCTCGAGATGCCCCCCGACGCGACGACGGGCTTGGGGGTCCGCGACGTCATCTCGCGGAGCAGCTCGATGTTCGGGCCCTGCAGCGTTCCGTCCTTGGTGACGTCGGTCACGACGTAGCGGCTGCATCCGGCGTCCTCGAGGCGTTCGAGGACGTCCCACAGGTCGCCGCCGTCGCGGGTCCAGCCGCGTGCCGCGAGGGTCGTCCCGCGGACGTCGAGCCCCACCGCGATGGCGTCGCCGTAGCGTCCGATGACATCCGCCGCCCACTCGGGGTTCTCGAGAGCCGCCGTGCCGAGGTTGATGCGCGATGCGCCGCTCTCGAGGGCGGCCTCGAGCGAGGCGTCGTCGCGGATGCCGCCCGAGAGCTCGATCTGCACGCCCTTGACCTGCTTGATGACCTTGCGGATCACGGCGGAGTTGTTCCCGCGTCCGAAGGCGGCATCGAGGTCGACGAGATGGATCCAGCGCGCCCCCTGCTTGGCCCAGGCGAGCGCCGCCTCGACGGGGTCGCCGTAGCTCGTCTCGCTGCCGGCTTCGCCCTGGGTCAGGCGCACGGCCTTCCCGTCGGCGACGTCGACGGCGGGCAGGAGGATCAGTTCGGGGGTGGACGCGAAGTCGGTCATCACATTCCAGATCGTGTGGGGAAGCGCGCTCGTCCCTGCGAGCGCACCACGGAGGAGACTAGTGGCGAGGCAGGGCGCCGATCCAATTGGCGAGCAGACGGATGCCGGCAGAGCCCGACTTCTCGGGGTGGAACTGCGTCGCCGAGAGCGGGCCGTTCTCGACCGCTGCGAGGAAGGGGGCGCCGTAGTCGCACCACGTGAGCACGGGCTCGGCGAACGGCTTCATGACCTCGAGGCTCCACTCCTGCGCGCCGTACGAGTGCACGAAGTAGAAGCGCTCGTCCTCGAGACCCGCGAACAGCGTCGAGCCCTCGCCCGCGCGCACGGTGTTCCACCCCATGTGCGGCAGCACGGGGGCGTCGAGCTCGGTGACCGCGCCCGGCCATTGACCGAGACCCTCGCTGTCGTGTCCGCGCTCGACGCCGTTGCCGAACATGACCTGCATGCCGACGCAGATGCCCAGTACGGGACGGCCTCCCGCGAGGCGTCGCTCGATGAGCTCGTCGCCGCGGCTCTCGCGAAGCGCGCTCATGACGGCGTGAAATGCGCCGACACCGGGGACCACGAGCCCGTCGGCGTCGCGGATGAGCCCGCGGTCGGACGTCAGCCGGGCGTCGGCGCCGGCGGCGGAGAGCGCCTTGACGGCCGAGTGGACGTTGCCCGAGCCGTAGTCGAGCACGGCGACGAGGGGTCGCACGGCATCGGGTCTCGCGATGTCGGTCACAGAGCGCCCTTGGTGCTCGGGATGCCCTGCACGAGCGGGTCGAGCGCCTTGGCCTGGCGGAACGCGCGGGCGAAGGCCTTGTACTCGGCTTCGGCGATGTGGTGCGGGTCGCGCCCTCCGAGCACTCGCACGTGCACCGTCAGGCCCGCGTTGAAGGCGATGGCCTCGAAGGTGTGCCGGACGAGCGAGCCCGTGAAGTGACCGCCGATGAGGTGGTGTTCGTAGCCTGCGGGCTCCCCCGTGTGCACGAGGTACGGCCGCCCGGAGATGTCGACGACCGCCTGGGCGAGCGCCTCGTCGAGCGGCACGAGCGCGTCGCCGTACCGCGAGATGCCCGACTTGTCTCCCAGCGCCGTCCGGAGCGCCTGACCGAGCACGATGGCGACGTCCTCGACGGTGTGGTGGGCGTCGATGTGCGTGTCGCCGGTCGCGCGCACCGTCAGGTCGGTCAGCGAGTGCTTCGCGAACGCCGTCAGCAGGTGGTCGAAGAAGGGCACGGTCGTCTCGATCGTGCTGACCCCCGTGCCGTCGAGGTCGAGCTCGAGTTCGACGGACGACTCGCTCGTTGCGCGCCGGATGCTGGCCGTTCGGGGGCTGGTCATGCCCCCGAGTCTATCGAGGCCAGTGCCTCGAGGAACGCTGTCGTCTCGTCCTCGGTGCCCGCGCTCACGCGCAGCGCGTGGGGGATGCCGACGTCGCGGACGAGGATGCCGCGGTCGTAGAGCGCCTGCCAGGTCGCCGCCGGATCGTCGACGCCGTCGAACAGGACGAAGTTCGTCCAGCTCTCGTACGCCCGGTAACCGAGCGCGTCGAGCGTCGCCGACATCCGATCGCGCTGCGCGACGATGTCGTCGACCATCCGCAGCATCGTCGCCGAGTGACCGAGAGCCGCGGTGGCCGCAGCCTGGGTGAGCGCACTCAGGTGGTACGGCAGGCGCACCAGGCGCAGCGCGTCGATGAGCGTGGCGTCGGCGGCCAGGTAGCCGACACGCGCGCCGGCGAAGGCGAACGCCTTGCTCATCGTGCGCGACACCACGAGGCGCTCGCGCTCCCCGAGCAGGGTCAGGGCCGACGAACTCTCGCGCGGCGCGAACTCCTGATACGCCTCGTCGACGATGACGATGCCGTGGGACGCGTCGTACACGGCCTCGATGACGTCGAGTGGCAGCGGAGTGCCGGTCGGGTTGTTCGGTGCGCAGAGGAAGACGACGTCGGGACGCTGCTCCGCGACCTGAGCCGCAGCGGACTCGGCGTCGAGTGTGAAGTCGGCGCCGCGGGTCCCGGTGACGTAGCGAGCACCCGTGGCCCGCGTGAGCAGCGGGTACATCGAGTACGTGGGACCGAAGCCCATAGCGGTGCGGCCGGGGCCGCCGAAGGCCTGCAGCAGGTGCTGCAGCACCTCGTTCGACCCGTTGGCCGCCCAGATGCGGTCGGGCGTCAGACCGTGCCCGAGGTATTCGGCGAACGCCTCCCGCAGCTGCGTGAACTCCCGGTCGGGGTAGCGGTTGACCTCGCGCAACGCCCGCGCCACCGCGTCGAGGATGTCGTCGGCGACCTCTTCGGGAACCGGGTGCGTGTTCTCGTTGACGTTGAGCGCGACCGGCAGCGGAGCCTGCGGCGCACCGTATGGGGTGAGACCGCGCAGGTCGTCTCGCAGGGGCAGATCGTCCAGACTCGGGCTCATCCCACCCATGCTAGAGCGCATGGCACCACCACGGTGCCGTTGGCCGGGTGGCTGGAGCGCGGCCTCAGCCGGCCGCGGTGTACTCGGTCGGGATCGCGATGGTCTGGCCGGCGTCGAGCTGGCCCGAGCCGAGGGCGTTCAGGCGGATGATCGCGTCGACGACGTCGCGCGGGTCGGCCTGCGGAGCGACCTCTTCGGCGATCCCCCAGAGCGAGTCGCCGGCCATCACCGTGACGGTCGTGAAGGTGCCGGCGGGCGCACCGGTCTCGCCCGAGGCGAGAGCGCCGCCGCCGGAGAGGGCGGCGATGCCGACACCGATCACGACGGGAAGCGCGGTCAGGGTGGCGAGGGCTCGGCGTCCACGGCGCGTCAGACGCAGGCGCGTGCGGGTGGACGGCGCGTGGCGGACATCGATGGTGGTCATGGCTTCTCCTCGAGAGCGGTAGGAAGGTTCGCCCCCGAATCTCGGCCGGGAGATCCGGGTGCGAACTTCGGTTCCGAACGTATCTTCGATATTGTGTGGTGTCAACCACTCGTCGAAATCGGATACCGATCGAAGAGACACGCGGACGGTTCCGCGGTGTCGCCTCCGAATCGGGCTACGTTTTCGACAGCGAGAGCCCACCACGGACCTCCGACATCGGGTCGGAGACGGGCGTGACGACAGGAGACCGGCGGGATGAGCGAGAAGCCGCAGACGCGACGGCGCAAGAATCTGAGCGACAAGCAGCTCGCGATCCTCGAGGTGATCCAGGGCGCGATCGCGCGCAACGGCTATCCGCCGAGCATGCGCGAGATCGGCGACGCCGTCGGCCTCAAGTCGCTGTCGAGCGTCACGCACCAGCTGAATCAGCTCGAGCTCAGCGGGTATCTGCGGCGCGACCCCGGCAAAACGCGCGCGATGGAGGTGCTCATCGATCTGCCGGGCACCGCGGCCGAGAACCCGGCCGACGCAGCGCCCGCGCTCGGCGACGCCGCCCTCGTCCCGCTCGTCGGACGCATCGCCGCCGGCGTCCCCATCACCGCCGACCAGCAGGTCGAGGAGATCTTCCCCCTCCCCCGACAGCTCGTCGGCAAGGGCGAGCTGTTCATGCTCAAGGTGGTCGGCGACTCGATGATCGACGCCGCCATCTGCGACGGCGACTGGGTCGTCGTTCGATCGCAGGCGACCGCCGACAACGGCGAGATCGTCGCCGCGATGCTCGATGAGGAGGCCACGGTCAAGACGCTGCGTCAGCGCGACGGCCACACCTGGCTGCTCCCCCGCAACTCCGCTTTCGAGCCGATCCTCGGCGACGACGCCACGGTGCTCGGCAAGGTCGTGGCGGTGCTCCGCGCCGTCTGAGCCCCCTCGCGCGATCGGAGCCCCGGCGCCCGTCCACCTCGGACGCCGGGGCTCCGCTGTTTCCCACCCGTGCTCCCCGTGGCCGAGCCCGTGTGCCCGCGCCCCCGCTCGCGTAGCGTGGCCGTATGTCCTCGCAACAGCTGCCGTACGGTTCCTGGCCCTCCCCCCTGACCGCCGCCTGGGCGAGCGCCTCCTCACTCCGCCTCGACGGCGCGGCCTTCGTGGGAGACGAGATCTGGTGGAGCGAGTCGCTCCCCGACGAGGCGGGCCGCGTCGCCGTGATGCGCCGCCTGCCCGACGGCACCGTCGAGACGGTCCTGCCCGCGCCGTGGAACGCCCGCTCACGCGTGCACGAGTACGGCGGCGGCGCGTGGGCCGTCTCCGACGAGGGCACGCTCTTCTTCGTCGACAAGTCCGATCAGCGTGTGCGCCGGATGCGTCCGGGCCACGAGCCCGAGCCGCTGACTCCCGTGGACGACACGACCCACTACGGCGGACTCCGGTGGCAGCACGGGACCCTTCTCGCCGTGCGCGAGCGCTCGCGCGATGCCGACATCCCCGAGCGGCACATCGTGGCGATCGAGACGGCGCCCGAAGCGGCATCCGCCACCGCCTTCGTACACGCGGTCACCGAGCTCGCCGGCGGGAGCGACTTCGTCGCCCAGCCGGCGCTCTCACCCGACGGCACGCGGCTCGCCTGGGTCGCGTGGGACCACCCCGACATGCCCTGGGACCGCACACGCGTCCGCGTCGCGCGGGTGGGCGACCCGGCGTCGGTCCACGACGTGACGGGCGGCTCGACGTCGGCGCTGCAGCCCGAGTGGCTCGCGACCGGCGAGCTGCTCCTGATCGACGAGCCGGCGGGCCGGTGGAACCTGTACCGCGTCGATCCGGGCTCCGACGCCCCGCCGACGGAGGCGGCACCGGCCGACGCCGACACCGGAGGGGCACTCTGGGTGCTCGGATCCCGGTGGTACGAACCGCTCGACGACGGACGCATCGTGGCCGTCCGCACCCACGGAGCCGATCAGCTCGTCGTGCTCGGACCCGACGGCACCAGCGTCCCGCTCCCCTTCCCCGCGACCGCGCGCCTGCAGATCGAGGACGTCCGAGGCGGGCGCGCCCTCGTGACCGGCATGATGCCGGGCGCCGCGGGCCTGTGGACCGTCGACCTCGCCGACGGGGACGTCACCGCCGTGCGCGGTGGCGCCCCGGATGTCGCCGACACCTGGGTGCCCCACGCGCGGCAGGTCACGGTCGACGGGCCGCACGGCCCGGTGCACGCCTTCGCCTACCCCCCGACGAACCCCGACGTGACGGCCCCGAGCGGGGAGCTCCCGCCCTACCTGGTCTGGGTGCACGGCGGGCCGACGTCGCACGTGGGCGGCGCCGCCGACAGCAAGGTCGCCTACTTCACCAGCCGCGGCATCGGCGTGCTCGACGTCAACTACGGCGGATCGACGGGCTACGGACGCTCGTACCGCGAACGCCTCAAGGGTCAGTGGGGCCTCGTCGACGTCGACGACGTCGCGGCGGCGGCCCAGGGTCTCGCCGACGAGGGGCTCGCCGACGGCTCCCGCCTCGCGATCGAAGGAGGTTCCGCCGGCGGCTGGACCGTCCTCGCCGCCCTCGTCGGAACCGACGTGTTCGGCGCCGGCATCTCGCGCTACGGCGTCGGCGACGCCCGCGCGCTCGCGGCCGAGACCCACGACTTCGAGTCGCGATACCTCGACGGCCTCATCGGCCCGCTGCCCGAGGCCGAGCAGGTCTACGTCGACCGATCGCCGCTGAGCCGCCCCGAGCGGTTCCGCGTTCCGCTGCTGCTCCTGCAGGGCGACGAAGACGCCGTAGTGCCGCCCGCGCAGGCGGAGGCGATCCGCGACGCGCTGGTCGCGCAGGGCGTCGCGCACGCGTACGTCCTCTACACGGGCGAGGGCCACGGGTTCCGACGCACCGAGACGATCGTGCACGCGCTCGAGAGCGAGTTGGCGTTCCTCGGCCAGGTGTTCGGCTTCGACACGCCCGGAGTGGCGCCGGTGGCCCTGACGTAGCCGGCGGTGCTGTGACGCCTGTCGGGCGGGCGGTGCTGTTGGGGCGCAGAGCGCGAGCCGAGTTCACTCCAGCACCACCGACCCGACAGACGTCACGCGGCCCGCGCGCCCGATGCCGTCAGACGGCGTAGGGCGCGAGCTCGGCGGCGAGGCGCTCCGACACGTGCGCGTGCACAGCGGTGCCCTCTTCCTCGTGCGAGGTGGTCACGATGTGGCCGCTCTCGTGGACGGCCGAGACGAGATCGCCGCGGTCGTACGGCACGAGGGCCCGCACCTCGACGGCCGGCATCGGCAGAGCGTCCTCGATCGCCGCACGCAGCTCGTCGATGCCCTCACCGGTGCGCGACGACACGAAGTGCGCCGTCGGCTCGAGTCCGCGCAGCAGCAGCCGCGCATCGTCGTCGACGAGGTCGGCCTTGTTGAAGACCACGAGCTCGCGCGTCGCGCGTGCACCCACGTCGCCCATGACGTCGCGGACGGTCGCGAGCTGCGCGGCGGGATCGGGGTGCGAGCCGTCGACGACGTGAACGATGACGTCGGCCCCCGACACCTCCTCGAGCGTCGACCGGAAGGCCTCGACGAGCTGGTGCGGCAGGTTGCGCACGAACCCGACGGTGTCGGTGAGCGTGAACACGCGGCCGTCGGCGGCCTCGGCGCGGCGCACCGTCGCATCCAGCGTCGCGAACAAGGCGTTCTCGACGAGAACGCCCGCGCTCGTCAGGCGGTTGAGCAGACTCGACTTGCCGGCGTTGGTGTAGCCCGCGATCGCGACCGAGGGGATCGTGTTGCGTCGCCGCTCGGCGCGCTTCGCCTCGCGCGACGGCGCGAACTCGCGGATCTGCTTGCGCAGCTGCGCCATGCGCGTGCGGATGCGGCGACGGTCGAGCTCGATCTTCGTCTCACCCGGTCCACGCGAGCCCATGCCCGCCCCGCCGGCGCCGACCTGGCCACCCGCCTGACGGCTCATCGACTCGCCCCAACCGCGCAGACGCGGCAGCAGGTATTCGAGCTGCGCGAGCTCGACCTGCGCCTTGCCCTCGCGGCTCTTGGCGTGCTGACTGAAGATGTCGAGGATGACCGTGGTGCGGTCGATGACCTTGACCTTCGCGACATCCTCGAGCGCTCGGCGCTGGCTGGGCGCGAGCTCGGTGTCGGCGATGATCGTGTCGGCTCCGACCGCGGCGACCAGGTCGCGCAGCTCGGCGGCCTTGCCGCGACCGATGTAGGTCGCCGGGTCGGGGTGGGGTCGGCGCTGCAGCACGCCGTCGAGGACGACGGCGCCGGCCGTCTCGGCGAGCGCGGCGAGCTCGCGGAGCGAGTTCTCGGCGTCTTCTTGCGCCCCCTGCGGGTACACGCCGACGAGAACGACGTTCTCGAGCCGCAGCTGCCGGTACTCGACCTCGGTGACGTCCTCGAGCTCGGTCGACAGACCGGGGACACGTCGGAGCGCCGCGCGCTCCTCTCGGTCCCACTGATCGCCGTCCGTGTCGCCGTACGAGACGGTCGAGGCATCCTGCAGCGCCTGCGCGCCGCCGAACACGCGCATGCCCGCGCGCGCCTCGGCGCTCGCCAGTACGCGATCGACCGGGTCCACCGCGATGTCGTCGTCGCCGTCGGGGGTGGTGGTGTGCGTCATAACTCTCTTCCCGGGATGCCCGTGCCCGGGCATCCGTGAATTCTAGTCTCCCGCCGGAACGTCCGGCTCCGATACGCTCGGATGCATGGGGAGCGATCACTACTTCAGCGCGTCCCCGTCCAGCGAACAGAACCTCCGCCGCATCCGCGTCACCCTCGCGGGCCGCGCCGTCGAGGTCACGACCGCGGGCGGGGTGTTCAGCCCTGACCACGTCGACTCGGGCACGGGCGTTCTGTTGGCCAACACCCCTCCGGCACCGTCCGGTGGGGACTTCCTCGACCTCGGCTGCGGCTGGGGGCCGATCTCGCTGTCGCTGGCGATGGAGTCGCCCCGCGCCACGGTGTGGGCCGTCGATGTGAACGAACGGGCCCTCGACCTGGTGCGACGCAACGCCGCTGAATTGGGACTCGAGAACGTCAACGCGGTTCTGCCCGACGATGTTCCCGACGACGTGACGTTCCGCACCATCCGGTCGAACCCGCCGATCCGCGTCGGCAAGAACGAGCTGCACGGGATGCTGCAGCGCTGGATCCCGCGGCTGTCCGAGCGCAGTGACGCGTGGCTCGTGGTGCAGCGCAACCTCGGCTCCGACTCGCTGCAGCGCTGGCTCGCCGCGACGTTCGACAGCGGCTACAGCGTCTCGCGTGCCGCCACCGGTCGCGGCTTCCGCGTGCTCAAGGTCCGCCGTCACGGCGTTCCGCCGACGGGGGTCGATCGAGCTTCCCTGAGCGGGTCGATCGCGCGCACCAGCGCCGCGTCAGTCGGCGAGCGCGACCTGTCCCGAGAAGACGAGTGTCGCCGGCCCCGAGAGCAGAACGTGCTCGCCGTCGGCCTCCGTGACGACGCGCACGCCGAGACGACCTCCGGGGATCTCGACGCTCCAGCGGTCGGGGGCCGCGGCACCGGCCCAGTGCCGCACCGCGAGCGCGGATGCCGCGACGCCGGTGCCGCACGAGAGGGTCTCCCCCACGCCCCGTTCGAAGACGCGCATGCGGATGACACCGACCCCGCCCTGGACGAGCGGTTCGGCCGGCACGACGAACTCGATGTTGGCGCCGGCGGCCGGCTGCGGTTCGAGGTGCGGCTGCACCGTCAGGTCGAGCCCGTCGAGCTCCTCCTCGCCCGCGAGCGCGACCACGACGTGCGGGTTGCCGACGTCGATGGACTGGCCCGGGCGGGCGACGCCGAGTCCCCGCGCGCGGACGAGGACGTCGCTCTCATCGGTATGCCACACCCCGAGATCGACCTCGAAGCCGTTCTCCGCTCGGGTGATGGTCTTCACCCCGGCGCGCGTGCCGAACCGCAGTCCGTTTTCGAACGAGGCGAGTCCCGTGTCGGAGAGGTAGCGGGCGAAGACCCGCGTCCCGTTGCCGCACATCTCGGCCTTCGACCCGTCGGCGTTGCGATAGTCCATGAACCATTCCGCACCGGCCGACGCGGCATCCGCGCCCTCGGCGATCGCCGCTGAACGAACGACCCGCAAGAGTCCGTCCGCGCCGATCCCGAAATGGCGGTCGCACAGTGCCGCGACCTGGTCGTCGCGCAGGTCGAGCGCTCCGTCGGGGTCGGCCACGATCACGAAGTCGTTGCCGGTTCCGTGGCCCTTGGTGAACGCGAGAGTCGCCATGGGGCAAGTCTAGGCGGGGGGTGCGGGCGCTTCCGGGTCGCGGGGGCCGTCCACGACGAGCCGCTTGCCGGTCGCCCAGATGTCGAAGGGCTCGTAGCCGAGTGCGGCGTAGAAGCCCCGCACGGCTCCGTTCTCGGGGCGCACCATCAGCTGCACCTTCGGGCATCCCATCGCCTCGAGGCGCCGCTCCGCCTCGGCGACGAGCCGCCGCCCGATGCCGCGCCCGCGGTGCGACGATGCGGAGGCCAGGTAGTAGAGCCACCCGCGGTGGCCGTCGTAGCCCGCCATGACGCTACCGATGACGGTGCCGGCGGTGCCGTCATCAGGCTCGTCGACGGCGACGAGGAAGAGTTCGGGCTGAACGGTGAGCTTGCGCCTGATATCGGCACGCGGGTCGTTCCACGGGCGGGTGAGGCCCGCGGCGTGCCACAGCTCGACGACGGCGTCCTCGTCGGCGGGCGCGAAGGCGCGCACGGTGATCGTCATCGCCCTTCTCCTTCGATGAGCGACGCGGGATCGGTCTCGCGCGCGTCGAGCCAGCGCACGGCCGCGTAGCGCTTGAACCACGACACCTGTCGTCGGGCATACCGGCGGGTGAGCGCTTGCGTCTCGGCGATCGCCTCGTCGCGGGTGAGGTCCCCGCGCAGCTGAGCGAGGGCCTGCGCGTACCCGATCGCACGCCCGGCCGTGGCGCCCCGCTCGATGCCCTCCTGCCGCAGTCGCGCGACCTCGTCGAGCAGCCCGTCCTCCCACATGCGCTCGACGCGGTCGTCGAGAAGCGGCACCAGCTCGTTGCGTGGGACGGACGTACCGATGAGCGACGTCGTCGGATGCCACAGCACGGGTGCCTCGGGCAGGGCGCCGCCGTGCGTCGCGCCGCCCTGGGCGAGCACCTCGAGCGCACGCACGATGCGCCGACCGTTGCGCGGATCGATCCGCTCGGCCGCCACTGGATCCGCGGCGCGGAGCCGCGCGAAGAGCTCACCCGCTCCCGTGCGCTCGAGCTCGTCCTCGAGTCGCGCGCGCAGCAGCTCGTCGCGCGGCGGAAAGCGGAAGTCGAACAGCACGCTCGAGACGTACAGGCCCGATCCGCCGACGAGGATGGCATCGGCGCCCCGCCCGTGGATGTCACCGACGACGCGCCGGGCGGCGGTCTGATACCAGGCCACCGCTGCCTCTTCGGTCACGTCGAGGGCGTCGAAGAGGTGATGCGGCACGCCCCGGCGATGCTCGGGAGGGAGCTTGGCCGTGCCGATGTCCATTCCGCGGTACAGCTGCATCGCATCGGCGTTGACGATCTCGGCGCGGCGGCCGAGATCGGCGAGCGCAGCGGCGAGGTCGAGCGACAGCCCGGTCTTGCCGGTGCCCGTCGCCCCGACGATCGCCCAGAGCCGGTGCGGGCCCGGCACCGGGCCCCCGGCCGCGGTCACACCCCGAGACGCAGGCCGGGGAGGCCCAGCGAGACAGAGCGGGGCGCGCCGTCCGCGGGTGCGGGCACGCCGCACGACTCCGCCTGCGAGCGGTCCCAGGCGTCGCCGGCGCGGGTGCGACGCACGCGCAGCGGAGCGCCCTCGGGGCTGTCGGCCAGCAGGTGGAACGGAGCGGCATGCGTCACCGTGACGGTCACGACATCACCGGGTCGCGGGATCGCGGACCCGTCGGGCACCTCGAAGTGCACGAGCCGGTTGTCCTCCGCGCGCCCCGTCAGCCGGTGGGTCTCGGAGTTCTTCTTGCCGTCGGCGGACGACACCAGGACCTGGAGCTCGCGACCGAGCTGACGCTGGTTCTCCTCGAGGGCGATGCGGTCCTGGAGAGCGACGAGACGCTCGTAGCGCTCCTGGACGACGGCCTTCGGGACCTGGTCGGGCATCGTGGCCGCAGGCGTGCCCTCGCGGATGGAGTACTGGAAAGTGAAAGCGCTCGCGAACCGTGCCTGCTCCACGACCCGCAGGGTGTCCTGGAAGTCCTCCTCGGTCTCGCCCGGGAACCCCACGATGATGTCGGTCGAGATCGCGGCGTTCGGGATGCGCTCGCGCACGCGGTCGAGGATGCCGAGGAACTTCGAGCTCCGGTACGAGCGGCGCATGGCCTTCAGCACGCGATCCGAACCGGACTGCAACGGCATGTGCAGCTGCGGCATCACGGCGGGGGTCTCGGCCATCGCGTCGATGACGTCGTCGGTGAAGGCAGCGGGGTGCGGGCTGGTGAACCGGATGCGTTCGAGGCCGGGGATCTCGCCGGCGGCGCGCAGGAGCTTGCCGAACGCGTGACGGTCGCCGAACTCCACGCCGTAGCTGTTGACGTTCTGTCCGAGGAGGGTGACCTCGATCGCTCCGTCGTCGACGAGCAGTCGGATCTCGTTCAGGATGTCGCCGGGGCGGCGATCCTTCTCCTTGCCGCGCAGGTGCGGCACGATGCAGAACGTGCAGGTGTTGTTGCATCCGACCGAGATCGACACCCACCCGCTGTGGACCGAGTCGCGCTTCGTCGGCAGCGTCGAGGGAAAGGTCTCGAGCGACTCGAGGATCTCCAGCTCCGCCTCGCCGTTGTGGCGTGCGCGCTCGAGGAGCCCGGGCAGGGCGCCCATGTTGTGGGTGCCGAAGACGACATCGACCCAGGGAGCCTTCTGCTGCACGGCATCCTGGTCCATCTGCGCAAGACAGCCGCCGACCGCGATCTGCATGCCGTCGTGCTTGTCTTTGCGCGACTTCAGGTGGCCGAGCGTGCCGTAGAGCTTGCCCGCCGCGTTGTCGCGGACGGCGCAGGTGTTGATGACGATGACGTCGGCCTCGGTGCCGACGTCGGCGGGCACGTATCCGGCGCTCTCGAGCGATCCGGAGAGACGCTCGGAGTCGTGGACGTTCATCTGACAGCCGAAGGTGCGCACCTCGTACGTGCGGGCACGACCGTCTTCGGTGCGTGCGGCGGTGGAGGGAGCGATCAGCGTGGGGGCGCTCGACGGGGACGACATGATGCCCCCATTCTACGTTCGCCCCCTGGCGAGGACTCCCTCCTGCGGGCGGCGGTCGCGACCAGTCCGAGGAGGACGAGGACGACCGCCGCGGCGAGCCCGCTCAGATGTCCGCCCGTCGGTACGAGGAACCCCTCGCTGCGATCGGTGGCGTCCGCCCACGCCGTCACCGTGACGTCCACGTCCGCCGACAGCCCCATGAGCGATCGGTCCACGCGCGCCGCATCCGAGTCCTCGAGCCAGAGCGTGACGACCAGATGCACATCACCGTCGTCGTCCGGGGGCGGCAGCGCGAACACCGTTCCCGGCGCGTTCGAACCCGGCCGCAGGGCCGGCGTCACCGTCATCGCGCCGGGACCGCAGCGCGGGGCCTCGCCGTCGTCGGACGACCACGGCTCGGTGCAGGCCTCGAGCAGAGCTTCGATCCCCGCAGGGTGACGAGCCAGGGCGCCCTTCCGATCGACCCGGACGGCGAGCGCAGGGTCACGGACTCCTGCGACGCGCACGGTGATCCCCCAGTGCCGCCGTTCCCCGGGCGACATGGCCCCGGCATCGTCGGGGAGCGGGTCGACGATGATCTCCATCCGCGGGCCGTTCGTCTCCGGCGACGGCGGTCCAGACCCGGCAGCCGCGGCCGGCGCGACGGCGAACACCGTCATCGCCACCGCCGCACCGAGGGCCCCGGCCCATCGCACCCCTGACGGGCGGTGCGCGTCGTCCGCGGTCGTGCGAGCGACCGACGGCCGACTCTGCCCGGGCACCACGTATGCGCCTCCCGCCGTTTCACGCGCCCCGACGACCCGTGGCGTGCGGCGACGTTATCGACAAGCGGGTCCGTCCACCAGAGCGGAGTCCGACGTCAGCACGATCACCGAACTGTGCCCGACCGCGTCGCATCCGCGCGTCGGCCTCGCAGTAGCACGTCAGTAGTCGCCTGCGTACATACCTGAGTAGTCGTCTCGTCCGCAGAGTCTGGCAGCGCTCCCACCCTCATGAGTAGGTTGAGCACTTACAGCGAAGGCAACGGGGGGCGAGGTCTGAGCATCATGAGGGACCGAATCGGTTGGCCTGCGGAGAGCGGGATGGGAAGAGGTGCGGTCTCGAGCGAGTGGCGCGAGACGACGCCGGGGATGAACCGGTCGGTGCGCGCGATCGTCGAGACGATGCTGCGGGGACGCACGGTCGTGGCCACGGGCCCCCTCGGCGCCGGCAAGAGCACGTTGCTGAATCGGGTCGCCGACCATCTCCGCGGCGCGGGCCACCCCCACGGAATGATCCGGGGCGTGCCGATCCTCTCCGCGGCACCCCGGGGCGCCCTGGAGACCTCATCGCATCCGCAGATTCTCGATCCCCGTTCCACGAGCGAGCAGGCGACCTCGCTCGCCGTCGTCGACGACGCGCAGGACTTGGATGCCACCACGATCGAGCTCCTGTCGCGCGCGGTCCACTCCGGGCAGGTGGCCGCTCTCATCTGCGTCACCGAGCCTCGACTGCACGCCGACCCGTCGCCTGCTGTCCGCGAGCTCTCGACCCTCTGGCTGGCCGGCACCGCCGATCGCCTGGACCTGCCCCCTTTCCTCGAAGACGAAGGGGCGCAGCTCATCGATGCGTACGCGTCGGGGTTCGCCTTCGACAGCATCACCCGCGCCTCACTTCTGTGGCAGGCCGACGGCTCGCGGCGACTGCTGCGAGCGCTGTCCGAGACGGCCGTCGAGGCGGCGATACGGGGTGAGGATCCCCTCCGTGCGATCGACGACGTTCCCGCTCACAGCCGCCTGGCGTTCGAGCTCGTCCCGCACACGCAGGGAATCGACGACGACGCCCTCCGCGCCCTCATCCTCCTCGGCCGCGCGCCCGGCCTGAGCTTCGGGGATGCGGCCCGGTTCATCCCATCGGCGACGCTCGACGAGCTGCGTAGCGCCGGGATTGTCCACGACGACCGGTCGATCCTGCATCGTCTGACCGCCAACCGGGCGATCGCGCGAGCGGCCTCCCGATCGTGGGGGCGCGACCGTTGCGAGGCGATCGTCTCTGCGGTCGTCGACCGCATGATCGCCGACGGGGGCCTGTGGTGGAACACCGCTCTGGCCCGGGTGGCGGCGGAACGCTGGATCCGCGAGTCGGACCCCGCCTCGATCGCGGCCCGTGTTCCGCGCGATCTCATCGGGCGCGTCCTCGGCGATGCTGCGCGCGAAGCGAACGACCACGGTGACGCCTCGTCGGCGGCGGCGTTCGCCACCTGGTCGGGTGAGGAGGCGCTGACACCGGCGCTCTCACTCGAGCAGCGCTTCGCGCGCAGCGTGCTCGGTGCGAACGAATCCGACGGGTTCGTCTTCGACCTGATGCCCGCCGCCGGTCAACGGCGCACCCTGGCCGCGTCCGTCACCCTCGCCCTCGAGATCGACAGCTCCGCGGAGACGACCCAGGGCCCTCGCCCCGACAGCGGCGAGGGTTCGGTCGGTGCCCGGCTGGCGGCCGCTCGCCGTTCACTCGAGGTGCTCTCCGTGCATCAGGCGTGCGATCTCGTCGAGGGTCTCCGGAGAGCGCCCGACCTGTCCGCATCGGACCAGCTCGACATCGACCTGGTCGGGGCCCTGGCGTCGGCGTACCTCGGACGTGAAGACGACGTACGTCGACAGCTGCGCTCGGCGGCGCTCCTGCTTCGGACGGGAGTCCGGCGCGGGTCTACGAGCGAACGCCTCGAAGCGCGATGCCGGGATCTCGCGGCTCGCACGATCGCGGGCATCGAAGACGTCGACCTGGCGATCGACGTCTCCAGCGAGGTGGAGCATGCCATCCACAACGGCGGCTCCAGCATGGTGCTCGCGGGGCTCACCAATGTGCTCGCTCTGGTGCGGCGAGGACACGTTCTCGAAGCACGCGTCGAACTGATGGCGGCTCTACGAAGAAGCCCCATCATCGGAGGCGAAGCGCAGGGCATGATCACGCTCGAGGTCGCTCTCGCGCTCGCGCTCTTCGGCTATGCGGCCGAGTCACGCGAGCTCATGGCTCTCGTCGACGAGCCGGCTGCGGCGGGTCCCGTCTTCCGGCACACGCTCGCCCTGACGCGGTCGGCTCTGGCCGTCGCCGAAGAGCGCTGGGATGAGGCTCGGATGCAGGCCGAACGCGCCTGGAAAGAGGTGTGCGACACGGATGCCGCGATGCTGCACATCCGCTCGCTGCACCGCCTGATCGTCGTCGGACACCACTGCGCCGCAGAGGCGTTGGACAACCTGCGGACGCTTCGAGAACTCGTCCCTTCGCAGACGGCGCGAGTACTCGTCGAAAGTGCGGAGCGTGCCTCGACGGCCGCTGCGGATGCGCCACCGACGGTGGCCTCTACTCTCGCCCACCTCTGCCTCGAGCTGTGCCCGCCGGGACTGCTGCGCCGCGCGAGCGTGCCCCAGACGTCGGATCCCGCAACCGCCGCGGATGCGAGGACCGCGCTCACCCCACGCGAACGAGAGATCGCAGGGCTCGTCAACGAGGGACTGACCAACCGCCAGATCGCGCGCACCCTGTTCCTCTCCATCCGCACGGTGGAATCGCACATCTACCAGGCGCGGGCCAAGATCGGCGCTCGCAATCGCACCGATCTGGGTGCTCTCGTCGCGAGTACGAGCTGGGAGTCCGACGAACCGCACCGAGCCTGGGGGTAGCTCGACACGGCTCCGCCGGTCAGCGGCTCTCGTCGAGCGCCTGACGCGCCGCCGACATCGCCACCGGGCCGCCGAACCCACGGCGAGCGAGCTGCCCGTGCAGGCGCCGGAGCGCCACGTCGGGAGCCAGACCGTCCATGCTGCGGGCACGATGGCGGGCGAACTCCAGCGCCCGCTCCGCCTCGTCGTCGGGCAGCGACGCGAGAGCGATGTCGATGACGTCGCGCTCGAGGCCGCGGCGCGAGAGCGTCTGGGCGACCGCGCTGCGTCCCTGCGCCTTGCGACCGAGGGCTCCGTCGAGAAGCTGCTCGGCGAGGCGCAGGTCGTCGAGGTACCCGTTGTCGAGGAAGGCCGCGATGATGTCCTCGTCGTCGGGATGCTCGACCCCCGACTCCGCGAGGACGGCGCGTGCCTCGCGCACCGATAGCGAACGTCCGCGAAGTCGCTTGACCAGGAGCGTCTCGGCACGCGCGCGGCGATCGGCGGCCGACTCTGCTGACGTCGTGGCACCGCGTGAAGACGACTCACGGGAAGACGACGCGTCGCCGTCTCGCTCCTGTCCAGAGAACGCGGGGCGCAAGAGAGGCGCCCGGCGCTCCTCCCCTGCTTCCACGGACTTCGAACGCGCATCGTCGACCCACGTCGTATGCCAGTGCCGCTCGGGGTCCGCGGTCTCATCGTCGGAAGACGACGCACCCGCGGGCTGGTCTCGCGAGCCTCCGAAGAGCGGGGTGACGGGGGCGAGACGCTCGTTCTCACCCCCGTCGGAACGAGGTCCGCTCACGCCGGACGACGAGCGGCGAGCTCGTCGGACTCGGTCGCCTCCGCGCTCCCGGCGGGCTGGCCGATGTCGAGCTTCTTCTTGATCTTGTTCTCGATGTCGGCCGCGACATCCGGGTTCTTGATCAGGAAGTTCCGGGCGTTCTCCTTGCCCTGTCCGAGCTGCTCGCCGTCGTAGGTGTACCAGGCACCGGACTTCTTGACGATCGTGTGCTCGACGCCGAAGTCGATCAGACTGCCCTCGCGGGAGATGCCCACGCCGTAGAGGATGTCGAACTCGGCCTGCTTGAACGGCGGGGCCATCTTGTTCTTGACGACCTTGACGCGGGTGCGGTTTCCCACGGCATCGGTTCCGTCCTTGAGGGTCTCGATACGGCGGATGTCGAGACGCACCGAGGCGTAGAACTTGAGGGCCTTACCGCCGGCGGTGGTCTCGGGCGACCCGAAGAACACGCCGATCTTCTCGCGCAGCTGGTTGATGAAGATGGCGGTCGTCTTGGTCTGGTTGAGACCACCGGTGAGCTTTCGCAGAGCCTGCGACATCAGTCGCGCCTGCAGACCGACGTGCGAATCACCCATCTCGCCCTTGATCTCGGCCTCGGGCACGAGGGCGGCGACCGAGTCGATCACGACCAGATCGATCGCGCCGGAGCGGATCAGCATGTCGGCGATCTCGAGAGCCTGCTCACCGGTGTCGGGCTGCGAGACCAGCAGAGCGTCGATGTCGACGCCGAGCTTCTGCGCGTACGACGGATCGAGCGCGTGCTCGGCGTCGATGAACGCAGCGATGCCGCCCGCGCGCTGCGCGTTGGCGATGGCGTGGAGGGTGAGGGTGGTCTTACCGGAGGACTCGGGACCGTAGATCTCGATGATGCGCCCACGCGGGAGCCCGCCGATGCCGAGGGCGACGTCGAGAGCGATCGAGCCCGTGGGAATGACTTCGACCGGAGCGCGCTCATCGGAGCCGAGGCGCATGACCGAGCCCTTTCCGAACTGCCGGTCGATCTGGGCGAGGGCCGACTCGAGGGCCTTCTCGCGGTCAGCGGGTGATGGCATGCGTTGCTCCTTATGCTCGCGTTTCCGACGCCTGTAGGCTGTCGCGCTCGCGGCTCGGTACCGGGACGCTGCGACAAGGCATGGGGTGTCTTCCGACATCTCCCACGGTAGGGAGGGCCTCCGACATCCGCCGGAGATCGAGCCCGATCCGTGGGCGATGATCAGAAGCGACCACCTGTGCAGGAGACTACGCCCGGTTCGAACGGATCTTCGACGACACGCCGCGTGTCGGTGTCACTTCTCTCGTGGATCGAGCCGTCCGACACCGTAGCGCCGCGAGAGCGGGACGTCGGCCTCGACGCACAGCGCGACCCAGATCTCCCGCGGCGGTTCCCCGTCGGCGAGAGCCTCACGAGCCGTGCGATTGCCCAGTGCGGGCAGGCCGAGGTCGTCGATCAGGGCAGCGCCGCGAGAGCCGAACTCATCGTGGACGGCGCGGTCGAACTCGCTTCGTCGCATCGCGCGATGCGACCGTCAGCGCAGCGAGAGCTCTGGAGTGATGAGGCCCTCGTCGAGACCCGCGAGGTCGTCGGGGACGACGTCGGACAGGACCGGAAGCCCCTCGAGCACGGAGATACGGTCCCCGACCTCGCGCATGATCGACGAGATGGGGACGTCGAGAGCCTCGGCGACCGCGGCGAGGATCTCGCTCGAGGCCTCCTTCTGGCCGCGCTCGACCTCGCTCAGATATCCGAGCGCGACGCTCGCCCGGCTCGCGACCTGACGCAGCGTGCGCCCCTTCTGCAGACGGAGGTCACGCAGAACGTCGCCGATCTCCTGTCGAACCAAGATCATCTCGGACCCCCTTCTTCATGATGGTGCTGGCCTGTCCTGGGTGGACAACGGTATCTCATTCGAACGTCACCCTAGCCCGCGTCCGCTGTGGGTCCGTTGGGAGTTGACATGCTCGCCGCACGATGACAGCAACTCAGCGCGGCCGTGCGCTATTCCCTAGAGCGCGTCGAGGGCGAGCAGGATGGCGCGCGCCGTCGCCTCGGCGCGGATCTGCACCCGGTCACCGTCGAGCACGAGGCTCTCGACGCGGACGCCCAGTGCCGTGGCCACGGCGATGTGCACCGTGCCGACGGGCTGCCCGTCGGGTGAGCCCGGGCCGGCGATCCCGGTCGTGGCGATCCCGACGTCCGCGGAGGACGCCCCGGGGCCGAGCGCATCGCGCACGCCCTCGGCCATCTGACGCGCCACGCGCGGGTGAACGGCGCCGTGCGCCTCGAGGAGCGCGGCATCGACGTTCAGCAGTCGTTGCTTGAGCTCGGTCGCGTAGGCCACGATGCCGCCGCGGACGACGGCGGAGGCACCCGAGACGCCGATGAGCTCGGAGACGACGAGGCCGCCGGTGAGCGATTCGGCCACGGCGACGGTCCAGCCCAGCTCACCGAGGCGCTCGACGAGCCGCTCGGCGTCGGTGCGACGCCCGGTCGAGACGAGAGTCGACTCGACCTCGTCGGGAAGCTCGTTGACGTGTTCGCGCGACGTCATGCCCGCGTCCGCTTCCGAGCTTCGCGGACCGCGGTGACGACGTAGTCGAGGCCGCTCGCGACCGTGAGGATCACCGCGATCGACATCGCGATCGTGTTGCCGACGTGCACCCACTCCCCGGCGATGGTCCACAGGGGCAGCAGTGCGAGCGAGAGGGCGACGGCCTGCGCGACGGTCTTGAGCTTGCCCATCCAGGCCGCCGCGACGACATGGTCTCCCGCGACGATCAAACGGTGCACCGTGATGCCCAGCTCCCGGACGAGCACGATGATGGTCACGACCCAGGGCAACTCGCCGAGGATCGAGAGCCCGACGAATGCCAGCCCGGTGAGGACCTTGTCGGCGATCGGATCGAGGAGCTTGCCGAGGTCCGTGACGATGCGGTACTTGCGGGCGAGGTAGCCGTCGATGCCGTCGGTGGCGATCGCGACGATGAAGAGCACGCCGGCCCACCATCGGAGCGCCTCGTCCGCGCCGCCGTCGGCGAGCAGCATCCAGAGGAAGACCGGTGCACACAGGATGCGCACGATCGTGATCGTGTTGGGCAGCTGCCTCGGGATCGCCACGGAGCGAGCCTAGCCGTCAGTCCCGACCCGTGAGGCCCCAGGCGTCCTCGGAGCCGTCGTCGCCGTCGACGACCTCGAGGCCGTCGTACTGCGCCTCGAGAGGGTCGACGGATGCCGCGGCCGGCGCGGCCGCCGGCGGCTCGTCACCGCGCAGCCGGGCGAGCACCGCGGGCAGCTGTTCGGGCGAGACGAGGACGTCACGCGCCTTCGAGCCCTCGGAGGGCCCGACGATCTCGCGCGACTCGAGCAGGTCCATGAGCCGGCCGGCTTTCGCGAAGCCGACGCGGAGCTTGCGCTGCAGCATCGAGGTCGAACCGAACTGGGTCGACACGATCTGCTCGGCCGCCGCGAGCAGCAGCTCGAGGTCGTCACCGATGTCGGCGTCGATCTCTTTCTTCTCGGCCACGGCCGCGACATCCGAACGGTACTCCGGCTGCGCCTGGCCCTTGACGTGCGCGACGACCTTCTCGATCTCCGACTCGGCGACCCACGCGCCCTGGACGCGGATGGCCTTCGAGGTGCCCATGGGGAGGAACAGCGCGTCGCCCTGCCCGATGAGGCGATCGGCGCCGGGTTGGTCGAGGATGACGCGGGAGTCGGTGACGCTCGTGACGGCGAACGCGAGTCGCGACGGCACGTTGGCCTTGATCAGACCCGTCACGACGTCGACCGAGGGGCGCTGCGTCGCGAGGACGAGGTGGATGCCGCTCGCGCGGGCCAGCTGCGTGATGCGCACGATCGAGTCCTCGACGTCACGCGGCGCGACCATCATGAGGTCGGCGAGCTCGTCGACGACGACCAGGAGATAGGGGTAGGGCTTGAGCACGCGCTCGCTGCCCGAGGGAAGCTGGATCTCACCCGCGACGACCGCCTTGTTGAAGTCGTCGATGTGACGGAACCCGAACGACGCGAGGTCGTCGTACCGCATGTCCATCTCCTTCACGACCCACTGCAGCGCTTCGGCAGCCTTCTTCGGGTTCGTGATGATGGGGGTGATGAGGTGCGGCACGCCCGCGTAGCTGGTGAGCTCGACGCGCTTGGGGTCGATCAGCACCATGCGCACATCGGTCGGCTTTGCCCGCATGAGCAGGCTCGTGATCATCGAGTTCACGAAGCTCGACTTTCCCGAACCCGTCGAACCGGCCACGAGCAGGTGGGGCATCTTCGCCAGGTTCGCCACGACGAAGCCGCCGCCGACGTCCTTGCCGACACCGATGGTCATCGGGTGGGTCGAGGACGTCGCCGCGGTCGAGCGCAGGACATCGCCGAGGGTCACGATCTCGCGGTCGGTGTTGGGGATCTCGACGCCGATCGCGCTCTTGCCCGGGATGGGCGCGAGGATGCGCACCTCGTTGGAGGCGACCGCGTAGGCGATGTTGTTGGTCAGCGCGGTGATCTTCTCGACCTTCGTGCCCGGCCCGACCTCGATCTCGTACTGGGTGACGGTCGGTCCGCGCGAGAAGCCCGTGACCTTCGCGTCGATCGAGAACTGCTCGAAGACTCCCGTGATGGCACGAACGATCGCGTCGTCCGCCTCGGAACGGGTCTTCGCCGGCGTGCCGGCACCGAGCGCGCCGACCGCGGGCAGTCGGTAGGGCGTCGTCGGGGGCTGACCGTGGAAGTCCCCGCCCAGCCCCGTGAGTCCGGGCAGCTCCTCGATCTCGCCGGTGTCGTGGTCATCGCGCACGGCGGTGTCGGCGGGGCGACCCGACCGGGCCGCCGTCGCTGCACGCTCGATGACACTCGGATCGATGACCTCGGTCGGAGCGTCGGGAAGCGGCGGCGCCGTCGGGGCGACCGCCTGCTCGAACCCGCCCGCGACCGAGGGACCCAGGAGCTCGGTGAGGTCCTGCGAACCGGAGCCGTCGTCGGGATCCTCCTCCCGACCGCTCTTGTTGCGGCGCCACCACGGGAGCGCGTCCTCGTCGTCGGACTCGTCCTCGTCGGCCGGGGCGGACTTCCGTCCCTTCTTCGGCGAGAAGGCGACCGTCGGCGCCTCGCCGTCGGGATCGGCCACGGCACGCTCGGCCCCGAACATCCACGCGTAGAGGTCGCCGAGGCGGCTGCCGATGCGGTTCGGCGGCGTCTTCGTCAGGATCAGGACACTGAGCACGGCGACGAGGCCGAGCACGGCCGCGGCGCCGTAGACGGTGAGGATCGTCAGGGGCTCGCCGACGGCCCAGCCGAACAGACCGCCCGAGGCGCTCAGCTCGAGCGCGCCGGCCTTCGGCTCGGGACGCGCGCCGAACACGTGGCAGAACCCGGCGATCGAGAGGACGAACAGGCCGAAGCCGATGCCGATGCGCCCGTTGTCGTTGACCGATGCCGGATGCCGGAACAGCCAGCCGGCGAGGAAGAGCAGGAGCACCGGCATGATGAACGCTTCGCGCCCGAGGAGGAAGCCCACCGTGTAGGCGCTGACGAGCGTTCCCGCCTCGGTGCCGATGAGGAACCACTCGACCGCCGCGCCCGCGATCGCGAGCAGGACGAACAGGAAGGGCAGCCCGTCCCGGCGCTGGTCCTTCTCGAGGGTCTCGGGCCCGAACGCCCGGAAGAGTCCGCCCGTGGCGTGGGCGAGCCCCATCCAGGCGCGCGCGACGACAGGCGGACGCTCGGCGTCGTCCACGTACTTCTTGGGGGCGGGTTCGCTCTTGCGGGCGCGCGAGGTCGGGGTCTTCGCCGGTGCGCGGCGTCCGGAGGGCGCGTTCGTGCTCCTGGCCATGCGTTCCACGGTACGCGGGGGTTCCCCCATTACCGCGGAACGACGCGGGTCAGGCCTCGATGACGACGGGGACGATCATCGGTCGGCGACGCAGCGACTGGTTCACCCACCGGCCGATCGTGCGACGTACGACCTGCGAGAGCGCGTGATTGTCGCGCGTGCCGGACTGCACGGCCTCGGCGAGCGCCGCGGCGATCTTCGGTTTGACGCCCTCGAACACCGAGTCGTCTTCGGCGACACCGCGCGCGTGGATGTCGGGACCGCTGACGACGCGGCCGGTCTTGCCGTCGACGACGACGATGACCGAGATGAAGCCCTCTTCGCCGAGGATCCGGCGGTCCTTCAGATCGGCGTCGGTGATCTCGCCCACCGTCGAGCCGTCGACATACACGAACCCGATGTCGAGCTGACCGACGACCTCGGCGACGCCGTCCTTGAGGTCGACGACGGTTCCGTTCTCGCCGAGGATCGTGCGCTCGGCGGGGATCCCGGTGTCCTGCGCCAGCTTCGCGTTGGCCATGAGGTGGCGGTACTCGCCGTGCACGGGCAGGACGTTGCGGGGCTTGAGGATGTTGTAGCAGTACAGCAGCTCGCCCGCCGCGGCGTGGCCTGAGACGTGCACCTTGGCGTTGCCCTTGTGCACGACGTTCGCGCCGAGCTTGGTCAGTCCGTCGATGACGCGGTAGATCGCGTTCTCGTTGCCGGGGATCTGGCTCGAAGCGAGGATCACGGTGTCGCCCGGCCCGGGCTCGATCGCGTGCTCGAGGTTGGCCATGCGCGAAAGCACGGCCATCGGCTCCCCCTGCGACCCGGTCGACATGTAGACGATCCGGTCATCGGGCAGGTCCTTGGCCTTCTTGTAGTCGATGAGCACGCCGTCGGGCACGTTCAGGTAGCCGAGGTTCTGGGCGATGGTCATGTTGCGCACCATGCTGCGACCGAGGAACGCCACGCGACGTCCGTTGGCGGCTGCGGCATCCACCACCTGCTGCACGCGGTGCACATGGCTCGAGAAGCTCGCGACGATCACGCGCCGCGGCGACTTGCTGATCACCTGGTCGAGCACGGGCCCGATCCCGCGCTCGGTCGGGGTGAACCCGGGTACGTCGGCGTTGGTGGAGTCCACGAGGAAGAGGTCGACGCCCTCCTCCCCCAGGCGCGAGAACGCGCGGAGGTCGGTGATACGACCGTCGAGCGGCAGCTGGTCCATCTTGAAGTCGCCGGTGGCCAGGACGAGGCCCGCCGGGGTGCGGATCGCGACCGCGAGCGCGTCGGGGATCGAGTGGTTGACGGCGATGAACTCGAGGTCGAAGGGACCGACCTGCTCGCTCTGGCCCTCCGTCACGGTGAGCGTGAACGCCCGGATGCGGTGCTCCTTGAGCTTCGCCTCGATGAGGGCGAGAGTCAGGCCCGAGCCGATGAGGGGGATGTCGCGCTTGAGCTTGAGCAGGTACGGCACGGCGCCGATGTGGTCCTCGTGGCCGTGGGTGAGCACGACGCCCACGATGTCGTCGAGGCGGTGACGGATGGGCTCGAAGTCCGGGAGGATCAGGTCGACCCCGGGCTGGTGCTCCTCGGGGAAGAGGACACCGCAGTCGACGATGAGGAGCTTGCCCTCGTATTCGAAGACGGTCATGTTGCGGCCGACCTCGCCGAGGCCGCCGAGCGGGTAGACCCGCAGCGTTCCGGACTCGAGAGCGGGCGGGCTGAAGACGTTCGTGGGCATTGGCACGCTTCCTCGGGACGCCGACGGTCGCGGCATCCTCGTTGTTTTCGTCTAGCGGGTCGTCCCGTGCACCTTGGGCAGAGCGCCGCCGGCGGCGGCGTTTCGGTCGGGACGGAAGTTGGAGAAGTCGGCGCCGGGGACGCCCGAGACGAGGGCCAGCTCGTCTTCGATGATCGCGGCCTCCCATTCCTCGGGCCCCACGAGCGGCAGGCGCACGCGCGGGCTCGAGATGCGGCCGAGGCCGTGGAGGATGTACTTCGCGCTCACCGTGCCGGGGACGTGCGTCATGACGGCCCGGACGAGCGGCTCGAGGCTCTTGTGCGCCTCGGTCGCAGCGGCGAGGTCGCCGCGGTTCACGGCGTCGACGATCGTGCGGTACGGGGTCGCGGTGATGTTCGCGGTCACGCCGATCAGACCGCTCGCACCGATCGACAGGTGCGGGAGGACATTGGCGTCATCGCCCGAGAAGTACATCAGGTCGGTCTGGTTGAGCACGCGGCTGACCTCGCTGAAGTCGCCCTTGGCGTCCTTGATCGCGAGGATGTTGGGGTGCTTGGCCAGGCGCAGGATCGTCTCGTACTTGATCGGGACGCCGGTGCGGCCGGGGATGTCGTACAGGATGACCGGCAGATCGGTCGCGTCGGCGACGAGCCGGAAGTGCGTGAGGATGCCGGCCTGCGTCGGCTTGTTGTAGTACGGCGTGACGATCATGATGCCGTCGGCGCCGGCCTTCTCGCTGGCCTTGTACAGCTCGATCGCGTGGGCGGTCTCGTTCGATCCGCCGCCGGTGATGATCTTGGCCCGGCCGGCGGACACCGACTTGCCGACCTCGACCAGACGGAGCTTCTCGGGATCGGTGAGGGTGCTGGTCTCACCGGTCGTGCCCGTGACGACGATGCCGTCGGCGCCGGCGGTGATGACGTCGTCGATGTGCTTCTCGACGGCGGGCCAGTCGACTTCGCCGTCGGCGGTCATCGGCGTGACCAGCGCGACGAGGACCTGTCCGAAGGGGTTGCCCGAGTGCGTCATGGTCTCAGGGTATCGGTTCCGCCTCGGCGGCGCCGTCGCGCGGTCGCGCCGGCCGTGACGTCGTGCATACCGTTACGTTCGTCGGGCGCGTAATGCTGATGTGCCCTCGGACTCCGCGCAGCGCCCCACCAGCCCCGTCGGCCCGACGAATGTCACCGGTCTTCGAGGCGGGCTCGCGTGCGCGGCTGCCGCAGACGCGCGAGGATCGCCCGCTCGACACGCGGCCAGTCGAAGACGACGAGGGCGTAGTCGAAGCGCAGGGTGTCGTAGCCGCGGGCGGCCGCCTCGGCATCGCGCACGAGATCCTTGTGACGCAGGCTGACCCCGTCGTGGTTCAGACGTCCGTCCACCTCGATGATCAGGCGCCCCTCCGCGAGGAAGTCGACGCGGCCGACCCCGTCGACGAGCACCTGGCTCTCGAGCACGACGCCGACGCGAGACAGCCGCAATCGCAAGAGGGATTCCAGCCCGCTGTCGGCGTCGCCCCGAGCGAGATCGACGAGGTATCGGAACCGCGGCGGCAGCGCCGCGCGGACCTCGATGCGGTCGGCGCGTGTCAGCAGCCCCAGCCGCCAGGCGGACTCGAACGCGACGAAGAACACCTCGGCACCACGGCACGACACCGCCTGGACGAGGGCGTGGACGACCGACACGACCCCGAAGGCTGCGCCGTCGCCGTCGCGGTGCGTGACGCACCGGCATCCGGGGTGATCATGGGTGCGTCCTCGAGCCGCCACCCAGACATGGAGGCGTTCGTCGGGATCGAGGATCCAGACTCCCCGGCGTCGCAACGCCGAGACGCAGCAGAGCTCGCCGCCGTGCGCCGCGGCTTCGACCACGTCGCCGTCGGCGTCCCCCGTCGCGTAGACGCCGGAGCGCACGCGAATGATCACGCCGCGCTCGACCGCGCGTGACAACTGCATCCGGCTGGCCCCTTGCGACGTCAGCCAACGCGAACGGACGCACCCGCCGCCGGCGCGGATGCGAGCGGCGAGGGCGTGGGCGTCCATGCCCTCCAGGGTCGTCGGGCGACGACACGGCGACGATCGCCACGCCCCCGCCCGTGGACGACGCCCCAGCGCCGCGGCACGGGGAGGAGGATCCGAGCGCCGGACTGGGGCGCATGCGGTGACGTTCGTCGGGCGCGTGGGGCTGGTGTGCCCTCAGACGCCGCGCAGCGCCCCACCAGCCCCACCGACCCGACGAACGTCACACCGACGAGCTGCGCCGTAGGGTGGCGGCATGACGTGGACGACCCGGGGAACGCGGACGACCTACGAGAACCGGTGGATCCGGGTGCGCGAGGACGAGATCACCGGGCCCGGAGGCGATGGGATCTACGGCGTCGTCGAGATGCGGCATCCCGCCGTCTTCATCGTCGCGGTGGACGAAGACGAACGCGTGTGCCTCGTCGAGGTCGATCGGTACACCACCGGACGCTCGATCGAGGTGCCCGCGGGCGGAAGCGACGGCGAGGACCTGCTCGAGGCGGCACGACGGGAGCTGCGCGAGGAGACGGGGCTCTTCGCGGGCAGCTGGGAGCCGATCGGAACGATGAATGCGCTGAACGGGATCGCGGTGGCACCCGAGCACGTCTTCCTGGCCCGCGACCTCTCCCCCGCCGGGGACGCCGCCGAGTCACAGCTCGAGGAGGGGATCGAACGCGTCGTCTGGATGCCTTTCGGCGAGGCGCTCGGTCTCGTGGCGTCCGGGGCGATCAGCGACGGCGAGACGGTCGCCGCTCTGGCCTATGCGGGCATCCGGCTCGGCCGGTTCGCCTGAACCGGCCGAGGAGAGGCGTCAGGGTGCGACGCGGCCGTTCGCGTTGAAGGCCGCGTGCGTGAGCGGCATGAGCTCACGCCATGAGGTCTCCATCTTCTCGGCGCACATCTCGATCTCGCGCTGCGGGAACGACGGGAAGTGGGTTCCTTCGACCTTGGTGCGCAGCGACAGGAAGTTCATCAGAGCACGCGCGTTCATCGTGACGTACATCGACGAGTAGATGTTGAGCGGCAGCACGATGCGGGCGACCTCACGGGCGACACCCGCCTCGAGCATGCGCTGATAGGCGGCGTAAGCCTGGAGCGACGCCTCACGCGTGCTCTCGTCGACGACCGCGAACTGCTCGTCGGTTCCGGGCAGGAACTCATACGCGCCGGGCTTGCCCACCTGGTTGAGGTTGCGCTCGCGCGCCGGCACGTAGAAGACGGGGCGCAGCTCGCGGTAGCGACCCGACTCCTCGTTGTAGGAAGCCATGCGGTGACGCATGAACTCGCGGAACACGAAGATCGGCGCCTGCACGTAGAAGGTCATCGAGTTGTGCTCGAAGGGCGAGCCGTGACGGTCGCGCATGAGGTAATTGATGAGCCCGCGGTCGCGACCGGATGCCTCGGTGCCGGCGGCGGCGCTGTCGAGCGTCTGCTCGCCCTGCGTCGACACGCGGGCGGCGAAGAGCACGTCGGAGTCGGCGGCGCTCGATCGCACCAGTTCCACCGTCACGTCGCTGCGGAACTCGATCTCGGGCTTGGTCGGGGTCTGCTCGGCGTCGCTCACGTCTTCAGATTACCCCCGGCGCCGGCGCGCTTCGGGCCGGCCCGACAGGTCTAATCTGGGGTGTTGTGGAGCTTGGAGCGGTGGCCCTCGTGCTGGGCGGACTGTTAGCGGTAACAGGCGTGATCGGCGTGTACCTGAGATGGCGCGCGTCGCGACCCTTCCCGCCGCGCCGGTTCGACGTGGTCGACCCCCGCCGCCTGGGCGCTGATCCCGACGCCCTCGGCCGCATCGCGACGCTGCTGCAGTTCAGCACCGAGACGTGCGCACGCTGCCCCGCCGTCCATCGCGTGCTCGCGGAGGTCGCGGCGGACAGCGACGACGTCGTCCACCTCGACGTCGATGTGACCGACCGTCCCGACATCGCTCGCCGTTTCCAGATCGCGCAGACGCCCACGACGTTCGTCCTCGACGCCGGCGGTGTCGTCCGCACGCGGTTCGGCGGCGCGCCGCGCCGTGACGTCGTCAAGCTCGAGATCCTCCGCCTGCGACGCGAGTCGGCGCCCGTCTGACCTGCCCGCCGGAGCGCTGTCAAGGCGTTCCCGGCGCATGCTCGCCGTCCTAGGCTCGTCGCGAGCGCATACCGCGCCGCCCGCGCGCAGATCGCGCACCCAGCGAGGAGGACCGTCATGAGCGTCACGAGCGAAGCCAGCACCAGCTGGAAGGGAAGCCTGACCGAGGGCTCGGGGCAGATCGCCCTCGAGAGCTCGAACCAGGGTCCGTTCGAGGTGAACTGGAAGGCCCGGAGCGAAGGGTCGAGCGCGGTGACGACCCCCGAGGAGCTCCTCGCGGCCGCACACTCGTCCTGCTTCTCGATGGCGCTCTCTCACGCCCTGGCGCAGAACGGAACGCCGCCCGAATCGGTCGAGACGACGGCATCCGTCACCTTCATCCCCGGCACCGGAATCACCGGTTCGCACCTCAACGTCAACGCTGTCGTCCCGGGCCTGTCGGCCGAGGACTTCGACCGCCTGGCCCAGGAGGCCAAGAGCGGATGCCCCGTCTCGGCGGCCCTCGCCGGCATCGAGATCACGCTCGAGGCGACGCTTGGCTGAGCGGCCCGCCGGCCGCGTGGTCGTCGCGGGCGCGTCGGGACTGATCGGACGCGCCCTCGTCGACGCGCTGCGCGCCGACGGCATCCCCGTCACCCGTCTCGTCCGCCACGAGCCGCAGGCCGACGACGAGGTGCAGTGGTGGCCGGGTGAGCGCCCCCTCGATCCCGCCGAGCTCGACGGCGCCCGGGCGGTCGTCGGGTTGAACGGAGCGAGCATCGGTCGCTTCCCGTGGACCCGCTCGTACAAGCACGAGCTCGTGTGGTCGCGCCTGCTGCCCACCGAGACGCTCGCCCGCTCGATCGCCGCCCTCGGCTCCGACGCCCCGGCGTTCCTGTCGTCGTCGGCCGTCGGCTACTACCCGTCCCGCCCGGGCGTGCGGATGACCGAGACGTCGCCGCGCGGCGATACCTTCCTCGCCGATCTCTGCGGCGAATGGGAGACCGCGGCCTCGACGGCGGGAGCGCACGCGCGCGTCGTGCTGCTGCGTACCGCCCCGGTCGTGCACCCCGAGGGCGTGCTGAAGCCCCTCATGCTGCTCACGCGCGCCGGAGTGTCAGGCCCCATCGGCCGGGGCACCCAGGTCTGGCCGTGGATCTCGCTCGTCGACGAAGTGGCCGCGATCCGCCATCTCGTCGACGCGGACGTGTCGGGACCGGTGAACCTGACCGGCCCCACGCGCGCGACGGCGAACGATCTGGGTTTCAGCCTCGCGATGCGCATGAACCGCCCGTACCTCGTGCGTGCCCCCGAGTGGGGACTCCGCCTCGTGCTCGGGCGCGACGCGACGGAGGCGCTCCTCACCAACGACACAGACGTGGTGCCCGAGGTGCTGCACGAGTCGGGCTTCACGTTCACTCATGCCCGCGTCGAGGACGCGATCGCCGCGGTGGTGCCGCCCCGCTGAATCCCCCGGGCGGGTCAGGTCGGGTCAGGCGCGCCGCTCGGCGCGCTCGAGCGCGATCGAGCGGCGCACGGCCTCGCGCGCACGGCGCCGGTCGCCGGCCCCGTCGTACGCGAGACCGAGCCGGAACCACGAGCGCCAGTCGTCGGGCGCCCGTTCGACGGCTTCTCGGTAGCGCGGGAACAGAGCATCGGCCTCGGCCCGGTTCGGCCGGCCGCTCGGGGTGACGTCGATCTCCTCCCCCGGCAGGTCGGCCTCGGCCTCGAGGCGCCGGCCGAGGCGCGCCGCCTGCACGCCGAAGCTCAGCTCGCGCCACAGCGCCCAGGTCGCGATGAGCGGCAGCACGATCAGCGCGACGCCCATCGTGATGCCCACCGGATCGCCCGAGGTGAGCAGGAGAACGGCGCGTTGCGCGACGAACACGATGTACAGCGCCAGCAGCGCCGACATCACGAGGGCGAGGATGCGGGCGCTCATACTCCGGTGGCGCGGGCGACCTGGCCCGTGACGTCGCCTTCGTCGGCCCCGGCCCGTCCGGCGGGAGCCGCGGCGGTGCCGATGCCGATGTCGATGAAGCTGTCGAGACCGACGATCACGCCACGGGCGTCGCCGACGGCGGCGAGGGCGATGCGGATGCCGGGCTCGTAGGCACGGTCGGGCTCGACGGTGTCGTGGACGATCGACAGCGTCTCGCCCGGTCCCGAGAGGATCGTCTCCTGGCGGGCGATGACGCCGGGCCGGCGGAGCGAATGGATGGGAACGCTGGCGACCTTCTGCCCTCGCGCGCGCTGGTCGGCGTGCGGCGACTCGACCGGCCCCACGCCCGTGCGGGCGGCGCCGATGAGCTCGGCTGTGCGGACCGCGGTGCCGCTGGGCGAATCGACCTTGGTCTCGCGGTGCGCCTCGACGATCTCGATCGAGGGGAAGAACGACGCCGCGGCTGCCGCGAGGGCGCTGCCGAGCACGGAGCCGAGCGAGAAGTTGGGGATGAATACGACGCCGACGCCCGCGGCATCCGCCAGCGGCCGGATCTGGGCGATGCGCTCCTCCGACCACCCGGACGTCCCCACGAGGACGTTGATGCCGCGGTCGATCGCCGCGCGCACGACGTCGGTCGACACCGCCGGGGTGGAGGCGTCGACGATGAGGTCGGCGCCGTCGAGCTCGTCGAGGCTGCTGCGACTCGACAGGACGGTCGCGACCTCGAAGTCCTCGGAGCGGTCGATGACGTCGCGGATGATTCCGCCGAGCTTTCCGGTGCCGCCCACGAGGGCCACGCGCGTGGTCATGCGATCAGCCTACGCGGGCAGGAACTGCACGACGGTGTCCCAAGCGAGCTTCACCACGAGGATCGAGAGCACGACGAGGAAGACGATCCGCACGAACCCGCTGCCGTTCTTCGTGGCCATCCGCGCACCGATGAACCCGCCCGACATGTTCGCCATCGCCATCACGGCGGCGAGCAGCAGGATGATCTCGCCGTGCACGCCGTACACGAGCAACGCCGCGAGGTTCGTCGTCAGGTTGGCGATCTTCGCGTTCGCACTGGCCTGGAGGAAGCCGTAGCCGAGGACCGCGACGAGCAGGATGACGAAGAACGATCCGGTGCCGGGTCCGAGGATGCCGTCGTAGAAGCCGACGCCGACGCCGATCGACGCCGACCGCCACACGATCGCCGCACGGGCCTCATGACGCGGCTCGTGATGGAGGCCCATGCGGGGTTTGAGGAGCGTGTAGACCGCGACCGCCACGACGGCGACGAGCACGATCGGCGTCAGCAGCTCGCGAGGCACGTACCGAGACAGCGCGGCGCCCACAGCCGACCCCGCGAACGCGCCCGCGACGAGCGGCACGAGCAGAACGAGCTGCACCCGGATGCGGCGGAGGTACACCCAGCTCGCCGACAGCGTGCCCGCGAACGACGACAGCTTGTTCGTGCCGAGGATGAAGGGCGTCGCGACGTCCTTCGGCACGCCGATCACGAGTGCGGGCAGCTGGATCAGCCCTCCCCCGCCGACGACGGCGTCGACCCAGCCGGCGACGCCCGCCGCCACGATCAGGAAGACCAGCGCGGAGATCGAGACCGGCAGCCAGTCGGCGAGGAGGGGACCATCGAGCACCGGACGATTCTCCGGCCCGGCGACCGTCGCCGTCCAATCGGCTCAGCGCGCTGCGGAGTCGTGCATGTCGTCGAAGAAGACCGTCTTGGCCCGCGTGTAGTCGTCGTAGTCGGCCTTACCGGCGTTCTCGGCCGACAGCAGGCGCTTGAGCTCCTGATAGCGCGCTCGCGCGGCCGGATCGCGGCGCAAGCGGTCGCGGAATCGCACGGTCGCCTCACCCCAGGGCGAGTCGGCGCGACGGAGGTGCAGGATCGCGTCGCCCGCCGTGGACACGAACAGACGCTTCTGCCACACGTCGGCGGGCACGACCGCGGCGCCGCGCGGCAGGTCGAAGGTGACCCCCGGCGAGTCGGGTCGAGCGCCCCACTCGCGACGGAAGCCGACACCGTGCAGGCGCGCACTCGCCTCGTCCTCGGAGGGCAGCGGCAGCATCCGCACCTGCAGGTCGACGACGGGCTTCGCGTCGAGCCCGGGAACAGCCGTGGATCCGATGTGGTCGAACGAGGCGGCATCCGCCCCCGGCAGGTCCGTGAGCGCGCCGCGGATGCGATCGAGCATCTCTCGCGCTCGCTCGGACCACTCCGGGTCGTGGGGAGCGAGCCGAGCGGGGTTGCCGGGCGAACGGGTCATACGCGACTCAGACGAGGAGGATGTCAGGCAGCCCGGTGCGCAGTTCGACGGGCAGGTGCGCGAGGTCGTTGTGGCTCACCAGGGTCCATGGACGGCCCGGACGCTGAGCGAGCACCGTCAGGCCGCAGTGCGCCTGGTTGATGGTGAGCCACCGCCAGTCGGGCGCCTGGAGCACTTCGCGCACGAACCACGCGATGACGAAGTTGTGCGTGATGAGCAGTTCGTGGGTGTCGGGCTTGCGGCCGAGGAACTCGCCGACGGCATCCGCCATCTGCGCGGCGCCGGCTTCGGTCTCGGCCTCGGTGTACGACCCGAAGAACGGCTCGTACACCGACGGGGTCTCGGGGGTCATGCCGGTCGGGACGCAGTCGAACAACAGCGACGACGCCTGCGGGGCCACGGCGGGAAGCCGCTTGGCGACGGCCCGCGCGGTCTCTTGAGCCCGCTCGAGCGGCGAGTGCCACACGGCGTCGAGGGGCACACCCGAGATGCGGTCGGCGAGCAGCTCGGCCTGACGGCGACCGCGCGGAGAGAGCGGGCCGTCTTCGAGACCATGCTCGGCGTCCTGATGCTCCCCGTGGCGCACGAGATAGAGATACTGCGTCACAGAAGCTCGATTCGACACGATGAACAGGGCGAGATCCAGCCTACGTCACGGTCCCGACACGGGGCCGGACGGGCTCTCACTCCACCGCGCGAGCGATGTCCGCCAGGTGCGAACGCCCGAGCCTCGCCCCGACGCCCTGCACGAGCTGGTCGACGTGACCCGGCAGGCTCGCGTTGACGATGGGCGCCGTCACGATGCGCTGCGCGAGCAGCCACGACACCGCGATCGCCGACGTCGGGACCGACAACTCATCGGAGATGCGGTCGAGAGCCTTGAGCACACGAGCCCCGCGGCGGTTCATCCAGGCGGCCAGCTGCGACCCTCGCACGCCCGCCGAGAGTTCGGTGCGGGCACGGTGCGCGCCCGTGAGGTAACCGTGCTCGAGTGCTTGCGACGGCGTGACGGCGAGGCTCTGCGCCCCCGCGATCAGGCGGAGGTCCCCGTCGAAGTCCGAGCGGTGGAGCAGGTTGTAGGGCACGTCGAGCACCGCCAGTCGCGGGTAACCGGCGGACGAGAGGATGCGTGCCTCGACGAGCTGCACGGCGGTGTACCCGGTCGCGCCGAGCGCGCGGACCTTGCCGCTGTCGACGAGCCACTCGGCCGTCGCGAGGGTGTCCTCGAGGGACGTGACACTGTCGCTCGCGGCATCCAGGTACAGCACGTCGATGCGATCGGTGCCGAGGCGGCGCAGCGACGCCTCGACCGCGCGGACGAGGTTGACCGAGCCGAGGCCGGGGTTGTCGGGGTGCCCGCCGACGCGGACGGTCACGACGATCTCGTCGCGGATGCCGCGGCTCGCCAGCCAGCGGCCGATGATGTGCTCGCTGCGGCCGGAGGCGTATCCGTCGGCCGTGTGCACGGCGTTGCCGCCGCGCAGCCGGTACGCGTCGAGGACCGCATGACTCGCCGAGAGGTCGATGGTCCAGCCGAACTCGGCTCCCCCGAGGATGAGCGGGAAGATCCGCAGTCCGGTCTCACCCAGATCGACGCGCACGTGCGATCCGAGCGGCTTGCCGTGGACCGGGATGGGGCTCGAGGGGTGGATGCTGGGCGCACTGCTCGGCGCGACCTGAGCGACCCGCTCCCCCGCCATCACACACCTCCGCGTCACCGCCGAGGTCTTCTCCTGCGCTGCCCCGGCGCGCACTTCGAGCGTAGGTCACGGTGCGATCCCCGGCGCGGATTGACGGGAACGGGCCGTGAATATCCGATAACTGTTTCATCACGATGTCACCCGCGGAAACGACGGATGCCCGCCCCCGGAAAGGGGACGGGCATCCGTTCGACGCAGGGGCTCAGCCCTCGGCGGGAGCCTCCGGGCCCTCGCTGGCGGCCGCGCGGCCCTCCTGGTCGGCGGCCTCTTCGAGCACGGGCTCGAGCGACAGCTTGCCGCGGTCGTCGATCTTCGTGATGCGCACGAGGATCTTCTGACCGACGCCCAGGACATCCTCGACGTTCTCGACCCGCTTGCCGCCGGCGAGCTTGCGGACCTCGCTGACGTGCAGCAGGCCGTCCTTGCCGGGAAGGAGCGAGATGAACGCACCGAACGTCGCGATCTTGACGACGGTTCCGAGGAACTGCTCGCCGACCTCGGGGTTGGTCGGGTTGGCGATCGCGTTCACCCGGGCACGGGCGGCCTCGGCCGAGGGGCCGTCGGTCGCGCCGATGTAGACGGTGCCGTCCTCCTCGATGGAGATGTCGGCGCCGGTCTCGTCCTGGATGGAGTTGATCGTCTTGCCCTTGGGCCCGATGAGCTCACCGATCTTGTCGGTCGGGATCTGCACGCTGATGACGCGCGGAGCCGTGGGAGCCATCTCGTCGGGGCTGTCGATCGCGGCGTTGAGCACGCCGAGGATCGTCAGACGCGCTTCCTTGGCCTGCGTGAGGGCGGCCGTCAGCACCGACGACGGGATGCCGTCGAGCTTCGTGTCGAGCTGGATCGCGGTGACGAACTCGCTCGTGCCGGCGACCTTGAAGTCCATGTCGCCGAGCGCGTCTTCGGCGCCGAGGATGTCGGTCAGCGCCGCGTAGCGGGTCTCACCGTCGACCTGGTCCGAGACGAGGCCCATCGCGATGCCGGCGACCGGGGCGCGCAGCGGCACACCGGCGTTGAGTAGCGACAGGGTCGACGCGCAGACGGAGCCCATCGAGGTCGAGCCGTTCGACCCGAGGGCCTCCGAGACCTGACGGATCGCGTACGGGAACTCCTCGCGGCTCGGCAGCACCGGCACGAGCGCGCGCTCCGCGAGGAAGCCGTGCCCGATCTCGCGACGCTTCGGCGAACCGACACGGCCGGTCTCACCGGTCGAGTACGGCGGGAAGTTGTAGTGGTGCAGGTAGCGCTTGCTCGTCGTGGGCGACAGCGAGTCGATCTGCTGCTCCATCTTCAGCATGTTCAGCGTGGTGACACCCAGGATCTGGGTCTCGCCGCGCTGGAAGATCGCCGAGCCGTGGACGCGCGGGATGACCTGCACCTCGGCGTCGAGCGGACGGATGTCGGCGAGACCGCGACCGTCGATGCGAACACCCTCGCTGAGGATGCGGCCGCGCACGATCTTCTTCGTGACCGACTTGTACGCCGCGGAGAACTCCGCGAGCGCCGAGGCGGGCAGCTGCTCGGCCTCGACGGCAGCGGCGACCTCGCCCTTGACGCGGTCCTTGATCGCGTCGTCGGCGCTCTGGCGCTCCTGCTTGTCGGCGATCTGGTAGACGTTCGACAGCTCGCCGTAGGCGCGCTCGGCGACGAAGTCGTAGACCTCGGGGGCGTACGGCGGGAAGACGGGGTAGACGCCCGGCTCACGCGATGCCGATGCGGCCATCGACGCCTGCGCGTCAACGAGCTGCTTGATGAACGGCTTCGCGGCCTCGAGGCCCTGAGCGACGATCTCTTCGCTCGGCTTGACGGCACCGCTCTTGATGAGGTTCCAGCTGCCTTCGGTCGCCTCGGCCTCGACCATCATGATCGCGACTTCGCCGTCGGGCAGCACGCGGCCCGCGACGGTGAGGTCGAAGACGGCCTCTTCGACGACCTTCTGGTTCGGGAAGACGACCCACTGGTCCTCGTGCTCGCCGTGTCCGGGGACGAGGGCGAGGCGAACACCGGCGATGGGGCCGGAGAAGGGCAGACCCGAGATCTGGGTCGATGCCGATGCGGCGTTGATCGCGAGGGCGTCGTAGTACTCGCCGGGTGCGATCGAGAGGACCGTGATGACGATCTGGACCTCGTTGCGCAGGCCGTCGACGAACGACGGGCGCAGCGGACGGTCGATGAGACGGCAGACGAGGATCGCCTCGGTCGAGGGGCGGCCCTCACGACGGAAGAACGAGCCGGGGATCTTGCCCGCGGCGTACGAGCGCTCTTCGACGTCGACGGTCAGCGGGAAGAAGTCGAAGCCTTCGCGCGGGTGCTTGCCGGCGCTGGTGGCCGAGAGGAGCATCGTCTCCTCGTCGAGGTAGGCGGCGACGGCGCCCTGCGCCTGCTGTGCCAGGCGTCCGGTCTCGAACCGGACGGTGCGGGTGCCGAAGCGGCCGTTGTCGAGGACGGCTTCGGCTGCGGTGATTTCTGGACCTTCCAAGAGGTCCCTCCTTCTTTGTTTAGACTCGCACGCGCGTTTCGCGCACGAGATCGTGCGAAGGAGCGGGGCAGATATGGGCGCGCGGTGAGAACCGCGAGAACCGCCTGCGCTGGTCACCAGTCGAAGATCACCATCACCTCGAACGCGATGCGATGCGATCGGGATGGGAACCCACCACAGGGGACCAGCTTCCTGCCGGATCCGCTCCATGAGCTCAGTGTGTAGTTGAGCGGGTGCCGGACGGCAACCTGCCCCAGCCTACCAGTGCCGCCCTCGCCTGCGTATCGTGGCCGTATGAGCGAAGCAGACAAGCCCGCGGGCGCGGCATCCGACGATGTGAAGCGCAAGTTCCGAGAGGCGCTGGCGAAGAAGAACGCCCAGCACCGCACGGGCGAGGCGCACCTGGACGGCGATTCGGCCGTCCACGCGTCCCACGGCGCCGTGACCAAGCGCGAGTTCCGCCGCAAGAGCGGCTGACGCCCACGAAAGGGTGGCCCGGATGCTGCGGCGTCCGGGCCTTCGTCGTTTCCGGGATGGGCGGCGGGCGGGCGTTCGGGGCGGAGGCCACAGGGAGCCGAGACGCGTCGCAGGCTGTGGATGGTGCGGGGGCGATGTCGGAGGTCCGTGGCAATATTCGAACATGTCTTCGATTGACCGGTTCGGGAGCGACGCGGATGCCGCGGCCCTCGCTGAGCTCGTCGCGGAACTCGACGGGGTGACGGATGCCGCCCGAGCCGCGCAGGTCCGCGAGGTGCGGGTCTTGGCGGCGGCGGGGAAGCTGGCTCGCGAGCAGGCCGCGGGGGCGTCGGAGCGGGTGAAGGCGCGCGAGATGGCACTGCGGGGCATCGCGGCGGAGCTGGCCGGGGTGCTCGTGTTGACCGATCGGACGGTGCAGCGGCGCATCGACGAGGCCTGCGACCTGGTGGAGAACTACCCGGTCACGTTCGCGGCGTGGGAGGCGGGGCGGATCACGCGAGGGTATGTGCGGGTCATCCAGGACGTGGGGTGCATCGTGCCCGTCGCGGAGCGTGAGGAGTTCGAGCACGTCGCGGTCGCGCGGTGCGAGGGTGAGACCCCGAACCGGGTGCGGGACGCGTTGCAGATGGTGGCGGAGCGGATGCACCCGCGCACCTTCACCGAGCGACACGAAGAGGCCGCAGCGGGACGGTGCGTGCGGGTGCTCCCCGGGGTGGACGGGATGTCCGATCTTGTCGCGACGTTGCCGACGGCGCTGGCGGATGGGATCGTGGATCGGCTCACGCGGCAGGCACGGGAGCTCATTCACGCCCGGACCCGCGTCGATGCCGCGCCCATAGACGGTGCGGGTGGTTCGGACGGGGCGGCCGGGGTCGACAGCACCACCGGAGCGGGAGACGCCGACGGTGCTCTCTTCGACGCCGGAACGGAGGCGTCGACTTTCACCGGTGATACCCGCACGATCGACCAGGTCCGCGCCGATGTGTTCGCCGACCTCCTCCTCGCCGGGGCGCCGAGCTTGGATCCAACAGAGACCGGAGACGGCAACGGTGCCCTTGGGGCGATCCGCGCGAAGGTACAGGTCGTCGTCTCCGCGCTCACTCTGAGTGGGCGTGACGAAGACCCCGCCGATCTCGTGGGGCGCTCCCCGATCGATGCGGCGACGGCGCGGCACCTCGCGGGCGAGAACACCGCGTGGGAGCGCCTGCTCACCCACCCCGTCACCGGGACCGTCCTCGAGTGCGACGCGTACGAACCGACCGCGGCGATGAAACGCCTGTTGCGGGCACGGGACCGGCACTGCCGATTCCCCGGATGCAGACAACCCGCCATCCGATGCGAAAGAGACCACACCATCGCCGTCACCGACGGCGGCACCACCCACGTCTGCAACCTCGCACACCTCTGCAAACGGCACCACGACGTGAAACACCACACGAGGTGGAGAGTCCGACAACTCCCCGGCGGGAGACTCATCTGGACCTCACCCACCGGACGGGTCTACCGAGAAGACGCACCACCACCCCTCGTCGCATTCACCATCGACCCCGGCACCGAGCCCGGAGCAGGCATCGACACCGGAGCTCCCCCACCTCCGCCCGAAACACCGCACCATCCGAACGCACCCGCACGCGATCTCCCGCCCTTCTGACGCGCCTGAACACGCACATCCGGGGACCGACGCATCCGGAGAAGGACGCGTCCGGGGAACGACGCGTCTGGGCACCGGCACTTCCGAAGACTGGCACCTCCGGAGGCCGACACCTCCGGAAACCGGGGCTTTCGCGGACCGGCGCCTCCGAAGACCGGTGCCTCCGGGCACCCGCGCGGCCCGCGCGCCGCGACATGTCGGCCCCGGTATGCAAACCGCAGTAGCCTCGTCTGGTGAACTCCGACGCAATCGAGCCGAAGAGCGACGAGCCCGCCGACATCCAGCCCGACCCCTCCGACGTGGTCCCGGGCATCGGCATGACGTACGTCGTGGGCCGATGGGTGATCGCGCCCCTCGCGCGGATGCTCTACCGTCCCCGGATCGAGGGCCGCGAGCACTTCCCGCGCAAGGGCGCCGTGATCCTCGCGAGCAACCACCTGTCGTTCATCGACTCGTTCGTCATCCCCATGGCCTCACCCCGGCCCGTCCGCTTCCTCGCGAAGTCGAGCTACTTCGACGGCACCGGCTTCCGCGGCTGGCTCTCCCGCGAGTTCTTCTACGCCGCCGGCGCCTTCCCCGTTCGACGCGGCGCCGGCCAGGCCGCATTGGACGCGCTCGACCAGCAGAAGAAGATGCTCGACGCCGGATGGTCGACGGCGCTCTACCCCGAGGGCACGCGCTCGCTCGACGGCCGGCTCTACAAGGGCCGCACGGGGGTGGCGTTCCTCGCGCTCCAGACCGGCGCGCCCGTCATCCCCGTCGGGCTGGTCGGCACGAACGACATCATGCCCGTCGGGGCGAAGTTCCCCCGGCTGCGCCCCCGCGTCACGGTGCGCTTCGGGACGCCGCTCGACCTCAGCCATCACGGCTCCGCCGACTCGGGTCGTGCACGACGCAACGCCACCGACGAGATCATGGCCGCCATCCACGCGCTGTCGGGCCAGGAACTCGCCGGTGCCTACAACGAGGCGCCACCGCAGAACACGGTCGAGCGCATCAAGCAGGCGCTCCCGCACGAGCGTCGCTGAGAAGCGGTCAGTCGCCGGCGACGGCCACCGTCGCCTCGTGCCTCACCGGGAAGTTCACCGAGTTCGCGATGAAGCACCACGCGTTCGCCTGCGCATGGGCGGCGAGCGCCGCCTCGACCATCGACGCCTCGGCGACGACGACGCGGGGATGCAGGACCACCTCGACGAAGGCACCGCCACCGCGGCCGTCCTCGCGCATCAGGCCCGTCGCCTCGTCGGTGTAGTCGACGACGACGACGCCCGCCCCGACGCACGCGTGCAGGTACGACAGCAGGTGGCATTCCGAGAGGGCCGAGACGAGGAGGTCCTCGGGGTTCCACTTGGTCGCATCACCGCGGAACGGCTTGTCGCTGGACGCCGCGACATCCGGCTTGCCCTCGACGCGCAACGTGACCGACCGGTCGTAGTCGCGGTAGCCGCTCGTCCCGGTCCCGCGGTTGCCGGTCCATTCGGCACGAACCGCATAGCGGTGCTCACCCATCATGGGATCAGTCTGGCAGGTGATCCATCGACGCCCCCGACGGTAGGCTGTCGGGGTGCCGCAGACCCTTCCCGTTTCCGCCGCCGTCGAACTCGCGGTCGTGGAGCGCAGCGGCTTCGTCGAATCCCGGCATGCCGGAGCCGCCGTCGTCCTCGGTGCCGACGGCACTCCTCTCCGCACCCTCGGCGACGTCGAGGCCCTCGTCCTGCCGCGATCGACGCTGAAGCCGCTCCAGGCCCTCGCGAGCCTCACGGCCGGCGCGCCCCTCGAAGGCGAACGGCTCGGCCTCGCCACGGCGAGCCACGCCGGCACCGACCGACACGTCGCGGTCGTCCGCGACATCCTCCACGACGCCGGCCTCAGCGAGGACGACCTCGGTTGCCCGCCCGCGTGGCCCGGCGACACCTCGACGCGCGACGAGCTCGTGCGCGAGCTGGGCACGCAGACCCGCATCCGCATGAACTGCTCGGGCAAGCACGCAGCGATGCTCTCCGCCTGCGTCGCGAGCGGCTGGGACACCGCCGGCTACCTCTCCCCCGACCACCCGCTGCAGGTGCACACACGCGAGGTGATCGAGCGCCTCACCGGCGCCAAGGCTTCCACCATGGCGATCGACGGCTGCGGCGCCCCCGTCTACGCCATGAGCCTCATCGCCCTCGCGCGCGCGATCCAGCGCATCGGTACCGCCAGCGAACGCTCGCCGTTCGCGTTGCACCGCATGGCCGGCACGCTCGTGCGGGCGGTACGTGAGAACCCCTGGACGATCGACGGCCCCGGCCGACCCGACACCGTCGCGATCGAGCGCCTCGGCGTGTTCGCCAAGACCGGTGCCGAAGGCGTGCTCGTCATGGTCGCCCCCGACGGGACGACCGTCGCCCTGAAGGTGCTCGACGGCAGCGGCCGCGCCGCGAGCGCGATCGCCCTCACCCTCCTGGTGCGAGCCGGCTCCCTCGAGGCGGCCGCAGTGGCCCCCGTGATCTCCCAGCTTCCGCTGACCGTCTACGGCGGCGGACAAGACGTCGGCATCATCCGGCCGACGGTGTAGCGGCTCCTCACGAGGGAGCGCGGAAAGGACTGCCATGCGCATCAGCGTTCCCAGCGAGGTCAAGAACAACGAGTACCGCGTCGCCCTCACACCGGCCGGGGTCCACGACCTCGTCGTCGCCGGGCACGAGGTGTTCGTGCAGCGCGGCGCCGGTGCCGGCTCGTCGCTTCCCGACGCGGAGTACGACGACGCGGGCGCTGTGCTCGTCGATGACGCCGACGAGGTGTGGGCACGAGCCGAGCTGCTGCTCAAGGTGAAGGAGCCCGTCGCGAGCGAGTACCACCGTTTCCGCGACGACCTCGTGCTCTTCACCTACCTGCACCTCGCGGCCGACCGACCGCTGACGGACCGACTCGCCGCCAGCGGGATGACGGCTATCGCGTACGAGACGGTGCAGCTTCCCGGCGGCGGGCTCCCCCTCCTCGCCCCCATGAGCGAGGTCGCCGGGCGCCTGGCTCCGACGGTCGGCGCCGCGACGCTGCTGCGCTCCGCGGGCGGACTGGGGCTCCTCATGTCGGGCGTGCCCGGCACGCGACCCGCGGCCGTGACGGTCATCGGCGGCGGGGTCGCCGGCGCCAACGCCGCATACGTCGCCGCGGGACTCGGCGCCGACGTGACCGTGTTCGACACGAACATCCAGCGGCTGCGCTTCCTCGACGATCACTTCCAAGGGCGCGTGAAGACCGCGGCATCCAACCCGCTCGACCTCGAGCGCGCCGTCATCGCCTCGGACCTCGTGGTCGGATCGGTCCTCATCCCGGGGGCGAAGGCACCCAAGCTCGTCCGCAACGAGACGGTCGCGAGGATGCGTCCGGGGTCGGTGCTCGTCGACATCGCCGTCGATCAGGGCGGCTGCTTCGAAGACACCCGTCCGACCACGCACGCCGACCCGACCTTTCGAGTCCACGACAGCGTCTTCTACTGCGTCGCCAACATGCCCGGAGCGGTCCCCCACACCTCGACGGCTGCACTCACCAACGCGACCCTCCCCTACGTGCGTCAGATCGCGGCGCGCGGATGGCGGGACGCGCTCCGCGCCGACGCCTCGCTCGCCGCGGGACTGAACACCGCCGCCGGCCGCATCGCCAACGCCGGTGTCGCCGCGGCGCACGGTCTCGATGCGGTGTCGCTCGAGGAAGCGCTCGCCTGAGGGCCCGGGGCCCGGGGCCCGGGCTCGAGTCCAAGCTCGGGGCCGGGCCCGTGCCCGGACCGTCAGTCGACCGGGAGCTCCTGGATACCCCACGGCGAGTCGTAGCCGTCGGGCGACGCGAGCAGGTCGAGGAACGGGGTCGCCGGGAACGCCTCGGGCCCGAGGACTCCGCGCCCGGTCCAGACACCGGTCGCCAACAGCTCCAGGGCGATGACCGGCCCGAGGGCGGTCTGCAGCACGACCGCCTGCGAGCCGTACTCGCGCATCGTGTGCTCGTTGTCGGCGACGTGGTAGAGGTAGCTCCGGCGGGGGCGTCCGTCACGACCCGTCCCCGTCACGACCACTCCGGCGCAGGTCTTGCCGGTCATGCGATCACCGAGCGTCGCCGGGTCGGGCAAGCACGCCGCGACGACGTCGCGCGGCGACACCGCCACGCCTTTGACGCTCACGGGCTCGGTGCGATCGAGACCGATCTTGTGCAGCACCCGCAGCACCTCGATGAACTCGTCGCCGAGGCCGTACTTGAAATCGACACGTCGCGCGGACGTCCATCGCGGCATCAGGAGCACCTCCTCGTGCTCGACGTTGACGCACTCGACGGGACCGATGCCCTCGGGGAAGTCGAACACCTCGGGCTCCGAGAACGGCGGCGTCGTGTACCAGCCGCGGTCGCGCTCGTAGATCACGGGCGGGTTGAGGCATTCCTCGATCGTGGTCCAGATCGAGAACGACGGCGCGAAGTCGTAGCCCTCGACGACGAGGTTCGCACCGTCCCGCACCCCGAGGGTGTCGATCTCGCTGAACAGCTCGTCCTCGGCGTAGCGGGCGAACACGTCGGACATGCCGGGTTCGACACCCATCCCGACGAGCGCGAGCAGTCCGGCATCCTCCCAGTCCGCTGCGGCGGCGAACTGCTCGTCCCCGAGTTTCACTCCCGGCATCTCGTGAGGCTGCTCCGGATGCGGTCGCGACAGGCTCATCGCCATGTCCAGGTAGGTCGCCCCGGCCTGGAAACAGCCCTCGAAGATCGGCATCACGAAGCGGGGATCGACCGCGTTGAGCACGTGCGTGACATCGTGCTCGGCGATCAAGGCCGCGACCGAGTCGGACGACGAGGCGTCGACCTGGGCCGCCCCGAGCCGGTCGTCATCGAGAGCAGCCACGAGACGTCGCGGCCGCTCGGGGTCGTAGTCGGCCACGACGAGAGCGTCGAAGAAGCTCCGCCGCACGGCGAGCCGGACGGCTGCCGAACCGACGCCTCCCGCTCCGATGATGAGAATGCGCATGCCCACGCCGTCAGCCCCTTCCGCCGTCGACCGAACGCGGATACTCGACGGGCTCGTCGGGGACGAGCACTTCGGTATCGCGATTGAGGCTCTCTCCGCGGAAGAACGGCTTCGACCGCGGGAAGAGGTACCAGATGAGCATCAGGACGACGCCGAGCGCGAGCGCACCGATGCCGAGGACGAACGTGCCGCCGATGCCGAACAGCACGGTGTAGCCGTAGTCGACGTCCCACATGTCGATCGCCGACTGCACGAAGGCATAGGTCAGCATGAGCGCCCCCAGCAGCGGGAGCACGCCCTTCACGACGAGATCGCGCGCCGACCGTCGCAGCTCACGACGGAAGTACCAGACGCAGGCGTACCCGGTGAGCGCGTAGTAGAACGCGATGGCGAGTCCGAGCGACAGGATCGAGTCCTGCAGGATGTTGTCGCTGATGAGCGTCATCCCGATGTAGTAGACGATGGCGACGGTGCCGCCCACGAGCGTCGACACCGACGGCGTCTTGTAGACCGGGTGGACCGAGCGGAAGGCCTTCGGGAGCGCCCGGTACGCGGCCATCGCGAGCGTGCCGCGCGCGGTGGGGAGGATGGTCGTCTGCGTCGACGAGATCGCCGAGATCATCACCGCGACGACCAGCGCCCACGAGAACGGCCCGAGCAGCCCGTCCTTCAACGCGAGGAAGATGTCGTCGGCGATGTCTTCGTTGCCGAGCCCCGTCGCGCCGTCACCGAGCCCGGCGTACATCATCGCCGAGATCGTCACCCCGACGTAGGTGACGAGCAGGATGACGGTCGTGAGCACGGCCGCGCGACCGGGGATGCGCTTCGGGTCGCGGGTCTCCTCGTTGAGAGCGAGGCACGTGTCCCACCCCCAGTAGATGAACAGCGCGAGGAGGATCGCCTGCACGAACCCGCTGCCGTCGCCGAAGGCGAACGGGTTCAACCACTCCCACGAGAACGCCGTGGGGTCCGGGGCGCTGCCGTCGAAGTAGTGCCACAGCGCGGAGACCACGAAGACCGCCAACAGGAGGTACTGCACGGCCAGCAGCACGTTCTGCACGCGCTCGCCGATCTCGACGCCGCGCCAGCTGACGTACGTCATGAGCGCGATGAACACGACGCCGGTCGCGGTGACGAGCGGAACGTTCTCGCTGAGCGATCCGTCACCGAACAGCGACCAGAAGTAGATGCCGGCGACCTGCGCGAGGTTCGCGAGGACGACCATGCCGGCGACGGCGACACCCCATCCCCCCATCCAGCCGACCCACGGTCCGAACGCCTTCGTCCCCCACGTGAACGTCGTGCCGCAGTCGGGAACGGCGTTGTTCAGCTCGCGATAGGCGAAGGCGATGAAGAGCATCGGGACGAAGGCGATGACGAAGGCGATGGGGGCCTGCGCACCGACGGCGAGCACGACGAACCCGAGGGTCGCGACGAGCGAGTACACCGGCGCGGTGGAGGCGAGGCCGATGACGGTCGAACCCCAGAGCCCCAGCGTCCCCGCGGCGAGTCCCTTGCCGTCCGCCCGCCGCATGTCGATGGGGGTGGTGGTCACAAGCTGCACGCTAGGCCCGCGCCCGACCGCAGCGCAAGCATCATCCGCTCTCCCCGTCTCCGGCCGGGAGGACGACCCGTCTCACCCGATCGTGGCCCGTGTCGTATACCCAGGCGCGACCCTGCCCGGCTTCGGCGTACGGTGGCACGGTCCGAACGCCCGTGATGAGCCGGGCCTCGGCCGCGTACGATGCGTCGACCACGAGGTGGCAGCGGGCGCCCGCCGCGGCGACCGCGGCGCCCCAGCGGCCCACCCACGCCTCGGCCGGCGCCCACGCGACGCGACCGGGACGCAGGGTCGTGGTCGCACCGAACGGCACGACCTCGATGCCACGGCGCCGCCAGGCGGCGAGGGTCGCCTCGGTGCGGGCCGAGGCCGGGGCGACGAAGCCCGTCGGACGTCGTGGCCACAGCGTGACGGGCCGGTCGACGGCGGGAGCGCCGTCGACGCGTGGCGCCGTCTCGGCGATCTGGACGAGCGTACCGTGCCATCGGCCCCGGCCAGGGGGCTGACGGGGGTCCCAATCGGCCCCGTCCCCGCCGAACGCGACGTGATCCGCGCGCGACGCGGCGGCCAGGACGACCCGATCGGGGATCTGGTCGACGATGCGCGCGACGGGTCCGGTGAGCCGCTGGGCAGACAGGACGAGACGCACGCCCCGGCTGCGCGCCTCGCGAGCGACACGCTCGAGGATCGCCGCAGCGGCCGCGGCATGGTCGGCGGGGAATCTCGACAGGAGCGCGTCGACGTCGTCGAGCGCCACCACCGCGCCGGGCTCGAGCCGGTCGAGGGCTGACAGGGCGTCCCAGGCGGCTTCGGGATCGGCGGGCACCCGGAGCAGCCGTTCCGCGTCGACCTGAGCGGCCACCGTCCGCAGCGCCGTCGACCGCCCCGAACCGGCACGGCCGACGACGACGAGACCGGGAGCGTCCTCCGGGAGCACGAGCGGGACCTGCCGTTGCCGGTCGGGCTCGTCGCCGAGACCGACCACGACACGACCCCGCGCATCGCCCGCAGCCCGCAGCGTCTCGAGCGGAAGATGCTCCGGAAGCGGAGGCAGCCACGGACGCCGGACCCCCGCCGCCGGCCGCTCGGTTCGTGAGGCGATGCGGTCGACGGCGGCCGGCGGGCACAGGGCCACCCGGACGGCCTCCGGCTGCGCATCACCCGCGCGGCGCAGCAGAGCGGTCCCGCGATCGTCCGATCTACCTGAGATCGCCGCCGCGTCGATGCATCCGAGGACCGTGCGCGACTCGGTCTCGTCAGCCACGCGCAACGCGACGCGCAGCGGCGCGTTCGCGAGCACGGATTCCCGGAATCCGGCCGATCGCTGGCTCGCGAGGATCAGGTGCATCCCGAGTGCCCGCCCGCGCGCGGCGGTATCGGCGAACGTGTCGTGGAGGGCCGGATTCGCCCGCGTCAGCGCGGCGTACTCGTCCACGACGATCACGAGCCGCGGAAGGATGCCCTCCAGCTCGCCGATGTCTCGCGCACTGTGCTCCGCCAGCACGCGCTCACGGTGGCGCACCTCGGCCGCGAGACTGTCGACGGCCCGGACGGCCGCCCGCTCGTCGAGATCGGTCACCACCCCCGTGACGTGCGGGAGCGGGCGCAGCACGTCGAACGATCGGCCGCCTTTGAAATCGACGAGCAGGAACACCACCCGCGTCGGCGGGAATCGCTCCGCGAGAGCGGCCACCCACGTGGTGAGGAGCTCGCTCTTGCCCGATCCGGTGACGCCGACCACGATCGCGTGCGGACCGTCATCGACGAGGTCGACCTCGGCCAGCCCGCGGGTGCCCGACCCGACGGCGACGCGCAGCCCGCCACCGGAGGCGGCGGCGAGGTCGTCGAACGAGAGCGGGGCAGCCGCCTCACCGACGAGGGCGAGGTCACGCGCCGCCAACAGTTCGGCCGCCGCGCGGGCACGGTCCGCGCCGACCGGCTCGGGTCGGAGCGGATGGACGTCGCCGGCGTACTCGAGCACGGCGTCGTCGACGCCGCGCAGGCGGATCACAGCGGCACACCGCGGCGGCGGTGCACCGTGTGCGGCGTAGACGATCGGCGCCTCGACCTCCGACGGGATCACGGTCGAGGCCGCCGAGATCCACAGTCGTACCCCGCGGCCCGCACGCGCATGCGGCAGCGCGTCGAGCCCGTCCTCGTCAGCCCCGGCGAGCTGCACCCGGCCCGGCGGGCTCGCGAGGCACGCCTGTACGGCGAGTCCGCGCGCCACCGCAGCCGCCACCGGCAGCGGTCCGAGCACCGCCACGCCCGCGGACAGCGGGACGGTGACGGGTGCGTCGTCGACGTGCGCGGCCTCCCGCCTCAGCGCGAGCGTCGCCTCACCCTCCCCTTCGATGCGCACGTTCGACGGGATGCGCCCCGCGCCGACCACGAGCACACCCTCACGCTCGGGGACGGCCCGCCAGATGCCGTCCGGATGCCGCAGATGACCCGCGACGTCAGGCGTGCGACGCCACGCGGCGGCGCGCTCGCGGGCGTGACGACGCTCCATGTCGGCGCGCGCGGCCGCGAGGGCGGCATCCGTCTCGACCCGCGCCCGTCGTCTGCGGCGGCCCCGGGACCGGCGCGCATCGAGCATCGACGCCAGCGCGATGAGCGGGCCGAGCGCGGCGAACCACAGCACCGTGATGGAGCCCGTCACCTGCCAGAGCACGCCGGCCCCGACGACCGGGACGAGCATCGCCCACAACGGGAAGCCCGGTCGCGGCGGTTCGGGCGGGGGCGCAGGCAGGCGGATGGGCTCGGAGATGTCGGAGCGTGTCACTCCCCCAGCCAAGCCGCGTCGGGAGCCCGGGAAGCCCCCGTGACCGCTGTCGGTGGGGCGGTGGCGTCAGTCGACGGCTGGGGAGGAACCGGCGTCGGCCGCGTGCCCCGCGTCGGTCGTCAGGTGCGCGTCGAGGACGATGACGGTGACATTGTCGCGACCGCCGTTCTCGAGCGCCGCGTGCATCATGGCGGTGACCGCCGCAGCCGGATCGTCGTTCTCGAGGAGGAAGTGGAGGATGCCGTAGTCCGTGAGCTCTTTCGTGAGTCCGTCGCTGCAGATGACGAACCGGTCTCCGTCGACGACGTCGAGACGGACATAGTCGGGGGTCACCCCGTCGCTCGGTCCGACGGCGCGCGTGATCACATTGCCGTAGGGATGCTGTTCGGCCTCTTCGGGACTCAGCCGCCCCGCGGCGACGAGCTCCTGCACGACGGAGTGATCCGTCGTGACCTGGGCGATCGCCTGCTCCCGCAGCAGGTAGACCCGCGAGTCGCCGATGTTCAAGGTCGTCCACTGCGGCTCGCCGTCGACGACGTCGAGGTAGACGCCCGTCACGGTCGTGCCGGTGCCGTCGTCGGTGGTCTCGGGGTGATCGGCGATGTCACCCACGGCGCGCTCGAGGGCGTCCTCGATGTCCTCGGGCGTCACGGTGCCGCGCTCGGCGACGACACGCAGCCGGTCGACGGCGCTCGCACTCGCGATCTCGCCGCCGATGTGGCCGCCCATGCCGTCGGCCACGATGAACAGCGGATACTGCGCGAGAACGGCATCCTGGTTGCTGTCGCGACGTCGGCCGGTGTCGGTCGCGGCGGCCCAGCGGAGCTCGATCGAACCGGACGGGACGTCCACGATCCGGGATTGGGTCGTGGGGTCGGGCACGCTGTCACTCTTCTTTCGTCGACGGGTGGGCGTGTCACACTCTAGTGGACGTGCCCCGCGGGCGTGGTGGCGCTAGCCTGCGGCGGGGTCGGCTGGTAGCGGGAAGAACGCGTCGATCGCCGCGAGCTCGTCCGCGCCGGGGCTCCAGGCCGTCGCCGCCGCCGCGTTGTCGCGGACCTGCCGCGCTGACGTCGCACCGGCGATGACGCTGCTCAACGCGGGCTGGGCGAGCAACCAGGCGAACGTCGCCTGCACCATCGTGATCGAACGCTCGTCGCAGAACGCCCGATAGGCGTCGAGGGCGTCCCACGGCGCGCTCTCCCACAGGTGCCGACGCTCGCGCGCGACCCGCGAATCGGTCGGGACGTGATCCCGGGTGAACTTGCCGGTGAGCAGCCCGTTGCGCAACGGGAAGTACGGGAGGAACCCGCGGCCGAACCGCCGCGCGGCCGGCAGCACTTCGCGCTCGGCGGCACGCGCCAGCAGGCTGTAGTGGTTCTGCGCCGAGACGAACGGCACGTCCGTGCGTTCGCGAGCGACCGCCTCGGCCTCGGCGATCTGCCAACCGGAGAAGTTCGAATGGCCGATGTAGCGCACCTTGCCCTCCCGGACCAGGTCCGACAGCGCGTCCAGCGTCTCTTCGATCGGCGTCTCGGGGTCGGGCGTGTGGAGCTGGTAGAGATCGATCCAGTCGGTCCGCAGGCGTTCGAGCGACGCCTCCACCGCACGCCGGATGTACCCGCGCGAGCCCTTCGCGCCCGGGATGCCGATGTCGACGGCGCTGTGGCCGAACTTCGTCGCCAACACGACGCGGTCTCGTCGGCCGCGGAGCGCCTCGCCCATGAGCGTCTCGGAGAGCCCCGGTTCCGCGCCGTAGATGTCGGCGGTGTCGAGGAAGGTCACCCCGGCGTCGAGAGCCGCGTCGAGGACCGCCGTCGTGCCCTCGAGCGACGCCGTCGCCGTGCCGGTGCGACCGAAATTGTTGCATCCCAGTCCCACCGCCGAGACGAGGAGTCGGGAGGAGCCGAGTCGGCGGGTGGGAACGACGTCGTCCATGCCTCTACGTTACGCCGGAACGACGACGGGGCCCCCGTCGATCGACGAGGGCCCCGGAGCTTGCACTGCTCAGCAGGTCACGGCCGCGGTGCGTCCGGTTGCCGGCGGCTCGGTCGTGGGCGGAGCCGACTGCTGCGGCGGCGTGGCGGGCGGCGGGTAGGCGCCGGGCGCCGCGTACGGCGAGCCCGCGGGGGGCGGCACCGATCCCGCGTTCGGGGCGGCGTACCCGCCGGGGGCAGGAGCTGCGCCGCCGTCGGGCTGGACGGGGATGCCCTGCCACACGGTCGTGTCGCGCAGGAACGACGTCCGCCACGGCGACGGCTGCACGCGGGGGTTCCACGGTGCATTGCTGAACGCGGCGATGCCGAGCCAGATCAGGCCGCCGATGCCCGGGATGATGTAGAGAAGGACGAGCGGCCAGTCCTTGCCGAGCTTCAGCCCGACGCGCCAGCTCGCGAGCGCCAGCGCCACGAGGAGCACATAGCCGAGGATGGGGCCGATGGCGGGGATGTTCGTCAGCACAGCCGCGGCCACGAAGGCCCCGAGCATGACCCACGGCGACAGATCACCGAGCTTCGCGAAGACGAGCTCACGGTACACGGGCACCCACGCGCGCCATTTGCCCTGCACACCCGCCTTCTCGAAGATCTTCATGTAGAAGAACGAGCTGATGATGTAGCCCGCGAGGCTCACGATCAGGATGATGGGCAGCAGCAGCAGGAAGAAGGCGAGGAAGGCGCCCAGACCCGCGCCTCCGCCGTCGTAGTAGTCCGGCATGAACGACCTCCTCAGTCGTGACCCGAACCGGCACGCTCGCACCGGCGGTCGCCGCTCATGCTAGCGAACCCTGCCATCCGCGTCGGGATGCTCGGCGACGCCGCGCGGGTCAGACGACGAGCTCGAGCTCGCCCGGCCGCGCGGACGGGCGGATCACCCATCCCGACGTCTCGGCCCAGGCGAGGAACTCCTCGCGCGATCCGGCCGCGGTCCCCGATTGTGCGAGGGCGCGTACGAGCTCGCCCTTGGCGTGCTTGTTGAAGTGGTTCAGGGCGCGGACGACACCGTCCTCCCCCGCCGTGACGACGCGCACGAATGCCGCTGGGCGATCGCCGGGCAGCGGAGCGAGGGCGACGTACGCCTCGGAGCGCAGATCGAGCACGAAGCCCGCATCGAGCGAGGCGAGCGCTGCCGTCGACGGCGCGGCCCAGTGACGCCGCAGGGGCGGGATGCCGGGGAGCGCGGTCCCTGCGGCGAGACGGTACGCCGGGATCGCGTCGAGCGCGGCGACGGGCCCGAACGGGGCGGACTGGATCAGCACGTGCCGACCGAGCCACTCGCGCGCCGAGGCGTCGAGGCTCGCGGCGTCGAGCGCGTCGAAGAGCACGCCCGTGTAACGGTCGACGGCGGGCATCGTCGGCGAGGTCGCGAGCTCCGCGTTGACGGCGATCTCACCGAGCTGGCGCGCCCCGAGCTTGAGCACCCGTGCGGCGGCATCCGCGTCGGCCGAGAGCGCCACGAGCGCGGCGACGGCGGCGCGGCGCTGGTCCGCGAGCTGCGGCAGCGCGAGCGCCGCGACGTCGAGCGGGCCGCCCGATCCGCCGGCGCGTTTGGTCTCCGACGGCGGCAACAGCACCAGCATCCGGATGTCTCCCCTCATGACAAGAGGCCACACCCCGCAGGGTGTGGCCTCTCGTGCGTATCGTCTGCGTCAGGCCAGAGCGGCGTTGCCCGCGACGATGGTGAGCTCGTCGCCTTCCATGGACAGGAACCCGTCCTGTGCGTTGGCGACGATCTTCTCGCCGCCGGGCTGCGTGATGCGGACCTGACCCTCGGCGAGGATCGCCAGCACGGGCTCGTGGCCGGCCATGAAGCCGATCTCGCCCTCGACCGTCTTGGCCACGACGAGGCTCGCCTCGCCGGACCAGACCTCCGCCTCGGCGGAGACGAGCGTGACCGTCAGAGCCATGTCAGCTGTTCTCCTTCTGGATCTTCGCCCACTTCTCTTCGACGTCGCCGATGCCGCCGACGTTGAAGAAGGCCTGCTCGGCCACGTGGTCGAAGTCGCCCTTGACGATCGCGTCGAAGGACTCGATGGTCTCCTTGATCGGGACCGTGGAGCCCTCGACGCCGGTGAACTTCTTCGCCATGTAGGTGTTCTGCGAGAGGAACTGCTGGATGCGACGTGCGCGCGACACGACGATCTTGTCCTCTTCGGACAGCTCGTCGACACCGAGGATCGCGATGATCTCCTGGAGCTCCTTGTTCTTCTGCAGGATCTGCTTCACGGCGGTGGCCACGCGGTAGTGGTCCTCACCGATGTAGCGCGGGTCGAGGATGCGGCTCGTCGAGCTCAGCGGGTCGACGGCCGGGTACAGACCCTTCGACGCGATCTCGCGCGAGAGCTCGGTCGTGGCGTCGAGGTGCGCGAAGGTCGTCGCCGGCGCCGGGTCGGTGTAGTCGTCGGCGGGGACGTAGATCGCCTGCAGCGAGGTGATCGAGTGTCCGCGCGTCGAGGTGATGCGCTCCTGGAGCACGCCCATCTCGTCGGCGAGGTTCGGCTGGTATCCCACGGCCGAGGGCATGCGGCCCAGCAGCGTCGAGACCTCGGAGCCGGCCTGCGTGAAGCGGAAGATGTTGTCGATGAACAGCAGCACGTCCTGCTTCTGCACGTCGCGGAAGTACTCCGCCATCGTCAGAGCCGACAGGGCGACGCGCAGACGCGTTCCCGGCGGCTCGTCCATCTGGCCGAAGACGAGGGCGGTCTTGTCGAAGACGCCCGCCTCCTCCATCTCGTGGATGAGGTCGTTGCCCTCACGCGTCCGCTCGCCGACACCGGCGAACACCGACACACCACCGTGGTCCTGCGCGACGCGCTGGATCATCTCCTGGATGAGGACGGTCTTGCCGACGCCGGCACCGCCGAAGAGGCCGATCTTTCCACCCTGCACGTACGGGGTGAGGAGGTCGATGACCTTGATGCCGGTCTCGAACATCTGCGTCTTCGACTCGAGCTGGTCGAAGCTCGGTGCCTGACGGTGGATGCCCCAGCGCTCGGTGACCTCGATGGTCTCGCCCTCGGGGGCGTTCAGCACGTCACCCGTGACGTTGAACACCTTGCCCTTGGTGACGTCGCCGACGGGAACCGTGATGGGGCCGCCGGTGTCGCGCACCTCCTGGCCGCGGACCATGCCGTCGGTCGGCTTCAGCGAGATGGCGCGGACGAGGTCGTCGCCGAGGTGCTGCGCGACCTCGAGCGTGATCTCGGTCGACTCGCCGTCGATCGTGATCGTGGTCTTCAGCGCGTTGTAGATGTCGGGGATCGAGTCGTGCGGGAACTCGATGTCGACGACGGGGCCGGTGACGCGCGCAACGCGGCCGACGACCGACGTGGCTTCGGCAGTGACGGTGGTCATGTCTGTCTCTTTCGGTTGGTCTTACTTGCCCGACGCCAGAGCGTCGGCGCCGCCGACGATCTCGGCGATCTGCTGAGTGATCTCGGCCTGGCGAGCGTTGTTGCGCAGGCGGGTGTAGTCGGTGATGAGCTTGTCGGCGTTGTCGCTGGCCGACTTCATCGCCTTCTGGGTCGCGGCGTGCTTCGCGGCCGACGACTGGAGCAGCGCGTTGAACACGCGGCTCTGGACGTAGACCGGCAGCAGCGCGTCGAGCACCGTCTCGGGGTCGGGCTCGAACTCGTACAGCGGATAGACCGGAGCCTGGTCCGCGGCGTTCTCATCGGCCTCGACGACCTCGAGCGGAAGCAGACGCACCGACTCGGGCGTCTGCGTCATCATGCTGACGAAGCGGTTGTACACGAGGTGGATCTCGTCGACGCCGCCGTCCGTACCGCCCTGCTCATACGCGTCGAGGAGTGCTCCCGCGATCTGCTCGGCCGTGCTGAAGTGCGGCGTGTCGGTGTCACCCGTCCACTCCCCCGCGGCCCGCATGCGACGGAACTGGAAGTACCCGACGGCCTTGCGACCGACGAGGTAGTAGTCCACGTCCTTGCCCTGCGACCGCAGCAGCTCGGCCAGCTCGAGACCCTCGCGGAGGATCTGCGAGTTGAATGCGCCGGCGAGGCCGCGGTCGGAGGCGAAGATGACCACCGCGGAGCGGCGGATCGTCTCGCGCTCGGTCGTCAGCGGGTGCTCGACGTCGGAGTGGGTCGCGACCGCGGAGACGGCGCGCGTCACGGCACGCGCGAAGGGAGACGACGCGCGAACGCGTCCCATCGCCTTCTGAATGCGCGAAGCCGCGATGAGCTCCATCGCCTTCGTGATCTTCTTGGTCGTCTGAGCAGAGCTGATCTTCTGCTTGTAGACCCGGAGTTGTGCGCCCATAGTGTGTCGTCCTCCGCGTCAGCCGCGGCGGCCCTTGACGATCTGCTCCTGGTTCACGTCGTCGGCCTCGGCGGCTGCGGTCTCTTCGTGGCCCGGCTTGTTGATGGCCTGGCCCTTGCCGCCCTGGAACTCGAGCACGAACTCGTCGACGACCTTCTCGAGTTCCGCGACGAGGTCGTCGGTGAGGACGTTCGTCTCGCGCAGCGTGCTGAGGATCGACGTGTTGCGGCCCAGGTAGTCGAGCAGGTCGCGCTCGAAGGTCAGGACGTCCTCGACCTCGATCGTGTCGAGCTTGCCGTTGGTGCCGGCCCAGATCGAGACGACCTGCTCCTCGACGGGGTACGGCGAGTACTGCGGCTGCTTGAGCAGCTCGGTCAGACGCGCACCGCGGGCGAGCTGACGACGCGACGCGGCGTCGAGGTCGGAGGCGAACATCGCGAACGCCTCGAGCGAGCGGTACTGCGCCAGCTCGAGCTTCAGCGTTCCCGAGACCTTCTTGATCGACTTGACCTGAGCGTCACCACCGACGCGCGACACCGAGATGCCGACGTCGACCGCGGGGCGCTGGTTGGCGTTGAAGAGGTCGGACTGCAGGAAGATCTGGCCGTCGGTGATCGAGATCACGTTGGTCGGGATGTACGCCGAGACGTCGTTGGCCTTCGTCTCGATGATGGGCAGACCCGTCATCGATCCGGCGCCGAGCTCGTCGGACAGCTTCGCGCAACGCTCGAGCAGACGCGAGTGCAGGTAGAAGACGTCACCGGGGTAGGCCTCGCGGCCCGGCGGACGACGCAGCAGCAGCGACACGGCGCGGTAGGCCTCGGCCTGCTTCGACAGGTCGTCGAAGATGATCAGGACGTGCTTGCCCTCGTACATCCAGTGCTGGCCGATGGCCGAACCGGTGTAGGGGGCCAGGTACTTGAAGCCGGCGGGGTCGGATGCCGGAGCGGCGACGATCGTCGTGTACTCCATGGCACCGGCGTCCTCGAGCGCGCCCTTCACCGAGGCGATGGTCGAGCCCTTCTGGCCGATCGCGACGTAGATGCAGCGGACCTGCTTGTTGACGTCGCCGGACTCCCAGTTGGCCTTCTGGTTGATGATCGTGTCGATCGCGATGGCCGTCTTGCCGGTCTGGCGGTCGCCGATGATGAGCTGGCGCTGGCCGCGGCCGACGGGGATCATGGCGTCGATGGCCTTGATGCCGGTCTGCATCGGCTCGTGCACGCTCTTGCGCTGCATGACGCCGGGCGCCTGCAGCTCGAGGGCGCGGCGGCCCGTCGTGGCGATCTCGCCGAGACCGTCGATGGGGTTGCCGAGCGGGTCGACGACGCGGCCGAGGTATCCCTCGCCGACGCCGACGGAGAGGACCTCGCCGGTGCGGGTGACCTTCTGGCCGGCCTGGATGCCGGCGAAGTCGCCGAGCACCACGACGCCGATCTCGTGCTCGTCGAGGTTCTGCGCGAGACCCTCGACGCCGTTCTCGAAGCGGACGAGCTCGTTCGCCATGACGCCGGGCAGACCCTCGACGTGAGCGATGCCGTCGGCCGCGTCGACGACGGTGCCGACCTCGGTCGCGGCGGCCCCGGTGGGCTCGTACGCGGCGACGAAGTCTTTCAGCGCGTCACGGATGACATCCGGGCTGATGGACAGTTCTGCCATGGTGTTCCTTCGGTCCTGAGTCTGTGGGTCCGGATGCGTCCGGCCGGTCCGCCCCTGCGGGCGGGGAGGTGGTTCAGCCCGCCAGTCGCTGGCGGAGATCGGAGAGGCGGGAGGCGACGGTGGCGTCGATGACGTCGTCGCCGATCTCGATGCGCAGCCCGCCGACGACGGTGGCGTCGATCAGCAGGTTGAGCGAGACGGGCGTGCCGTAGCGGCTCGAGAGGGTGTCGGTCAGGCGTGCGCGCTGCTCGTCGGTCAGCGGAGCGGCGACGCGGACGGTGGCCACGACGCGACCGCGCTGGCTCGACACGATGCGGATCGCCCGATCGAGCAGCTGGCGGACACGACGCTCACGCGGACGCTGCACGATCGCCGAGGCCACGAGACGCGTGCCGGCGCCGGCGCGACCCTCGAGCAGCCGGTCCACGAGCGCCCCCTTGGCCGATGCCTCGCCCAGGCGGCTGCCGAGGGCGAGCTCGAGCTCGGGGTTCGCCGCGATCGTGTGGAGGACGCCGAACAGCTCGTTCTCGATGTCGCCGGAGTCGGCGACGGCCGCGGCGCGGATCGCCAGCTCCTCGACCGCGTCGACGAAGTCGTCGACCGACGACCAGCGCTCGGCGACCGCGGTGCGCAGCAGGGCGATCGTCTGCGGCGCGAACGCTGCACCGAACACGTGGGAGACGACCTGGTCGCGGGACTGCGGCGAGGCCGCGTTGTCCGTCAGCGCGCCGCTCAGCTGCGGCGAGTCCGCCAGAGCCCGCGCGGCGACGAACAGCTCACCGGCGATGTCGAGCGTGAGCCCGGCGGTGTCGTCGATGGCCGCCGTCGTCGCGACGAGTGCCTGAGTGGTCGCGCTGCCCATCAGTTCGACGCCTTCTCGGACGCTTCGAGATCGCTCAGGAAGCGGTCGACGACGGAGCGGGCCTTCTCGTCGTCGGAGAGGGTCTCGCCGATGACGCCGCCGGCCAGGTCGAGGGCCAGCGTGCCGACCTCGCTGCGGAGCGAGACGACCGCGGCCTGACGCTCGGCCTCGATCTGCGTGTGCGCCGCCGAGGTGAGACGCTCGGCCTCGGCCGATGCGTTCTGCTTCGCTTCGCTGACGATCTTGCGACCGTCCTCGCGAGCGGCGTCACGGATCTCGCCGGCTTCCTTGCGGGCCTCGGCGAGCTGCGCGGTGTACTCCTCGAGAGCAGCCTCCGCCTTGCGCTGCGCCTCGTCGGCCTTGGCGATGTTGCCCTCGATGGCCGCGCTGCGCGCGTCGAGGACGGTGTTCAGCCGCGGCATGGCGTAACGCACCACGACGAAGATGATGACGAGGAAGCAGACTGCCGACCAGATGATGTCGTAGTAGGCCGGCAGGATCGGAATCTGGTCCGACCCCTCCTCCGCCGCAATCGTGACAAGAGCGTTCAGCATCCTGTCTCCTTATCTGTGGGTCGCGTCGGGATCAGAGCGCGTTGAAGATGAACGGCGTGACGATGCCGATCAGCGCGAGGATCTCGATGAACGCGACACCGATGAACATGGTGCTCTGCAGGCGGCCGGCGAGCTCGGGCTGACGGGCGGTCGACTCGATGGTCTTGCCGATCATGATGCCGAGGCCGATGGCCGGGCCGATGGCCGCGAGGCCGTAACCCACGGTCGCGATGTTGCCGGTGACCTGGGCGAGAACCGTCGTTGCGTCCACTGGTGTTTTCCTTTCGTAGGGCGAGCAGCCGGTCAGCTGCTCGTCAGTGCTCTTCCGCGACCGCGAGCTGGATGTAGACCGCGGTGAGGATCGTGAAGACGTAGGCCTGGAGGATCGAGACGAAGATCTCGAAGAGGGTGAAGGCGAAGCCCATCGCGAGGGTTCCCGCTGCGAGGGGGGTGAAGGCGTTGAGCCCCATGAGGAAGAACTGCGTGGCTGCGAAGAACAGCACGAGCATGAGGTGGCCGACCATCATGTTGAGAAGGAGTCGCAGGAACAGCGACACCGGTCGCGCGATGAAGGTCGAGATCAGCTCGACGAGCGCGATGATCGGCAGGAGGTAGATCGGCACGCCGCTCGGGACGAGCGAGTTCTTCAGGAAGTGCCCGACGCCGTGCTTGCGGATGCCGGCGTAGATGAACATGACGTACGCCACGATCGCGAACACCAGCGGCGCGCCGGCCACCGAGGTTCCGGCGATGTTCATGAACGGGATCACACCCGTGAGGTTCATGAACAGGATCGTGAAGAACATCGCCGTCAGCAGCGGGAGGAAGCGGCGGCCGTCCTTCTCGCCCAGCACCTGGTACACGACCTGCTCGCGGACGAAGCCGAAGCCGAACTCGACGACGCTCTGGAAGCGTCCCGGCACGACCGACAGACGGCGCGTCCCCAGCACGAGGAACAGCACGAGGAGCACGGTCGCGATGACCTGGACCATGCTGATCCGCGTGAATTCGAACGGCGTGCCCTCGAACAGCAGGGCAGGCGGGAAGAAGTCGGAGATGGACGGCGGGTGGAACTCGTTGTCCGATGCCGCCGCTGCGACAATCGTCGTCGCTTGAGTCAACGTATTGGCTCCAGCTTCTCGGGCCAGCCTGGACTAGCTCGGTGAGGGTTAGAAGGGAACAACTCCAGCGGGGCCTCAGTGTCGCCACTGCACACCAGCCGCAGAGTGTACTCCCACACTACCAAAGGTTGAGCCCCGACCTAATCGTCGATCGTGTCGGCGGTCGGCAGCGCGACATCCGACGCCCCCGACAGGCGCATGCGGCTGAGCACGACCAGGTCGACGACGAGCGAGGCGACCGCGGCCACGATGACCGCGAGGGCGAAGATGCCGCGCTCGAGCCACTCGACCTGGAAGAGCAGCAGCAGCGCGACGATGACGAGGACGAACTTCAGCAGCCAGGTGCCGAGCACGACGGCGAAGAAGATCTGCAGCCACTGCGGGTGGCCGTACCAGTGGTTGCCGAGCAGGATGCTGAGCGCCGTGAAGGCCGGGAAGACGATGCCCACGAGCGCCCCGAGCACACCGCTCCACGCGCCGTCCGGCCCCGCCATCAGACCGCCCACGAGCGCCATGGCCGCCGCCACGACGACGCCGATCAGGAGCCCCCACACCAGCGCCGCCCGGAGGACGGGCGTGCTCGAGATGCGGCGGCGAGCGGACGGTTCTGGAGTGTTCGCAGTCACGGAGTGGGCTCTTTCTGGAGGACGCCCGCGCGCGATGGGCGGGACGGGATGAAGGTGACCACCGTGCAGGCGGCGATGCCGACCGCGAGGAAGCCGAGGCCGAAGAGGTAGTCCCCCGGCCAGGCGGATGTCGTGCCGATGTACATCAGCAGCACCGAGAGGCTCACGACGGCCGTCCACGCGTAGAAGACCAGCACGGCATCGCGGTCGGTGTGACCCATGTCGAGCATCCGGTGGTGCAGGTGCTTGCGGTCGGGCGAGAACGGCGACTTGCCCCGCGACATCCGGCGGATGACCGCCATCCCGAAGTCGAGCAGCGGCAGGAGCACCACGACGACGGGCAGCAGGATCGGGATGAAGGCACCGAGCAGCTGCGAGCGGCCGAAGACGTCGTTGTCGCCCGTGGGCGGGACGAGCGTGCCCGTGACGAGGATCGCCGAGCACGCCATGAGGAGGCCGATCATGAGCGCGCCCGAGTCGCCCATGAAGAGTTTCGCGGGGTTCCAGTTGAGGGGCAGGAAACCGGCGCACACGCCGAGGAGGACGACGGCGAGGAACGAGGCCAGGTTGGCGTAGCTGCTGACGCCGAAGTCGCGGCCGAGCAGATACGTGTAGGTGAAGAAGACCCCGTTGGCGATGAGGGCGACGCCCGCGACCAGCCCGTCGAGACCGTCGATGAAGTTGACGGCGTTCATCACGACGACGATCGAGAACACGGTGATCGTGAAGCTCGCGGCGCTCGAGACGACCGTCTGCCCGCCCACCGGGATCGAGTACATCTGCACTCCCCCGATGCCGACGACGATCGCGGCCGCACCGAACTGCGCCCCGAGCTTGATGAGCCAGTCGAGGTCCCACAGGTCGTCGGCCACGCCGACCGCGACGATCAGCGCGGTGGCGCCGAGGATCGCCCAGATCGGCTCGGGGTCGGCCCAGAAGATCGAGAAGAACGGGATCTGCGACGACGCGAGGATGACCGCGGTGGCCCCGAGGAACATCCCGACGCCCCCCAGGCGCGGCGTCGGCGTCTTGTGGACGTCGCGCTCGCGGATCGCGGGATGGAGCTTGTAGCGCAGGCTGACCTTGAGGACCAGCCACGTGAGGCCGAAGGTGACGACGGCCGTGACCACGAAGGTGGCCAGGTAGAGCCTCACGCGACGCTGCCGGCCCCGGACACGCCGTCGAGGCGGGGCGGCTGGGGCGTGCGGTTCGCCGCCTCGGGATGTTCGGGCTCGGGGTCGGGCTCGAGCAGGTCGCCGAGCACGCCGCGCAGCGCTTCGCGGCTCACCGCGCCCTCGCGGAGCACGCGGACCGGTGCGGGGTCGTCGCCGACGAGCACGGTCGCGTCGATGATGGTGGATGCGACGCCGGTCGCCGCCGGCCCCCCGTCGAGGTACACCGCGACGCTGTCGCCGAGCATGCGCACGGCGTCGCCGATCGAGACCGCGGCCGCCATCTTCGTCCGGTTCGCGCTCGACACGGCGAGCGGTCCGCATTCCTCGAGCAGCTCGAGGGCGAAGCGGTCGGCCGGCATGCGCACGGCGACGGTTCCCCCCGTCTCGCCCAGGTCCCACGAGAGCGAGGGCTGGGCCGGCAGGACGATGGTCAGCCCGCCGGGCCAGAACGCCTCGACGAGACGCTCGACCGGCTCGGGCACCTCGGCCACGAGCGCGCGCATCGTCGCGATGCCGGCCACGAGCACGGGCGGCGGGGCCTGACGATCGCGGCCCTTCGCGGCGAGGAGCTTCGCGACCGCGGCGGCGCTGAAGGCGTCGGCGGCGACGCCGTAGACGGTGTCGGTGGGCAGGACGATGAGATCGCCGCGGCCGATGGCCTGGCGCGCCTGGCGCATGCCGGGAAGGACGTGCGTCTCATCGCGGCAGTCGAAAACGGGAGACATGACCGCTCCAGTGTACGGCGGCGACCGCCCGGGCTCAGGAGCGGACGGCCGTCGTGGTCCGGTCGCGCAGGGTGAGGTCGGGATGCGTCGCCGCCGCGGACCACCCGTCGGCGGCGAGGATGCCGCGGATCGCGGCGCCCTGCAGCTCGCCGTGCTCGATCACGATGCTGCCGCCGGGATGGACCAGACGGAGTCCGACGCGCGAGAGCGTGCGGACGACGTCGAGCCCGTCCGCTCCCCCGTACAGCGCCGCCGGCGGGTCCCACAGCCGCACCTCGGGATCGCGCGGGATCGCGTCGTCGGGGACGTAGGGCGGGTTGGACACCAGCACCGAGACGGTGCCGTCGAGCTCGGGGAACGCGTGCGCGAGGTCGATGAACGCGAGCCGGGCGTTCTTCGCTCCCACGCGCGCGAAGTTCTCCTTCGTCCACAGGAACGCGTCGACGGAGTTCTCGGCGGCGTGCACGCGCGCGTGCGGCACCTCCGTCGCGAGCGCGAGCGCGATGGCTCCCGACCCCGTGCCGAGGTCGACGGCGACGGGCGCCGGCCCGGCGGCGGCGCGCAGCAGGTCGATCGCGATCTGGGCGACCGTCTCGGTCTCGGGCCGGGGCACGAAGACGCCGGGGCCGACGCGCAACTCGAGATGCCGGAAGGGGGCCGTGCCGGTGAGGTGCTGCAGCGGCTCGCGCGCGGCGCGGCGTCCGACGAGCCCGGCGAACGACTCCGCGGCCTCCGCGGGCATCGTGTCGCCGCGCAGCATCGCGGCGGCCAGTTCGCCGCGTCCGAGACCGAGGACGTGCGCGGCGAGGAGCTCGGCATCGACGTGCGGGGTCGGCACGGACGCCGCCTCGAGCTCGGCGCTCGCGGAGCGCACGACGTCGGCGAGGCGGGGGGCGGGGGCGGGTGGGGTGCTCATGACCGCGGACCAGCCTAGCCAGCCGTGCGTCTTCGTCACATTCGGAGCCCTCACCGGGTGGCGACAATAGGCTGAACGACGACTCCGCCGCGCCGTCGCGGCATCCGTTCGACACCTCGAAAGGCAGCCATGTCCGACCCGGTCACCCACGGCATCCATCCCGACATCACCACCGCGTACGGCAACACCCCTCTCGTGCGCCTCAACCGCGTGAGCGAGGGCCTGCCCGGCACCGTCCTGGCCAAGCTCGAGTTCTACAACCCCGCGTCGTCCGTCAAGGACCGCCTCGGCATCGCGATCGTCGACGCGGCCGAGAAGGCGGGCGCGCTGCAGCCCGGCGGCACGATCGTCGAGGGGACGAGCGGCAACACCGGCATCGCCCTCGCGATGGTCGGCGCCGCGCGCGGCTACCGCGTGATCCTGACGATGCCGTCGTCGATGTCGGTCGAGCGCCGCCTGCTGCTGAAGGCGTACGGCGCCGAGCTCGTGCTGACCGATCCCTCGCTCGGTATGAAGGGCGCCGTGTCGGAGGCCGAGAAGATCGCCGCCGAGACCCCCGGGGCCGTGCTGGCGAAGCAGTTCGCCAACGAGGCGAACCCCGACATCCACCGCCGCACGACGGCCGAGGAGATCCTGCGCGACACCGACGGACAGATCGGCTACTTCGTCGCCGGCATCGGCACGGGCGGCACGATCACCGGCGTCGGCCAGGTGCTGAAGGAGCGCGTGCCCGACGCGAAGGTGGTCGCGGTCGAGCCGAAGGACTCGCCGCTGCTGACCGAGGGCAAGCCCGGCCCGCACAAGATCCAGGGCATCGGCCCGAACTTCATCCCGCCGATCCTCGATCAGGGGGTCATCGACGAGGTCCAGGACGTCACCTTCGACGACGCCATCCGCGTCGCGCGCGAGGTCGCCACGAAGGAGGGCATCCTCGTGGGCATCTCGTCCGGCGCCGCCGTGTGGGCGGCCCTCCAGGTCGCCGCACGCCCCGAGGCCGAGGGCAAGAACATCGTCGTGATCATCCCCTCGTTCGGGGAGCGCTACCTCTCGACGCCGCTGTTCGAGGGGCTCCGCGAAGACTGATGGGATCGCTCCGAGCACGCATCCGCGAAGACCTGGCCGCCGCGAAGCTCCGCGACCCCGCGGCGCGCAGCGGCCTCGAGATCGCGCTGCTGTACCCGGGGCTGCACGCGGTGTGGTCGCACCGCATCACCCACCGGCTGTGGACCCGGCGCGCGCGGTTCCTCGCGCGCGCCGGGTCGCAGCTGACGCGGTGGGTGACCGGCATCGAGATCCATCCCGGCGCCCGTATCGGCCGCCGCTTCTTCATCGATCACGGCATGGGTGTCGTCATCGGTGAGACCGCCGTGATCGGCGACGACGTCATGCTCTACCACGGCGTCACCCTGGGGGGCCGCACGCGCGAGGGCGGCAAACGCCACCCCACCCTCGAGGACGGCGTGGCCGTCGGAGCGGGCGCGAAGATCCTCGGCCCCATCACGATCGGCGCCGGCAGCGTCGTCGGCGCGAACGCCGTGGTCACCAAGGACGCCCCCGCAGACTCCGTGCTCGTGGGCGTTCCCGCCAAGCCGCGGCCGCGCCGTCGGGGCGAGGACACCCGCGCGGTGCTGACCGCCCCCGAGTACCACATCTGAGCTGCCCGGCCGCCGGGCCCCTCCCCGTCGACTCGCCAGATTCTGCGGATGCCGCACCGCCCGCACCCGCAGAATCTGGCGAGTCGAACGGTGAGGATCAGTCCTCGCCGAGGGCGGCGAGGCGCGCCTCTTCGTCCGCGGCGATGCAGCTGTCGATGACGGGAGCCAGGGCGCCGTCCATGACCTGGTCGAGGTTGTACGCCTTGTAGCCGGTCCGGTGATCGGCGATGCGGTTCTCAGGGAAGTTGTACGTGCGGATGCGCTCCGAGCGGTCCATGCCCCGGATCTGCGAGCGACGAGCATCGGATGCCGCGGCATCCCGCTCCTCCTGTTGCTTCGCGAGCAATCGCGCCCGGAGCACGCGCATGCCCGCCTCGCGGTTCTGGAGCTGGCTCTTCTCGTTCTGCATCGACACCACGATGCCCGTCGGCACGTGCGTGATGCGCACGGCCGAGTCGGTGGTGTTCACCGACTGACCGCCGGGACCCGACGAGCGGAAGACGTCGATCTTGAGGTCGTTCGGGTCGATCTGGATCTCTTCGGGTTCGTCGACCTCGGGGAAGACGAGCACCCCCGTCGTGGAGGTGTGGATGCGCCCCTGGGACTCGGTCGCCGGCACGCGCTGGACGCGGTGGACGCCGCCCTCGTACTTCAGGTGCGCCCACACCCCCTGCGCCGGATCGGACGACGATCCCTTGATCGCGACCTGGACGTCCTTGTAGCCGCCGAGGTCGGACTCGTTGCGCTCGAGGAGCTCCGTCTTCCAGCCGCGCGAGGCGGAGTACTGCAGGTACATCCGCAGCAGGTCGGCGGCGAACAGCGCCGACTCGGCACCGCCCTCGCCCTGCTTGATCTCCATGATCACGTCGCGCGCGTCGTCGGGGTCGCGCGGGATGAGCAGCCGGCGCAGGCGCTCCTCGGCCGAGCGCAGACCGTCCTCGAGGGCCGGCACCTCCGCGGCGAACGCGTCGTCCTCACGTGCGAGCTCGCGCGCGGCCGCGAGGTCGTCGGACGCCGCGACCCACGCGTCGTGGGCCGCGACGATCCGCGACAGCTCAGCGTACCGGCGGTTGACCCGCTTGGCCCGCGGCGCATCGGCGTGCACCGCGGGGTCGGAGAGCTCCTCCTGGACCGCGCGATGCTCGTCGATCAGTCCTCGAACCGACTCGAACACGATCAGCGGATGCTGTTGTCGTGTCCGCCCGCGTGCGTGGTGGGCGCCGGGATCGACTTCTGCATCTGCACGAGGAACTCGACGTTGGACTGCGTCTCCTTGAGCTTGTCGAGGATGACGCCGAGAGCGTGCTGCTGGTCGAGGCCGGCGAGGGCGCGACGCAGCTTCCACGTGATCTTGACCTCGTCGGCCGACATCAGCATCTCTTCGCGACGCGTCGAAGACGCGTTGACGTCCACCGCCGGGAAGATGCGCTTGTCGGCGAGCTGACGCGACAGACGCAGCTCGCTGTTGCCGGTGCCCTTGAACTCCTCGAAGATCACCTCGTCCATCTTCGAGCCGGTCTCGACCAGGGCGGTGGCGAGGATCGTCAGCGAACCGCCGTTCTCGATGTTGCGCGCGGCGCCGAAGAAGCGCTTGGGCGGGTAGAGCGCGGACGCGTCGACGCCACCGGTGAGCACGCGTCCCGAGGTGGGCGCCGACAGGTTGTAGGCGCGTCCGAGCCGGGTGATCGAGTCCAGGAGCACCACGACGTCGCGGCCGAGCTCGACGAGACGCTTGGCGCGCTCGATGGCCAGTTCGGCGACGGTCGTGTGGTCCTCGGCCGGGCGGTCGAAGGTCGAGGCGATGACCTCGCCCTTGACGGTCCGCTGCATGTCGGTGACCTCTTCGGGCCGTTCGTCGACGAGCACGACCATGAGGTGGACCTCGGGGTTGTTCTGCGCGATCGCGTTCGCGATCTGCTGCAGCACGATCGTCTTGCCGGCCTTGGGCGGGGCGACGATGAGGCCGCGCTGACCCTTGCCGATCGGGGCGACGAGGTCGATGATCCGCTGCGTCAGCTTCTCGGGACCGGTCTCCAGACGCAGACGCTCCTGCGGGTAGAGGGGGGTGAGCTTGCCGAACTCGACACGCGTCGCGGCATCCTCCACCGACAGGCCGTTGATGGAGTCGACCTTCACGAGCGCGTTGTACTTCTGGCGGCTCGGCTGCTCGCCCTCGCGGGGCTGCTTGATCGCGCCGACGACCGCGTCGCCCTTGCGGAGGTTGTACTTCTTGACCTGGCCCAGCGAGACGTAGACGTCCTGCGTGCCCGGGAGGTAGCCGGTCGTGCGGACGAACGCGTAGTTGTCGAGGACGTCGAGCACGCCCGCGATCGGGACGAGGATGTCGTCCTCGTTGATCTCGGTCTCGAACTCGTCGCCGCCGTTGTTGGGTCCGCGCCGCTTGTTGCGCTGGCGTCCGCGGCCGTTCTGGCCCGACGCGTTGTCGTCGTCGTCGGCGGGTGCGTTGCCGCCGCCGTTCTGGCCGCCGGCGTTCTGCTGCGCCCCGGAGTTCTGTCCGCCCGCAGCGTTGCCGTTGCCGTTCTGGGCGTTGTCCTTGTTGCGGTTGCGGCTCCGGCTGCGCGAACGGCTCCGGCTGCGGCCGGAGGACTCACCCTCGCCCTCGCCCTCGCCCTCGGTCTTCGCGGCATCCTCGCCGGCGGCGGCGTTCTTCACCGCGTCGGTGGGCTCGGCGGCGTCGTCGGCCGGCTCGGAAGCGGTGTCGACGGGCGCCTCGGCGGCCTCGGTCTCGGCGGCTGCCGGAGCGTCGGCCGCGGCATCCTTCTTCGCGCCCCGACCGCGGCCGCGACCGCGGGCCGGCTTCTTCGGGGCCTCGGCGTCCTCGCCGCTCGCGGCCTCGGAAGCGGCCGACTCGGCGGGCTTCTCGGCGTCGGGCTGCTCGGCGGCAGGCTGCTCGGTGTCGGCGGGCTGGTCGGCCGGGGCGGCGGAGACCTCGGCCGGTGCGACCGCAGCATCGGCGCTGTCGGCGACCGGGGATTCGTCGGCCGCAGCGGGTGCCTCGGCGGGTACATCGGTGCTCTTCGCGCGGCGCGGAGCACGCTTGCGCGGCGCCTTCGCGGGCTTCTCGGCAGGGGCCTCGTCGGCCGGGGCGGCCTCGACAGCGGTCTGCTCTGCGGCGGGCCGCTCTGCGACCGGCTGCTCGGCCTCGGGGGCCCGCTCGGCCTCGGGCTCGGTGCCGGCCTCGTCGGCCGGGGCGGCCGTCTCCTCGGTATCGACGGCGGTCTCCGGGGTCTCGACGACGCCGTCAGCGGAGCCGTCGACGTTCTCGTCGATGGTCAGGTTCTCGGAGTTGGACTCCACGAGTTCTCCTCTTACACGGTGGATGAACAGAATCGCGTGCGGCGCCGTCCACGGCGGGCGCCAACCGTCCGACACGCTCTTCCGGCCGATGGCGCGGGGCGTGGATCAGGGGTGTTCGCGATGATTCGCAGAATTGCGACGGAGGCTCAGATCACAGTGGTGTGGAACCCTCCGTATGGTCCCTCACCATACCACCACGCACATCGACGGCCAGCATCCGCGCATCCCAGCGCGTCTGTGTGATACAGGCGGCGACCTCGGCAGCGGCCAGACGCTGCCCCGGACCGTCGGCGAGGACGAGCACGCTCGGTCCCGCTCCCGACACGACCGCGGCGAACCCCTCGGCGCGGAGCTTCTGCACGAGCCGGTCGGTCTCGACCATGGCCTGGGCGCGGTAGGACTGGTGCAGCTTGTCCTCGGTCGCGGCCAGCAGCAGGTCGGGGCTCTGCGTCAGCGCGGCCACGAGCAGCGCGGAGCGCGAGAGGTTGAACACGGCGTCCTCGCGGGTCACCTGCAGCGGGTCGAAGCCGCGCGCGACCGAGGTCGACATCGTGAAATCGGGGACGAACACGAGCGGTGCCACGCCCCGGTGCACCAGCAGCTTCTTGTGCTGCGGCCCGTGCTGGTCCATCCACGCGATCGTGAGCCCGCCGAAGAGCGCGGGGGCGACGTTGTCGGGGTGGCCTTCGAGCTCGGTCGCCAGCCGCAGCAGGGCGTCGGCGCCGATCTCGACGTCTCCGGCGAGGAGTCCCTTGGCCGCGAGCAGCCCCGACACGACCGCAGCGCCCGAGGAGCCCATGCCGCGACCGTGCGGGATCGCGTTGACGGCCTCGAGCCGCAGCCCGGGCAGGGGTCGCCCGAAGGCCTCGTACGCGTACGCCATCGCCCGCACCACCAGGTGCGATGCGTCGGTGGGCACCTCCGCGGCGCCCTCGCCCGACACCTCGATCTCGAGTCCCGGACCGGGCAGCTCCGTCACGACGAGCTCGTCGTACACGCTGAGAGCGAGACCGAGCGTGTCGAACCCGGGGCCGAGATTCGCGCTGGTGGCCGGGACGCGGACCGCGACGGATCGCGCCACGTCAGTCGCCTTCCACCCGCAGCACCGACACGACGCGCTGCACGACGCCGCTCGCGCCGAGCGCGGCGACGGCATCGCTGAGATCCTGCTCGAGGGCGATGTGCGTGCCGATGACCAGGCGCGCGGTCTGCGCGGCGCCGTCGGCGACGATCGTCTGCTCGAGGGTCGCGACCGAGACGCGTCCGTCGCTGAGCACCCCGGCGACCGCCGCGAGCACGCCCGGGCGGTCCTCGACCTCGAGGGTGATCTGGTAGCGGGTGGAGACCCGGCCGATCGGCACGACCGGGAGGTTCGCGCGCGTCGACTCCCCCACCCCGACGCCGCCGGCGATGTGACGCCGTGCGGCCGAGACGACGTCGCCGAGCACGGCCGAGGCCGTCTGCACACCACCGGCGCCCGCACCGTAGAACATGAGGTCGCCCGCGGCCTCGGCCTGCACGAACACTGCGTTGTTCGCGCCGTGCACGCTCGCCAGCGGGTGCTCGCGCGGCACCAGCGCGGGGTAGACGCGCACCGAGATCGACTCGCCCACCGGCTCAGCGGTGTCGGTGGTGTCGGTGAGGCGCTCGCACACGGCGAGCAGCTTGATGACGTAGCCCGCCTTGCGCGCGGCATCCATCATGTCGGCGTCGATGCGCGTGATGCCCTCGCGGTGCACGGCGTTCAGCGGCACCGCGGTGTGGAACGCGAGCGAGGCGAGGATCGCGGCCTTCTGCGCCGCGTCGTAGCCTTCGACGTCGGCCGTCGGGTCGGCTTCGGCATAGCCCAGGGCCTGGGCGTCGGCGAGGACGTCGGCGAAGTCGGAGCCTTCGCGATCCATCCGGTCGAGGATGTAGTTCGTCGTCCCGTTGACGATGCCCATGATGCGTTGCACGCGGTCGCCCGCGAGGGAGTCGCGGAGCGGACGGATGATCGGGATGGCGCCGGCGGCGGCGGCCTCGTAGTAGATCGACGCGCCGACCTGGTCGGCGGCTTCGAACAGCTCCGGTCCGTGGGTGGCGAGCAGTGCCTTGTTGGCGGTGACGATGTCGGCACCGGCGCCGATCGCCTGCAGGATACTGGTGCGCGCGGGCTCGATGCCGCCCATCAGCTCGATGACGATGTCCGAGCCGACGAGCAGCGACTCGGGGTCGGTCGTCAGCAGCTCGCGCGGCAGCTCGACGTCGCGCTTCGCATCGAGGTCACGCACCGAGATGCCGACGAGGTCGAGGGCGGCGCCCGAGCGATCGGCGAGCTCGTCGCCGTGCTTGAGCAGGAGGGCGGCCACCTGCGAGCCGACGGCGCCGGCTCCGAGGAGGGCCACGCGCAGGCGGCGGTAGTCGGTCACAGGTTCTCGTTCCGCTGGCTCGTCACGTCGTGTTCAGCTCCTTCGTCGGGGATCCCCGCATCGCGGGACAGCAGATCGTCGATCGTCTCGCCGCGGACGATCACCCGGGCGGCGCCGTGCGAGACGGCGACCACGGGCGGGCGGGGGACGTAGTTGTAGTTGCTCGCGAGCGAGAAGCAGTAGGCACCGGTCGCGGGCACGGCGAGCAGGTCGCCCGGAGCGACGTCGCCGGGGAGGTACTCCGCGTCGACGACGATGTCGCCGGACTCGCAGTGGCGTCCCACGACCCGGGCGAGCGCCGCAGGCGCCGCGCTCGTGCGGCTCGCGAGTCGCGCCGAGTACGCCGCCCCGTACAGCGCGGGGCGGGCGTTGTCGCTCATACCGCCGTCGACGCTGACGTACAGCCGTTCGAGGTCGTCGCTCACGCGCACGGGCTTGGTCGTGCCGACCTCGTACAGGGTCACGCCGGCACGGCCGACGATCGCGCGTCCGGGCTCGAACGCGAGGACGGGCAACGGGATGCCGCGGGCGCCGCACTCGCGTGCGACGGCGTCGACGATGCCGTCGGCGAGCTGCTCGATGTCGGTGGGGTCGTCGACGCTCGTGTACGCGATGCCGAAGCCGCCCCCGAGGTTCAGCACCGGCACGTCTCCCCCGGCGAGGAGCCGCGCGTGCACCTCGACGAGTCGCGACGCCGATTCGGCGAACCCGGCCGTGCCGAAGATCTGCGATCCGATGTGGCAGTGCAGTCCGACGAAGCGCAGCGATGGCAGCGCGCGGACGCGGGCGACGACGTCGTCGGCGTCGGCGAGCGCGAAGCCGAACTTCTGATCCTCGTGCGCGGTGGCGAGGAAGTCGTGCGTCTCGGCGTGCACGCCGCTGTTGACGCGGACCAGCACGGGCTGCACGGCGCCGCGCTCGGAGGCGATCGCGGCGAGGCGGTCGATCTCGACGAGGCTGTCGACGATGACCGAGCCGACACCCAGCTCGACGGCGCGCGCGAGCTCGAGGCGCGACTTGTTGTTTCCGTGCAGTCCGATGCGCGCGGCGTCGGCTCCGGCGGCGAGGGCCACGGCGAGCTCCCCACCGGTGGCGACGTCGATCGACAGCCCCTCGGCCGTCACCCAGCGCACGACCTCGGTGCTCAGGAACGCTTTGCTCGCGTAGTAGACGCGTGCCGTCGTCCCGTGCCGTTCGGCTGCGGCATCGAAAGCCCGGCGCACGCGGCGCGCCTGGGCGGCCACGGCATCCTGATCGAGGACGTAGAGCGGAGTGCCGAATCGCTCGGCGAGATCGGTCGCGGGAACACCGCCGATCGTCAGCACCCCCGGCGTCGGAGCGAGCGGCTGCGGGCGGCCAGACCGCCTCGACCAGCTCGTTGGCGTCATCGGGGACGCGGAGCCATTCCGGCACGGCGGGACGGGCGTCGGACGCGGACACAGGGAACACCAATCGGAGAAGCAGGGATCGTGCGGCGGGACGGGGCCGCGACGGTGCCGCCAGTCTAGGACACGCGCCGCGACGCCCCCGCTCGCGTGACGGCGAGGGCCGCCGGGCGGTTCGCCCCGCAGCCGAGACCCCCTCATTCGCCGGTGAGCCGCACGACGGCCCGGGCGATGCGCAGGGCGCGCGTGGCGTCGGACGGGGCGGACAGGATGGGGTGCAGCACCGAGTAGCGTTGCGCGGCCCCGAGGGCGGCGAACCGCGCGGCGGCCTCCGGACGGGCCGCGAGGGCGGCGAGCAGATCCGCCGGCGGCGTGGCGGACGCCTGCCCGGCATAGGCGCGCTCCCACCGGCCGTCGGCGCGTGCGCGCTCGATCTCGACGTGACCGCGCGGACGCATGCGCCCCTCGTCGATCAGGCGCGCGACGATGTCGACGTTGCGTTGCGACCAGATCGAGCGTGCGCGGCGCGGCGTGTACAGCTGCAGGAAGGTCGACTCGTCGCGGGAGTTGCGACGCCCGTCGATCCAGCCGCTGCACAGCGCCTCGTCGAGTGCTTCGGCATAGGTGAGCGAGGTCGGCTCGACGACGCCCTTCTTCGCGAGCACGAGCTGGATGCCGTCGGACGTGTCCTCGTTCGCATCGAGCCAGCTCCGCCACGCCGCGGCGTCGGCGACGATCAGCGGGGCGGTGGGGACGTCGTCGTTCATGCTCCCATCATCTCGCTTGTAGCCTGGCGCAGGAGGTGGCCATGGGCGACGAACGGGCGCAGGGCGCGGAACTGGACGAGCGCATCGGCGCGCTGAAGGAGCGCATCTACGCGACGGTGACCGGTCTGGCCATCCTCGCCGGTCTCCTGACCGCCGAGCACGTCACCGCGACGGAGTCGGTCTTCGCCCTCGCGGTCGGCATCTTCGCGATCGCCGCCGCAGGGTTCGTCGCCGAGGTCATCGCGCACCAGATCGGTCATCGCGCGTTCCCCCCGCGGCCGCGAGCTGGGCGTCATGGCACGGACGGCGGCCGTGGCCCTCGGCACCGCGTCGCTCCCCCTCGTCGCGCTGCTGCTCGCCGTGGCCGGGGTCGTCGAGCTCGACACCGCTCTCATCATCGGAATCGTCGCCGATGCGGCGGTCCTGGTCGGGGTGGTGCTGCTCGCGAGCGCCCGCACGGGGCTCAGCCTGCTGCAGCGCTTCGTGGCATCCGCGCTGCTGCTCGGACTCGTCGCGATCGTCGCGATCGCGCTGCTGCTGGCCCACGGGCACTGACGTGGACGCATCCGTCCGCCCGCGTCCGACCCGCCGGTGTCGTCGCTCAGGCGCTCAGGCGCAGCTGCCGTTGGCCTGGAGCGCGGTGTCGTGCACGATCGCACCGTCGACGTCGACGTCGGCGACGAGCGCGTCGGGCTCCACGCGGACGTCGCGCAGCGTCAAGCCGGCGGGAAGGCGGTCCTTGATGCAGATCGGGTAGTCGCGCACGACGCCGTCGGCGAGCGACCCGAAGCGGTCGCGCAGCGCCTGGCCGTTCAGCTCCGCGCCGCCGAGGCGGACCGCGGCGGGGGTCAGCACGATGTCGCCGTCGACCGCACCGGGGGTGAGGTCGAGCCCGATCGGCAGCGTGACGCCGAACACCGGCAGGTCGACCGCGACCTCGACATCCGGCGGAGCGAGCGTCAGCCGGGCGTCGGGGAGGCCGCCCACCTGGGCGAGCAACGTCTGGAGCTGATCGGCGCCGAGCGTGACGGTCGCCTCGGCCGAGCCGATGTCGGTGCCGTCGCCGCGGATCGGCACGTCGCGGGCGCGGACCGACACGTCGGCGACGACGTCACCGAGCGGCACGTCGGCGCTCGAGACGTCGAGACGGTCGAGGCGTCCCCCGATCACCTGCGGCAGCACGGGCTCGTCGAGACCGACGTCGATCTGCTGGTCCGCCGGCAGGGCGAGCTGCGTGATGATCTGGTCGCGGACGGTGTTCGTGACGATGTCCCTCGTGATGCGCTCGGCGATGAACCACGCCGCGACGGCGAGGGCGGCGACCACGACGAGCACGACGACCCAGATGAGGATGCCGCGACGCCGCCGCGGCGCGGCGGGCTCGGCCACCCCGCCCGGGAGCGGGAGGGTCGGCTGCGTCTCGCCGCTCACCGCGTCACATCCGTTCGGGCGCGGTCACGCCGAGCAGGTCGAGTCCGTTGCGCAGGACCTGTCCGGTCGCGTCGTTGAGCCACAGGCGCGTGCGGTGCAGGTCGGTGACCTCCTCGTCGCCGAGCGGCGTGACCCGGCACGTGTCGTACCAGCGGTGGTAGAGGCTCGCGAGCTCCTCGAGGTAGCGGGCGACGCGGTGCGGCTCGCGCAGCTCGGCGGCGAACGCGACGACGCGCGGGAACTCCTGCAGCGCTCCGAGGAGCGCCGACTCGGTCTCGTGCTCGAGCAGCTCGGGGGCGAACGCGTCGCGCGTGACGCCGGAGTCGGCTGCGTTGCGGGCCACGTTGTGCGTGCGCGCGTGGGCGTACTGCACGTAGAAGACCGGGTTGTCGTTCGTGCGCTTCTTCAGGATCTCGGGGTCGAGGGTGAGGGGCGAGTCGGCCGGGTAGCGCGCGAGCGAGTACCGCAGCGCGTCGGTGCCGAGCCAGTCGCGCAGGTCGTCGAGCTCGATGATGTTGCCGGCCCGCTTGGACAGGCGCGCGCCGTTCACCGACACGAGCTGACCGATCAGCACCTCGATGTCCTTCTCGGGGTCGTCTCCCGCGGCTCCCGCGAGGGCCTTCAGGCGGTGCACGTAGCCGTGGTGGTCGGCCCCGAGCAGGTAGATCTTGTGCTCGAAGCCGCGATCGCCCTTGTTGAGGTAGTACGCCGCGTCGGCCGCGAAGTAGGTGTACTCGCCGTTCGAGCGGCGGATCACGCGGTCCTTGTCGTCGCCGAAGTCGGTGGTGCGCACCCAGACGGCGTCGTCCTCATCGAAGACGTGCCCCTGGGCCCGCAGCCGGTCGACGGCCTGGTCGACCAGGCTCGGACCGCCGTCGGCCGGGGTCGCGTGCAGCAGGCGCTCGCTGAAGAAGACGTCGAAGTGGACGTTGAACTGCTCGAGCGATTCCTTCAGATCGGCCATCTGCAGTTCGTAGCCGAGGTCGAGGGCGACCTGCTCCTGCTCGTCCTGCGGCAGGCTCAGCAGGTCGGGGCGAGCGGCGAGCACGCGCTGTGCGAGCTCGTCGATGTAGGCGCCCGGGTAGCCGTCCTCCGGGGTGGGCTCGCCCTTCGCACTGGCGAGCACGGAGCGGCCGAACCGCTGCATCTGCGCGCCCGCGTCGTTGATGTAGAACTCGCGCACGAGCTCGGCGCCGCTGGCGAGCAGCAGGCGTGCGATCGCATCGCCGAGCGCGGCCCACCGCGTGTGGCCGATGTGCATCGGCCCCGTGGGGTTCGCGCTGACGAACTCGAGGTTGATCGAGTTGCCCGCCTGCGTCTCGTTGCGGCCGAAGGCGTCGCCCGCCTCGACGATCTCGCGAGCGAGGGCGCCGGCGGCGGCGGCATCCAGGCGGATGTTGATGAACCCGGGGCCGGCGACCTCGACGGATGCCACGCCGGGCGTCTCGGCGAGCGCCGCGGCGATCTCGGCGGCGAACTCGCGCGGGTTCGCGCCGACGCGCTTGGCGAGCTTCATGGCCGCGTTGGATGCCCAATCGCCGTGATCGCGGTTCTTCGGGCGTTCGAAGACGAAGTCGGCGGCGGTGAGCCCGTCGCTCGACCCGGGGCGTCGCGCCTCGGCGAGCGGGGCGACGACGGACAGGAGGGCTTCGGCGAGAGCATCGGGATTCATAGCCCTCCGATTCTAGGCGGGCGACCGCGCACCCGATGCTGAGCGCCTCGGGGCGATCTCAGGCCAGGACGACGAATGCCTCGTGATCGTCCTGCGCCGGGTCGTCGAGCGCGGGATCTTCCCCGGCGACCTCCGCGTCGACCCGCAGGTGCGTGAGCGCGATGTTGCCGCCGTAGTAGCTGAGGAACGCGCAGTCGGCGGCGTCCCGTCCCGTGGCGATGCGGACGAGTCCGCGGCGGTTCGACAGTCGGGTCGCGTCGATGACGTGCCAGGCCCCGTCGACGTGCGCCTCGGCGACGGCGTGGAAGTCCATGGGACGCAGGCCGGGGGCGTAGCAAGCGGCATACCGTGCGGGGACGTCCATCGCGCGCAGCAGCGCGATGACGAGGTGCGCGTAGTCGCGGCACACCCCCTGGCCGCTCGCGAGGGTCGTGACCGCCGAGTCGGTGCCGAGGCTGAGGCCCGGCGAGTAGGTCGTGGTCTCGGCGACGAAGTCGCTCACGGCCGAGACGAGCTCCCGACCCTGGAGCCCGCGGAACTGCCGCCGCGCCTGCGCGAAGACCTCGTCGGACTGCGCGTAGCGACTCGGCCGCAGGTACGCGATGGTCTCGAGCTCCGTCGTCGGCGCAGGGGCGGCGGTGCCGTCGACGACCGCCCGGTATCGCACCGAGACGGTGCCCGGCTCGCCCGCGACACGATGGAGTCGGCTGCCCGCGGACCACCCCGCGAGGTCGACGATCTCGGTCACGGCGAGCTCGCGTCCGGCGATCGAGATCGTCAGGCTCTCGGCGACGAAGGCCACGGCGCGTGCGGCTGCGATCTGCAGGATCACGTCGACGGGAGAGCTCATCTCGAGGTCGAGTTCGGCCGTCAGGATGCGCTGCACCGGGTAATCCTCGCATGCCCCGGAGCCTCCTCGGCGCGGGTACGGAGACGACATCGCTGCTGCCGGTCGCGCCCGGTGCTGGCATGCTCGGACGGACGCCGCACCCGTCGGACCGGCGCGAGATCCCGACCCCGGAGAACCCCATGTCGAAGAACGTGACGCTCATCCGATCCGCGTCCCTCTCGGACGCCGCCGAGTACGCCTACGCGGCGACAGCCCCCGCCGACGCGCGCCTGATCTTCCTCGCCGGCGCCTGCCCGCTCGCCGCCGACGGATCGACGGTCGGGGTGGGCGACTACGCCGCCCAGGCGGCATCCTGCATCGAGAACATGCGCGTCGCCCTCGCCGCGGCCGGGGCGGGGATCGACGACGTCGTCAGCACCCGCGTGCTCGTCGCCTCGAGCGCCCAGGCCGATCTCGTCGCCGCGTGGGAGGTCGTGCGCGACGCCTTCGGTGAGCACGACGTGCCGAGCACGCTGCTCGGCGTGACGGTGCTCGGGTACGACGACCAGCTCGTCGAGATCGAGGCGGTCGCCGCCGTCCGCGATTGAGCGTCGCGCGCTGCGCGCTGCGCGCCGAGCCCACCCAGCAACGCCGAGCCCACCCCCTGTCACCCAACCGACCCCTCCCGGACCGCACAGACGGGGTGGGCTCGAAGGTTCTGGGTGGGCTCAAGACCGTCGGGTGGGCTCGAGGCCGTCGGGTGGGCTCAAGACCGTCGGGAGGGCTCGGCGAGCGGCGGGCGGGTGTCCGCCTCACGCGTGTACGTGCCCACCGATCGGATGACGTACCCTCAGCGTGTGCAGAGGCGAAACGACCGTCCCCGCCGCAGGACCGTGTGGGCGGTCTCGGCGATCTCGACAGCCGTCGTCGCCCTCGCGTTGACGGCGTTCCTGCGCCCGTGGTCCGCCCCCGCAGCCGCGCCCATCGCCGCCGCCGGAACGGTCACCACGGTGGATGCGGCGCCGCTCGCGCTCGCCCCGGGAGCCCGCGTTCTGATCTTCGGCGACTCGTGGACGTACGGGGCGGCGGCATCCGATCCGACTCTCGGTTATGCGCACGTCGTCGCCGAGCGAACCGGATGGACGACCATCGTCGACGGCGTCCGCGGCAGCGGCTACCTCAAGCCGGGTATCGATGGGCCGTCGTTCGGCGACCGCATCGCGGCGCTCGACCCCACGCTCGACCCCGACCTCGTGATCGTCCAGGGATCGATCAATGACCGCAAGCAAGGCGCCGCCGGATACCGCGACGCGGTGAACGCGGCGTGGGACGACCTCGCGGCGACCTATCCCGAGGCCCGCATCGTCATCCTCGGGCCCGCACCCCAGGTGCTGCCCGTCGAGGCCGAGACGGCGCGCATCGACCGGGACCTCGCTGCGCTGGCCGCCGCCCGCGGCTGGTGGTACCTCTCCCCCATCGCCGAGGACTGGATCACCGACGCCAACTACAACGACGTCATCGACACGAGCGCCACGGGCCGCGACCACCCGTCGACCGCGGGGCATACGTATCTCGCCGATCGCCTCGCGGCCGACGTCGCCGGGATCACCGAGGCTCCGGCGGTCGCCGCCGAGCCCGCCCCGGAGCCGCTCGTCCCCTGACCGGCCGTTAGCCCGCCGACCCGGACGGCGCGACCTCGGTGAGGAACGCGCGGATGCCGGCGGCGATGTCGGCCGACCGCGTTCGGTGGAGGTAGTGATCTCCTGTCATCCGCACGACCTCGCCTCGCTCGACCGAGGCGGCCTGCGCTTCGTGTAGCTCGACCCAGCCGTCGACGTCGAGGTCCTCGATCCGGACGAACGAGAGCAAGGGAAGGTCCGACGCTAACGACCGTCCGGACGCCTCGGCGAAGTTGCTCGCCGCGTGGTCCATCTCGTCGATCATCGTGGGTGCGGCGGTGTTCTTCGCCTCGAGCATCCGGATCTGGTTCCGCGTCGCCTCATCGTACGGACCGGCGGCGTCAGGGTCGGGGGTGAGGTCGCGGAGTACGCGGCTGATCCCGAGATCGTGCAGCAGGATGACGGCACCGGTCGGGATGGGCTCGTCGCCGCCGGGCTGATCGGGGACGCTGCCGTCGATCCCGACGAACGCGAGCACTTCGTCCCGGTAGGCCTCGACGTACGAGAGGGCGTACAGGGCCGAGATCGAATGCCCCGCGAGCACGTAGCGGTCGATCCCGAGCTGCTGAAGCGCTTCATGCACCTCGGCGGCGATGTTCCCGGCCGTGCGGGGCACGTCGGTCTGGTCGCTCAGCCCGGTGCCGAACGGCTCGACGGCGACGACGCGGTAGGTGTCGTCGAGCTCCTCGATGAGCGGGGCGAAGTCGAGGCCGGGCGCGGCCGTCCCGAGGCCGGGCATCAGCACGATCGTCTGCTCGTGCTCGCCGCTGACGACGACGTTGAGATCGCGCCCGCCGACGGGCACGAGCTGCCCGTACGACTCGATCCGGGCGGCCTCGTCACGCGTGGCGATCGCGTTGATGGTGGCCGTCGTCGCGATGACACCGACGAGCGCGCCGACGATCAGCAGGGGTGGCAGGGCGATGGCGAGCTTGGTGGATCTCTTCACGGGACTTCCTCGACGACGGGACCATCGGACGAGCGCGCACGACGTGTCCGATCAGTCGACCAGGACGCCGACTCCCGCAGAAGAGTCGACTGTCATCGATGCGCGTGACATATGTCACCGACCAGCGGAGTCCATCCGCGCGCCGCCGCGGTGATAGTCTCGATCGGCACGCCTCCGTAGCTCAGGGGATAGAGCGTTGGTTTCCGGTACCAAAGGTCGCAGGTTCGATTCCTGTCGGGGGCACCAGTAGAGAGTAGGGGTCGCGGGTCATTCAGACCTCGCGGCCCCTCTCTCGTGGCAACAGCGTGGCAACAATCGCAACGCTCGCCGCCTACGGAGCGAGACTCACGCCACCTCCGTGAGAGAGTTCGAATCGCCCTTGGAGCACCCGCATTTAGTTGTCGTGAATCAGCGCCTCTTCGTAGCTCTGAGCACCGATCTCTGCCTCGATCCAGTCGGCGACCAGCACGTCGAGTGCTTGCAACCGCCATTGCGCCCGCACCAGGTCGAGGACACCCTCCCGCAGAGCCGCTTCATCAACGGCGACGTAGTGACGAGGCTGCACGAGGCTTTCGAGACTCTTGCGCTCCCGTCGCCCAAGAGCGGTCTGTGCAAGATGGTCGTGCACGAATCGATTCGTCTGACGATAGATGTCCGAGACGTCTTCAATCAGCAACAGCGCGTCGGGAGTCAACGCGAAGTCCGATGTTTCCAGAGCCTTCCTGGTCTCTTCGAGCATCGGAATCCTGCTGGACGGCACGTTCATTCAAGTCCCCATTGATGAAATGCCGGAAACCCCTTGAATCATCGTCGAGGATGCCCTCGCGTCCCTCGCCCTATCGGGCGGGCGCCGGGGGCGTCGTTCGTGCGGTCTCAGTCGGGCGCAACATAGGTGCCCCGCTCGCGAGGATCACCCCCAAGCAAGCTCGTGAGGTCTGCTTCGTCAGCGCGTAGTTGCCACCCAAGACTCTCCCAGAATCCGCTGGATGCGATGCTGTCATTCAACGCGGTCATGCGTGGACCCGGGTAGCTCTCGCGGATCAGGCTCAACGCAGCTCGACCGATCCCCTGACCACGCAGTGGCTGAGCGACCTCGAACGCGAGGATGTCGAACTCAACGTTGGTTGGGTCCTTGTCCCTGAGAACGTAGATGCATCGCGCGACCTCGACCTCCTCGCGGCGTATCGAGATGTAGCGCTCAGTCGTGGGTTGAGAACGTCCCCACCACCCGGCAACAAAGTCGGGGCTCCGCTCCCAAACGTACGTGTAGACGCGCTTCTGAACAGGCTGTAACTCGACGAGATCGAGCGAATGCGGCGTGACGTTTCCCATGTGCGGGAGCCTACAGACGCGCACCACCGTCACTAACCTCCGGGTGGGCAGATACCGGGGGCATCTTGTCGTTGCGTCCGAGGCCGAACTAGCCGCGACGGAGCGCCGAAAGACGTTCGGAAATCGTATGGCGACGAGTACTCCTCAATTGCTCAGTGAAGCGTAGCTGTAGATACCACAGGTCGCGCGAGATTCACAGCCATGATTTGGTTCGGTCACGAAACGGCGATACCGCCATTTGATGCAGGGTAGACGGATTGTTCTCATAACGCACCCCCTTGCTTGCGCTCGCGCCCCGATGATCTGGTGGTAATCCCAGATGGGCTGAACGAAGGAGTTTGCGATGAAGATGCTGAGGAAAATCGGGGCCAGGTTGGCAGTGGCGGGAGCCCTATTGCTTGGCGCGGTGGTTTTCGCGCCTGCGTCTCCCGCCACGGCGGCGGAAACACAAGAGGTCTGCGCGCCGAAGAAGTGCATCACAGTCACCGCGGATCAGTACTGCCTCCCTGATGGATCCGAGCGGTGCGGAAGCTACCGCTTCGAGCCTTACCAGCCCGACAATCCAGCTGCCTTCTGCTCCCCGTCGGTCGGGTGCTTCCAGATCAACGGGCAGAACTTCACCCTGGCCGGAGGACCCATGCCGACCGCTGCTGAGCAGAACGCCATGGCTCAGTGCTTGGTGGCCATCGGGGGGACTGCCGCAACGATCGCCAGCGGTGGCACACTAGGTTGGACCTTGTTCGGAGCGACGACCGCAGCTTGGGGCTGCGCTTCTATCTAGAGGAGGCCATTGATGTCTTGGAAATTCGCGGCAGGGCTGGCCGTCTTCTGGCTCCTATTTGCCGTGTGGGCTTGGACTACTGATGGACCCGTGGGATTCATGATCGGAGCGCCGGTCGCAGCGATCGCTTTTGGCGTGCTTTCCATCATCACGTACCGGAGAGGTCTCCGACGTACGCGCGATTCTCATCACAAGAGCGCCGTTGGGTAATACATCACCCACGCGAAACGCCCCCAGCGTCTCTCACCCTCACGGCTGGGTGGACGCCGGGGCGTTTTGTCGTGAACGTCCGACGCCGTCACACTCACGTGGAACACGCGCCTGAGCGGAGCGCAGCGTCAGGACTGCTCATCGGCGGCGCGCGCCCATACCCAGCACCGGTGCTCGGCGTCTCCGATCCGGAACACGATGCCGACGGAGTCAGGCGTCCAGCGGGGTGGCGATCGCATCGACCTACACTGAAGGAAAAGCGCTGGTGTACTGGGATGTACCGTCTGAGGGTGCACTACTCGTTCTCTCCTCCGGCCGCCACGGAGTTCAAAGCTCTTTATGACGAGACAGGATGGGCCGATTGGCATGTCGATCGGTTTGAGAGAGCCCTCGCGGGGAGCTGGGTCGTCTGTTCAGTGCGCGATGACGCGGGACGCCTTGCCGGTCTCGGGAGACTCATCAGCGACGGCGCGCTTCACGCATTCGTCACCGAAATGATCGTCACAGAGGATGCCCGAGGCCTCGGGATCGGCGGTGAGATCATCACGCGTCTGGTCGCTGAGGCGCGTCGCCGTGGCGTCGAGGATGTGCAGCTGTTCGCCGCTCGGGGCCGGGCTGGCTTCTACGAGAGGCACGGGTTCGAGCGTCGACCCGAATCTGGACCGGGGATGGACTTGGCCAACGTCCGTTAGGACGCAGACGGAGTCACGCCCGCGGCTGCCCAGTCCGTGGGTCGATGCCCGCCGACCACAGCTCGCGCTGCTGTTCCGGGGTCATCGCGGATCCATAGCTCGTCGCCATCGGGACGCCGAAGTTCGGGGTGTCGATCGCGTTCTCGCACCACGCCTGCGCATCCCGGGGGGGTGTCGCACCATGCGACCGTCTGCCGGCGACGCGGCTCGAGGTGTTGCCGTTGGATGCGGTAGAGCAGGTGGGTCTCTCGGGTCTTCCGGTTCACGGCTGACATGTAGGCGATCAGGAACCGGGGGTTGTACCCGTCGTCGATCGTGAGCCATGTCTTCGTCGCGACGTGCAGCATGCGCATGGCCGGTGGTTTCCCTTCCTCCGGCCGAGAGACTGCCATGGTACGCCGACATCGCGACCTCCCCGACGGCGACAGCACATGGGTTGACCGGCATCGCGCCGATGAGGTCGACGGCCATTAATATGCATGGCATGCGCGATGCTCGAACCCCAAGCGATTCGCGCTGTAGTCAGCCCGAGAATGCGCCTTACCGGTGGCTGGACGCCGTCAAGGCGGACCACCCGTCCGTGCTTCGATTCGATGAGCGTTTTGCGCTCATGATCGGCTCCCTACGCGCGATGATCCAAGGCGAGATCGAGGACCTCTTCGAGGCTGCCGCGCGAGGCGAGCTTGAAGAGTCAGCGGACGACTACGCACCGCTCAAACCGATCGTGACGGACCCGGAGATCTGGGAGCTGCGATTCGGAGGGCCAGGCGAGTACCGCTTCTACCATGGCGAGCCTCCTCGTCACCCGCATGTCCTCGTTAAGCTGCATCGCCACGTCAAGGATGATGCAGCTCGGCAGCAGGACGAGATCCTTCAAGCCGTCCAGCAGTACCGTCCGTGAACAACTAGCACAACCCTCAGGTTGTGCCGATAGGATCGTGTGCATGTCCCAGTCTCTGAACCTCGACGTGATCCAAGCGCGAGCGAAGAAACTAGCCGCCGAGGATCGAGCCATGCGCCGCGCGTTGGTGGCTTTGCGTCGCGAAGCCGGTCTCACTCAGCAAGACGTCGCTGACTTCATGGGCTGCACTCAGCAAGCAGTACAGAAGCTCGAGCGCTACGACGCAGATCCACAGCTCTCCACGTTGCGTCGGTATGCGAACGCGGTTGGAGCGCTCGTTGCACACGAGGTTCGTCGTGACGACACGACAGCAGGCCTGAACACGTACGGCGGCGCGACCGTCAGCTCGCCGGCCGCCACAAGCACAGCCATTCTGCCCATTGATGTGTTCGTAAGTCACAAGTCGGCTTCGTACCAGGCGGCTGCCGAGTCGAAGCGAACCGACTTTGCCCTCGGCGCATGACTACCGACTCCCCGCGCACGCGCCCTTCGGACGAGGAGTACGACAAAATCCGCGACCTCGTGTCCCGGTCTGCACTCGAGTCGATCGAGTTCCATGACTACCATGCGCGACGCGTCGATGAAAATATGCAACGACAAGACGACGAGCAAAGCGTTGACGTCAGCATGGTGTTGCAGCGCCACTTCAGCGAAGACTCGTTCGGCGTTCGGTTGGTGGCTCGCCTCCATCCGTACATGGGCGAGATCGTCGTGGCCGTGGCCGCGGAGTACTCGATCTCTCACGGCGGCCAACCCGATGAGGTCACCGTTCGCGGGTTCGGTAACGAAGTCGCCGTGATGACCCTCCTCCCCTACGCTCGCGAAGCTGTTTCTACCCTGTCCACTCGCGTGTTTGGTAAGCCGATCCTGCTGCCTACGATTGAGCGCGGCGAGGTTGGCTTCGATCTGGACGAAATCGCATCGGTAACCGCGAGCTAATGCGCGACCTCATCGCTGTGGGCAACGGTAAGCGGATCCGCTTCCGAAAGACCGAGCTCGACCGGTGGATCGATTCGCTTCCCGATCGGGGGTAGAGGGGGAGCTGTCCCTCTCGGCGGGTAGGCCTCGGTTCACGCTGGAATCCGAAACGCGACCGCGCATCTGAGATGCGAGCTGGGGGCGACAATCGCCCCCTCAGGTGGCACGCCCGGCACCAGGGTCGGAGCGAGCGTCGCGACCGCAGTTCTGGCGGCAACATTGTGGCAACAATCGTGAAAGCTGAACTACATCCAAACCCATCGCATGCACTCAAAAAACGCGTAGATCGGCGGCCTCTGAATGTGTCACCCGCACCTAAAGAAGCCGATTTCGGTTTCCGGTACCAAAGGTCGCAGATTCGATTCCTGTCGGGGGCACCCGTGCGTGAAGGGCAGTCGAGTGATCGACTGCCCTTCGTCGTTCACCGCTCGGCGAGGTGGATGCCGAAGTCGGTGCGACCGGGGTGGATGTCGCTGCGGAGCGCCCGAGTCCCCCGATAGTCGCCGTCGCGGAGTGCCCGATAGCGACGCGGTTGCTCGGTCCGCAGCCCCGCGATGCGGGCACGCAGACGCTCGGCCTCGTGGTCCACGCCCGCGGCATCCAGCCCGTCGGCGTCGTAGACGACATGCAGGTCGAGGGTCTCGATCCCCACGTACCAGAGCGCGCCGTGGGTGAGCGGGAAGAGCAGCGCGTCGAGGTCGCCGCTGATGCCGCGTTCGCCGATCGAGCGTTCGTCCTCTCCCACGGTGACCACGACGAGCGCACGCCGTCCTGACAGGCCCCCATCGCCGTATCGCCGCGGGACGCCGAGCTCGGGGTCCATGTCGCCGTAGGCGAAGCCGTTGGTGAACACGCGGTCGATCCACCCCTTGAGGATCGCGGGCGGCCCGTACCACCAGAGCGGGAACTGCAGCACGAGAAGCTCCGCGGCGGCGAGCTTGCGCTGCTCCTCGATGACGTCGTCGGGGAACGGAACGCGGCCGTACTCCCCTCCGGCCGGGCCCGAAGCCCGGCCGAGCGTGACGTCGAGCTCGCGGTCGGAGAGCACCGGCTCGAACTCCTGGACGTACAGATCGGATGTCGCGACGTCATGCGTGCGCGACAGCTCCGCCACACCATCGCGGAACAGTCGGGCGTTCAACGACGTCGGTCGCGGATGGGCGAGCACCCAGTGGGCGGCGCCGGGCGTGGGCTCGTGCGAGATGGTCATGATTCCTCCGGTCGGATGGACGGATCAACGAGGCAGCGCAGCACCCGCGTCAGGGCGGCCCGCGCGTCGTGCGGGCTCACGCGTCGCTCGAGTGCCGCGCGCGACAGGGCATCGCCGGCGCCGATCAGCGCGGGGGCGGCCACATCGTCGAGACGGGCTCCGCACGATGCGAGTGCCTCGTCGCACTGCGCGAGGTACGCCTTCTCGGCCTCGCGCCGGACCTCGGCGAGCATCGGCGAGCCGTCGAGGGCCGAGACGACATCGGCCAGCTCGCGGCCCTCGGCGAGAGAACAGTCGACGTAGGCCCCCGCGACGGCGCCGCACACCGGGTCGAGCGATGGCTCCGCGTCGGCCAGCGCCACGGCGAGCGTGGCCCGCTGCTCCTCCTCGAATGCGCGGTAGAGCTCGGCGAGAGCGCCCGCTCGGTCACCGAAGTGGTCGTACACGACCGGCTTCGTCACCCCCGCGCGCTCGGCGAGGCGCCCGAGCGTGAACCCGTCGGTACCCGCCTCGCGGATCAGCCCGCGCGCGGCGTCCAGCAGCTGAGTGCGCCGCTCGTGCCGCGGCATCCGCCGTCGCCGTGCATCGTCGCTCATGCGCGAACCCCCCAAGTTACTAATCGTAGCTTAGGGGGTTCGCGGCCTCGACTGGCCGTTGGCGCCGCTTTCGCTCTCGCGAGGGGGCAGGAACTGCCCGCCGAGGCGTGGCGGGGCCGGGGTCAGCCGACGGGGGCCGCCACCTGGGCATCGGCGGCACCGGGGAGAACCTCGCGCAGCAGATCGTCGAGCGTCACGACGCCGAGCAGACGCTCCCCCGCGACGACGGTCGCGAGCTGCACGTGCCCGCGACGCATCCGCGCGAGCGCGTCGTACGCCGACGAGTCCGGCGCGAGGATCAGCGCTTCGCGAGCGATCTCGAGGGCGGGCGTCTCGGGTGCGACGCCCAGGGTGTCGCGCACGTGTGCGACACGACTCGACACCCCCTCGCCCACGAGGATGCGGAGGTGTCCCGACGACGCCGCAACGGTCTGGACGTCCGAGGCCGTGGCGGCGACGGGCACGGATGTCGGCACCCGATCCGTCCGGACGATGTCGCCGACCGTCAGCGAGCCCAGAGCGATCGCGCGGGCGATCGGCTCGGAGTACTGCTCCTCGAGCGTCCCCGCCGCGCGCGAGTGCGCGACGAGCTCGCGGATGGTGTCGGCGTCCTGTCCGCCCGCAGCGGCCTTGTCGACCGGCTCGACGCCCGAGGCCTTCACGAGCCGGTTCGCGATGTGGTTGATCCACAGCAGGAACGGCCGCAGCGGCCAGGTCAGCGCACGCGCCGTGATGCCGGTCGCCTTGGCCGCCGTCTCGGGGTGCGCGATCGCCCACGACTTCGGGGCCATCTCGCCGATCACGAGGTGCAGGAAGGTGACGACGACGAGCGCGATCATGAACGCGATGACATCGGCCAGGACGTACGGCAGACCCCACTGCTCGAGCACCGGAGACAGCGCGTAGTCGATCGCGGGTTTGGTGATCGCGCCGAGGAGGAACGTGCACGCCGTGATGCCGAGCTGAGCGAAGGCGAGCATGACCGTGAGCTCGTTGACGCCCCGCAGAGCGGCGCGCGCCGATGCGCTGCGATCGGCTTCCGCCTCGAGACGGTGGCGCCGGGCGGCGAGCAGGGCGAACTCGACGATGACGAAGAACGCGCTCGCGACGATCAGCGCGATGGTGATGATCGTGACGACCCACCAGCTCATCGGGCCACCTCCTCGTCCTCGTGCGACCGCGCTTCGACGGCGTCACCGGTCTCGTCCTCGGCCGTCTCCCCGGCATCCAGATCGACCTCGTGAAGACGCACGATCAGTTCGGACGGAACGAGCCGGGCGACCTCGGCGACCTCGACGTCGAGCCAGCGCTGCATCCGCAGCCCTTGCACCGTCTCGGACGCCCGTTCGGGCAGGTCGATGCGCACGACGGCGCCTTCGGGCAGCAGATCGCCGTGCTCGCTGATGATGAGACCGGCGATCGTCTCGGCGTCGTCGCGCGGCAGGTCGAACCCGATGAGACGTTCGACCTCGTCGAGGTGGATGTCGCCGGGGACGCGCCACCGGTCCTCGCCCTCGTTCACGACCTCGTGGAACTCGAGATCGTGCTCGTCGGAGATCTCGCCGATGACTTCCTCGGTCAGGTCCTCGATCGTCAGGATGCCGTCGAAGTTGCCGTACTCGTCGACGACGCACGCGAGCTCGTTGCGGGTCTGACGCATGCGGTCGAGCGCGACCGGCAGCTGCATCGTCGTGGGAAGCACGACCGCTTCGCGCATCATCGACGACACCGGGGCGGCGTCGTCGTGGTCGCCGCGGAGCAAGTCGATGAGCTCGACCACTCCCACCGGCTGGTCCTCGGAACCGATCACGGGGTAGCGCGTGTGGCCCGTCGCCATGAGCGCGCGGACCTCGCCGACGGTCGTCTCGGGCGCGATCGAGTCGATACGGGACCGCGGCACCATTGCATGCTCGACGTCGCGCTGCGGGAAGTCGAGGATGCGGTCGATGATCATCGACAGGTCGTCGGGCAGGTCTCCGCTGGCGCGGGACTCCTCGATGATCGCTTCGAGGTCGCGGGCGGTCGCGCTCTCGTCGACGTCTTCGAGGGGCTCGATCCGCAACAGCCGCAGCAGCGCGTTGGCCGCGACGTCGAAGACGGTGATGAGCCAGCCGAAGATCATCAGGTAGATGCGCGTCGGCACGGCGAGCGCGCGGGCCAGCGGCTCCGGGCTCGCGATGGCGAGGTTCTTCGGATACAGCTCGCCGAAGATCATCGTGACGACGGTGGCCAGGAGCAGCGCACCGACGGTGCCGATCAGCACCGAGACGGCGGGCGGGATGCCCACGCCGCCCAGCAGCGTGCCGATCGACTCGCCGATCAGCGGCTCGGCGACGTAGCCGATCATCAGGCCCGTGACCGTGATGCCCAACTGAGCACCGGAGAGCATGAAGGACGTGCGCTTGGTGATGGCGAGGACGCGTTTGGCCTGCGCGTCGCCCTTCTCGGCGAGGGCGGCCATGCGCGATCGGTCGACCGACATGTACGCGAATTCCTGCGCGACGAAGAAGCCGCACGCGGCGATGATCGCCAGGGTGAGCAGGATGCCCAACAACAGCGTCAGGACTGCTTCGATCATTCGGATTCACCCCCTCTCAGTGCGAGGGGGTACGAAGATCGACCCTCCTGGTCATTGGAGGCACGGCGACTGCTCACGGGTGTTCTTTCTCGATAGGGCACGGGTGGGCAGGATCAGGATAGCGGCATCTCTACCGCCCGATGCTGAGAGTCGGGACCGCGCGCAGATTACGTGCATCCCTGTAACGTGGTCCTTCGTCCGCTCATACGCCGGCGGGTGGGATGGAGAGCCGGGCGATGCACGTCGCCCGTGGGGGGCTTCGTCGCAGCCGCCGGCGGTGATCGCGGTTAGGGTTGCTGGGTGTCCGCTAGCAAGGTCGGCCGTCCGCACACGCGCGGCATCACCGAAGCACTGGTGGCGGCCGCGGAGCGCGTGATGATCACGAGGGGTTTCTCGGCCCTCACGGTCGACGGCCTCGTGACCGAGGTGGGTACGACGCGTCCGACCTTCTACCGGCGTTTCCCGAGCGTCGCGCATATCGCGCTGGCGGTCGTCAAACTGCGGTTCGGCACGGGATCGACGCCCCGCACCGGGTCGCTGGCCGCCGACCTTCGCGCCATGCAGCGCGAAGAGGTGGCCATGTTCGCCGAGCCGCTGATGCGCAACAACGTGGTCGGCCTCCTCGAGGCCGCACGCACCGCCCCCGACCTGCTGAGCCTCTACGCCGAGGAGTTCATCGGCCCGCGCCGTGCCCGCGTCGCGGACGTCCTCGACGCCGCCGCGGAGCGTGGCGAGCTCGACGCGTCCGACATCGACGTGAACGAGGTCTGCGACCTCCTGCTCGGTCCGATCCTCGCGCGGGCGCTGCTCCCCCTCGGGGCACCGCTCGACGACCGGCTCGCCGACCTCACGGCCCGCTCCGCGCTCCTGCACCTGGGTCTCGACGCGCCGTCGTGATGCGCGCCTCGACCGCGGTCGTCACGATCGCGTCAGGCCCGACCCGTCGGCGGCGGCGCGGAAGAACGCGCTGTCGTAGTCGTCGTCGAGGCTGAAGCTCAACTGCACCGGACCGACCGGCTCGGCGAACGTCGCACTCTGGATGTCACCGTCGGGGGAACGGCGGAACGACACCGAGGCGTCGTCGACGGGCAGCCCCGACTCCTCCGACGCCTGATCGAGCGCGCTGCGGATGCCGCCCGGCGCGATGTCGGACCAGGAGAAGAACTCCGCGGTCGAGTCGGGCTGCGTCGGGGCCGCCCCGTCGTGCGACACCTGACCCCCGCGGTACATCCACTGGTCGGTACGTGTCGAGCCGGCGGCGATCGGCGCGTCGACGATGACGAGATCGGGAAGGATCACGATCGAGGCGACCTGATCGTGGCCGATCTCACGCTCGAGCGCCGCGCGCGCCTGCGCAAGGGTGTCGGCATCCCGGAGATCGGGGTGCAGGCGTCCGTCTCGCAGGGCGGCGATGGTCTGCCCGACGGCCTCCTGGTGAGGAAGCGTCACAGCCGCCCCGGCCAGCACGGCGACCAGCAGATAGGCCACGACGCGCAGCGGCCGCCCGGACCGCCCGACGCCGAGCAGCGGTCCGCGCCGGCGCCCGTCCGAGATCCGGCTGTACCGGGGCATCGCGACGAACGGGACCGCGGACCGGGCGGGCACGACGATCCCCGCGCGCTTCGCCGGGGCGATCTCGCCGTCGACGAATGCGACCTCGGGTCCCCCGTCGAGCAGCAGGACGACCTCGCGCAACGCCCCGGGCTGGAACGCGGGCAGCTCGGTCAGGGGAACGATCGAACGCAGGGTCGTCGCGTACGCGGATCCGACGAGGGGCTGCACGGTGAGGTCGATGTCACACAGCGGCTGATCGTTGATCTGAGTGCCGGTCTGGCTCAGGGCGTCGATGCGGGCGAGGCCGAACCGTCCGACATCCCGCGCATCGGTGACCGCCGCGGGCGATGCGGCCACGCCGCCCGCGAGCGAGCGCCCCACCAGCACGAACACCCCGGAGACGATCGCGACGGGCAGCGCGATGCCCATGATCAACCACCCGGCTCCGGGCGGTCCCACGTACTCCACGACGGCTCCACCGAGGAGCGCTCCGATCGCGGCGAAGAAGATCAGGCGAAGCACCCTTCGAGCCTAGCGAGCGCCCGGTAGGGCTCCGGATCGCGGGACGCGGCGGTCAGTGCACCCGCATCCGGGCGACGAGCAGATCGTCCTCGCGCGACGATGCGCCGACGAGGATGTCGAAGTCTCCGGCCTCCACGAGGCGCTCGCCCGCCGCGTCGACGATCGTGCACGCGGCGACGGGCAGGTCGATCTCGACGCGCCGGTCCTCCCCCGGCTCGAGGTCGACGGCGCGGTAGGCCTTGAGCTCGCGGTCGCACCAGCTCGCGCTCGTGACGGTGTCGCGCACATAGAGCTGCACGGTCTCGCGCACCGGCCGAGAACCGGTGTTGCGAACGGTCACCCGAGCCCGAACCGTGTCGTCGACGCCGAGGTCCGCGCTCTCGAGCGCGAGGTCGGTGTACGCGACCGTCGTATAGGAGCGGCCCTGCCCGAACGCCCACGCGGGAGCCTGCGTCAGGTCCGCGTAGCGATCGCCGTGCTGTCCGCGCACCTGGTTGTAATAGGTGGGCTGCTGCCCGACATGGCGGGCGAACGAGATGGGCAGCCGTCCGGACGGCTCGATCGCGCCGGTCACCAGTTCGGCGATCGCCCGTCCGCCCGCCATACCCGGGTTCGCCACCCAGATCACCGCGGCGGCATGCGAGACCGACGCCGGCAGCACGAGCGGCTTCGACGCCATCAGCACGACGACCACGGGCGTACCCGTGGCGATGACCGCGTCCAGCAGGGCGTTCTGCCCGCCGATCAGCTCGAGCGTCGCCGTCGAGCGTCCCTCGCCGACGAGCTCGATCCGATCGCCCACGACCGCCACGACGACATCCGCGGCCGCTGCGGCACGAACGGCGGCGGCGATCTCGTCGTCCTCGGGCGCGCAGGCGCGCAGGACCGGCGGACGCGGCTGCCCGTCGGGGAACGTCGCCCCGGCGGGGTCGGGCTCGAGCTCGACGATGTCGGCGCCCCGCGCGTGCGCGACCTCCCAGTCCGCGATCTCGCGGAGCCCGTCGAGGACCGTCGTGATCATCTCGCGCGGCTGGCCGTCCAGCCACCCCGCCTGCCCCGAGCCGCCGGCCCAGTCACCCAGCTGCGTCTGCGCGTCATCGGCGAGCGGGCCGACCACGGCGACACGAGCCGTGCGAGAGGCGTCGAGCGGAAGGGTGCCGTCGTTCTCGAGGAGCACGAGCGAGCGACGCGCGACCTCGAGGTTGAGGTCGCGGTGCGCCTGGGCGCCGACGACGCGGTCGCGATCGGCCGACGGCAGGCGGGGGTCCTCGAACAGCCCGAGCTCGAACTTGAGGGTGAGGATGCGGGAGACCGCCGCATCGAAGGCATCGGCGCCGAGCATCCCGCGCTCGACCGCCTCGATCGCCCCCTCGAAGAAGCCGGGCGTCGTCATGACCATGTCGTTGCCGGCGCGCACCGCCGCCGCCGCGGCGTGCACGTGGTCGGGCTGCACACGTTGCTCCCACACCATGCGTCCGACGTTGTCCCAGTCGGTGATGAGAGTGCCGGTGTAGCCCCACTCCCCCCGGAGGACGTCGCTGAGCAGCCAGTCGTTGACCGTGATCGGCACGCCGTCGGTGGTCTGGTAGCCGAGCATGAAGGTGCGGCATCCCTCCCGCGCCACCCGCTCGAACGGCGGCAGGAACCAGGATCGGAGCTTCCGCCGCGAGATGTCGGCCTCGCTCGCATCGCGGCCGCCCTGCGTCTCGGAGTACCCGGCGAAGTGCTTCGCGGTCGCCAGGATGGCGGTCGGATCGTCGAGCCCGGCGCCCTGATAGCCCCGGACCATCGCCGAGGCGAGCTCGCCGATCAGGAACGGGTCTTCACCGAACGTCTCGCCCACCCGACCCCAGCGCAGGTCGCGCGCGATGCACAGCACGGGCGAGAACGTCCAGTGGATGCCGGTGACGGCGACCTCCTCGGCGGTCGCACGCGCGACCCGCTCGATCAGTCCGGCATCCCACGTCGCGGCCATTCCGAGCTGCGTCGGATAGATCGTCGCACCGGGCCAGAACGAATGCCCGTGGATGCAGTCCTCTCCCACCAGCAGCGGGATCCGCAGGCGCGTGCGTTCGGTGAGTTCGCGCGCGGCCAGGATCCGTTCGGGCGAGGTGTGCAGGATCGATCCGACGTGGCGACGCAGGATGTGGTCGTCGAGGTCGTCGCGGGCATCCAGCTGCAGCATCTGCCCGATCTTCTCCGCCACGGTCATCCGCGCGAGAAGGTCGGCGACGCGCGCCGCGACCGGCAGACCCGGGTCGCGGAATGCCGCGTTCTCGACGTCAGCGGTCGGGGCTGTGGCGGTGGGGGTCATGATGTCGTCGCGTCCGTATCGGTGTTCGTGCGGTGGGTGGTGGTTCCGGAGCGCTCCTCGCTCGACGCGGGACGGACCGCCGTGACGGCGTCGTTGACGTTCAGGCCCTTCTTCTTCAGGGCGCGCGCCCGCTCGCCGGCGGAGCGCAGGCGCGGGTTGACGTACTCGTCGATGCCGAAGTTGATCAGCGACAGCGCGACGCCGAGCAGCGCGATGCACAGGCCCGCCGGGACGTACCACCACCAGTAGGTGGGAAAGGCGCCGTTCTGCTGCGCCCAGAACAGGATCGTGCCCCAGTTGAGGTTGCTGATGGGGATGACGCCGATGAAGGCCAGCGTCGTCAGGCCCAGCACGGCGGCGGTCACGGTCCCCACGAAGCTCGACGCGATGATCGCCATGAGGTTCGGCAGCATCTCGACGAAGATGATGCGCCGCAGCGGCTCGCCGTTGGCGCGGGCCGCCTGGATGAAGTCGCGGTTGCGCAGCGACATCGTCTGGGCGCGCAGCACCCGGGCACCCCACGCCCAGCCGGTGATCGCCAGGACCGCGGCGATGAGCACGAGGGGCGGGTTCTCGAACTGCGAGGCGACGATGATGATGAGCGGAAGGCCGGGGATCACGAGGAAGACGTTCGTCACCGCCGACAGCGACTCGCTTCGCCATCCTCGGGTGTACCCCGAGATCACGCCCATCACCACGGCGATCGCGGTGCCCATGATGCCGGCGAGGAAGCCGACGACGAGCACCCCGCGGGTGCCGTAGACGATCTGACTGAAGACGTCCTCCCCCATGTGCGTCGTGCCGAGGAGGTGCGACCACGACGGTGCCTGGCGCAGTGCCGAATAGTCCTTCTCGAGGGGCCCGTAGGGGGCGATGACGTCGCCGAGGACGGCGACGAGGACGAAGACCCCGAGGATGACGAGACCCGCGAGGGACTTGCGGTTGCCGAACATCGCGAACGACGATCGCACCTGCGTCGCGAAGGTGCGGCGGGGCGGCACGGCCGGCGGCGTCGCGAGGACAGTCGCTGTGGCGGGCCCGTCGGCGAGGGCGGAGGTGGGCTGGCTCGGAATCGTCATGTCATGCCTCCGTCTGACGGGTGCGCGGGTCCAGCACCGCGTACGCGATGTCGGCGAAGATGTTGGCCACGAGCACGGCCAGCGTGATGATGAGGAACAGCCCCTGCATGAGGGGATAGTCCTTGGCGGTGGTGGCGTCGAGCAGCAGCTTGCCGACGCCCGGGTACGAGAAGACCATCTCCATGACGATCGTGCCGCCGACGATGAAGCCGATCGACAGGGCGAAGCTCGACAGCTGCGGCAGCATCGCGTTGCGGGCCGCGTAGCGCCACAGGACGCGTCCGTTCGGCATCCCCTTCGCCTGGGCCACGGTGATGTAGTCCTCGTCGAGCACCGTCAGCATCATGTTCCGCATGCCGAGGATCCAGCCGCCGAGCGAGGCGACGACGATCGTGAGCACCGGGAGCGTGCCGTGCGCGATCACCTGGCCGATGAAGTCGAGGGTGAACGCCGGACGGCTGCCCTTGTCGTAGGCGTGCGAGGCGGGGAACCACCCCAGCATCGACGAGAACACCGCGATCGCGATGAGCCCGAGCCAGAAATACGGCACGGTGCTGAAGAACGTCGAGATCGGCACGATCGCGTCGGCGCGGCTGCCGCGGCGCCATCCGATCAGCGCGCCCGTGGCGGTGCCGAGCAGGAACGACACGATCGTCGCGAACCCGACGAGACCGAGCGTCCACGGCAGCGCCGAGGCGATGACGTCGCCCACCGGGGCGAGGCCGTTCGAGAACGACCGGCCCAGGTCGCCGCTGAAGAGCAGGCCCCAGTAGTCGAGGTACTGCTGCCAGACCGTCGTGTTCTGGTCGAGACCGAACAGGATGCGCAGCGCACGCTCGGCCTCGACGGAGATCTGGCCCGCGTTCTTCTGCATGTACGCCGAGACGGGGTCGCCCTTGAGCATGCGCGGCAGGAAGAAGTTGATGGTGATCGCGGCCCACGCCGTGAACAGGTAGAAGGCGGCACGGCTCGCGATGAAGCGGAACGGGATCCTCATGCGATGTCTCCGAACGGGCGGGCCGATGCGGCGGCGAAGTGCTTCTCGGGGTCGGGCGAGGCCGCGCGCAGCTCGCGCGTGTACTCGTGCTGCGGCCGCAGGATGACCTCGTCCGCGGGGCCGTGTTCGACGACCCGGCCGTGATGGAGCACCATGATCTCGTCGCTGAAATGCCGGGCGGTCGCGAGGTCGTGGGTGATGTAGAGGACGCCCAGGCCCTCCTCCCGCTGCAGGTCGGCGAGCAGGTTCAGCACGCCGAGCCGGATCGAGACGTCGAGCATCGACACGGGCTCGTCGGCCACGAGCAGACTCGGACGCGATGCCAGGGCGCGTGCGATCGCGACGCGCTGGCGCTGCCCGCCCGACAGCTCGTGCGGACGCCGGTCGATCACGACGTCGGGGTCGAGGCGGACGCGCTCGAGCAGGCGTCTCACCTCGGCCTCGGTCTCGTCGCGCGCGACGACGCGATCGAGCTGCAGGGGCCGCTCGAGGTGGTAGCGGATCGAGTGGTAGGGATTCAGCGAGGCGAAGGGATCCTGGAACACCATCCGCAGCTGCTGCCGGTAGCGGCGGAGCCCGCGGCCGTGACGCGGGATCGGCGAGCCGTCGAGCAGCACCTCACCGCTCGTGGCGGTCTCCAGCTGGGTGAGGATCTTCGCGATCGTGGACTTGCCGCTGCCGGACTGGCCGACGAGGGCGATCGTCTGGCGCTCGCGGAGGGTGAAACTGACGTCGTCGAGCGCGAGGATCGGCGACGAGCCGCGCACCCGGTAGCGCTTGGTGACGCCGCGGAACTCGAGGGTGGTCATCGCACCAGCACCCCCCGCTCCCCCGTGAGCCGGGGGAAGGATGCCAGCAGCGTGCGCGTGTACTCGTGCTGCGGGTTCTCCCACAGCTCGCGGGCGGGCGCGAGCTCCACGATCCTCCCGGCCCGCATGACCGCGATGCGGTCGCTGATCTCGAGCAGCAGCGGCAGGTCGTGGGTGATGAACACCACCGAGAATCCGAACTCGTGCCGCAGCTGCGAGATCTGACGCAGGATCTCGCGCTGCACGAGCACGTCCAGGGCTGTGGTGGGCTCGTCCATGACCATCAGCTGCGGGCGCAGCGCGAGGGCCATCGCGATCATGACGCGCTGACGCATCCCGCCCGACAGCTCGTGCGGGTACGAGCGGCGCCGGTCCTTGCCCACCGCGACGAGCTCGAGCAGCTCCTCGCACGCGGCACGGCGCTCGCGGCGCGAGAGGTCGGGCCGGTGAACGGTGAAGACGTCCTCGAGCTGCGACCCGATCGTCGTGACCGGGTTCAGCGCGTTCATCGCGCCCTGGAAGACCATCGAGATCTTGTCCCAGCGGAATCGGCGCATCTGCTCGGCGTCGAGGGCGTTCACGTCGACGTCCTCTCCCGAGGAGTCGTGGAACACGACGCTCCCGCCGGTGATGACGGCGGGGAGCGCGCAACAGGCGCTGGATGCCGTAGGCGAGCGTCGTCTTGCCGCATCCGCTCTCACCGGCGAGACCGAGGATCTCGCCGCGTTCGAGCTGCAGCGTGACGTCGGTGACCGCGGCGACGGGCGGTTCGACGTCGTACACGACCGAGAAGTCGCGCACGGTGAGCAGGGGGTCGGGCATGGTCCTTCGCTTTCGTGACGTTCGGGCTCGAGAGCGGAGGGGACGGACGAGCCGCCCCCTCCGCGCGGGTCTCCTAAGAGGCGGGCTCGAGCTTGGTCAGGATGAGCGGGACCGTCACCTGCGTCGGGTCGGCGGTGGCGTACTGGTCGTCCTCGCTGGGCCAACCGACGTACGACCGCGTGTTGTATTCGCCGAGGTACGGGTGCGTGCCGACCGGGATCACCGGCACCTGCTCGACGAAGATCTTCTGCACCTCCTGCAGCGCCGCGGTGCGCTCGCTGTCGCTCGCGGCCGTCGCGTAGGTGTTCAGCAGCTCCGTCGCGCGCGGGTTCTCGTAACGGCCGAAGTTGAAGTCGACGTTGTCGCCGGCCAGCAACCAGCGGCCGTCCATCGTGTCGGAGTACAGGTCGTAGGGCGTCGTGCCGCTGTCGACCCAGTGCATGATGGCGTCGAAGTCGCCCGAGCGCTTGTTCTCCCACCATGTGTCGGCGTCGGGGGTGTTGACCTTCGCATCGGCGCCGAGCGCCTGCGAGACCTGGTCGGCGACGAGGCTGATACCGGTGACGTAGTCGTTCCACCCCTGCGGCACCTCGAGAGTGAACGAGACCGGCTCGCCGTCGGGGTCGATGAGGGCGTCGCCGCTCCAGGTGTACCCGGCGGCCTCGAGGATGTCGCGGGCACCGTCGACGTCCATCGCGAACTCGACGCCCTGGTACTCGGGGGCGATGTACTGCTCGCCGACCGGGGTCGGGAGACCCGTCACCGAGGTGAGGACGGGGCCGGCGTTCTCCCGCGCGATCTCGGTGTGCGCCTCGCGGTCGATGACCATGTTGACGGCCTGACGGAACGCGAGGTCGTCGAACGGCTTCTGAGTGTGGTTGACGAAGAGCACGTCGGGCGCCATGACGTTGGCCGCCCAGAAGACGTTGTGCTCCGGGTCCTTGTCGACGAACGCGCTCTGCACGTTCGGGATGAACGCCTGCGCCCAGTCGGCGTCGCCGTTGGCGAGGGCCGTCGTCAGCGCCGTGTTGTCGTTGTAGGAGATGTAGTAGAGGGTGGGCACCGCCAGCTCGCCACCCCAGTAGTCGTCGCGCGCCTGCAGCGTCACCGACTGGCTGCTGAAGCTGTCGAGCGTGTACGGTCCCGTGCCGACCGGCTCGGGGTTGGCGAACGTGGTCGGGTCGCCGGCATCCTTCCAGATGTGCTCGGGCACGATCCCGATGTGCAGCACCTGCGCCTGCTTGACGAACTTCGACTCGGCGAAGCTCAGCACGACGTCGTCGCCGTCCTTCGCGACATCCGTGAGCTGAAGGTTGCCGGTGTCGAGGGCCGGGGTGTTGCGGATCAGGTCGAACGTGAAGACGATGTCGTCGGCGGTGAAGTCCTCGCCGTCGTTCCAGGTCACTCCGGCGCGCGGTGTGATGCGCAGCTGCGTGTAGTCGTCGTTCCACTCGACCTTCTCGGCGAGCCACGGAGTCGTCTCGTTGTCGCCGACGAGGTTCACCATCGCGAGCGGTTCGAAGATGACGTTCTTGTATCCGAGCTTGTTGGCCGACGAGTCGCCGACCCAGGGGTTGTTCGACTCCGTCGTGATGGCACCGTCGGGCTTGGCGATCGTGAGCGAGCCCTCGCGGGATGCCCCGTTCGAGCCGCCGTCGTCGCCGGCTGAACATCCGGCGAGAACCGTCATGCTGAGCGCGGCGACGGCGGTCGCAGCCACCAGAGACCTTCTGAGCTTCATTGCTTCTCCTTGGCACGGTCATTGTGCTGTGGCCCCGGGCCGACATCGCCCGAGGGGGTTGGTCGCTTACCGGTGAGAAAGTAAGCTGCCGTGAGGTTACCGACAAGTAAGTAAGCTTCGCAAGCGAGCTTCATCGAACCGTTACACTCACCGAGGGAAAGGGGGATCACCGTGGCCGATACGGCAACCAGCGGGTCGCGCGTGCGCCCCTCGACCCGTCAGAAACGGACCGACATCCTCAAGGCCGCGATCGAGATCTTCGGCAACAAGGGGTATACGAACGGCACTCTGGCGGACATCGCCGAACAGGTCGGGATGACCCATGCCGGGGTCCTGCACCACTTCGGCTCGAAGCAGAACCTGCTGCTCGAGGTCATCGCCTACCGCGACGAAGCCGATGTCGAGGACCTGCAGGATCAGCACATCCCCGGCGGCGCCGACCTCTTCCTGCACCTCGTCCGCACGGCGTTCGAGAACGCCCGGCGGCCCGGCATCGTCCAGGTCTACACCGTCCTGTCCTCCGAGTCCGTCACCGACGGACACCCCGGCCGCGACTACTTTGAGCACCGCTATACGACGCTCCGGCGCGACGTCACCGAGGCCTTCGAGATCGTGTGCGCGAGCGAGGGCGTCAACGACCGCACGGTCATCGACCTGGCCGCCGCCAGCATCCTCGCCGTCATGGACGGCCTGCAGCTGCAGTGGCTGCTGCTGCCGGGAACCATGGGCCTCGGGGAGGCCAGCGAGTTCGCCATCCGCGCCATCGTCAACGCGGTCCTCCACCCCGGCCCGCCCCTGCCGGGCTCCCCCGCGGGGGCGGACGTCCGGTAGCCCGCTCACGCGGCGTCAGACCTGTCAAGGCGATGACCGCCGCGCGCGCGATCCGTAACGTGGGAGAACATCGACCGAAGGAGTATGGGATGCCGAAGCCCAAAGCCTGTCTGCTGATCGTGATCGTCGGAGTCGTCGCCTACGTCGCCGGCGCGAAGGCCGGCCGTGCGCGATACCGCGACATCAGCAGTGCCGCCAAGCACCTGTGGGACGACCCGTCACTGCGCAAGGCGCGCAAGCGCGCGCGGAAGGTCGTCGACTCCGCAGCACGCAAGGCATCGAAGAAGCTCGGCGCCTGACCACCAGCGGTTCACCACGAAGCGCCCGGGACGTCGACCGTCGCGGGCGCTTCGCCCGTCTATACCCGACGTGGGTCGCCCGGGGCCGACATCTGAGGACCGCGCCGCCCTCGACATCCGTCCCGCAGGCTCACGACGATCCCTCGTCCTCCTCGGGCTCGAAGGTGGACGCCGTTCCGGTGTGGCCGGCAGCGACCCCGTCGGGGTCTGCCGGGATGGTGCCGTCCTTGCCGAGCCCGCCGGGCTCGGGGGTGCCGTGACTGTCGGACCCGTCGGCGGCCTCGCCGTGGGATCCGTTCTCGTCAGCGTCATCGCGACGCGATTCGTCGGAAGTCATCCTCATCCTCTTCTCTCGATCGGGCGGCCGGGCGCCGCCGGGTCAGATGAACGGCGCGAGGGCGCCGGCTGTCAGAGCGAGCGCACCGGCCAGAGCGCCCGAGGCGGTGGCGGCGGTCCGGATGTTGCGCCGGACGAGACTCTTGCGGGCCCGGTTACCCGGTGCGTCCGTCGTGAGGAGGGACTGCTGCGCCTCACGCAGGGTGCCGTAGCGCCCGATGGGAGTCGATGATCCGTCCAGTGCGATGAAGTGCCCGTCGGGCGACGTGTCGATCGAGCCGACGAACTCGCCGTCCGTCGAGGCGACGTAGAAGCCGGGGGCGACGGTGGACCAGGTGATGCGGCGCGCGCTGAGCACAAGCGGCGGCGCGGTGCGGTCGGTGACGGTGCTCATGCTGCGGTCGCCAGGGTGTCCGCAGTCGCGGCCTCCGTCGCCGCGGCGACGGAGACGACAGGCCGAGCCTCGGGGGCGTACTCGGCGAGATCGACCACGAGTCCGGTCGACGAGCTCGCCGCGCGCGCCATCTCGGTGAGCAGCGACGAGTCGAGCTTCTCGGACTCGGCCGAGTCGAACACGAAGCGCAGGGGGATGGACGGCTGCATCCAGATGGTCGAGCGTCCGGCACTGACGTCGTCCAGGTGCTTCCACGTCAGGGTGAAGCTCTCCGAACGACGCAGCTTCGTCGCAGCGAGGACCTTGATGTGGGCGAGCAGGCGGTCCGGGATCTCGATCGAGTCGGAAGCGTTCCCGTAGAACAGGTGGCCCATGACGGCTCCTCACAGATGGTGGATGACTTGTCCGCAACGCTACTAGTTGTAAAAGTATCTCGTCAAGTTAGTTATCTGTTAAGGTATGAAGCAGGCACGAACACGGAGGTGGACAGGTGACCGGCTTCTTCTACGGCGACGACCGCCAGCGTGCGACGACCGCTCTCGAAGCGCTGCGGCTGTATCAGGCTGCGGAAGCCGCGATGCGTCGTCGGACCCGCGAGTCGATGTCGATGGGTGAGAACGAGCTCCTCGTCGTCCGTCGGCTCCTTCGAGCACAGTCCCGCGGTCAGCAGATCAAGCCCGGCGACGTGGCGAAGTACCTCGGCATCTCGACAGCCAGCACCACGAGCCTCCTCGACCGCCTCGAGAGCTCGGGGTACCTCCGACGAGTCCCCCACCCGAGCGACCGCCGCAGCGTTTACCTCGAACCGACCGAGCGAGCCGAGGACGAGGTGCGGGCGACCCTGTCCGCCATGCACGATCGCATGCACGAGGTCGCGGCGAACACGACCCCGGAGGCCACGGCAGCCGTCATCGACTTCCTGTCCCGCATGCAGGACGCCGTCGACTCGGTGGAACCGGCGGCGATCGTCCGAGGCTGATCGGCCGGCGCAGACGACGGGCTCTAAACTGCGCTCCGCGATCCGTCAACCACTACCCGCTCCGCCCCGGTGATGACGATCATGTGGTCATGACTGAGATCACCGCACACAAGGGCCTCTTCAACGACGTCGAACTTCACGTGGACGACACCGGAGGCACGGGCCGCCCGGTCGTCCTCATCCACGGCTGGCCGCTGTCGGCCGAATCCTGGTCCGAGCAGATCCCGGCCTTGACCGCCGCGGGATACCGTGTCGTCGCCTACGATCGCCGCGGGTTCGGGCGCAGTGACAAGCCGCGCTCGGGGTACGACTACAACACCTTCGCCATGGATCTCGCTGCAGTGCTCGACACCCTCGACCTGCGCGACGTCACGCTCGTCGGCTTCTCGATGGGAGGCGGCGAGGTGGCCCGCTATGTCGCGAACCACGGTCAGGAACGTCTTCGCAGCGTCGTGTTCGCCGCCGCCGTGCCGCCGTACCTCGCTCACACCGCCGACAACCCCGAAGGACCGCTCACGCAGGATCAGGCCGACGAGATGGAGAAGGGCCTGAAGGACGACGAGGAGACGTTCTACGACGGCTTCACCACGCAGTTCTTCTCGGTCGACGGCGAGCTCAAGGTCACCGAGGAGCAGCGCCAGCAGGCGATCGCCCTCACGCGCCAGGCCGACCACCACGCCGCGCTCAAGGCGATGGAGGCGTTCGGCACCACCGACTTCCGCGACGATCTGGGGGCGATCAATGTTCCCGCCCTCATCATCCACGGCGACGGCGACGGCACGGTGCCTTTCGAGGGCTCTGGCAAGCGCACGCACGAGCAGTTGGCGGGGAGCGAGCTGGCGTTGATCGCGGATGCGCCCCACGGACTCAACGTGAGCCACGCGCAGCAGTTCAACGACGCGCTCCTGGCCTTCCTCGCCCGGTGACGACGGCGCTCTGAACGCCGCGAAGGCCGTCCCGCTTCGAGCGGGGCGGCCTCCGTGCGTGTGCGGCTCGTATAGATCGAACTGCTCAGAGAACTGCTCAGAGATCGAGCTTCTCGTTCCGCCCTTCGTACGTCTCACCGGTGATCTTGGACTTGATGAGACCGATGGCCGTGGCGATGCGGCCGCCTGCGCTGCTCCAGTACTCGCCCGACACCGCGTCGATCCGCAGCAGGGTGACGCGCGGGTCGTCCGGTCCGTCGGGGAACCAGGCCTCGAGAGTGCTCGACCAGTAGTGGTCGAGTCGCGCGCGGTCGTCGACGATCTCGGCGTCGCCGGCGAGCGACACCCACGCGTCGTCGCTGCTCAGCGAGACACCGACTCCGGGACGCGACCCGATATCGGCGGCCACCGAGGACTCGCGGTCGATGACGAACCACAGATCGCCGTCGAACTCCGCCTCCTGCACCGTGAGCGGACGCGAGGTCAGCTTGCCGTCGGCATCCGTCGTCGTCACCATCGCGAACCGGAAGTCCGGCAGCAGTTCGGCGAGGGTCTTCCGGGGGTCTTCCGTGTCGCTCATGGTCTCTCCTTCGTCGAGGTCCGGGGTGTCGCCCCGGTGCGTCAACGCTCGCACCGCGGCCGCCGGATCCGCGCCGTCTTGACAGCGGCCCCTGCCGCGTTCCGCCGCGCGGCGCCCGACATCATCCCCGAGGCTGATGCCGATCAGCCGACCGGCCGACGCGGGGCGTCGGGGCCGGTTCGTACGGTCGAAGAGTGACCACTGCACCGCTCTCCCCCGCCGATCGTCTCCGCCTCGCCGCCGGCCGCAGCTCCGCCCTCGTCGGTGCCATCCTCGGCAACATCGCGATCCTCGGCGTCGTGGCGCTGGCCGCCCTCGTCGTCCCTCTCGCCGCGGCCATCGTGTTCGGTCCCGCGCTTCTCGCCCGCCTGGGCTGAGGGCCGCCCGGCCGGGACGAGCTTGAGCCCGACGACCGCCGCGACGATCCCGGCGATGAACACGACCTTGCCGATCGAGAACTCCTCGGCCCCCGTCGCGATCGCCCACGTGACGGTGAGGGCGGCTCCCACCCCGACCCACACCGCGTAGGCCGTCCCGATCGGGATGTCGCGCATCGCGCGCCCGAGTCCGGCCATGCTCAGCAGCAGGCCGGCGACGAAGACGATGGTCGCGACCGGCTCGGTGAACCCGTTCGAGTTGCCGAGGGCTGTGGCCCAGACGGCTTCGCACACGGCACTCGCGAGCAGGATGAGCCAGGCCATGTCAGCTCACCACCTTGAGCCCGACGACCGAGGCCACGAGCAGAAGGAGGAGCAGAAGGCGCGCGATCGAGATCCGCTCGCGCCGCGTCACCATCGCCCAGACGACGGTCAGCGTGGCGCCGACGCCGACCCACACCGCGTAGGCGGTACCGGTCGGGAGCGCCGTCATCGCGACGGCCAGCCCGCCCATGCTCGCGATCAGTGCGACCACGAAGAGGATCGCCGGCTTCCGGCGCCGGAACCCGTCGGATGCGGCGAGCGCCGACGCCCACACCGCCTCGAGCACACCGGAGGCGATCAGAATGACCCATGACATGACAGACCCGTCCGAGTCAGTCTTGTCTGGTGCGGGTACTGCTCCCTCGTCCGCGAGCCCGCCATCGGGTTCCGGGACCCACGATATCGCGCCGGCCTGTGCAACCCCGGTGCAGCCGAGCAGCGGGTTCGCGGATCAGGGAGCGGGGACGAGGAACAGCTTGTCGAGCAGACCCGGGTTGTGCGCGTGCACGAGCACGCCGAACACGACCGCGTCGAAGAGCAGATGCACCGTCACGACGTAGGCGAGGGAGCGGGTGCGCAGGAAGATGTATCCCTGCAGCAGCGCGAAGGGGATCGTCAGGGCCGGTCCCCACGCCTGGTAGCCGAGCTCCCACAGGAACGACACGAAGACGATCGTCTGGAGCACGTTCGCCGAGGCGTCGGCGAAGTGGCGCCGCAGCAGTGCGAAGCAGGTGCAGATGAAGAACAGCTCGTCCCAGATGCCGACCGCTCCGACGCCGACGAACAGGCGCGCGATCAGCTCGGGGGTGTCGACGACCGGCCAGTTCGTATACACGCCCGAGGTGATGAAGTAGAACGGCAGGATCAGCCAGCCGAGGACGAGGACGGCAGCGAGCCACACCCACTGGAAGGTGCTCCAGCGTCCTCCCCCGCGCCAGGGGAAGCGGATGGCGTGGTCGCGGTAGACGTAGCGCGACACGACGTAGGGAAGCACGACGGCGCCGCCGAGCGCGAGCGTGAAACGCACCATGGCGAGGTTGTCGAGTTCGGCCTTCAGTTCGATCAGGCTGACCACGGCGAGTCCGAGCGCGATGAGAGACAGATCGCGGGTCAGCGACGGTCGCGCCTCACCCACGCGCCACCGGTCGACTCCGAGCGCGGCGACCAGGCCGAGAACGAGCAGAGTCCATCCGAGCCACGGCAGCAGCAGCACGAAGAAGGCCGGCGCCGCGAGGCACACCAGCAGCGCCGGGATCGTGCTGGCCGAGACGACGGGGCGGGCGCTCAGGGCGCCGTGGCTGTTCACCTCAGCGCGCGTCGTCGGAACGGATGTAGACCAGGTCTCGGATGTCGCGTCCCTTCGCGATGCCCTTGCGCTCGAAGGCGGTCATGACCCGGCCCTCGAACCGCGGCGCCCAGAGACCGTCGAAGCCGGGCGTGAAGCCGTCGGCTTCGGACATCACCTCGCGCATCTGCAGCGCGTAGTCCTCCCAGTCCGTCGCGAGCCGGAGCGCCCCGCCGGGCTTGAGGACGCGCGCGGCGAGCGGGGTGAAGTCGGCCGAGATGAGACGGCGCTTCGTGTGCCGGTTCTTGTGCCAGGGATCCGAGAAGAAGATCCAGAGCTCGTCGACGGATGCCGCGGGCAGCAGGTGCTCGAGCACCTCGGGCGCGTTCGCCTCGACGAGGCGGAGGTTGCGCGCACCCGCCCGGTCGGCGTCGAGCATGGTGCGGGCCAGACCGGCCCGGAAGACCTCGACGGCGAGGAAGTCGGTCTCGGGCGACGCCTCGGCCGCCGCGACGATCGCGTGGCCCTGCCCCGACCCGATCTCCACGATGAGCGGAGCCGTGCGCCCGAACAGCGCCGCGGGGTCGACCTGCGATCCCGGACGCACACTGAGGACGGCCTGGTCCCGCTCGACATCGACGGCGTAGAACGATCCGAGCTCGTTCCAGGCGCGCTCCTGCCCGTCGCTCATCCGCCCGCTGCGGCGCGCGAACGACACCGGGCGATCGCGGTAGCGCGGTTCGTCGCCGGCTTCGGGTGCATCGGTATCGGGCATACCTCTCAGGGTATCGATACGAGGAGCGGCGCGAGTCGGCGCACCCCGCTCAGCTCGTGACGAAGTCGATCAGCTCCTCGACCCGTCCGAGCAGGGCGGGATCGAGATCGCGATACGTTCGCACCGATCCGAGGATGCGCTGCCACGCCCGAGCGATGTCGGCCTGGTCGTCGGCGGGCCATCCGAGGGCGCGGCACACCCCGGTCTTCCAGTCGATGCCCCGCGGCACCTGGGGCCACGCACGGATGCCCACCGCCTCGGGCCGCACGCACTGCCAGACGTCGATGTGGGGGTGTCCGACGATCTTCAGATGTGCGCCGTGCGGACCGCGGAGGATCTGCTCGGCGATACACGTCTCCTTCGACCCCGCCACGAGGTGGTCCACGAGCACACCGTAGCGGCGCTCGGCGGAGGGCGGCTCGTCGCGCAGGAGGTCCTCGAGCAGATCGACGCCCTGCAGGTACTCGACGACGACCCCCTCGACGCGGAGGTCGGAGCCCCAGACCTTCTCGACGAGCTCGGCGTCGTGGCGACCCTCGACGAGGATGCGCGAGGCGCGTGCGACGCGAGCACGCTGCTGGGGGGCGACGAAGGAGCCGGATGCCGTGCGCAGCCGCCCCGCGGGGGCCGCCGCCTTCGGCGCCGTCAGACGCACCGGCTCGCCGTCGACGAGGAAGCCGCCGCCGAGCGGGAAGACGCGGACCTTGCCGCGGCGATCCTCGAGCTCGACCATCCCGCTGCGCACCGCCACGACCGCACCGCAGTAGCCGTCGTCGGCGACCTCGACGACGAGATCGGCCTCGGCGGCGACCTCGGCCACGACCTTGCGGCCCACGTCGCGCCATCCGGCGGCGAGCACGTCGGTGCCGTACCTGTCGTCCATGAGACCTCCCGATCGTCGCTCGCGAGGCTCCGCGGCCCCGACCGCCGGTCAGCGTAACCGCCGAGCGGCTCGACGCGGCGGATCCGCGCCGCGATTCCGCTACCCGCTGATTCCCAGTCCCCGCATAGGCTCGGGCGGAGGCCCCTCAATAGAGTGGGGGCGAGGCCGGTCCTCCGTCCTCGGAAGGGGAACGGATGCGCGTGCTCCGAGCGATGACGCTCTCGATCGTGGCGAGCCTGGCGCTCGTCGTCGGCGGCTCGGCCGCCGCGTGGGCCACGGACCCGGTCGATCTCGGATCGAGTCGGGTCGTCGACCAGGTCGGGGTCCTGTCTGCCGGCGAGCAGCGCTCGCTCGATGAGCGACTCTCGGCGGTGAGCGCCGAATCGGGCGTCGACCTGTGGGTCGTCTACGTCGACGCGTTCACCGGCCCCTCGGACGCCGAGGGCTGGGCGAACGCGGTCGCCCAGAACGGCGGTCTCGGCGTGAACCAGTACGTTCTGGCCGTCGCGACGCAACAGCGCAACTTCTACCTCTCGGGCGACACCGACGGACCGCTCGACGGCGACGCCCTCGGCCGCATCGAAACCGAGCGCATCGCTCCGGAGCTGCAGTCCGGCGACTGGGGCGGTGCCGGCTTCGCCGCCGCCGCGGGACTCGCCGATGCCGTCGGCGGCGCGCCGGGAGGCGGAGGCGGCGCGGCAGACGGCTCCCCCGGCGCCTCGGGCCTCACGATCGTCCTCGGCGTCCTCGCGGTCGGTGCGGTCATCGCGGTCGTCGTCGTGCTCGTGCGTCGACGTCGCGGCGGAACCACCGCTCCCGCGGGCCGCCGAGCGGCGCCGGCGGAGCCGATCGAATCGCTCGCGCGCCGGTCGGCGGCGGCGCTCGTGGCCGCCGACGACGCCATCCGGACGAGCGAGCAGGAGCTGGGTTTCGCCACCGCGCAGTTCGGCGACGCGGCGGCGACCGCCTTCACGCAGACGCTCGCCGAGGCCCGACGCGATCTCGACGAGGCGTTCTCGTTGCAGCAGCGCCTCGACGACGACCAGCCCGACACCGAGGACGACGTGCGGGCGATCCACACCCGCATCCTCGAACTGTGCGCGCACGCCGACGCCGAGCTCGACGCGCGCACCGACGAATTCGACCAGCTGCGCGCGCTCGAGCAGAACGCACCCGAGGCGCTCGTGCGCATCCAGCAGGAGCGCGCCGCCGCGGCGACGGCACTGGATGCCGCGACATCCGCCCTCTCCCGGCTGACCGGTGCGTACGCGCCCGAGGAGCTCTCGACGGTCGACGACAACCCCGCGCAGGCCCGCAGCCGTCTCGACTTCGCCGACGAGCAGCTGGCCGGAGCACAGCGCGCCATCGCCTCGGGAGACGGGGCCGCGGCCGCGGTCGCCCTCAGAGCCGCCGAGAGCGCTGTCGCGCAGGCTGCACAGCTCGAGCACTCCGTCGACAAGGTGGCGGACGACCTGACCACCGCGGAGCGGGACGCTGCGGCCTTGATGATCGAGCTCGAGCAGGACATCGCCACCGCGATCGGCGTTCCCGACCCCGACGGTTCGCTCGCCGCCGTGGTGTCCTCGACGCGTCAGACCCTCGACGCCGCCCGGTCGCAGCTCGCCGGACCCCATCGACGCCCCCAGGCGGCGCTGTCGGCGCTCCTGGGAGCCAACACCGCGATCGACACGGCCCTCGCCGGCGCGCGCGACGCCGCCCAGCGCGCCGACCGTGCCCGGCAGGTCCTCGAGCAGCAGCTCCAGCAGGCACGCGCACAGGTGTCGGCGGCCGAAGACTACATCGGCACCCGACGCGGCGCGGTCGGGGCGACCGCCCGCACCCGGGTGGCCGAGGCCCGCGCGTCGCTCGACCGGGCGGAGGCGACGGCGCAGATCGAGCCCGAGCGCGCGCTCGCCGACGCGACGCGCGCGACGCAGCTCAGCGGCCTCGCGATCGAGGCCGCACGCTCCGACCTCGGCGGATTCGGTCAGGGGTCGCCCGCGTCCGGGTCGAACGGCATGATGGGTGCCATGATCGGCGGCATGGTGCTGAACTCGCTCCTCGGCGGCGGATCGTCCGGGCGCCGTTCGTCCGGATTCGGCGGCAGCGGATTCGGCGGCGGGTTCAGCGGCGGCGGATCCCGCGGTCGCTCCGGTGGCGGCGGGTTCGGCGGCGGCGGACGCTCCCGCCGCGGCGGCGGACGCTTCTGACCCGACACAGACCTCTTCTCAGACCATCCACGAAAGGAACCCCGATGGCAAAGCAGTCCATCTTCGGCCGAATCTCGACGCTCATGAAGGCGAACATCAACGCCCTCCTCGACCAGGCCGAGGACCCGCAGAAGATGCTCGACCAGCTCGTGCGGGACTACACCAACTCCATCGCCGATGCCGAGTCGGCCATCGCCGAGACCATCGGCAACCTGCGCCTGCTCGAGCGCGACCACCAGGAGGACGTCCAGGCTGCCACCGAGTGGGGGAACAAGGCCCTCGCCGCCAGCCGCAAGGCCGACGAGCTGCGCCAGGTCGGCAACACCGCCGACGCCGACAAGTTCGACAACCTCGCCAAGGTCGCCCTGCAGCGTCAGATCAGCGAGGAGAACGAGGCGCGCACGATCGCCCCGACGATCGCGACGCAGACCGAGGTCGTCGAGAAGCTCAAGGACGGCCTCAACGGCATGAAGGTCAAGCTCGACCAGCTGCGCGCCAAGCGCTCCGAGCTGCTCGCCCGCGCGAAGACCGCCGAGGCCCAGAACCGTGTTCACGACGCCGTCAAGTCGATCGACGTGCTCGACCCCACGAGCGAGCTCGGCCGGTTCGAAGACAAGGTGCGTCGCCAGGAAGCCCTCGCCGCCGGCAAGCAGGAGCTGGCCGCCTCGAGCCTCGACGCGCAGTTCGAGAGCCTCGAGGACGTGGGGCAGCTCACCGAGGTCGAGGCTCGCCTCGCCGCGCTCAAGACGGGCGGGGCGGCCGGCGCCATCGAGCGCTGACCACCGCGCGACACCGACGTCCGGGCCGGCGACCGCCGCCCGGACGTCGGTCTTCTATCCGCCTTCCGGAGGGATGACGACATGACCCGGTTCCTCGTGGTGCCGCAGTGGCAGGGGTCGCCGTCGGCGCGATCGATGACGCTGATCGACGGTGCCGACGCGATCGCCGACGATCTGCCCCGTAGCGCGACCTCGCGCGTGGACGTCCCCATGGAGGCCGGTGAGTCGCTCGACACCGGTATCCGCCGGTTCAGCTCGCTGCAGCGCACGCGCGACCTCATCTCCGCCGCTCTCTCCCCCGCCGACGACGCCGAGACGGATGCCGCGCCGCGGGAGCGCTTCGTCGTCATCGGCGGCGACTGCGGCGTCGCCGTGCCCGCAATCGCCGAGGCGGCGGCGCACCACCCCGGTCTGGCGGTCGTCTGGTTCGACGCGCACGCCGACCTCCACACCCCCGCGACCTCGCCGTCCGGCGCCTTCGCCGGCATGGCGCTGCGCGCCGTGACCGGCGACGGGCCCCTCGCCTCCGTCGTTCCCGTGACGCCCGACCGCATCGTCCTGGCCGGCGCGCGCGAGTTCGACGACGCGGAGGCCGATCACCTGCGGGAGTCGGGGATCACCTCGCTGAGCGTCGACCAGCTGGCCGATCCCGCCGTGCTGGCGGACGCCGTCGCCGCCACCGGAGCCGAAGCCGTCTACGTCCACGTCGACCTCGACGTCCTCGACCCGGCGGTCGTCACCGGCGTGTCCCAGTCCGTCCCGTTCGGGCTGGAGGTGGCCGCGCTCACGAGTGCCGTCGCAGCACTCCGGGAGCGGCTACCGCTCGTGGGGGCGTCCATCACGGGTTTCGCACCGGCGCATCCCGGCGCCGCAGTGGAGGACATGGGCACGGTCCTGCGCGTGCTCGGGTCGGTCGCGTGAGCCCCCTCGCGCCGCCGCCAGGGTGGCGAGAGCGCGCCGACCGCGCCCTCACGCGCGGAGCGGCACTCGACCGGTGGATCCCGGCGCCGTTGCTCGACTCGGTCATCAGCCGCGCCGGCGCCGCCGCGGGGACGGCCTTCGGGTTCGTCTGGGGCACGCTCTGGTCGACCGGTCGCGTCCGTCGTCGCGCCGGCCTGTGGATCTTCACCGGCATGCCGGGATGGACGTTCGGCCGCGGCGGCGTCTGCGTCGGATCGTGCTTCCTGACCGGGGATCGCGAGCCGAGCGAGCGCATCCTCGTCCACGAAGCGGTCCACGCGCGCCAGTGGCGGCGGTACGGCATCCTCATGCCGCTGCTGTATCTCGTCGCCGGACGCGACCCGCTGCGGAACCGGTTCGAGATCGAAGCGGGTCTGGCGGACGGCAACTACATCCCGCGGTCCGCCGACCGCGGCTGACGGCGGGCGGCGCGAGCGATCAGCGCGCGGTGGCCAGCCCGAAGCGCTCGGGCGTGTGGATCGAATCCGCGGACAGGCCGCGGCGAGAGGTCAGGTCGTCGACGATGTCGGCCGTGCCGAGGAACCCGCCCAGCAGGTGGACCCGCGTGGCCCGAGCGGCCTCGCTGCACAGCATCTCGCCCGCCCAGGCCGTGACGGCGCGCGCGAGCGCCTCGCCCGGAGCGCACGCCCGGCCCGACCCGGGGGCGCCGGAGCGGGCGGATCGATCGAGCCACGTGACGATCATGCGACCGGGGACCGTCACCGAGCCGATCCACGACGCGTCGGGGACCTCGACGAACACCCGACCCGTCGAGCAGATCGGCAGCGTCGCCAACAGCGCCTCGAGCTCGGCGAGCGCGTGCTCGTCGGCGGTGATGAGGTGCTGCACCCGCTCGTGCTTCGAGGCACGGCAGGCGGAATCGCTGTGCACGGTCATGATGCCCCCACTATACCCCGTGGATAGGCATGCCTTACCTGAGCGCCTCCCCCGGATCCCGGGCGCGTCGGGTGGACGTCAAGCGACGAGCACGCGGGCGAGCTCGTCGATCTCGTCATCGCCCAGCCCCTGCGCGCGCAGGTAGTCGGCGGGAGAGCCGAACCGTGCGCGCAGGTCGTCGAGCAGGCCGCGCATGACCGGCGCGGGCGACCGGGTCGCAAGGTCGAGCAGGTGCGGAGCGTCGGGGTGATGCGCGCGCAGGTAGGCGACGATCGGGGCGTTGCGTTCTGCCGGCAGCAGCGCTTCGGTGCGCGCGTAGTCGGCGACGACGGCATCCTCGTCGACGCCGGCGGCCGCGAGGACGAGCGCGACGGTCACTCCCGTGCGGTCCTTGCCGATCGTGCAGTGCACGAGCACCGGCTGCTCCGCGAGCACGCCGCGCACCGCCTCGACGACGCGGGGCGCGGAGTCGTCGACGAGCGATCGGTACATCGACGCGAGCGACATGTCGGCGTGGAAGAGGGAGGCCACCGAACCGAGGAACAGCGGCACGCGCTGGGTGCGCGCGTCGACGCCGTCGAGGAGCGAGGGCTCGGAGAGCACTTCGTCGTCGTCGCGCAGGTCGATGATGCGCCGCAGCCCGATCGACCGCAGCGCCGCACGGCCGGCGTCGTCGAGCCGGGCGAGATTGCCCGAACGGAACAGCACGCCGGAGCGTGTGACGCCCGCTCCCGCGGGCAAGCCGCCGGTGTCGCGGAAGTTCAGTGCACCCGGCACGACCGGCGCGTCGGCGGCGCTCACGCCGTCGGCCTCGCCGACGGCGGCACGGGGTAGCGTCCGGCGATCGTCAGACGATTGAACGCGTTGATGGAGATGAGCAGCCAGCTCAGGCCGACGTACTCCTCCTCGGAGAAGACACCCCCGACGTGGTCGTACAGCTCATCGGAGACGCCCTCGTCGGAGATGTGGACATACGCCTCGGCGAGCTCGAGGGCCGCGCGCTCCCGCTCGTCGAACACTCCGGAGTCGCGCCAGGTCGCCAACTGGGCGATCTCGTCGACCGTGACCCCCGCGGCGGTCGCGCGTTCGACGTGGACACGCACGCAGTAGGCGCATCCGTTCAGCTGCGAGCTGTGGACGAGCGCGAGCTCCTTCAGCCGGTCCCCGATCCCGGCCTCGGCGGCGATGTCGCCCACCGTCCGGGCGAACGCGTCGAGGGCGTCGTAGGCGGGACGGGCCGCCTTCGACAGGTGGATGCGGCGCTCCGGACTCATGCGTTCACACTACCCACCCCTCCCCCGCCCGGCGCGAGAATGGAGGGACCACCGACCGAAGGATCATCGTGGCCGACGCCCCGTTCGACGAGTTCTCGTTCCTGCCCGATCAGGCCACCGAGGCCGGGGCGCCGCTGCCCTCGGCCGAGCGCCTCTTCACGTTCGCGCCCGACGGCCGCCCCCTCAGTGCGATCCGCCTCGGAGACGGCGACCCCGAGGTGACGCTGCTGCACGGAGCGGGGCTGAACGCCCACACCTGGGACCGGACGGTCCTGTCGCTGCGGCGCCCCGCTCTCGCGCTCGACCTCCCCGGGCACGGGGACTCCGGCTGGCGCGACGACGCGGACTACACCGCCCGCACGCTCGCCGCCGACGTCGCACCCGCCGTGAAGCAATGGACCCGGTCGCCGCAGGTGCTCGTCGGCCAGTCCCTCGGCGGGCTCACGGCCGCCGCCCTCGCCGCCTCGCACCCCGAGCTGGTCCGCGCCCTCGTCATCGTCGACATCGCTCCGGGCCTCGACCCGGCCGGGGGCGCCGCGCAGATCCGCGCGTTCTTCTCGGGGCCCACCCACTGGGCGTCCCGGGACGAGCTCGTCGAGCGCGCCCTGTCGTTCGGGCTCGGCGGCGACCGGACCGCCGCCGAGCGCGGCGTGTTCCTGAACTCCCGGGTCCGGCCCGACGGCCGGGTCGAATGGAAGCACCACTTCGCCCGGATCGCCAACGACCTCGCCTCCGACGCGGAGGCCGCGGCGACCGCCGATCGGCGCGCCGGAGCGCTCGCGGCGGTCCTCGCCGACTCGGGCTGGGACGACCTGGCGGCCGTCACCGCGCCCGTGACGCTCGTGCACGGACGACGCGGGTACCTCTCCGACGCAGACCTCGCGGTGTACCGCGAACGACTGCCGCACGCCCGCATCGTGACGGTCGACTCCGGCCACAACGTGCAGGAGGAGCTGCCCGCCGAACTGGCCTCGATCATCCGCGATGCCGGATCCCCCCGCGAGTGAGCACCCGAGGCGCCGCCCGCCCGTGGCCGAGCAATGCCGCCCCGGGCCCCGCCGGACCCTAGGCTGTATGCCGCACTGAGTTCGCGGGAGCGCATCGGACAGCAACGATGCCCCGCCCTTGCGAAAGGACCCTCCTCCACATGCTCCGCCGCACTGCTCTCTCCGCCGCCGCCCTGCTGGCCGCGGGGGCCCTCGTCCTGGCCGGCTGCACCGGCAACGCCGAGCCTTCGCCCACCGGCCCCGTGGGCGACCCCGACCCCGATGCGAGCGTCAGCATCCGGCTGGTGCTCGAGCCGTCGAACCTCGATATCCGTCAGACGACGGGGATCTCGCTCGATCAGATCCTGATCGACAACGTCTACCAGGGACTCGTGGCCCGCACCGCCGAGGGCGAGATCGTCGACGCGCTCGCCAGCTCGCACGAGGTCTCGGCAGACGGACTGACCTACACCTTCACGCTCCGCGAGGGCGTCGTGTTCCACGACGGTCAGCCGCTCACGCCGCAGGACGTGGTCTGGTCGCTCACGACGCGCAAGGACACGCCGTCGTACGCGGACTCCGACCGCCTCGCGAACGTCACCTCGATCACGGCCGAGGGGCAGACGATCTCCCTGACGCTCGCGCAGCCCGACTCGTCGCTGCTGTGGAACCTCACCGGACGGGCGGGCCTCGTCTTCAAGGAGGGCGACACCGTCGACTACAGCACCCGCGCGAACGGCACCGGCCCCTTCGCCCTCGGCGACTGGCGTCAGGGCGCGAGCCTGACCCTCGAGCGCAACGACGCGTACTGGGGCGAGGCCGCCCGGGTCGCCGAGGTCAGCTTCGACTTCATCCCCGACACCCAGGCGGCCATCAACGCGGCACTGGCCGGCGAGGTCGACGTCCTCACCGGGTTCGACGCCAACTTCACCGACCAGGTCGAGGCGGGCGGTGACATCTCCGTGGAGACCGGGACCTCGACCGGCAAGAGCGTGCTGGCGATGAACTCGACGTCGGGCCCCCTCTCCGACAAGCGGGTGCGCGAGGCGATCCGCACCGCCATCGACCACGACGCCATCGTCGCGGCCATCGGCTCGGGTCAGACCCTCTTCGGCCCGATTCCCGAGACCGACCCGGGATACGAGGACCTGTCGGACGTCGTCTCCTACGACCCGGACGCCGCCCGCGCCCTCCTGAGCGAGGCGAACGTCTCCGACCTCTCGCTGACGCTGACGATCGCGACGGACTACGGCACGACGCTTCCCCAGATCCTCGTGTCGAACCTGAACGACGTCGGGATCGACCTGAAGGTCAATCGCGTCGACTTCGGCACTTGGATCAGCGACGTCTACACGAACAAGGACTACCAGCTGAGCGTCGTGAACCACGCCGAGCCGCGCGACTTCGAGAACTGGGCCGACCCCGACTACTACTTCACCTACGACAATCCGCAGGTGCAGGACCTCTACGCGCGCTCGCTGCTCGCGACCGACGACGCCACCGCCGACGACCTGCTCAAGCAGGCCGCCCGGATCGTGTCGGAGGACCATCCGGCCGACTGGCTGTACAACTGGGCGTCGGTCGTCGCCATCGCCACGAACATCTCGGGCATGCCGGTCGACAACGTCAACGCGCGCATCGACCTCGCCGAGATCACCAAGAGCGACGGGTGATCCGGTACGCGCTGACACGACTGGCCCTGCTGCTGCTGGGTCTGGTCGTGGCCAGCGTGCTGATCTTCGTCACGCTCCGCGTGCTCCCCGGAGACGTCGCCCAGCAGATCGCCGGGACGAACTCCACCCCCGAGCAGGTCGCGGCTCTGCGCGAGCGACTCGGGGTGAACGTGCCGTTGCCCGAGCAGTACGCGGCGTGGCTCGGCGGTCTCGCGCGCGGTGATCTCGGCACCTCGCTGGTGACGGGGACCCCGGTCGTGGACGAGCTCGCGGCCAAGGCGCAGGTCACCATCCCCCTCGGGGTGATGTCGATGGTCGTCGCACTGCTGATCGCGCTCCCGTTCGGCGTGCTCGCCGCCCTCCGCCGCGGGCGGGCCGACGGCACCGCGCTGTCGTTCGGAGCGCAGGCCGTCGCCGCCGTCCCGGTCGTGTGGGCCGGCATGATGCTCGTCGTCGTGTTCGCGGTCTGGCTCGGATGGCTGCCCGCCCAGGGCTTCCCCCGCACCGGGTGGCGCGATCCCGGCCGCGCGATCGCCTCGCTCGTGCTGCCGGCGGTGACCATCGGCGTCGTCGAGGGCGCGATGCTCATGCGGTTCGTCCGCAGCGCGACGCTCTCGGCGATGGGGCAGGACTTCGTGCGCACCGCCGCCGCGAAGGGACTCACACGCCGCGCCGCCCTGCTCCGCCACGGACTCCCCACCGTCGGCCTGTCCATCATCAGCGTGCTGGGGCTGCAGGTGGCGGGCATCGTCGTGGGAGCGGTCGTCATCGAGCAGCTGTTCACCCTGCCCGGGGTCGGACGCATGCTCGTCGCGGACGTCGGTCTGCGCGACCTGCCGAAGGTCCAGGGCGAGCTGCTCGCACTGACGGCGGTCGTCCTCGTGGTCGGCTTCGTCGTCGACCTCGTCCATCGGGGGCTCGACCCCCGGCAGCGGGAGGCGTCATGACCACTCGTTCGACGTGGCTGCGCCGCCTGTGGGCGCTTCCGGCGGGGCGTTTCGGCCTCATCGTCGTCTGCGTGATCGGCGTGCTCGCCCTCGTCTCGCTCGTGTGGACCCCGTTCGACCCGCAGCGCGTCGACATCCCCTCCCGATGGTCGCCGCCCGGGTGGCCCCACGTGCTGGGCACGGATGCGTCGGGGCGCGACATCCTCTCGCTGCTGCTGGCCGGGTCGCGCACGACCGTCCTCGTCGCCGCGGGCGCCGGAGTCGTCGCGACCGTCCTCGGGCTCGCTCTCGCGTGCCTCGGCGCCCTGACCGGACGCTGGACCCGCGAGGCCGTCGCCGTCGTCGTCGACATCCTGATCGCCTTTCCCGTCCTGCTGATCGCGATGATGATCTCGGCGGTCTGGGGCGGGTCGCTGTGGGTGGTGGTGATCTCGGTCGGCATCGGGTTCGGCGTCAACATCGCGCGTATCACCCGCCCCGAGCTGCGACGCACCCTGCACAGCGACTTCGTGCTCGCCGCACGCGCCAGCGGGCTGACCCCGCGGCAGATCGCCGCCCGCCACCTGCTGCCGAACGTCGCACCGGTGTTCATCGTGCAGCAGTCATGGGGCATGGCCGTCGCCGTCCTCGCCGAGGCCGGTCTCAGCTACCTCGGGTACGGCGCTCCCCCGACCCAGCCGTCGTGGGGGCTGCTCCTGAGCGAGCTGCAGACCTACCTCACGGCGCACCCGCTCAGCGTCGTCTGGCCGGGACTCGCGATCACGATCACGGTGCTCGGGCTCAACCTGCTCGGAGACGCGCTGCGCGAGGCGACCGATCCCACCCTCAGCCGGCGACGACCCGCCGCCGCGACCCATACCCCGGCGGTCGTGTCGTGAGGGCGGTGGTCGCATGAGTCTCGAGGTGTCCGACCTCACGATCGAGCTCGACGGTCGTCGCGTCGTCGACGGCGTCTCGTTCGCCGTGCCGGACGGCGCGCGCGTGGGACTCATCGGCGAATCGGGCTCGGGCAAGTCGCTGACCGCGCTCGCGATCCTGGGGCTGCTGCCCGAGAACGCCGTCGCCGGCGGCAGCGTCCGCTGGGGAGGCGAGGAACTGCTCGGGCGTCGTGACCGCGAACTGGCGGCGCTGCGCGGCGACGCGATCGGCATCGTCTTCCAGGAGCCGCAGACCGCGCTGAACCCGCTGCGCACGGTCGGGCGGCAGATCGCCGAGCCGTTGCGCATCCACGGCCGGGCGAGCCGCCGCGAGGCGCTCGTCCGAGCGCAGGCCGAGGCCGATCGCGTACGGCTCCCCGACGGAGCGCTCGGCCGCTACCCGCACCAGCTCTCGGGTGGTCAGCGCCAGCGCGTGGCGATCGCGATGGCGATCGCGAACCGGCCGCGCCTGCTCATCGCCGACGAGCCCACGACAGCCCTGGACGTCACGATCCAGGCCGAGATCCTGACACTGCTGGGCCGCCTCGTCGCCGACGACGGGATGTCGCTGCTGTTCATCACGCACGATCTGGCGGTGCTGTCGCAGGTCGCCACCGAGGCCGTCGTGCTCGAAGCGGGCCGGGTCGTCGAGGCGGGGCCAGTCGCGCGACTGTTGACCGACCCGGCTTCGGCGGTCACGCGTGGACTGCTGCGCGATGCGACGGCGACCGTGTGGCGGCCGGAGGGCACCTCATGACCGGTGAACCGGTGATCTCGGCGCGCGGCTTGGGCCGTCGCTATCGCGAGCGGGGCCGAGGCCTCGGCGCACCGCGTCGCGAGACGATCGCGCTCGACGACGTCGACATCGACGTCCGCGAGGGCTCGGCGATGGGGATCATCGGCGAGTCGGGCTCCGGCAAGTCGACGCTCGTGCGCTTGCTGCTCGGCCTCGACGCCGCGACGTCGGGCACCGTGACCGTCGACGGGCGCGCGGTCGACGCGCGTGCGTCGGCGCGGAGCCTGCACTGGCTGCGGCGCCGGACCGGCATCGTGTTCCAGGACCCGTATGCGTCGCTCGACCCGCGGATGAGCGTCGGGCGGATCGTCGCGGAACCGCTGTGGGCGCTCGGCATCGACGAGGACCGGCGGGCGCGCGTGCGCGAGGTCCTCTCCGACGTCGGCCTCGACGCCGACGCGGCCGATCGTTACCCGCACGAGTTCTCGGGCGGTCAGCGTCAGCGCATCGCCCTCGCCCGCGCGATCGTCCATCGGCCCGGCATCCTCGTGGGCGACGAGCCGCTCTCGGCGCTGGACGTCACCGTGCGGGCGCAGATCCTCGACGTGCTGCGCGAGCTGCGGCGACGCGACGCGATGACGCTCGTGCTCGTGTCGCACGACATCGGGGTGGTGCAGAACCTCTGCGACGAGGTGGTCGTCATGACCGGCGGTCGCATCGTCGAGGAAGGCCCCACCGAGAAGGTGCTGCTGCAACCGCAGGCCGCCTACACGCGGCGTCTGCTCGCCTCGGTGCCGGTCATCGATCCGCACAGCGCCCCGTGAGCCACCGGGGAGCGAGCCGACTCTGGCCCGTGTCGCAGGCCGCCGCTAGCGTGAGGCCATGCGCGCGATCATCCCCCCGTATCTCCTCGCCCGCGTCGCCTCGGCCCGCGAGCCCCACCTCGCCCGCGCGGCCGTCGCGGCCCGCGCGACACTGGCGGCGCGACCGGCCGACCTCGCGGCGCGCTCGCAGCTCAGACTGACGATCGAGCACGGCGACACCCTCGTCGCCGAGCGGGTGGCGGCACCCGACCGTGCGATCTCCGACGCGCAGGGGCGCGAGCGGCTGCCGGGGACGCTCGTGCGTTCCGAAGACGACCCGGTCACGGGCGACCGGGCCGTCGACGAGGCGTTCGACGGGTTGGGGGCGACCTTCGCCTTCTTCTCCGATGCGTTCGGACGCAACGCGATCGACGGGCGCGGCGGCGTGCTGGCCGCGACCGTGCACTACGGCGACGACTACGACAACGCGTTCTGGAACGGCGAGCGGATGGTCTTCGGCGATGGCGACGGCGAGGTCTTCACCGGCTTCACCTCCTCGCTGTCGGTCATCGCCCACGAGCTGGCCCACGGTGTGACCGAGTTCTCGGGTGGGCTGGCCTACCAGGGGCAGTCGGGCGCCCTGAACGAGTCGATCTCCGATGTCTTCGGGGCGCTCACCGAGCAGCATCATCGCGGCCAGCGCGCCGATGAGGCGTCCTGGCTCATCGGCGCGGGCATCTTCGCCGCGGGCGTCACCGGGCGCGCACTCCGGTCGCTCGCCGACCCCGGCAGCGCGTACGACGACGACGTTCTCGGCGCCGACCCGCAGCCCGGGCACATGAGCGAGTACGTCGAGACGACGAGCGACAACGGCGGCGTGCACATCAACTCGGGCATCCCGAACCGGGCGTTCCACCTGGTCGCCACGCGACTGGGCGGGTTCGCTTGGGAGCGCGCCGGGCTCATCTGGTACCGCACGCTGACGTCGGGCTCGCTGTCCGAGACGGCCGACTTCGCGGCGTTCGCTCGGGCCACGGTCGGGGCGGCGGCGAGCGAGTACGGTGAAGTCTCGGAGGAGGTCGACGCCGTACGCGCCGGATGGCGGGGGCGTCGGTGTGACAGAGGATGCCGCAACCGATCGATGACGACAGCGCCTCCGGTCTGCGTATCGAGGTCGAGCGCACCGGGGGCATCGCCGGCATGCGACGGAGGTGGCGTGTCGAGCCGTCGCACCGCGAGCACGACGCGTGGCTCGGGCTCATCGCGCTCTGCCCCTGGTCGCCGGACGCATCACCGGCCGTCGCACCGTCTGGGGCCGACCGATTCCACTGGACGATCGTCGTCGACGACGCGGGCGAACGCCGCGTCGCGGAGCTCGCGGGCGATCCCGACGGCCCCTGGCGCGGGCTCGTCGACGCGGTACGAACCGGGCACGCCACGCCGGGCACCGACGCGACGGCATGAGCGCGCCGCGATCGGCGACGCGTCGGCGAGCTCAGCTCGAGCGGGAGGAGAAGAGCGAGCGCAGGCCCTTCTTCTGCTGTTCGAGCGACTTCTGCAGGTAGATCGTGCCGAGCCAGCGCCCGAACTTGTGTCCGACGCGACCCATGCGACCCACCTCGACGAACCCGAGGCGCTCGTGCAGGGCGATCGAGGCCTCGGCCCCCTTGTCGCTGACGACGGCGACGATCTCGCGCAGGCCGAGCTGCTGACACGCGGCGATGAGCGCCTCGAGCAGCGCACGCCCGAGGCCCTTGCCGGTGGCGGCCTGGCCGAGGTAGATGGACGTCTCGGCGGTGTAGCGGAACCCCGTCTTGCCGTTCCACGGCGAGGCGAGCGCGTAGCCCAGAAGCTGGCCGCTCGGCGAGACGGCGACGATGAAGGGCAGACCGAGCTTGGTGATGTGCTCGTACTTGTGGCGCCACTGCGCCACCGTCCACTTCTTCTCGTCGAAGGTCACGACGGAATTGGTCACGTAGTAGTTGTAGATCTCGCGGATGTCGGGGAGATCGGCCGGCCGCGCGGGTCGGATCTCGTACGAGAACGGCCGCTCCGGCTCGGGGGTGCGACGCAGATGCCGCGGGAGGCGTCGGCGGTCGCGGTTGTAATCCTCCTCGAGCATGCCGCCATGCTACGCGGAGAACGTTTCGCGCTCGTGTCGCCGGTCAGTCGCGAGCGACCCGCCAGTCGACCGGCTCGGCGCCGCGCTCGACGAGCAGCTCGTTCGCACGCGAGAACGGACGCGATCCGAAGAAGCCGCGCCGGGCCGACAGCGGCGACGGATGCGGCGACGCGATGATCGCGGCATCCCCGAGCAGCGGCTGCAGGGTCGAGGCGTCCTTTCCCCACAGGATCGCGACGAGCGGCGTCTGCCGTGCGGCGAGCACGCGGATGGCGTGCTCGGTGACGCGCTCCCAGCCCCATCCGCGGTGCGAGGCCGGGGCGCCGGGGGCCACCGTGAGGACGCGGTTCAGCAGCAGCACGCCCTGATCGCTCCACGCCGACAGATCGCCGTGGGCGGCGGGCGGGATGCCGAGGTCGTCCTCGAGCTCGCGGTAGATGTTGCCGAGGCTCCGGGGCAGCGGACGCACGTCGGCGTCGACAGCGAACGACAGACCGATGGGATGCCCCGGGGTCGGGTACGGGTCCTGACCCACGACGAGCACGCGCACGTCGGCGAGGGGGCGCTCGAACGCGCGGAGGACCCGGTCGCCCGCCGGAAGGTAGCCGCGCCCGGCAGCGGTCTCGGCGCGCAGCCGCTCGCCGAGGGCGGCGATGTCGGGGGCGACGGGCTCGAGGGCCTGCGCCCAGTCGGCGGCGATCAGCCCGTCGGCGGCCAGGTCGGTGAGGGAGCGAGCGGTCACCTCCCCAGCGTAGGACGGGGCGGCAGTATGCTCGCCCCGTGTCGACGACGCTACGCACCTCCGCCCTGGGCGTCACCGCGGGTCTCATCGGGTGGTTCATCCTGGTCGAGATCGTCAGCGGCATCCTGCAGGGCTACTACGTCCCGCTCTTCAGCGACATCGTGACGGGCCTCGGCATCCACGACTCCGACGTGAACTGGTTCGAGGCCGCGCAGCTGCTGCTCTCGGCGTTGGTCGTCCCGGTGCTGGCGAAGCTCGGCGACATGTACGGCCACAAGAGGATCCTCCTCATCGCCGCCGTGCTGACGGCCGCAGCGACCTGGTGGCTCGTCTTCGCGGCATCCTTCTGGAGCTTCCTCGTGGCGTGGGCGCTGCAGGGCTTCTACGTCGTCTGGCTTCCGCTGGAGATCGCCCTGATCTTCGAGCGCGGACGGCGGCAGAGCCGCGGCGTCTCCCTCACCCGCCGGGCCGCGGGGCTGCTCGTCGTCGGGCTGCAGGCCGGCGCGATCGTCGGCGCGCTCGCGGCGGGTCGCGTCTTCGCGGCGACCGGGGGCGACCTCGCCCTCACCCTCGTCGTGCCCGCGGTGGCCGTGACGCTGATCGTGTTCGTCATCTGGTGGGGCGTGCCCGAGTCGGTGCCCGAACCGGGACGCCGTCAGCTCGACTCGCGCGGGTTCGTGCTGCTCGCGATGGCGCTGCTGCTCGTCACGAGCGCTCTGACGTTCCTGCGGCTGAACGGGCCGGGCGCCGTCTGGGTGTGGGCCCTGCTGCTCGCGGGAGTCGCGATGTTCGTCGTCTTCGGGCGGTTCGAGCTGCGTCAGCCCGACCCGGCCGTGGATGTGCGCATGCTCGCGCGACCCGAGATGTGGCCCGTTCAGGCGACGGCGTTCCTGGTGGGCATCAGCCTCCTCGGCGCACAAGGCCCCCTCTCGACATACGCGGGCACCGACCCGGCCCTCGGCTACGGGCTGGGACTCGACGCCGCGGACCGGTCGAACGTCATCGGCGTCTACCTCGTCTCGCTGATCGTCGGTGCCGTGCTGTTCGCGGTGACCTCGCGCCGGGCGAGCCCGCGGGTCGTCCCTCATCGGCGCCGCCCTGCTCGTCGGCGTCGGATACGCCCTGTTCCTCCCTTTCCACCGCGAACTGTGGCAGGTGCTGCTGAACCTCGGCATCGCCGGCCTCGGATGCGGCGCGCTCGTCGGGGCGATGCCCGCAGCCGCGGCCCGCCGCCGCGCCCCGGGGACAGACGGGGGTCGCCTCGGCGATGACGAACACGACGAAGACGATCGGCGGCACCTTCTCGTCGGCCGTCTTCGGTGTGGTCCTCGCCGCCGGCGCGGGCATCGTCGCGAGCGAGACCGCCGCGTCGCTCGGCGGCTACCTGACGGTGTGGGCGATCTGCGCCGCGGGAGGCTTCCTCGCCGCCGTGCTGCTGCTCGTCGTCCCGAAGGTCGCGTTCGCCGACGCCGAGACCGGACCCGACGGCGCGGAACGAACCGCGCGCGCCGGCGCCTGAGC
>JAQIJE010000001.1:0-117489 GCA_036946435.1 Microbacterium arborescens | reverse complement strand
GGCGAGTACTACGACGCCGGGGACGGCGACGGCCCCGCATCGCGGGCTCGCGTTAGCCCGGCGGATGGCGCTGCTGAACTACCGCAGCCCCACGGAGCTCAATCTGCGGTTCCAGCGCACCTGGCAGTCGGGCAAGAGCCCCATCGGAAAGGGTGGACGGGTTCGCGGTGGAGAGCTATCTCGACTTCCACGGCTACAAGTTCACGCGGCGCTTCGACGCCAACAGCTACATCACGCTCGTCGAGGCGATGAACTCGCACGACGTCGGTCGCGACCGCCGGCGGTGTCGACGACGCCTTGGCCCGCGTCACGGCCCGGACCCCTCGTCCTCGGCATCGACTCCGACCGGCTCTTCCCCGTCGACGGGCAGCACCGCATCGCGCGCGGCATCCGATCGACGATCGACGACGGCGCCGTCGTGATCTCGAGTGACTTCGGGCACGACGCCTTCCTCATCGAGACCCCCGTCGTCGGCGCGCATCTGCGCCGGCTCCTCGACGACTGAGGCTCAGCCGGCGTCGATCGCGACCTCGCGACGCTGCGTGCGGCTCTCGACCGTGAGACTCGCGACGGCGATGACCACACCCCCGCCGAGGGCCAGTACGACGCCCACCCAGACCGGGGCGGAGAACCCCCACCCGGCCGCGATGACGGCGCCGCCGAGTGCGGCCCCGAGGGCGTTGCCGGCGTTGAGCGCGGAGTGGTTGAGCGCCGCGGCGATCGACTGGTTGTCGCCGGCCACGTCCATGAGGCGCGTCTGGATCGTGGGGCTGAGGGCCGACGAGAAGAAGCCCACGAAGAACACGAACACACACCGACCGTGATGATCCATCCGGCGGTCAGGCCCAGCAGCACCTGGACGACGACGAGCGCGACGAGACCGCCGACGAGGCTCCGCCGCAGATCGATGTCGGCGAGGCGCCCGCCCACGAGGTTGCCGATCGTCATGCCGAGACCGGCCACGACCAGGACGATCGGCACGGCCCACTGCGGCGACCCGGCGACCTCGGTGACGAGGGTCGCCACATAGCTGTAGACGGCGAAGAACCCGCCGAAGCCGATCGCCCCGATCGCGAGGGCGAACCACACCTGACCGATGCGGAACACGCGCAGCTCGGCTCGGAGGGTGCGCGAAGGCTCGCCCGCGTGATGCGGCACGGTCAGCGCGATCGCGGCGGTCGCGATCGCGAAGATCACGGTGACCAGCAGGAAGGCCGCCCGCCAGCCCACCTGCTGCCCGAGGAAGGTGCCCAGCGGCACGCCGACGATGTTCGCGATGCCCAGCCCGGTGAGGACGAACGCGACGCCCTGCGCGCGCTTGCCGGGTCCGAGGGCGTCGGCGGCGACGAGGGCCCCGATGCCGAAGTAGGCGCCGTGCGGCAGCCCCGCCAGGAAGCGCGAGGCAGCCACGAGCTCGAAGCTCGGCAGCACGAGCGTCAGGCCGTTGAACACCGTCAAGGCGAGGGCGAGGAAGACCATGACGCGGTGGCGCGGGTACTTCGCGACGGTGCCCGCGATCGTCGGGGCACCGACCCACGACGCCCGCGGCGTAGAGGGTGATGAGCCAGCCCGCCTGCGCGATGGCGGGCCTCAGGATCTGCCGCGAAGAGCTCCGGGCGCAATTCGCCCGCGATCTCGGGCAGCAGGCCCATGACGACGAACTCGGTCATGCCGATGCCGAAACTGCCGACGGCGAGCGCGAGCAGCGCGCGTCGCGCCCTGAGTGCGGGAGGGTGCGGAGGTCGTCACTCCGGGAGCGTAGCGCCGCCTCCCTCGTGTGTCGAATCGATTCGAGGGCGGTCTCGAGGCGTCCCGTCCGCGCGTCGTGAGGGGGCGGACCGATCAGGCGCCGGACGCCTCGACGTAGCGGAGCTGTCCGCGCTCCACCGGGGCGACGCCGGCGGACAGTTCCGACACGAGCGCCTCGAGCGCCTGCTCCGCGCCGCCCGGCACGGCGATGCGGAGCGTGACCGCGGCCCCGTAGTCCGCTCCCTCGATCGACCAGTCCTGTCGTCTCGCCTGCGCCTCGATCGCCGCGGCGACCCCGTAATCGGCATGCACGGTGCAGCTGCGCCGCAGCACGAGCCGTCGCTCGGTGGCCGCGGCGATCGCCTCCGCGACGGCGGCCCGGTATGCCCGGGTCAGCCCGCCTGCCCCGAGAAGCACGCCGCCGAATTAGCGGGTCACCACGGCGACGACATCGCTCAGCCCGGCCGAGACGAGCGCGTCGAGCATGGGTGCACCGGCCGTTCCCGCGGGCTCGCCGTCATCGTTGCTCCGCTGGGTCCGGCCGTCCGGGCCGAGGACGAAGGCGCTGCAGTGGTGGCGAGCCTTCGGGTGTTCGGCCCGCGCCGCGGCGATGGCCCTGCGCGCTGCCGGCTCATCCTCGACCGACGCCAGATCGCAGCGGAACACCGAGCGCTTGATCTCCAGCTCGACCGTGACCGGAGCCGCAATCGTGCGGTACTGCTCGACGCTGAACTGCTGCGTCACAGCACACCGAGGACAGGGTGCTCCCGCCGCTCGCGACGCCGGCTCAGAGCTGTCCCTGGGCCTCGGTGCCGGCCGGGATCGGATCCATGATCACCACGACCGGTGGCGCGGCGACCACGTCGGATACCGCCTCGTTCAGCGCGGCGACGGCGGCACCGCTGCCGTGCGCAGCGAGCAGCTCTCGACTGGACCACTTCTCGATCATCATGATCGACCCGTCCGGCACGTCGTGGATCGCGTACAACTCGCAGCCGTCCTCCTCGTGGACCGCGGGGATACTGGCGACCAGCGCAGCGCGCAGCGCGTCCAGCGTGCCGGGCTTCGGGCTGAAGTGGGCTGTGACGACGACGGGCGCAGACATGGGGCCTCCGATGGCAGGTTGCTCGTGGGTCGTGCCACGCGATCCGAAACGGGGATGAATCCACGGGCGCGATGAGGCTCCGAGCCTATCTGCGGCCAGCGGACCTGCGCTAGCCGGCGGCGCCCTCGATGGCGCGCTCGAGACGCTCGAGCTTGCCGTCGATCTCACCCTCGTAGCCCGGGCGGATGTCGGCCTTCAGCACGAGCGAGACCCGCGATCCGAATGGCAGCACCGCCTCGGTCGCGCGCTTGACGACACCCATCACCTCGTCCCACTCCCCCTCGATCTCGGTGAACATCGACGTGGTGCGGTGCTCAAGGCCCGAGGATCGGACGACGGCGACCGCGGCGGCGACGGCGTCGTGCACCGAGCCGTCCGAGCGGCCGGTGCCGCTGGGGGCGACGGAGAAGGCGACGAGCATGGGGACCTCCGGTTCAGGCGGGGACGGATGCGGGTGTCCGGACGGGCACCCGCGCCAGGCGGACGACCATCCACACCCCCACGACGACGAGCAGGGCATTGCGCACCGTGAGCACCGCGACGCCCACCGGCTGGGCGAGGAGGACGTCGGCGTACAGCAGCGGGTAGACGAGCTGGGTGAGAGCGCTGAGTGCGAGCACCGCGAACGCCGGCCGCGTCCACGCGCGGCGCTCGTAGAGCAGGCCGAGGACGATCGGGGGGACGAGCCAGCAGAGGTACTGCGGCGACCCGACCTTGTTGAGCGCGATGAACACGACGACGAGGGCCGTCGCGGTGACCGGCAGCAGCTGAGCGACCGACGCGCCGCGACGCGCCTTGAGCGCAGCGAGCACCGCGACCGCGCCGACACCGACCGCGAGGACGGGGGTCATCGCGGCGATCACGGCGTCGATCTCGGGCCCGGCCACCTGGAACGTGAGGATCTCGCGAGAGTAGTAGACGAACGAGCCCGGGACGCCGAGCAGCTGAGCCCACAGGTAGAAGGTGCTCACGGGCGCCTCGACCTGCAGCCCGCGCGTCGTCTGATCGCCCACGAAGCCGAAAGCGTGCTCCCCCGCCGCCGGCGACGAGGACGCAGGCGAGCGTGAGCACCGAGACGGCGACTCCCGCGCCGATCAGCGCCATCCGCCGTCGCAGGGCGATCACACCGGCCGCGATCAGGGCGGCCGGCCACACCTTGATCCAGGTGGCGACCGCGAGCAGGACGCCGGCCACCCACGGCCGGCCGCGCAACCAGACGCACGCCAGCACGGCCACCGCCACCGTCACGGCGTCGAGCCGGTAGAGGGCGACCGGGCCGAGGAGGAGGATCGCGGCGAGCCAGAACCAGGCGGCGCTCACCCGGCCGCGGGAACGGGCATCGCCGACGAGGACCGCGAAGGCGACGGCATCGACGACGGTGACGAACAGGGCCCAGCCGGCGGTGTACCCGGCGATCCAGGCGAACCCGTGCGCCAGCACGAGCGGGACGAGCGCGAGCTGCGGGTAGACCCACTTCTCGGTGATCCCCACGATTCCCGCACCGTCGAGCGCGGCCCGCGACCACGGCTCGTAGACGAGGTACACGTCTCCCATGGGCTGGTTCGGAAGAACGAATCCGAGCACCGCGACGACGACGTGGACGAGGAGGAAGGCGATCCACAGCGTTCCCCGTCTCGACACCGTCACATCCTACGGCGACCCCTCGGCCCCGCGATCAGCTGTCCGGTCGGTCCCCGGCGAGCAGGGCGGCGACGACGCGCGGGACGGTCTCGGCGACGTCGAGGGCGGTCACGGGACCCGCGCCGGCCCCGCGGCCCGCGTGTCCGTGGATGTAGGCGGCGGCCGCTGCGAGCGGGGCGAGGGCGGCCGCATCGAGCTCCTGATGGGCGGCGCGCGCGGCGACGAGCGCTCCGAGGACCCCGCCGAGCACATCGCCCGTGCCGGCCGTGGCGAGCCATCCCGTTCCGGCGCGGACGACCGTGGCCCACCCGTCGGGGGCGGCGACGACGGTCTCGGCGCCCTTGAGCAGCACCGCGGCACCGGACGCCTCGGCCGTCTGCCGGGCTGCGCTGACGCGTTGCTCGAGCGAGTCCCCCGCCGGCTCGGCGAGCCCGAGCATCTCGCGCAGCCGCGTGTGCTCCCGGCCGTGCGGCGTCACGACGATCGGTGCGGTCGCTCCCGGCACGAGGTCGAGCGCCCCCGCGTCCACGACGACGGGGACGTCTCCCGCCACCAGTTCGGACAGCCGCGCCGTCTCGGCGGGCGGCCGCGTCGCGGCATCCGTGCCCGAGCCGACGAGCCAGGCCTGGACGCGCCCCGGCATCGTGACCGTCTCGGGACGGCGGTGGAGCACGAGGTCGCTCGCCCGATCGGGACCGAGGTACCGCACCATGCCCAGGCCCGTCCGCCATGCCGCCTCGACCCCGAGCACCGCGGCTCCGGGATACTCCTGCGAGCCGGTTCGCACACCGAGCACTCCCCGGGAATACTTGTCGTCCGCGGCGGTTGGCCTGCGCAGGAGCGCAGCCGTGTCGTCCGCATCCCATTCGTGCATCTCGACCATGGCGTCACCCTACCGGCGCCCCGAAGGAGTCCGACATGAGCCGGTTGTTCACCCCCCTGACCGTCCGCGGCGTCGAGATCCGCAACCGGCTCTGGGTCGCCCCGATGTGCCAGTACTCGGCGCAGGACGGCGTCGCGAACGACTGGCACCACGTGCACCTCGCCCAATTCGCCTCGGGCGGCGCGGGTCTGGTGATGGCCGAGGCCACCGCCGTCTCGGCCGAGGGCCGCATCTCGCCCGAAGACGCGGGCATCTGGAACGACGAGCAGCGTGACGCGTGGCGGCCGATCGTCGCCGCGATCCGGGAGCGCGGTGCCGTCGCGGCGATCCAGCTCGCCCACGCCGGACGCAAGGCGTCGACCTTCTCGCCCTTCGCCGCGGGGACGGGCACGGTGCCGGCGGCGGACGGCGGCTGGCAGCCCCTCGCACCCTCGCCCCTCGCGTTCGACGGCTACGCCCGCCCCGCCGGCCTCACCGCCGCGCAGATCGACACGATCGTGGCCGACTTCGCCGCCGCTGCGCGCCGCTCGCTCGAGGCCGGTTTCGAGGTGCTCGAGATCCACGCCGCCCACGGCTACCTTCTGCACGAGTTCCTCTCGCCGTTGTCGAACCAGCGCGACGACGAGTACGGCGGCTCGCTCGAGAACCGCGCCCGGCTGCTGCTCCGCGTCGTCGATGCCGTGCGCGCCGCGGCGCCCGACGCTCCCCTGTTCGTGCGGTTCTCCGCGACGGACTGGGCCGAGGGCGGCTGGGATGTCGCCGACACCGCGACGGTCTCCGCACGGGTCCGGGACCGCGGCGTCGACCTCGTCGACATCTCCAGCGGCGGCCTCGTCGCGCACCAGAGCATCACGACCGGACCCGGCTACCAGGTGCCCTTCGCCCGCGACATCCGCCGCGACGCCGGCATCGCGGTGAGCGCCGTCGGCGAGATCACGACGGGGACGCAGGCCGAGGAGATCCTCGCGTCCGGCGGTGCGGATGCCGTCATGGCCGGCCGCGAGTGGCTGCGCGATCCGCATTTCGGGCTGCGCGCCGCCGTCGAGCTGGGCGAGGACGCATCCGTCTGGCCGCCGCAGTACGCCCGGGCTCGTCGCCGCCCGCTCTAACCCCGGTCCCGCCGATCGGCCGGGGCACGTCGCGTCGCGTCGTGCACCTCGCCGATGAGCTCCTCGATGATGTCCTCGAGGAACAGCACCGCCGTCGTCCGACCCTGCGCATCCCGCACCTGGGCGAGATGGCGGCTCGATCGCCGCATGAGCGCGAGCGCGTCCTCGAGGTCCGTCGTCTCGGCGACCGGCACCATCAGGTGGATGCGCTTCGCCTTGATCGGCCGGGTCGCGGCGGCGTCGTCGCCCTCGGCTTCGCGAAGCACGTCTTTGAGGTGCACGTAGCCCACGGGCTGCTCCGCCTCGTCGACGATCACGTAGCGCGAGAAGCCGTGGCGCGCGACCGCGCGCTCGACGTCCTCGGGGGTCGCGCTCTCGGGCAGGGTGACGAGGTCGGTCAGGGGCACCGCGACGTCCGCCGCCTTCTTGTCGGTGAACTCCACGACCGCGGCGACGGTGCCCGACGCGTCGTCGAGCACGCCCTCGATGCGCGAGGTCGCGACGATGGTGGCGACCTCGTCGAGGGTGTAGGTCGAGGTCGCCTCGTCCTTCGGCTCGACGCGGAACAGGCGCACGGCGTGGTTGGCGATCCAGTTCAGCGTCACGATGATCGGGTAGAACAGCCGCGATACCCACAGCAGCGGCGTCGCCAGCAGCAGCACCGCACGATCCGGGAGCGAGAACGCGAGGTTCTTCGGGACCATCTCGCCGAACACGACGTGGAGGTACGACACCACGATCAGCGCGACCGCGAAGGCCACGACGTCGACGACCGCTTCGCCCCAGCCGGTGAGCCCGAGCGGCACGGCCAGCAGGTGGTGGATCGCCGGCTCCGAGACGTTCAGGATGACCAGCGAGCAGATCGTGATGCCGAGCTGGCAGGTCGCGAGCATGAGCGTCGCGTGCTCCATCGCCCACAGCGCCGTCTTCGCGGCGCGCGAGCCGCGCTCGGCGAGGGGCTCGACCTGCGAGCGACGCGCCGAGATGACGGCGAACTCGCTCGCGACGAAGAAGGCGTTGAACGCCAGCAGCACGACGAGCCAGGCCAGTCCCGCCCAGTCGTTCATCGGACCTCACCCGCTCCCGTGCTCGCCGTGGCGCCGGACGCCGCGGCATCCGGCACGGGGGTGGGCTCGAAGCGCACCCGGTCGACGCGGCGGCCGTCCATGCGCTGGACCGTCAGGGTGCCGTCCTCGATCTGCACCGTGTCGCCCACCGCGGGGATGCGCTCGAGCACGCTCATGACGAGACCGCCCACGGTGTCGTAGACGTCGCTCTCGGGCACACGGATGCCGGTGCGGTCGAGCACCTCGTCGGGTCGGAGCTCGGCGGGGAAGACGATCCCGCCCGCGACGCGCAGGACCCCCGCGCGGTTGCGGTCGTGCTCGTCGAGCACTTCGCCGACGATCTCCTCGACGAGATCCTCGAGGGTCACGACCCCGGCGGTCCCCCCGTACTCGTCGACGACGATCGCCATCTGGTAGCCCCGCGACCGCAGCTCGGCGAGGACCGCATCGAGATGCACGGCCTCGGGCACGCGCAGAGGCTCTTCGGCGATGGCCGCCGCCGGGACGTCGGCGCGACGCTCGCGGGGCACGCTCACGGCCTGCTTCACGTGGACGATACCGGTGATGTCGTCCATCGAGTCGTCGTAGACGGGGAAGCGGCTGTGCCCGGTGCGACGGGCGAGCTGGATGACGTCCTCGACACTGTCGCCCGCGGCGACCGCGTGGAGGCTGGGTCGGGGGGTCATGACGTCGGCGGTCGTCAGACGGGCGAAGGTGAGCGAGCGGTCCAGCAGCGACGCCGTGTCCTTCTCGAGCACGCCCGCGCTCGCGGAGCGTCGCACGAGGCTCGACAGCTCTTCCGCCGAGCGTGCCCCCGAGAGCTCCTCCTTCGGCTCGATTCCCATCGAACGCAGCACGCCGTTCGCGCTGCCGTTGAGCACCGTGACGGCGGGGCGGAAGACCGTCGTGAACACCGTCTGAAACGGGATGACGAGCTTGGCGGTCTGCCGCGGGATCGCCAGGGCGAAGTTCTTCGGGACGAGCTCGCCCAGGATCATCGAGAACACCGTCGCGATCGAGACGCCGACGACGGCGGCGACGGGGCGCGACACGGTGTCGGGCCAGCCCCACGCGGTGAAGACGGGGCTCAGCAGGTTCGAGATGGCCGGCTCCATCGTGTAACCGGTCAGGAGCGTCGTCAGCGTGATGCCCAGCTGCGCGCTCGAGAGGTGCGTCGAGGTGATGCGGAGCGCCGCGATCGTCATCGACAGCCGCGACTCGCCCGCCGCCTGGCGCGCCTCGAGGTCCGCGCGGTCGAGGTTCACCAGAGCGAACTCGCTCGCGACGAACAGACCGGTGCCGACGGTCAGCAGGAGCCCCACGCCCAGCATGACGTAATCCATCAGGCGTCACCCCCGGTTCGTCGGGGTCGGCGGGGCGAGGGTCGGCAACTGGGAGGGTCGTCCATCGTGCGCCCGATCTTACGCCTGTCCCCGCCCCTCGCGGGCCTGCGCGCACATGCGCACGCGAGGCGCAGATCCACCTGCGGCTGACGTGTCCACGTGCGCGTGACCCTCGATCGCATGCCGCGGACATCGGCTCCTCCCCGGCGCGCGCGGCGGCGGGGTTCTCCGCGGGGGTTGCCTGGCGCGACCACACCCGATGTCTGAGGGCGAGGCTCGCAGCATGATGTGGATGACGCAACCGCCGATCGCCGCCGTCGTGCGCACTCGAGACCGCGACGGGACGACCGCCCGTCAGGTGGAGCGGGCGCTGCGCTCCGGGGCCGCGACCCGCGTCGCGCGGGGGTCGTACGTCGCATCCGAGGCGTGGCGGGACGCGGCCCCGCTCGACCGACACGCGCAGCTGGTGTGGGAGGCCACGGGACGTCTGACTCGCGGCGCCGTCTTCTCCCACCACGCAGCGGCTGCCGTGCTCGGGATCGACCTTCTCGGCTCCTGGCCCCGTGCCGTCGACGTGACGACCTCGCGCTCCTCGGGCTCGTCCGGACTCATCCGGCGGCATCGAGGCCGGCTCGAGAGCGACGAGGTCGTGGTCTGGGGCGACCACTTCGTCACGAGCGCCGCTCGCACCGTCGTCGATCTCGCCGCGGTGCTCCCGTTCACCGACGGCGTGGTCGCGGCCGATCAGGCCCTTTGGGGGCGCCGCGTCGGCGGGGCATTGTGCACACGCGACGAGCTCGCCCACGCGGCATCCCGGTACCGGGGCCGATCGCACGTTCGCGTAGCGGCCGTCGCTGCCTTCGCGACAGACCTCTCCGACAGCGTGCGCGAGTCCCAGAGCCGGGTGCTGATCGATCGGCTCGGCTTCCCCGTCCCGGTGCTGCAGCAGAGCTTCTTGCTCGACGACGGGCGCCGCGCTCTCGCCGACTTCTGGTGGCCGGAGCACGAACACGTCGGCGAGTTCGACGGCACCGGGAAGTATCTCGATGCCTCCCTCCGAGGCGGGCGCAGCCCCGAACAGGTCGTGCTCGCCGAGAAGGACCGAGGCGACGCGCTACGCCGCCGCGTGCGCGCGCTCTCGCGCTGGCGGACGCCGCACCTGCGCGAGCCGCGCCTGCTGTACGACATCCTCCGTGGCGACGGTCTGCCGGCGTCGCGACCGCGTCCCGCCCGATGAGGTTCGCACGCGTTCGTCGGGATGAAGCGCAGGTGCACACATGTCGCGCGCTTCGACCCGCGCCGCACGTGCGAAAGTGCGCCCGACGAGCGGACGAACGGATGCCGCGCTGCCCGCAGCGGCTACCAGCTGACGGGCAGCGCCTTGCCCTCTTCGTAGCCGGCCGCGGACTGCAGTCCGACGGTCGCGCGGTCGTGGAACTCGGCGACCGTCGCCGCTCCGGCGTACGTGAACGACGAGCGGACGCCCGAGGTGATCATGTCGAGCAGGTCCTCGACGCCGGGGCGCAGCGGGTCGAGGTAGATGCGCGACGACGAGATCCCCTCGGCGAAGAGCTCCTTGCGCGCCCGCTCGTACGCGTCGAGTCGTCCGAAACGGCCGACGACGGCCTTGGTCGAGGCCATGCCCCACGACTCTTTGAACACGCGGCCGTCCTCGTCGACCTGCACCTCGCCGGGCGACTCGATCGTGCCGGCGAACCACGAGCCGATCATGACGGATGCCGCACCCGCGGCGAGCGCGAGCGCGACGTCTCGCGGATAGCGCACTCCCCCGTCGGCCCAGACGTGCGCGCCGCGCTCGGCCGCCGCCTGTGCGGTCTCGAGCACGGCGGAGAACTGGGGTCGCCCGACGGCGGTCATCATGCGGGTCGTGCACATGGCACCCGGGCCGACGCCGACCTTGAGGATGGTGGCCCCGGCGTCGACGAGGTCGGTCACGCCGTCCGCGGTGACGATGTTGCCCGCCACGATCGGCAGGCCGAGCTCCAGCGCCGAGACCTCCCGCAGGGCGCGCAGCATCCCCTCCTGGTGGCCGTGCGCGGTGTCGACGACGAGCACGTCGACACCCGCGGCCGCGAGGGCCCGGGCTTTCGCGGCCGCGTCGCCGTTGATGCCGATCGCGGCTGCGACGACGAGGCGCCCGCCGGCGTCGACCGCGGGGCGGTAGATGGCGGTGCGCAGGGCGCTGCGACGCGAGAGCGTCCCGACGAGCGCGCCCTGGTGGAGCACCGCGACGATGGGGACGTCGGCGGCGTCGATGAGATCGAAGGCGGCCCGCGGATCGGGCACGTCATCGGCATCGATCGCGGTGGCCCGGCCGCGCACGAGGTCGCCGAGGCGCGCGTCGGGGAGCGCGGTCGCGAGCCGCGCGGCGGGCACGATCCCCGCGACGTCGTCGATGCGGAGGGAGCGGATGCCGGGGTCGGCGACGACGATCCCGTGGCCGTCGAGCGCCGGCAGCACGCGGGACGCCTCGGCGACCGTCGCGTCGGGCGGCATGACGATCGGGGTGTCCCACGCGACCGGCTGATCCTTGACCCAGCGGATCGCGGCGTCGAGGTCCTGCAGCGGGAGGTCCTGCGGCAGCACGCCGAGGCCACCTCGCCGCGCGAGCGTGGACGCGAGGCGCGGGCCCGTCACCGAGTTCATGTTCGCCGAGACGATCGGGAGGGTGGCCGCCGTCCCGTCGCCGGGTGAGAGGTCGACGTCGAGCCGGCTCGTGACGGCGGAACGGCGCGGCACGAGGAACACGTCGGAGTACGTCAGGTCGACGGTGGGCTGAGCTCCGGAGAAACGCATGCCGCCCACGCTACGCCGCCTCGCTCCGCGTCGGATCGGCGCGTCGCCGCCCGCCCGCCGCCCGCGGATCACGATGCGGCACCGACCGGGCCGCGGCGGCATCCGGCCGGATGATCTGGGCTACCCTAGGAGACTGTGCGCAGCGGCGGACAACCGCCGTGATAACTGATCTTCACCGATGAAAGCAGGCGATCTGCCGTGTCCAGCCAGGCGACCGGAATCGGAACCTCGAACGACGGCGAGTTCGGGGCCAACGAATGGCTCGTCGCGGAACTGTACGAACAGTTCCGCGAAGACAAGAACGCGGTGGACAAGGAGTGGTGGCCCACCCTCGAGGCCTACGCACAGCACATCGGCGGCGCTCCCTCCGACTCCGCCCCGACTGCCGGCGCTGCAGCAGCCCCCGCTGCTCCGGCCGCCCCGGCGGCTCAGCCCGCCGCGGCCGCCCACCCCGTGACGGCGCCGGTGCCGACCGTCGGCTCGCAGCCGGTCGCCCCGCACGACCGCGCGGCCCGCCTCGGCGCAGCCGGTCCCGGCGCAGGCCCCGACCGCCTCGGCCACCGAGGTCGAGCAGCGCGAGGACGTCGTCACCCCGCTGCGCGGCATGCCGAAGACCCTCGCCGCCAACATGGACGACTCGCTGACCGTCCCGACGGCCACGAGCGTGCGCACCATTCCGGCGAAGCTGATGATCGACAACCGCATCGTCATCAACAACCACATGTCGCGCACCCGCGGCGGCAAGATCAGCTTCACCCACCTCATCGGCTGGGCGCTGATCCAGGCGCTGAAGTCCTTCCCGAGCCAGAACGTCTCGTACGCCGAGGTCGACGGCAAGCCGTCGGTCATCGCGCACGCGCACGTCGGTCTCGGCATCGCGATCGACCTCCCCAAGCCCGACGGCACGCGTGCCCTCATGGTGCCGAGCGTCAAGCGGGCCGAGTCGCTCAGCTTCGGCGAGTACCTCTCGGCCTACGAGGACCTCGTCACACGCGCCCGCAAGAACAAGCTGACCGCCGCCGACTTCCAGGGCACGACGATCTCGCTCACCAACCCGGGCGGCATCGGCACCGTGCACTCGGTCCCCCGCCTCATGAAGGGTCAGGGCAGCATCATCGGTGCGGGCGCCCTCGACTACCCGGCCGAATTCCAGGGCTCGAGCGAGAAGACGCTCGTCAACCTCGGCATCGGCAAGACGATCACGCTCACCAGCACCTACGACCACCGCGTCATCCAGGGCGCCGGCTCGGGCGAGTTCCTCAAGATCGTCCACGAGCTCCTCATCGGCAAGCACGGCTTCTACGACGAGATCTTCGCCGCGCTGCGCATCCCGTACGCGCCGATCCAGTGGTCGACGGACATCAACGTCGACCTCGCCGAGCGCGTCGACAAGACGGCGCGCGTGCAGGAGCTCATCAACTCCTACCGCGTGCGCGGGCACCTCATGGCCGACATCGATCCGCTCGAGTACCGCCAGCGCACGCACCCCGACCTCGAGATCGAGCAGCACGGCCTGACGTTCTGGGACCTCGACCGCGACTTCGTCACGGGCGGCTTCGGCAGCAAGCGCGTCATGAAGCTGCGCGAGATCCTCGGCGTCCTGCGCGACTCGTACTGCCGCACGATCGGCATCGAGTACATGCACATCCAGGACCCCGAGCAGCGCAAGTGGTTCCAGGACAACGTCGAGGTCAAGTACCAGAAGCCCGGTCACGACGAGCAGCTGCGCGTGCTCGGCAAGCTGAACCAGGCCGAGGCGTTCGAGACCTTCCTGCAGACCAAGTACGTCGGCCAGAAGCGCTTCAGCCTCGAGGGCGGCGAGTCGCTCATCCCCCTGCTCGACGAGATCCTCCAGGGCGCCGCCCGCACCGGTCTCGAGGGCGCCGCGATCGGCATGGCCCACCGCGGCCGCCTCAACGTCCTGACGAACATCGCCGGCAAGACCTACGGTCAGGTCTTCCGCGAGTTCGAGGGCTCCGTCGCGATCGGCTCGAAGAGCGGCTCGGGCGACGTGAAGTACCACCTCGGCACCGAGGGCACCTTCGTCGGCGACGAGGGCGACGAGCTGCCCGTGTACCTCGCGGCCAACCCCTCGCACCTCGAGACCGTCGACGGCGTGCTCGAGGGCATCGTCCGCGCCAAGCAGGACCGCGGACCGATCGGCTCGTTCTCGTGGCTGCCGATCCTCGTCCACGGCGACGCGGCGTTCGCCGGTCAGGGCGTGGTGGTCGAGACGCTGCAGATGTCGCAGCTGCGCGGGTACCGCACCGGCGGAACGGTCCACGTGGTCGTCAACAACCAGGTCGGCTTCACCACGCTCCCGCTCGACGCGCGTTCGTCGGTCTACGCCACGGATGTCGCCAAGACGATCCAGGCACCGATCTTCCACGTCAACGGCGACGACCCCGAGGCCGTCGTCCACGTGGCTCAGCTCGCGTTCCGGTACCGCCAGGAGTTCAAGCGCGACGTCGTCATCGACCTCGTCTGCTACCGTCGCCGCGGTCACAACGAGGGCGACGACCCGTCGATGACCCAGCCCCTCATGACCAACCTCATCGAGGCGAAGCGCTCGGTGCGGCGCCTGTACACCGAGTCGCTCGTCGGCCGCGGCGACATCACCGAAGAGGAATACGAGCAGGCCAAGCGCGACTTCCAGGATCGCCTCGAGGTCGCCTTCGCCGAGACCCACGCCGCCGAGACCGGCGCGTCCGGCCCCGTGGGCCTGTCGGGTCCCGTCGATCAGGCCATCGGCGCCCCCGAGGTGACGGGGGTCGGCCAGGAGGTCATCCACCAGATCGGCGACGCGTTCGTCAACGCGCCCGAGAACTTCACGGTCCACGGCAAGCTCAAGCAGCTGCTCGACAAGCGCCACGACATGAGCCGCAACGGCAACATCGACTGGGCGATGGGCGAGCTGTTCGCGTTCGGGTCCCTGCTGATGGAGGGCACGAACGTCCGCCTCGCCGGTCAGGACGCACGACGCGGCACCTTCGTGCAGCGCCACGCGGTTCTCCACGACCGCGCCAACGGACAGGAATGGCTGCCGCTGGCGAATCTGTCCGACAACCAGGGGCGCTTCTACGTCTACGACTCGCTGCTGAGCGAGTACGCCGCGATGGCGTTCGAGTACGGCTACTCCGTCGAGCGGGCGGATTCGCTCGTGCTCTGGGAGGCGCAGTTCGGCGACTTCGCCAACGGCGCCCAGTCGGTCATCGACGAGTTCATCTCGTCGGCCGAGCAGAAGTGGGCGCAGCAGTCGGGCGTCGTGCTCCTCCTCCCCCACGGCTACGAGGGCCAGGGCCCCGACCACTCGTCGGCGCGCATCGAGCGCTACCTGCAGATGTGCGCGCAGGACAACATGACCGTCGCGCGCCCCTCGACTCCCGCGTCGTACTTCCACCTGCTGCGCCGGCAGGCGTACGCCCGTCCGCGGCGTCCGCTCGTCGTCTTCACCCCGAAGGCCATGCTGCGCCTGCGCGGCGCGACGAGCCCGGTCGAGGACTTCCAGCGCGGCCGGTTCGAGCCGGTGCTCGACGACGCGTCGATCACCGACAAGGCCGCGGTCAAGCGGGTCCTGCTGCACTCCGGCAAGATCCACTGGGACCTCAAGGCCGAGCTCGACAAGAAGCCGAACCCGAGCATCGCGCTCGTGAGCGTCGAGCAGTTCTACCCGGCACCCGTCGACGAGCTGAACGCCGTGCTCGCGCAGTACCCGAACGCAGAGGTCGTCTGGGTCCAGGACGAGCCCGAGAACCAGGGTGCGTGGCCGTTCATCGCCCTGGAGGCCTCGGCCCGGCTCGACGGCCGCGCGGTGCGCGGGATCTCGCGTCCGGCCGCCGCGTCCACGGCGACGGGCTCGCCCAAGGTGCACGCGGTCGAGCAGGCGAAGCTCATCGAGCAGGCCCTCACGCTCTGACCTGAACGCCGCGGCGGCGCCGGGGCCCTCGACCGAGAGGGTTCACCGGCGCCGCCGCGGCGTTCGAGGTGCGCGATCGCGGCTCGACAGTCAGCTCTCCGCGCGAACGCGAACGCAGAAGCCCTTCAACGCGAGGATCACGCCGCGGGGACGCCGCAGATCGCGGGATCTTCAGGCGTGGGCGGCCTGCTGCGCCTGGCGCAACCGGGCCAGCACCTGATCGCGCAGCTCTTCCGGCGCGCTCTCACGGCACGCGCGGGCGACGACCTCGGTCAGCGTCCGCGACACGAGGGCCTCGTCCCGGCAGGCCGGGCAGGACTCGAGGTGTTGACGGATGTCGGCGTGCTCGGTCTTGCACACCTCGTCGCGCAGGTACTCTTCCAGGTCGCGTCGCGCCTTCTCGCAGCCGCAGTCGCTCATTTCTTGCTCCTCGTCGGGGGCGTCGAGATGCCCCGCTCCTTCGCATAGTCGGCCAGCAGGTCACGCAGCAGTCGTCTGCCTCGGTGCAGACGACTCATGACCGTGCCGATCGGGGTTTTCATGATGTCGGCGATCTCCTGGTAGGCGAAGCCCTCGACGTCGGCGAGGTACACCGCCAGCCGGAAATCCTCGGGGATCGACTGCAGGGCATCCTTCACGGCGGATGCCGGCATGTGGTCGATCGCTTCGGCCTCAGCCGACCTGCTGCTCGATGCGGTGGTCGATTCCGCGCCGCCGAGCTGCCAGTCCTCGAGGTCGTCGATGGTGCCCTGGTAGGGCTCCCGCTGCCTCTTCCGATACGTGTTGATGTAGGTGTTCGTGAGGATGCGGTACAGCCACGCCTTGAGGTTCGTTCCCTGGGTGAAGGACGACCACGAGGCGAAAGCCTTGACGAACGTCTCCTGGACGAGGTCGGCGGCGTCAGCGGGGTTGCGCGTCATGCGCATGGCCGCGGCGTACAGCTGATCCATGAACGGGAGCGCCTGCTCCTCGAACTGGACGCTCGGATCGGTGACCGCTTGCTCTTCCATCAGCGGCCAGTCTACGTCTGCGTCCCATGGCGCCCTCACGGGATCGATCGTGGCGATCATGTGCTCCTTTCCGTCCGAAGCGCGAACGGGTTCGATACTGTGGGAACCGATGACCCCCGACGCGTATTCCCCCCGCACCGTCGCCGACGGAGCGGCGTGGCGCGCTCCGGTGGCCGACGGCCCCGTCCGCGCCGAGGTCTCGGTGCCCGGGTCGAAGTCCCTGACCAACCGTGAGCTCGTCCTGTCGGCCCTCGCCGAATCCCCCTCGCGCCTGATCGCCCCGCTGCATTCCGATGACTCGGCGCGCATGATCGACGCCCTGCGGGGCCTCGGCGCCGGTATCGAGGCCGTGCCCGGCGACGGCAGGTTCGGACCCGATCTCGTGGTGACCCCGATCGCCGGCGATGTCTCCGACGCCGTCGTGGACTGCGGGCAGGCGGGAACGGTCATGCGTTTCGTCACGCCGATCGCGGGTCTGGCCCGGGGCGAGGTGACCGTCACCGCGCACGAGAGCGCCCTCCACCGCCCGATGGCGGAGATGATCCGCAGCCTCCGCGAGCTCGGCGTCGACATCGACGACGGCGGTCGATGGATGCTGCCGTTCCTCGTCCACGGCCACGGTCACGTGCGCGGCGGCGAGGTCACGATCGACGCGAGCGCGTCGAGCCAGTTCGTCTCGGGCCTGCTCCTGGCCGCCCCGCGCTTCGACGTCGGGTTGCGCCTCGTGCACGAGGGCAAGCGCCTGCCGAGCCTGCCGCACATCGACATGACGGTGGAGGCTCTGGCGCACCGCGGCGTGCACGTCGAACGCCCGAGCGAGCGCGAGTGGCTCGTCCCGGCTGGTCCCCTGCGCGGCAAGGAGCTCACGATCGAGCCCGACCTCTCCAACGCCGCACCGTTCCTGGCGGCCGCCGTCCTGACCGAGGGCCGCGTCTCGATCCCCCACTGGCCGGTCCGCTCCACACAGCCCGGCGCCCTGCTGACCGACATCCTCACCGAGATGGGTGCGCGCGTGACGCGCCGCAGCGGGGTGCTCTCGGTCACCGGCACGGGAGAGATCCGCGGCGTCGACCTCGATCTGTCCGCCGCCAGCGAGCTCACGCCATCGCTGTTCGCCCTCGCCGCGTTCGCCGATGCGCCCAGCACCCTGCACGGCATCGGCCACATCCGAGGTCACGAGACCGACCGCATCGCCGCCCTCGTGGGCAACCTCCGCGCGCTCGGCGGCGACGCCGAGGAACTCGAGGACGGCATCCGCATCACGCCCACGCCTCTGCGCGGCGGCCTGTGGCGTGCGCATCACGATCACCGTATGGCGACCGCGGGAGCCATCATCGGCCTGCGCGTCCCGGGCGTCGAAGTTGACGACATCGGCACGACGGCCAAGACGCTCCCGGAGTTCCCGGAGCTGTGGAACGAGATGCTGGGACAGGTCTCCGAGGACGCCGGGTGAGCTGGCTCGGCGGCGACGACGACGATCTCGACGAGGCGTTCGACGAATCCGACATCCGGATGCGTCCGAACCCGAAGGCCAATCGCCCGCGGACCAAACGCCGGCCGGCGCACGCCGATGCGTCCGTGGCGCGGGTGCTGGGCGTCGATCGCGGCCGCTACACGGTACTGATCGACGAGGACGGGCCCGACGAGCATTCGACGCTCGCGGTGCGGGCGCGCGAGCTGCGGAAGCAGCCCATCGTCACCGGAGACCGGGCGCGCGTGGTCGGCGACGTCTCGGGCGATGTCGGCACGCTCGGTCGCATCGTCGGCATCGAGCCGCGCGCCACCCTGCTGCGGCGCAGCGCCGACGACACCGACCAGGTCGAGCGGATCGTGGTGGCCAACGCCGATCAGATGGTCATCGTCGTGGCGGCAGCCTACCCCGAGCCGCGCCCCCGACTGGTCGACCGCTACCTGATCGCCGCGCTCGACGCGGGCATCCACCCGCTCCTCGTCGTGACGAAAACGGACCTCGCCGACCCCACGTCCTTCCTCGCGCACTTCGAGGGCGTCGACGACCTCGAGGTGCTCACGAGCGGACGGGGGCGGATGCCGGTGGCCGAGCTCGGCGCGCGCCTCGTCGGCCACGCGACGGTGTTCGTCGGCCACTCCGGCGTCGGCAAGTCCACTCTCGTCAACGCCCTCGTCCCCACGGCCGAGCGCGCCACCGGGCACGTCAACGAGGTCACCGGCCGCGGCCGCCACACGTCGAGCTCGACGGTGTCGCTGCGCTACGTGGGCGACGACGGCCGGGGCTGGGTCATCGACACCCCGGGCGTCCGCTCCTTCGGCCTCGGACACGTCGATCCCGCCAACATCCTCGCCGCGTTCACCGATCTCGCGGCCGCCGCCGAGGAGTGCCCGCGCGGGTGCACGCACCTGCCCGACGCTCCCGACTGCGCGATCATGGACGCCGTCGCGGCCGGCCGCCTGGGCGACCGCGGTCCGGCGCGTCTGGACTCGCTGCAGCGTCTGCTGGGGACGTTCTCGCGTGACCCGGGAGCAGCCGGCCGATCGTCCTAGGCTGGAGGCATGACCCGCCTCGAGCCCGGTAACCCCGCTCCCGACTTCACCCTCGACGACCAGGACGGACAGTCCGTCGCGCTCTCGCAGCTGCGCGGGCGTCGAGTGGTGATCTTCTTCTACCCGGCCGCGATGACGCCCGGTTGCACCCGTGAGGCGTGCGACTTCCGCGACAGCGTCGAGAGCCTGCGCGCCGCGGGCATCGACGTGCTCGGGGTCTCACGGGACGGCTCCGACAAGCTCCAGCGCTTCCGCGATCAGGAGGGGCTCACTTATCCCCTGCTGAGCGACCCCGACCACGCCGTCCACGAGGCCTACGGCGCCTGGGGAGAGAAGAAGAACTACGGGCGCACCGTCGAAGGCGTCATCCGCTCGACGTTCGTCATCGACGCCGAGGGGAACGTGGAGCACGCGCTGTATAACGTCAAGGCCACCGGCCACGTCGCGCGCGTGCGCTCGCTGCTCGGTCTCGACTGACCGGCGCCGCCCTCGGCGCTCAGTCGCGGGGCCGCGGCGGCGCGGCACGCCGTGCCGCCGCGAGCAGCAGGACGAAGCCGATGACGCCCGGCACGGCGATGATCACGGCCGTCGCGGCATCCGCGTACTGACCCGTCGCCGCTCCGAGGGCGACCGCGAGGATGAGCAGCTGGGCGACGATGCCGCCCGAGCGCCCCCACGAGACGCCGCGCCAGACCGATACGGCGAACGCGGCGAGGGCTGCGGCTCCGACGGCGGTCAGGACGATGAGGGCGATCGAGCTCGGCGCGTCGAGCGAGTCGCCCGTGACGAGGGCGACGATCTCCCAGCCCACGACGGCCAGGAGAGCCAGCGCCTCGGCGAGCAGGACCGCGCCCGCGAGACGCTCGACGACGGAGGTAGCCATGGAGTCCGACCCTCTTCTCGAAAGACGCGCCGCGTTCGGTTTTCACGGTCTCCGCGCAAGCGAATCCGCAGTTCACCCTTGATTCATCTGTCCGGGCTATGGGACGATGGATGAAGCCGTGTGCTCCCACAGCGAAGTGGGGCGGGCTCATGCTCGCACACTTACCCAGGGTACCGGACGACCCGAGTCCGGCCCGACAGAATCATCACCCCCACAAGGAGCACCACATGGATTGGCGCGACAAGTCTGCCTGCCTGACCGTCGACCCCGAACTCTTCTTCCCCGTCGGGAACACCGGCCCCGCCGTCGACCAGATCGAGAAGGCCAAGGCTGTCTGCGCCCGCTGCACCGTGACCGAGATCTGCCTGCAGTACGCCCTCGAGACCGGTCAGGACTCGGGCGTCTGGGGCGGTCTCTCCGAAGACGAGCGCCGCGCGCTCAAGCGCCGCGCCGCCCGCGCCCGCCGCGCTTCCTGACGCCTGGGGGCCGCTCGCGCGGCCCTCAGCACCGATGTCCCGTCCCGGTCAGCCCGCGTCGCGCTCGATGTAGCGCATCGGGATGTCGATGGTCACTTCCGTCCCGCTTCCGACGAGGGTGTGCCAGTCGATCGTGCCGCTCAGCTCGCCCTGGATGAGCGTGCGGACGATCTGCGTCCCGAGTCCCCGGCCGACCTGACCTTCCGGCAGGCCGACACCGGAGTCGCGGACCTTGACCTCGAGACGGTCGTCGGACCTCTCGGCGACGATCTCCACATCGCCCTCCGTGCCGGCGAGTCCGTGCTCGACGGCGTTGGTCACGAGCTCGGTGAGCGCGAGGGCCAGCGGTGTCGCGTACTCGCTGGGGAGGGTCCCGAACAGGCCGGACGAACGCGTGCGTGCGCGCGTGTTGGGAGCCGCGGCGACCTCGGCGACGAGCTTGAGGACGCGGGCGAAGACCTCGTCGAAGTCCACGTTCTGCGCGAGACCCTCCGAGAGGGTGTCGTGCACGACGGCGATCGCCGAGACGCGGCGCATCGCCTGGGTCAGGGCGTCTCGCGCCTCCTCGGAGTGCGTGCGACGCGCCTGGATCCGCAGCAGCGAGGCGACCGTCTGCAGGTTGTTCTTCACCCGGTGGTGGATCTCGCGGATCGTCGCGTCCTTAGTGATGAGCTCCTGCTCCTGGTGGCGGATCTCGCTGACGTCGCGGCAGAGCACGATGGCGCCGATGCGGGTGCCGTGGTCACGGAGCGGGATCGTGCGGAGCGAGACGGTCACCCCGCGCGCCTCGATGTCGGCGCGCCACGGCGCACGTCCGGCCATGACGATCGGAAGCGACTCGTCGTACTCGCGTTTGCTCGGCAGGATCGCCGAGGCGACCTCGATGAGAGGCTCGCCCTCGAGCTCGTCCTCGAATCCGAGCCGGTTGAAGGCCGAGAGCGCGTTGGGGCTCGCGAAGGTCGTCATCCCGTCGACGTCCAGGCGGATGAGACCATCCGATGCGCGGGGGGCGCCACGGCGCGGCGCGGTCGGAGCGTTGAGGTCGGGGAAGTCCGACGACGCGACCATGCCGAAGAGGTCGTCGGCGCAGTCGTTGAACGTGATCTGCTGGCGCGAGGGCGTGCGCGCCTCGCCGAGATTGGTGTGCCGGGTCAGGACTCCAACGACACGCGCCGAGCGCCCCTCCGCCGCCCGCTCGCGCACGATCGGCACGGCGCGCACGCGCGTCGGCGTCTCCTCGAACCAGTCCGGCGACGCGGAGTCGACGATGCGGGCCTGGACGAAGGCGTCCTTGACCTGCGTGCGCCACTGCGGACGGACGCGGTCGCCCACGATGTCGCGGTAGAACAGGGTCGCCGCTCCCCCGGGCCGGGTGTGAGCGACGGCGATGAACGAGTCGTCGGCGGTCGGCACCCAGATGACGATGTCGGCGAAGGCCAGATCGGCGAGCAGCTGCCCGTCACCGGCGAGACGGTGGAGCCACTCCACGTCGGCATCGGTGGACAGCCCCTGGGCATACACGAGATCGCTGAGGGTCGACACGTTCCCAGACTAGGGGGCGGATGCCGTCGCCGATGCGAGCTGCTCCGCGTGCGGCGTGCGGTGCCGGGTGCGGCGCGCGGGCGCCGGCGGCGAGACGGCCTCGCCGACGAGTCGGCGCACGGCGGCGGGGATCGCTCCGCGCGCGGAACGCTCGCCGATCGGTCGCGCCGTCAGCAGGGCGGCATCCGTCGCCCGCGGGTCCCACGGCACGAACCAGCACCGCTCGATGCCGGCGTATCGCGAGAGCGAGCGACGGAGCTGACCACGGGCGTCGATACCGAGGGGGCCGGGTCGCAGCTTGTTCACGACGACGTGGACCGGGGTGGAGCCGACCGCGGCACGGAGATCCGGGTACGACCGCAGGAATCGCGAGACGCCGACCGGGTCGGCGGCCACCACCGCGACCACGACGTCCGCCGTGACGAGCGTCGCGAGGGTGGCGGCGTTCCGGCGCGGACCGTCGAGGTCGCTGACGATCTCCTCGTCGCGTTCGAGCGACGCGGAGACGTCGACCACGATGTCATCGACCCACTCGCGCGCCGACTCGAGCGCACCGACGACCCGCTCGTGCGCGAGCTCCGGCCAGCGGGCCGGCCGGTTGATGCCGGCGAGCACCTCCACGTCGCCGACCGGCACGGCGATCCGACTGAGCTCGGCAAGCGTGAGCTCGCCGCGCGCCGCGTGTCGACAGGCGGCCGCGAACCCCGGTCCCTCATCTGCCACGCCGAGCGCCAGCGCGAGCGACGGTGCATGCGTGTCGGCGTCGACGAGGGCGACCCGCCGCCCGTCGCGGGCCAGCTCGTACGCGAGCTCGATCGCCAGGGTCGTGCGCCCGGGCGCGCCCGCAGCTCCCCACACGGCGATGCAGCGGCCGCGCCGCGGTGCGGGGTGCTCGGTCGGCGTCACGTGGATCGCCTCTGCAGGGTCGGCCGATTCCGGGCACGCGGCGACGCCGAAGGACTGCGCCCATCGCCGGTCCGCCTCACGCCGGTACCGGGCGACGATCCTCGTCCCCCACCGGTCGCACGCGGCCACGAGATCGGCGGTGAGGCAGTCGCGGTCGGCCGGCACGATCAGGACGTCTGCCTCGACGATCGACGACGTCGGCGACGACGCCGCGGATGCGCCGTGCGCCGTGATCGCTCGGATCGGGGCGCGCGGCGACAGCCGCGAGACGAGGAGCTCCGGTCCGCCCACGGCCCGGAGGCGATCGGCGAAGCGCCGTCCGTCGGGAAGCGCCACGACGACGCGCATCACGGCGCTCCGACCGGAATGACCGAGATCGCGTCGCCGTCGGCGATCGCCGCGAGCACGCCGGCGACCTCGCCGCGTTCGACGACGAGCTCGACGTCGGCCGAGGCCCGCGCGAGCACGCTGTCACCGGGACGGACCTCGCGCGTCGTCGCGTCGGGCACCAGCACGCGCGGTTCGCCGAAGCCGTCCTGCTGCTGCGGCGCGTGCCATACCTCGACGCGATCGCCCGCGGCGAGGGTGGCCGGCACCGCATGCGCGATCGAGACGACGACCGTGGTCCGGGCTGCGGCCGCGGGATCGCTGACGGCCGAGACGGGAACGAGCTCGCCGGCACCGATCGTCCGTGTCGCCACCGAGCCGGGTGCCAGGCGCCCGGGAACGGCATAGGTCTCGTCGAGACCCCCGATCGCGACCTCGACGATGCGCAGGTCGGCGGTGTCGAGGGTGTCTCCCGCGACGATGGTGCGCGCCGCGCTCAGCACGGGCACGGTGTGCCGAGATATCGCCAGAACGGACCAGACGCCCGCGATGGCGGCGACGACGAGCGCGACACCGATGAGGAAGCGCGCGTCGGCCCAGAAGGCGCGGGAGCGGGCTGCGGAGGGTGTGGAGATCATGCCGTCATGGTGCCGGTCGCGGCCGGAGCGGAGAGCGGATTGTCCACACGGCGCCGAGGCCTCGCCCGTCCGAGGCGGTCTCGCGCATAATGGGGCCATGCCCGCCACTCCCGACCGCGCGCGCTTCCTCGCTCCGGCCCAGGTCGCCGAGATCCTTCAGATCGAGGTCGACGAGGTCATCGCGCTGCTCGTCGAGGGGAGCCTCGGCGGCGCGAAGCTCGGCTCGCCGCCGCGCTGGCGGGTCGAGTACGCGAGCATCGAGGACTACCTCGCCGCGCGCGTCGAGGATGCGAGACGTTCGGCGCTGTGGCAGCAGTCCCAGCTGGCGAGCTTCCCCGAGCTGTGGGGACGCCGTCGCCCCGCGGCGCCCGGTCCGCAGGACTGACCTCGGTCACCCTCCGCCTCACACCCCGAGACCGCCGACCTCGACAGAGGCGATCGCACGGAAGGGGATGATCCGATGCGCCGTGACCGCCGCGGCTCGGCGTGCCTCACCGAGGTCGTGCACCGCGAGGTCGAGATGGTCGGCGCCTGCTCGATCGATCGTGCCCGCCCAGTCCCGGTCGTCGGCGGCGTGGATCCGCACCGGAGACCGCCGCCGCACGAGGTCGCGCAGCACGAATCCGAAGGTCATCCGCTCGCTCAGCGGCGACGTCGAGGCGGACGCACGGGCGCTCGCGAGCACGTCGCCCTCCCCCGCGCCGATCGCGACGATCGCCTCCGTCGGGATGAGGGAGGCGAGGCGTCCGGCGGGCGACTCCAGCATGATCCAGTCGGGGCCGGAACCGGTCGGCATTCCGCGCAGGGTGCGTCCCCCCGCGAGGTGGAGCGACACCGACCCCTCGAGACGAGCGAGTGCCGCGATTCGCTCGCGCAAGCCGAGGCGGGCGAGACGCAGCCGTTCCGCCTCGGTGTCGAGCGCGGCGCGCTCGGCCTCCCATTCCGAGTCGAGCTGATGCTCGAGGTCTTCGAAGAATCTCTCCCAGCGCACCCGGGAACGCTATCCGTCCGCGACGCGCGGGGAGCGGACTCTCCACAGGTTGGAGGATTCTCATCCGGCCATATCCGGCAGTGTGTTGTACTCGTGCGCATCGAAATCGACCGGACGAGAGGAGGTGCGCGCGATGACCACGATCCCGGCTCAGGACTCCCCTCGCCTCGGTCGCATCAGTTCGTCGCTCGACATCGCCGAGTACTTCGCCCCGCAGCCCACCGCGACCGCGGATCTGCCCGACCCGGAGCCGCTGGCCCGCAACCTCACCCGCGGGGTGCTCGAGGTGCTGGCCGGAGTGCGGGAGGTGGAGCAGCTGGCGCGCTGGCTGAGCGAGGACGCCTATCGTGCGCTCGTCACGCGCGCGAACCTGTCGGCGCGCGCACGGAGCGCCCGCCAGGTGGCACCGGCCCGTCCGGTCTACTCGATCGCTTCCGTGCGTCTGTGCGAGCCCGCTGACGGCGTCGTCGAATGCTCCCTCGTCGTCACGATGCCCGCGCGCACCCGCGCCGTCGCGATGCGTCTGGAAGGACGCGACGGACGCTGGCGCGCGATGTCGCTCGCCCTGCTCTGAGCTCGGAGCCCGTCACTGGCGATAGGACGAGAGGAAGTTCCCCAGCCGTTCGATCGCCTCGGTCAGCACCCGCGCCTCGGGCAGCGTGACGATGCGCAGATGGTCGTGGTCGGGCCAGTTGAAGCCCGTCCCCTGCACGAGCAGCACGTGCTCGGCGACGAGGAAGTCGTAGACGAGCTTGCCGTCGTCGTGGATCTCGTACACCTCGGGATCCAGCCGGGGGAAGGCGTACAACGCACCCTCGGGCCGATGGCACGTCACCCCGGGAATGCTCTCGAGCCCCCTGCCACGCGGCGTCCCGCTGCTCATGCAGCCGCCCGGTGGGAGCGATGAGCGCGTCGATGGACTGCACGCCCGACAGCGCGGCCTGCACGGCGTACTGCGCCGGCACGTTGGGGCACAGACGGGTCGAGGCCAGCAGCTGGATGCCCTCGAGGAAGCCCTTCGCGTGGGCCTTGGGTCCCGTGATCACGAGCCATCCGGACCGGTAGCCGGCGACACGGTAGGTCTTGGAGAGGCCGTTGAAGGTGAGGCACAGCAGGTCGGGGGCGAGCGTGGCGAGCGGGATGTGCGTCGCGTCGTCGTACAGGATGCGGTCGTAGATCTCGTCGGAGAGAAGCAGGAGCGAGTTCTCGCGCGCGATCTCGACGATGCCCTCCAGCACCTCGCGGCTGTAGACGGCGCCGGTGGGGTTGTTCGGGTTGATGACGACGATCGCCTTGGTCTGCGGCGTCACCTTGGCCCGGATGTCGTCGAGGTCGGGCTCCCAGCCGTTCGCGCTGTCGCAGAGGTAGTGCACCGGCTTGCCGCCGCCGAGACTCGTCATCGCCGTCCACAGCGGGTAGTCGGGCGCCGGGATGAGCACTTCGTCGCCCTCGTCGAGCAGCGCCTGCATCGTCATGGTGATCAGCTCGGAGACACCGTTGCCGAGGTAGACGTCATCGGGGTCGACGTGCGGGAAGCCCGGCTCCTGCTCGTAGCGCGAGACGACCGCCCGGCGCGCCGAGAGGATGCCGCGGCTGTCGCTGTACCCGTGCGCGTGGGGCACCGACTCGATCATGTCGCGCACGATCTGGAACGGGGCCTCGAACCCGAAGATCGCCGGGTTGCCCGTGTTCAGCTTCAGGACGCGATGCCCGTCGGCCTCCAGCCGGTCGGCCTCGGCCAAGGCGCTGCCACGGATCTCGTAGAGGACGTCCTTGAGCTTGGCTGACTGATCGAGGGTACGACGCTTCATCGGATCAGGATATCGGGGGCTCGAGCGGGCCGATCGACGCTGCGTGGCCCGCTCGGACCGTCACTTCTTCTTGCCCGACGCGCGGCGCTGCGCGCGGTTGCCCGCCTCGGCGGCATCCGCTTCACCGCCCGCGACCTTCTGCCCGAACGAACCGCGGGCGGCCTCGGCGGGCGTCTCCTGCTCGGCGACGTGCTGGCGCGCCTTGGCGGTGGCCGCCTTCTGCACCTGACCGCGGTCGTTGCGCACCTCGACCTCGCCGGAGCCGGTGTCGCTGGGCGCCGAGTACTCGAGCTTCTGGGTCTCGACCGGGGTGGGGGTCAGGCCCTTGGCCTCGACCTCGCCGCTCTCGGCCGAGCGCACCTCGACCTCGAGGTTGTAGAGGAACCCGACGGACTCCTCCTTGATCTGGCCCATCATCGTCTGGAACATCTCGTACCCCTCGCGCTGGTACTCGATGAGCGGGTCGCGCTGGGCCATGGCACGCAGGCCGATGCCGTCCTTGAGGTAGTCCATCTCGTAGAGGTGGTCGCGCCAGCGGCGGTCGAGCACCTGCAGCACCACGCGGCGCTCGAGCTCGCGCATGGCGGGCTCGCCCAGCGTCTGCTCGCGGCTCTGGTACGCGATCCGGGCGTCGGAGAGCAGCTCGCGCTTGAGCACCTCCGGAGTGATACGGCCCTTGTTGCCCGCCTCGGCGACGACCTCGTCGATCGTCACGCCGACGGGGTAGAGCGTCTTCAGCTCGGTCCAGAGCGCATCGAAGTCCCAGCTCTCGGTGTGGCCCGATGACGTGTGGTCGTCGATGACGGCGCTGACGGCGTCCTCGACGAAGTGCTGGATGCGCTCGGAGAGGTCGTCGCCGTGCAGCACCTGGCGGCGGTCGGTGTAGATGGCCTCGCGCTGACGATTGAGGACGTCGTCGTACTTGAGGACGTTCTTGCGGATCTCGGCGTTGCGGGCCTCGACCTGCCCCTGCGCGCTCTTGATGGCGCGGGAGACCATGGACGACTCGATCGCGACGTCCTCGGGGAAGTTCGTCCGGGCGAGGATCGCCTCGGCGGCGCCCGACTGGAACAGCCGCATGAGGTCGTCGGTGAGCGAGAGGTAGAAGCGGCTCTCTCCGGGGTCGCCTTGACGGCCCGAACGACCCCGCAGCTGGTTGTCGATGCGGCGGGACTCGTGGCGTTCGGTACCGAGCACGTAGAGTCCGCCGGCCTCGACCACCTTCGTCGCCTCCTCGGCGACGGTGTCGCGGACCGCGGTGAACACCTCGTCCCAAGCCGACTCGTACTCCTCGGGGGTCTCGACCGGGTCGAGCCCGCGCGACTTCATCTCCTGCACGGCGAGGAACTCGGCGTTGCCGCCCAGCATGACGTCGGTGCCTCGACCGGCCATGTTGGTGGCGACGGTCACGGCTCCCAGGCGTCCCGCGCGCGCGACGACCTCGGCCTCGCGCGCGTGGTTCTTGGCGTTGAGCACCTCGTGCTTGACGCCCTTCTTGGCGAGCAGGCGCGAGAGGTACTCGCTCTTCTCGACGCTCGTCGTGCCCACCAGGACCGGCTGACCCGCGGCGTGGCGCTCGACGATGTCCTCGACGACCTGCGCGAACTTCGCCGTCTCGTTCTTGTAGACGAGGTCGGGCTGGTCCTTGCGGATCATCGGCTTGTTCGTCGGAATCGGGACGACGCCGAGCTTGTAGGTCGACATGAACTCGGCCGCCTCGGTCTCGGCGGTTCCGGTCATGCCCGAGAGCTTGTCGTACAGGCGGAAGTAGTTCTGCAGCGTGACGGTCGCGAGCGTCTGGTTCTCCGCCTTGACCGGGACGCCCTCCTTGGCCTCGATCGCCTGGTGGATGCCCTCGTTGTACCGGCGTCCGACCAGGATGCGGCCGGTGTGCTCGTCGACGATCATGACCTCGTCGTTCATGACGACGTAGTCGGTGTCGCGCTTGAACAGGGCGCGCGCCTTGATCGAGTTGTTCAGGAACGAGATGAGGGGCGTGTTGGCGGACTCGTAGAGGTTGTCGATGCCGAGGTAGTCCTCGACCTTCTCGATGCCCGGCTCGAGCACGCCGACCGTCCGCTTCTTCTCGTCGACCTCGAAGTCGACGCCCGGCTCGAGCGTCGTCGCGACCCGCGCGAACTCCACGAACCAGCGGTTGGCCTCGCCGGACGACGGACCCGAGATGATCAGCGGCGTGCGGGCCTCGTCGATGAGGATCGAGTCGACCTCGTCGACGACGGCGAAGAAGTGGCCGCGCTGGACCAGGTCCTCCTGGCGCCAGGCCATGTTGTCGCGGAGGTAGTCGAAGCCGAACTCGTTGTTGGTGCCGTAGGTGATGTCGGCGGCGTACTGCTCGCGGCGCACCTCGGGCGTCTGGCCCGACACGATCGTGCCGGTGGTCATCCCCAGCGCGCGGTAGACACGGCCCATGAGCTCGGACTGGTACGACGCGAGGAAGTCGTTGACGGTGATGACGTGCACGCCCCGACCGGCGATCGCGTTGAGGTAGGCGGCGAAGGTCGCGGTCAGCGTCTTGCCCTCACCGGTCTTCATCTCGGCGATGTTGCCGAGGTGGAGAGCCGCCCCGCCCATCACCTGGACGTCGTAGGGGCGCTGGCCGAGCGTGCGCTTGGCCGCCTCGCGCACCGCGGCGAAGGCCTCGGGCATCAGGCGGTCGAGGGTCTCGCCCGCCTCGTGACGTGCACGGAGCTCGACCGTCTCGTTGCGCAGCTCCTCGTCGGTGAGGTGGGCGTAGTCCTCTTCGAGCGCGCCCACGGCCTTCACGATCTGCTGAAGACGGCGGAGCACACGGCCCTCGCCGGCGCGGAGCAGTTTCTCGAGAGGATTGGCCACGGAGGATCTCCATCTGTCGGGTGCGCCGACATCACCGCCGGCCGCGCCCGCGCGCGACGCACGGGCATACGGAGCCATGTTATCGGGCCGTGACCTTGGCGTCGCCTGCGAGTGGTGCCGCCGACCCCTCCCCCGCCCGGACGCGAGTCCTAGGATCGAGACATGGCCGGATTCTGGGGCAGACGCAAGCGGGAACAGCAGGAAGTCGCCGACGCGGACGCGAATCTCGCGCGGGAGGCGGACGTCGCCCTGGTGTCGGCCGACGAGCGTCTGCGCGTGACCAGCGACGAGATGGCGTTCGCCGAGGCCGAGCTCGGAGACGACGCGACCGCCCCCGTCCGCGAGGCCGTCGAGGCGGTGCGCCATCACCTCGGCGAGGCCTTCCACCTCAAGCAGCTCAACCACGACGAGATCCCCGACACCCCCGAAGAGGTGCGCTCGCGCAACGCCCGCATCGTGCAGCTGTGCGAGTGGGCCGAGCAACTGCTCGACGACCGCACGTCCGCACTCGCCGAGGCGATCGAGCGCGCGCGCCGCGCGCCCGAGATCCTCGCCGGCGTGCGGGTCGAGGCCGACGCGCTGCAGCAGCGCATCGAGCCCGCACGGACCGTCGTCGAGCGGATCGCAGGGCGCTATCACGCGGACGCCGTCGGCCGCGTCTCGGGCAACGTCGACGAGGCGGCCGGACTGCTCGAGTTCGCTCGGCACGGTGCCGACGTCGCCGAGCGCCGACGCGAGGCGGGGGAACGCGGCCCCGCGAACATCGCGCTCGAGACGGCGACCGAGGCGGTGCGCCGTGCCCGTACGCTGCTCGACGCCGTCGACGACTTCGAGGTCGAGGCGCTCCGCGCCCAGTCGACCCTCGCCGATGTCGTGGCCGACTCGCGCGGCGACCTCGTCACCGCGCGGGCGGCCCCGCAGACGCCCGCCGTCACGACCGCGATGGCCGAGCTCCAGCAAGCCCTCACCCGCGTGACGCCGGCCGGCACCCCCGGCGACCCGTTCGCCGAGCTCTCGCTGCTCCGCGAGAAGAACGCGGCCCTCGACCTCGCCGTCGACACGGCGCGCGAACGCGCCGCGCGTCCGCTCCCGCCCGAGAGCCACGTGCGCCACGCCATCGACGACGCCGACCGGCAGCTGTCGGTCGCGCGGAGCGTGATCGCCGGTCACCGAGGCTGGATCGGAGCCGACGCGCGAACCCGCCTGGCCGAGGCCGAGAGCCTGCGCCTCGCCCTCGCCCCCGCCGGGCCGATCGCCGAAGACGATCGCGAGCAGGCCCTCGCCGATGCCCGACGCTGCGCCGCGCTCGCGGGTGAGGCCCTCCATCTCGCCCAGCGCGACATCGACGGTTCCCGGCCCGACGGCGGCTGGGGCGGACCCGGAGGCTACGGCGGCGGCTGGGGCGGGCGCGGCAACGGCGGGAACATGGTCGGCGGCATCCTCGGCGGTCTCGTGATCGGCAGCATGCTCGACGGCATGTTCGACTGACCCGGCGCGACCCGTCGCACGTGACGAGGGGCGGATGCGTACGCGCATCCGCCCCTCGTCGTCGTTCAGGTCACGACGCCAGTTCGGCCTCGGGCGGTGCCGCCGCGGTCAACGAGATCACGCCGTAGTCCCAGCCCTTGCGGCGGTAGACGACGCTGGGGTGATCGGTGCGCGCGTTGATGAACAGGAAGAAGTCGTGTCCGACGAGCTCCATGCGGTCCACGGCCTCCTCGACCGTCATCCACTCGGCTCCGAACTCCTTCGTGCGGATGACGACGGGGGTGTAGTCCTCCTCGTCGGCGTTGTCGCCGATGACGGGGACCTCGCCGGTGGCGACGGCACGGAGCACGTCGACCGAGGCCGGCTCGACGTCGATGCCGGCGAGCGCGCCGGTGCCCTTGTCGAGCTTCGCCCCGCGGGGGTGGTTCCGCGCGTCGACCCGCTTGTCCTTCGCTCGGCGCAACTGCTCGACGAGCTTGTCGACCGCGAGATCGAGGGCGACGAACTTGTCGCCGTCCGTCGCCTCGGCGCGGACGATCGGCCCCTTGCCGGTGAGTGTCAGCTCGACGGTCTCGTCGTCCATCCGCCCGTTGTGATACGCGTGATGAGTGACCTTCACGTCGAGCCGCTGCGCCCGGGGGGCGAGCGTCTCGATGCGCGTGGACTTCTCTTCAGTCACCGTGCGGAAGCGATCCGTGACTCCGACTCCCACGCCGACGATGCTGGTATCCATCCCTGACCTCCTTGCTCGGGTCCGCCCGGTTCAGGGGCGGACCGTCGTTCGCCTTGGTCTCCCCCACGCTAGCGGCGGGGGCAGGGAATGTCACTCACGAACCGCCGTCGAAATACGGCGCGGCGTGTCGGCCGCCGCCACGGCCCCCAGCACCCGCGCCCCGCACGCCTCGAGGGCCCGCGCCGCCTCGCGGAGGGTCGCCCCCGTGGTCACGACGTCGTCGACGACGACCACGGGATGCCCCTCGACCCGCCGGGACGCGGCGAAGGCACCCGCGACGTTGCGCGCTCGTTCGTCGCGCCGCAGCAGCCGCTGATCGGCGGCGGGCACGGCGGCCACACGAAGCGCACGCTCGACCCGGTGCCCCGTGTGCCGTGCGACGAGCTCGGGAACGGCGTAGCCGCGACGACGCAGCGCGGCCCGCGAGGTCGGTACCGGCACGAGCGCGGCCCCGCCCCATCCCGCAGCCGCCAGGACGTCTGCGACCATGCCCCCGAGGGGACGCGCGACGCCCGTGCGTCCGTCCTCCTTCAGCGCACGGACGGCCCGCGCCGCCGCGCCCTCGAATCGCATCGCGGTCCAGACGGTCGGCCCCGACGGGACCACGCGGCGCACGGGATCAGCGCTGGCCGTCGCGCACGCGTCGCAGAACGCGCGGCCCGGACGGTCGCATCCTGCGCACCAGACCGGTAGCAGCAGCGCCAGAGCCTCGGCGCCCGCCTCTCGCCACCATCCCGCGGCATCCGTCCCGTCACGCTCCATCGGATCAGGGTGCTCGGAACCACGCCGACGGATGCGGCGGCGACCGAAGTCGGTGGAGATGCGCGAACGCGCGCGGACCGGGGAGGAGCCGGCTCGCGCGGACCGATCAGCGCGGTGCGCCCTGCTGCGTCGCGAGCACGCGGATGCCGCCCGCGACGGTCGACCACGTCAACCCCTTCTGAGCCGACAGCACGCCGGAGCCGTCGAGGACGCGCACGGTCCGCACCTGACTCGCCGCCGCGAGCGACACGGCCCCCGCGGGGGCCGTCAGCGTGTCGTCGAATCCGCCGACCGACTGCGCGACGACGACGGCTTCATCGGCGTCCTGGGCGAGGACGGCGATCGTCGAGCCGTCGATCCAGCCGACGTCCAGGCCGGTTCCCGGCAGCACCGTGACGACCTCGCGGTCGCCGAGGCCCACCGGCACGCCGGTCTCGTCACGCAGGATGCCCGCGACCCACAGCGCCGGCCGCGAGCCGTCGCGCACCAGCGCCGCCATGCGCGTCCCGTCGCGGGAGACGTCGATGGCGGAGATCTGCGACGCTCCCGGCCACGCGTCGGTGAGCGACACCGCCGCGCCGTCGGGCCCCGTCGCCGTCATGGACGACGGCGAACCGGCCGGGACGCTCCAGATGTATCCCCGCGTGTCGATGCTGGGGTCGACCAGCCCCGGCCGCTCGTCGACGACCTCGAACGTGCCATCCGACTCCACCCGGAGGACCGCGCCCGCCGCCGTCCGCACCGCCGCGGCCGTACGGTCCGCGTCGACCTGGACGGCGACGGGGTCGAGGTCGACGATGGCCGGCGACAGGCCTGCGACGGACTCGATCTCCGAACCCGACAGGAATCCGAAGGCGTCGTCGGTGAGGACGAGGGGACGCACGTCCACGCGGATGGGCCGCACCTCGACCGCCTGGGCGGCGACGGGCTCGCCGTCCACCGACATCTGGGCGCCGATGACCCCGGCCGACTGCAGACTCGCCTCGAGCTGGGCCTGCATCCGGTTGCGCGTCTCGGGGACGATCGCGAGGGCCGACTGCGACAGCGGCACCTGCGCGATCCCGGACTCCAGCGGCACGGCGCGCGTCGCGAGCTCGAGATTGCTGGGGAACGCGCTCGACACCGATCCCGCCAGCCACGGGCTCGGCTCGCCGTCGATGAGGGCCTCGGCGATGTGCGTCGCCGCGTTCGTCGCGGGGAACCACCGCCGATCGGGCACGAGGTACGACCACGTCGGGTCGAAGTACATCACCGAGTACTCGCGGAACACGGCCTGGAACCGGGCACGGTCGAGCACGACGCCGTCGGGCGCCTGCGAGATGCGCCACTCGCCGTCGATCTCGACGAGGCGGAACGACAGCGGCATCGATCCGCCGTCGACCATCGACAGCGCCCCGGTGGCATCCACGTCGGCCTCGGGCGTCACGGTCACCGTGACGCTGCCGTCCGCGGCGGTCGAGAACATCCGCTCCCCCGGCAGGTCGATCGTCGCGCGCGCCGTCGGCTGCCAGGTGGAGCGGGCCTCGGGGCTGAGGAACTGGCGTGCCGTGCCCCAGTCGTCGCGCGGACCCGAGCCGGCGGCGAGGAAGCCCGACACGATCTGCTCGGGCGTCGCTCCCGGCGGCGGTGCGTCGGGAAGGAACGAGAAGTCGACCGACCCGCCGTCGTCGTCGATGCTCTCGCCGGCGACCACCGGGCCTGAGGTCGGCAGCCCGGTGCACGCCGACAGCACGACCGCCAGCAGGAGGGCGAGCAGAGCGGCGGCGGGTCGCGAACGTCTCATGATGCGCCTCTCGGGGGGCGGGGAAGGGAGATGGGCTGGGTGAGCCCGAGATCGTCGAGCGGGACCCCGTCCTCGCCCGGATCGACGGGGACGGGCGAGTGCCCGCCGAGCGGCTCGCTGCGTCGAGGGATCGTCAAGACGAAGTTGGTGCCGCGTCCGAGCTCCGACCACACCGCGAGGGCGCCGCCATGGAGCCGCGCGTCGCCGAGAGCGATCGAGAGGCCGAGGCCGGTGCCCCCGATCGTGCGCTTGCGGGACGGATCGGCGCGCCAGAAGCGGTCGAAGACGCGCTCGGCATCCTCCGGCCGCATCCCCAGCCCGTAATCGCGCACGCCGAGGGCGACGGCACGCGCGTCGCTGTCGACCGTGACGACGATGGGGCGCCCTTCGCCGTGCTCGATCGCGTTGCCGAGGAGGTTGCGGACGATGCGCCGGACGCGCCGCGGGTCCATCTCGACGGGTGAGTAGCCGCCCGGGGCGACGAGCCGGACGTCGCTGCCGTGCTGCTGCGCGAGCTGGGCCATCGAGGCGATGACGTCCTCGGCCAGCTGGGTCAGGCTCGTGGGCTCGTTCTCGAGCTGCACCGATCCGGCGTCGTATCGGCTGATCTCGAGGAGGTCGGTGAGGAGCACCTCGAACCGGTGCACTTGGTCGTGGAGCAGCTCTGCCGCGCGCGCGGCGACGGGGTCGAACTCCTCTCGACGATCGTTGAGCATGTCGGAGGCCAGCCGGATCGTCGTCAGCGGGGTGCGGAGCTCGTGCGAGACGTCGGAGACGAAGCGCTGCTGGACCTGCGACAGTTCGGCGAGCTCCTTGATCTGCGACTCGATGCTGTCGGCCATCGCGTTGAAGGAGCGCCCGAGCGTGGCGAACTCGTCCTGCCCGCGCACCTGGAGGCGCACGGCCAAGTCGCCCGCGGCGAGCCGGGAACTGCTGTCGGCGGCCTGCGCGATGGGCTCGGTGACCGCCCGGAGCACGATCCACGAGATCGCCCCGATCAGGATGACCAGGCCGACCCCGACGATCCAGAGCGTGATCTGCACGAAGCGCAGCGTCTGCGCCTCGCTGGCGAGGTCGTACCCGAGGTACAGCTCGTACGCGCCGGCCTCGGGGAGGATGATCTGCTGGCCGACGACGATCCCCGGCACCTGCCCGCCGCCGGATGTCGTGAACCCCGTGGACTGCCACCACTGCAGCTCGTCGTCGCTCTGCACCTGGGCGCGCAGCTCGTCGCTGACGATGTCGGCGGGCAGTCCCGCCGAGTCGAAGTCCTGCGGCGCCACGGCCGAGGGCTCGGAGGAGATCCGGAACGCCGCGATGCGATCGGTCGAGGACTGGCGCTGGATGGAGGTCCGGACGCTCTCCATGAGGTTGTCGATCGCGACCACGTCGCCGCCGACCTCGGCGGCGTCCAGCGTCGACTGCGCCGAGACGGTCGCGCGATGGGCCTCGTCGAGCAGCTGCGAGGTGCGCGACTCGAACAGATCGTTCTGGATCGCCAGCGACATCCACACGAGAGCGATCGTGATCGTCAGCGCCGTCGCCGCGAGCGTGACGGCGACCGTGCGGAACCGCAGCGACCGCCGCCACGTGCGCGCGATCCGCCGCGGCCAGGACCGCACCCCCCGCGTCGCGACCGTCGCCGTCGTGACGGTGCGGATGGGCATGTCGGTCTCAGATCACGGCGCCGGCGCGGTAGCCGACGCCGCGGACCGTCGTGACGATCCGCGGATTGTCCGGGTCGATCTCGACCTTCGCGCGCAGTCGCTGGACGTGCACGTTCACGAGCCTCGTGTCGGCCTTGTAGTGGTAGCCCCACACCTGCTCGAGGAGCATCTCGCGCGAGAACACCTGCTGCGGCTTGGACGCGAGCGCCACGAGGAGCTCGAACTCGAGCGGCGTCAGCGCGATCAGCTCGCTCCCCCGACGCACCTCGTGCCCGTCGACGTCGACGACGAGATCGCCGATGCGCACCGGCTCGGCCTCGGTCGAGACGACCGGTCGGAGCCGGGTGCGGATGCGGGCGACGAGCTCCTTCGGGTTGAAGGGCTTGACGATGTAGTCGTCGGCTCCCGATTCGAGGCCGCGGACGACATCGGCGGTGTCGGTACGGGCGGTCAGCATGATGATCGGGATGCCGGACTCGGCACGAACGCGCGTGCAGATCTCGATCCCGTCCATCCCCGGCAGCATGAGGTCGAGCAGGATGAGGTCGGGCTTCTCGGTGCGCCAGGCCTCGACGGCCGCGGCGCCGTCGGCGCAGAAGACGGTGTCGAATCCCTCGGTGCGCAGCACGATGCCGATCATCTCCGCCAGAGCGGTGTCGTCATCGACCACCAGGATGCGAGAAGTCATGCAGCGTTCGTCTTTCGGCTCGGGCTCGCGCGACGTGCGCGTAATCACCGTACCCGACGCCCGGCGGTTCGACTCCGGATGCGCGCGCCCCGCGTGTGACACGATGGGTTCGACCGAGCCCGACTGTCCCAGGAGTGCATCGTGACGGCCTATCCCTCGTGGACCCCCGCGCCGCGGCCCGGAATCATCCCGCTGCAGCCGCTGTCGTTCGGCGTGGTCCTCGGCCGGTCCTTCGCCGCCCTGCGTCAGAACCCCAAGGTGCTCCTGGGCTTCGCTCTCGTGGTGCAGACCGCTGCGGTCCTCGTCACGACGGCCGGGGTCGTCGCGGTCGGGTTCGCCACCTTCGGCCGCCTCGCGTCGCTGCGCCCCGACACCGACGAGTTCCAGACCGTCCTCGCCGGTTCGATCGCCATCAGCGGGGCGACGGCCCTCGTGCTCTCGCTCGCGGCGGGCGCCCTGGGCGTCATCGTGCAGGGCATCGTCGTCAGCGAGGTCGCGCAGGCGGTCGTCGCCGAGAAGCACACCCTCGGCGCCCTGTGGTCCCGCGTGAAGCCGGTCGCGTGGCGCCTGATCGGCTACACGGCCCTGGTGTCGCTCATCGTCACCGTCGTCCTCGGCATCCTCGTCACCGGCATCGTCCTGCTGGCCCTGAGCGCGGCGCCCATCGCGATCGCCCTGACGATCCTGCTCGCCCTCTCGGCCATCCCCCTCAGCCTGTGGCTCAGCACCAAGCTCCTGCTGGTGACCTCCGCCATCGTGCTGGAGCGGGCGACGATCTTCGGGGCGGTGGCACGCTCGTGGCGGCTGACGCGGGGGCGCTTCTGGCCGACCCTCGGCATCGTCGTCATCATCTCGCTGACCTTCAGCGTGCTCGCGCAGGTCGTGAGCGTCCCCTTCTCGTTCGTGACCATGGGCCTGACGGCGGTCATCACCCCCACCGGCGACCCGGAGCCCGGTGAGATCATCGCGCTGCTGGCCGGTTCGCTGCTCGCGCAGGCCTTCGTCACCCTCATCCAGAGCATCGCGGTCATCGTCCAGTCCACGGCCGGGGCCCTGGTCTACATCGACTGCCGGATGCGGCGCGAAGGACTCGACCTCGATCTGTCGTCGTACGTCGATCGCCGCGACGCCGGCGAACGCGACCTCGCCGACCCCTATCGCGCGCACGTCGGACGCGACATGGGCGCGCGCTGGCAGCCGCCCGGCTTCCCCGGGCCCGCGGGATACGCGGTCCCGGGCGGGTACGCCCCGCCGACCGGCGACCCCGCCGCGCCGACGGCTCCGCCACCCGCTCCGGCTCCCGCGACGGAGGACCGTCCCGCCCCGACCGAGTGGACGGCACCGGGTACCGACCGCCGATGAGGATCGCCGCGCCACCGATCGCTCCCGACCCCGACGAGGCCCGCCGGTGGGCCGAGGAGGAGCTCTCGCGATCCGTCTACCAGGCGGCTGAGCCCACCCCCATCGACCGGTTCGCCCGCGGCGTCGCCGAGTTCGTCGGATCCATCTTCAGCGGTCAGGTCCCCGCAGCGCTCGGACCGTGGCTCGCCGTCGGGGCCATCGTGGTGGTGCTCGCCCTCATCGGCATCGCCGTCCTCATCTGGGGGCGTCCGCGCGCCGCGGTCCGCTCCCGCAGCTCGGTCGCCCTGTTCGGGGAGCCCGAGGCCCGCAGCGCCGACGAGCTGCGCGCCGACGCCGAGAGAGCCGCCGGTCGCGAGGCGTGGGACGAAGCCGTCGTGCTCCGCGTGCGCGCGCTCGCCCGGGGGCTCGCCGAGCGGACGATCGTCGACCCGGTGCCGGGTGCGACCGTGCACCGGTTCGCCGCGGATGCCGCGCGCGCCTTCCCCGCGGCGCGGGCCGACCTCGACGAGGTCGCCCGGTCCTTCGACGACGTGCGCTACCTGCGCCGCCCCGGGACCTCGGCCGCGTACGCCGCGGTGGCCTCCCTCGACGAACGTCTCTCACGCTCGCGCGCCGAGGTGCACGCATGAAGGCGCCGACCGCCGCCCCGCCCCGGCGTCGCCTCCGCTCGGCCCTCGGGTGGAGCGGAATCGCGGCCGGCACGCTGATCGCCGGCCTCGGGGTCGCCGCGATCGCCGGAGTCTCGACGATGCCGGCCCAGGGCCTGCTCGACCCGGAGGCGGCGGGGCCCGAGGGAGCGCGCGCCGTCGTGGAGGTGCTGCGCGAACGTGGCGTCGAGGTCACCGTGGCGCGCGATCGCACGATCGCTCTGACCGCGCTCGGACGCGAGGACGCGACGCTCGCCATCGCCGACACCGCCCCGCTCGACGACGACGACCTCGTCCAGCTGCGAGACGCAGCCGCGGCGGTCGTCGTGCTCGAGCCCCGGGCGCGCGACCTGCGGCTGCTTCTCGACGGCGCCGAGACCGCCGGTTTCGCGGATGCCGCCACGTCCGCGGACTGCGACCTCGACGCGGCGGGTGCGGGCGGCGAGGTGCGTCCCGGCGAGGTGTTCCTGCCCGGAGCGGACGGGACGGGCTGCTACCCGGCGGCGGGAGGCTTCGGTCTCATCGCGACGGACGGCGAGCCGATTCCCGTCACCGCCCTCGACGCATCCGCGCTCCTCGTCAACCGGAACCTCGCCGAGGGCGCGAACGCGGCGCTCGGACTCAACCTCCTCGGTGCCACCGGCCACGTGGTCTGGTACCTCCCGGCGCTGGGAGACGGCTCGCTCACGGCCGCCCCGTCCCTCGGCGAGCTCACCCCGCCCTGGGTGACGCCGAGCATCCTGCTCCTGCTCGGCTCGGTCGTCGCCGCCGGGATCTGGCGCGGACGCCGGTTCGGACCGCTCGTCGCGGAGAACCTGCCCGTCACGGTCCGCGGGTCCGAGACCACGGAAGGCCGCGCGCGTCTGTACGCCGCGGCGGCGGACCCGGTGCACGCGCTCGACCAGCTCCGCCGCGACGCGCTCGTCCGCCTGGCACGTCTGCTGGGTCTCGGAGGAGCGGATGCCGAGGCGATCGCGGATGCCGCCGCGGCACGCCTCGACACCGACCGGGCGCGCGTCCGCGGCATCCTCCTCGACGACATCCCCCGAACCGACCGCGACCTCGTCGACGCGGCCGACCGCCTGCGCGACCTCGAACGAGCCGTCCGCACGACCGTCCGTCCCGAAAGGAACACCCCATGAGCGACACCGCATCCGGCGAACTCCGCGAGGCGATGAACCGCGTCCGGCTCGAGGTCGGCAAAGCCGTCGTCGGCCAGGACGGAGCCGTGACGGGGCTGCTCATCGCGCTGCTCGGCCGGGGGCACGTGCTGCTGGAGGGCGTTCCGGGCGTCGCCAAGACGCTCCTCGTCCGGGCCTTCAGCCGCGCGGTCGGCCTCGACACGACACGCATCCAGTTCACGCCCGACCTCATGCCGGGCGACGTCACGGGTTCGCTCGTCTACGACGCCCGCACCGGCGAGTTCGACTTCCGCAACGGCCCCGTGTTCACCAACGTCCTCCTCGCCGACGAGATCAACCGGACGCCCCCGAAGACGCAGGCGGCACTCCTCGAGGCGATGGAGGAGCGTCAGGTCTCCGCCGACGGGGTCTCGCGCGCGCTTCCGGATCCGTTCCTCGTCGCCGCGACGCAGAACCCCGTGGAGCACGAGGGCACCTACACGCTCCCCGAGGCCCAGCTCGATCGCTTCCTGCTCAAGCTGCTCATCGACGTCCCGGCGCGTGACGACGAGATCGCGGTGCTCCGCCGTCACGCCGACGGGTTCCGCCCCGGCTCGCTCGAGACCGCCGGGGTCGCCGCCGTCCTCGGCGCCGACGAGATCCGCGCGGCACAGCGGGCCGCCGCCGCCGTCGAGGTCTCGGACGACGTGCTCGGCTACGTCGTCGACCTCGCCCGAGCCACGCGTGAGTCGCCCTCGGTGCAGCTGGGCGCGAGCCCCCGGGCGGCGACCGCCCTGCTCGCGGCCGCGAAGGCGTGGGCCTGGCTCGGCGGTTACCCCGCGATCACGCCGGATCACGTGCAGACGATGCTCGTGCCGGCGTGGCGGCACCGGTTGCAGCTGCGCCCGGACGCCGAGATCGAGGGCGTGTCGGCCGACACGATCCTCACGTCGGTGCTCCAGCAGACGCGCGTTCCGATCTAAGGCCCGCGGTGTACCTGACCGGACTGTTCGCCCTGCTCGTCGCCCTCGGCGTCGTGCCGGTCGTGCTCGCTCCCGCGGCGGGGTGGGACGCCGCGGTGACGGCGCTCGTCTGGGCCGCGTCGTGCATCGCGCTCGCGGCGGTCGACGTCGCCGCGGCGGCCTCGACGCGGCGGGTGTCGGTCGAGCGCCGCGTGCCGGCGCGCGCCCGGCTCGGCGAACCGGTCGAGACGACCCTGCTGCTGCGCAACGACGGCTCCCGCCGCATCCGCGGCCGGGTGCGCGACGGCTGGCAGCCCACGGCCGGAGCGGGCGAGGCGCGCGGCGGCATCGACATCCCGCCGGGAGAGCGTCGCGCCGTCTCGGTGCCGCTCCTCCCCCGCCGTCGGGGCGAGCTGCGGTCGGCGTTCGTCGCGCTGCGCAGCCGGGGTCCGATCGGGCTCGCGGGACGACAGCGCGTGATCGCGGCACCCGGTGCCCTGCGCGTGCTGCCGCCGTTCGCGTCGCGTCGTCACCTGCCGTCGCGACTGGCTCGTCTGCGCGAGCTCGACGGGAACACGAGCGTCCAGGTGCGCGGCCGCGGCACCGAGTTCGACAGCCTGCGCGAGTACGTGCGCGGCGACGACGTCCGCTCGATCGACTGGCGCGCCACGGCGCGGGCCGGGACGACGATGCTGCGCACGTGGCGGCCCGAGCGCGATCGGCACGTCGTCATCGTGATCGACACCGGACGCACGAGCGCGACCCGCGTGGGCGACGGCGTCCGGCTGGATGCCGCCATCGAGTCGGCCCTCCTCCTCAGTGCGCTGGCGACGCGTGCGGGCGACCACGTGCACCTCGTGATGTTCGATCGGGCCCGCCGCGCGCGGGTGAGCGGGGTGGAGGGCAATCGCCTGCTTCCCGCCCTCGTCGACGCGATGGCGCCGGTCGAGCCGACGCTGATCGACACCGATTGGAACGCCGTCCTCACCGAGGTGCGCACGCTCACGTCGCGTCCTTCGCTGGTGGTGCTCCTGACGGCGCAGGACTCCCCCGAGGCGGCACGGAGCTTTCTCGGCGCGCTGCCGTCGCTCACCGAGCGCACGACCGTCCTGGTGGGGGCGGCGACGGACGACCCCGAGCCCGGGCCGGAGAGCCGCGCGGGCGAGGACGTGTACCGCGAGGCCGCGATCGCGCGGGCGACGCGGGACGCCGAGCGGGTCGGAGCCGCCGTCCGGCGTGCCGGCGGCGAAGCCCTGACGGCATCGCCCGATGCTCTGCCGCCGCGGATCGCCGACCACTACCTCGCGCTCAAGGCCGCCGGGCGGCTCTGAGCCCTCGACAACCGAGCTGCGCGACCGCCACCCGCCGGGCGGCTCGCGCCGGCTCGGCGGCCCGGAAGCGGCGCGAACTGCCACCCGAAGCGCCTGCCGCAGCGCCAATGCGGTGAGGAACGGCGAAGGCCCGCCCCGGGGTGGGACGGGCCTTCGGCGGGATGCCGCGGATCAGCGCAGGTCGAAGCGGTCGAGCTCGGTGACCTTGGTCCAGGCCGCGACGAAGTCGCGCACGAACTTCTCGTGAGCGTCGTCGGAGGCGTAGACCTCGGCGATCGCGCGCAGCTCGGAGTTCGAGCTGAACAGCAGGTCGACACGCGTGCCGATGCCGATCTCCGAACCGTCGGCGTTCACGCCCCGGAAGGCGTGGGCACCCGGGTCCAGCGGCTTCCACGTCGCGCCGAGGTCGAGCAGGCGCACGAAGACCTCGTTCGAGAGGACTTCGGGGCGGTCGGTGAACACGCCGTACGTCGAGCCGTCGTAGTTCGCGTCGAGGGCCCGCAGACCGCCGACCAGCACCGTCATCTCGGGCGCGCTGAGGGTCAGCAGGTTCGCCCGGTCGATGAGGTGGTGCTCGGCGGGGAGCACCGCGTCGGGACCGTAGTAGTTGCGGAAGCCGTCGGCGACGGGCTCGAGGTGACCGAAGGAGTGCTCGTCGGTCTGCTCGGCCGTCGCGTCCGTGCGCCCGGGTCGGAACGGCACCGACACCTCGACGCCGCCGTCGCGAGCGGACTTCTCGACCGCGGCGTTTCCGGCGAGCACGATGAGGTCGGCCAGCGACACCTTCACGCCGTCGGTGCGCTCGGCATCGAAGGCATCCTTCACGCCCTCGAGCGCCGCGAGCACCGTCTGCAGCTGGGCGGGGTTGTTGACCTCCCAGTCCTTCTGCGGAGCGAGACGGATGCGGGCGCCGTTGACGCCGCCGCGCTTGTCGCTGCCGCGGAACGTGGACGCCGCCGCCCACGTGACCGAGACGAGCTGCGACACGGTGAGTCCGGTGTCGAGGATGCGCTGCTTGAGCGCCTCGGCCTCGGCCTCGCCGATGAGCGGGTGGTCGACCGCGGGCAGCGGGTCCTGCCAGAGGAGCTCCTCCTGCGGCACCTCGGGTCCGAGGTAGCGGGCCAGGGGTCCCATGTCGCGGTGGGTGAGCTTGAACCACGCCCGGGCGAACGCGTCGCCGAAGGCGACCGGGTCGTCCTTGAAACGGCGGGAGACCTCGTCGTAGGCCGGGTCGACGCGCAGGGCGAGGTCGCTCGTGAGCATGCGGGGCTCGCGGCGGCCGTTCGAATGCGCGAGCGGCACCATGTCGGCGCCCCCGCCGTTGATGGGACGCCACTGGTGGCCACCGCCGGGGCTGCGCATGAGCTCCCACTCGTAGGCGTAGAGGATGTGGAAGAACTCGTTGTCCCAGCGGGTCGGGTGATACGTCCAGGTGACCTCGAGGCCCGAGGTGATCGTGTCGTCGCCGTGGCCGGTGCCGTGGTTGTTCTTCCAGCCGAGGCCCTGCTGCTCGACGCCCGCGGCCTCGGGGTTGCCCTCGAGGTTCGAGTCGGGCGCGGCGCCGTGGGTCTTGCCGAACGTGTGTCCACCGGCGATGAGCGCGACCGTCTCCTCGTCGTTCATCCCCATGCGTCCGAACGTCTCGCGGATGTCGCGCGCCGACTTCAGCGGATCGGGCTCGCCGTTGGGGCCCTCCGGGTTGACGTAGATGAGGCCCATCTGCACCGCTGCGAGCGGCTTCTCGAGGTCACGGTCGCCGGAGTACCGCTCGTCGGCGAGCCAGGTCGTCTCGGGACCCCAGTACACGTCGTCGTCCGGCTCCCAGACGTCGGGGCGGCCGCCGGCGTAGCCGAAGGTCGAGAAACCCATCGACTCGAGCGCGACGTTGCCGGCGAGGATCATGAGGTCGGCCCACGAGATCGCCTGGCCGTACTTCTTCTTGACCGGCCACAGCAGGCGGCGCGCCTTGTCGAGGTTGACGTTGTCGGGCCAGCTGTTCAGCGGTGCGAAGCGCTGCTGTCCGGCTCCGCCGCCGCCGCGTCCGTCGGTCACCCGGTAGGTGCCGGCGCTGTGCCAGGCCATGCGGATCATGAGCGGGCCGTAGTGCCCGAAGTCGGCGGGCCACCAGTCCTGCGACGTGGTGAGCACCTCTTCGATGTCCTTCTTCACGGCGGGGAGATCCAGCGTGGCGAAGACGGCCTTGTAGTCGAAGTCCTCGCCGACGGGGTTCGCGACGGCGGGGTTCTTCTTGAGGATGCGCAGGTTCAGCTGGTTCGGCCACCACACGTGGTTCGCGTTCCCGACGGTGGGGTGCGGCTGCGAGCCGTGGGCCGCGGTGTGCGCGGGGCCGGCTCCGTGGACGACGGGGCAGCCGCCGGTCTCGTTCGGCCGCGGCCGCGTCTCGCCGTCGGCGCGCTCGTCCTCGGGCGTGTCGATGGGCGTGACGGCCTGATCGACGTCGGTGGCCTCCTCGCCGAGGGGCGCGGAATTCGGGTCGCGATCGCTCATGGTGATCCTTCCGTGAGGGGGTTGTCGGGAGGGGGAGGTCAGGAAGTGCGGGCGGATGCCGCGCACGCGGCGCATCGGCCCCAGTAGGTCACCTCGGCCGAAGCGATCTCGAAGCCGCGGTCGTCCGAAGGATGCAGGCACGGCGCGTGCCCGACGGCGCAGTCGACGTCCTCGACGCGGCCGCAGGCGGTGCAGACCAGGTGGTGGTGGTTGTCGCCGACGCGCAGCTCGAAGAGCATCGACCGACCCGCGGGCTCGATGCGCCGGGCGAGACCGGCGTCGGCGAAGTCGTTGAGCGCGTTGTACACCGACTGACGGCTGGTCTGGGGCAGGAGGTCGACGACCGCGGTGTAGATGTCGTCGGCGCTCGCGTGCGGGCGGCCGTGCAGCGCGGCGTACACGGCCGAGCGGGAATCGGTGACGCGCAGCCCGTGCGCGCGGATCGCGTCGGGGGCTGTCTGATCGGTCACGAGCCGATCCTACCGCCTTGTTTTGATCGATTAAAAGTAAGGGCGGCCTTACCGACGGCGCCGGCGAGCAGCCCTCATCCCACCACGAGCCGCGGCGTTCCCGCTTCGTACTCGGTGAGATCTCCGGTCTCGCCGCGGCGGGCGGCGATGCGCCCGAGTCCGAGCATGTAGGTCAGGAACACACCGAGCGCGAGCGCCCCGATCGTTATCTTGACGGGCCAGGGCCACGGCTGAGCGGTGACGAACCCCTCGACCAGGCCGGCGAGCGCGAGGGCGAGGATGAGCCCGATCGCGACGGTCGCGAGCGAGCGCCCGGCGGCCGCGACGGCCTCCCCGCGACTGCGTCGCCCGGGTGCCACCCACGCCCAGAAGATGTGGAAGCCCGTGGCGCCCGCGACGAAGATGCACGTCAGCTCGAGCAGGCCGTGAGGTGCGATGTGCAGCAAGAAGACGTCGCCGCGCCCGAACGCGATGAGGATCGCGGCGGCCTGACCGATACCGACGGCGTTCTGCATCAGCACCATCGCGGGCCAGAGGCCGGTGATGCCGAACAGGACGCACTGCGCCGCGATCCAGGCGTTGTTGGTCCACACCGTCCCGGCGAACACGGCCGCGGGGTTCTCGCTGTAGTACGCCGTGAAGTCGTTCTCGGCGTACTGCTCGAGCTGGGCCTGCGATCCGAGCGCGGCGACGGCGGCCGGGTCGCCCGAGATCCAGAACGCCACGAGCGCGCTGATGACGACGAACACCACCGCGACCCCCAGCGTGGTCCAGCGCACGCGGTACAGCGCGGCGGGCAGCTGCTGCAGGAAGAAGCGGGGGATCTGTCGCAGGACGTTCTCCGGTGCGCCGGTCAGCCGCAGCCGCGCCCGGGACAGGATCGACGACAGCCGGTCTCCCTCGACGCTGCGACCGGCCGAGGTCTTGATATCGGCGAGATCGGCGGACGCCGCCCGGTATCGCGAGACGAGCTCGTCGACCTCCGTGCTCGACAGACGCCGCGCGCGGGCGAGCTCGTCGAGCCGATCCCATTCGGCGCGCCGGGCGGCGACGAGGGCGTCGAGGTCCATTTGCTTAACTGTACCCATGACCTCCCCCTCGCCCCTGGTGGAGATCCGTCAGGACGAGATCCTGACGGGCGAAGCCGTCGCGCTGGACGTCCAGCCGCTCGGTTTCTTCCTCCGCGCCCTGGGCGCGCTGATCGACCTGCTGTGCGGTGTCGCGCTGCTCCTGCTGTTCTTCTTCGTGTCGGGCCTCATCGTGGGCGGACTGAACCTCGAGGCACTGTCCCCGATCCTGGTGATCACCGTCCTCGTCCTCGTCACCGTCGTCGTCCCGACGGCGGTCGAGACCCTCACACGGGGGCGCAGCCTCGGCAAGCTCGCCGTCGGCGGACGCATCGTGCGGGTCGACGGCGGCGCGACCGGGTTCCGCCAGGCCTTCATCCGCTCCCTGCTCGGGGTGCTGGAGATCTGGTTCACGATCGGCGCCCTCGCCGGGATCGTGGCGACCTTCACCCCCCGGTCGACGCGACTGGGCGACATCGCCGCCGGGACCTATTGCGAGCGCACGCGCGCGCCGCGGCTCCCCCCGCCGGCCGGGCCGGTGCCGACCGGGCTCGAGGACTGGGCGCGCGTCGCCGACGTCGCGCGCCTGCCGGAGCGCACGGCGCGGCGGGCCGCGCAGTTCGCGCGCTCGGCGGACGGGATGGATGCCACCGCACGCGGGCGTGCGGCGGCCGTCCTCGCGTCCGAGCTCGGGCCGTTCGTCTCGCCGATGCCCGACACCGACCCCGAGACGCTCATCCGCGCGGTCGTGGCGGTCCGACGTGATCGGGAGTACACCGCGCTCGTCCGCACCGGTGAGCGCGCCGCGTCGTTGGTCGGTTCGAGCCCCGAGAGCCCGCGGGGGTTCCCGGTCAGACCCTGAGGGTCTCGTGCCGGATGACGACCCAGCCCTTCGGGACCGACAGTCGGTCGGTGTGGATCGCGCAGAGGTCGTGGGCGTGGGGATCGCTTCCGCCCCCGAGCGGACCGAGCGCCGCCATCTGGTCGCCGTAATCGAAGGTCAGGGTCGTGACGGCCTCGCGGGCGCAGCCCACCTTCGAACACAGTCTCTCGCGCATCTCCTCGACGCTAGCGCGACCCCGACCCCCACCGGGGGATGCCGCGCCGCGCGGCGGCGCCGCGACCCGATCGAGGGGACGGGCCGCCCGCATAGGATGGGCGTCATGATCCGCCGACGCTCGCGCCCGGAGCCGCCTCGCCGCGGACGACCCGCGCGACACGGTCGCCACGGTCGGGACGATCGCAGCCCGGTCGTACGCCCCCCGCTCCCCCCGCTCGAGACGCGGTCGGAGCGGTTCGACCTCGCGGTCGGCACGGCCGCGGAGTTCCTCCGCAGCGCCTGGCCCGAGCTGCGCGACGTCCGGTTCGAAGTGGCCGGCATGCCCGGTGCGAGTGACGACGACGGCATCCCCCGCTGGCGGGTCCTCGTCGAGGAGAAGCGGATCATCCTCTTCCGGCTGCCGATCGAACGCCTCAACCGCCTGCACCGTCACGACGATCTGCATCGTCGCATGATGATCGAGAGCTGCGTGTTCCGGGCCGCGGCCGAGTACCTCGACCGCGATCCGTGGGACCTCGGTCCCGACCGGTTCCGCTTCTTCTGATCCCGGCCTCGCGCGTCCGCTGTCGCGGAGCGACGCGGGCTAGGGGTAGACGGTGAGTTCGGCGGCAGCAGCGGCCGAGCCCGCCACCGGGTACGAGCCGAGCTGCCCCCGCCGCGGAGAACCCCACGGAGGCGTGGATCGTGCCGGCCCCCGGGTCGATGCGGTAGAGGCTCCCCGCCGCGACATCCGTCGAGAACGAGGTGCCCGCCTGCAGCTGCACCACCTGCGGCGCTCCCCCGTCGAGGCGGGTCATGGTCACCTCGGCATCCGTCGTCGCGGCGATCGTCAGCACCGGATCCGGGGCGTCTGCGACGGCCACGAGCGTCGGCGCGTCCACCGCGGGCGCGGCCACCGACCACGAGAAGTCGGCCGGGGGCGGAGAGATCGGTCGACGTCCAGGCCGCGGCGACCACGGGCTCCGCCGCGGCGGCCGTGACCGTGTAGACGCCGACCGGCATCCCCGTCAGCTCGAGCTCGAGCGGGTGGTCGGCGCGCAACGCCACGCCCTCCTGCTGGGCGACGACGGTGCCGTCGGTCACCGAGCGGACGACGACGCTCGCCGATGTGTCGGCGGACGTCGCGAGCAGCCGCACCGACATCCCTCCGGCGGATGCGACCGCGTCTGGCCCGACGGTGACGTCGACGCCGGGGATCACCTGTTCGCTCGACGGCAGGGCGGCCGCCGAGACCTGGTCGACGCCGCCCGCGATGAGCGTGCGGGTCAGGGTCGTCTGCAGCGACGCCCTCACCGGCGCTCCGGTCGCCGTCACGCGGACGACGGGGCTCTCCTCGCCGCGGCGAAGCGCGGCGAGCGGGACGGCCCGCTGCGTCCGCGCCGCCACGACGATCTCCCGTCCCGCCACCGGGTCCTGCGCGCCGTCGGCGCCGTACACCCGCAGATCGACCGTCGCGGGGGTGTCGCCGGGGTTCGCGAGGAGGACGAGATCGCTCGCGCCCGTCGCGGCCGACCCGCCGACGAGCCACGACTCCATCGCCGGACGCGAGCAGGCCGACACCGCGAGTCCGCGCAGGTCGGGCTCGTCCAGGACCGACGCGGATGCCGCGGCGAGATCCGTGGGCCGGCCGTCCGCCGGCTCTGCGGTGAACACGTCGGCGGGCGAGCCGCCGTCGGCACGGTCCGGGGTCGCGAGCGCCGACCGGTCCGGCTCGCCGCTCTCCGTCCCCGAGACGACGGCGGAGGCGGCGGCCTCCGTGATCGCGCCCGCGGCGGACGGGTCGCGGCCGAGGGCCAGAAGCGGTCCGTCGCACGCGGCGACCGAGCGGGCGGCCTCGGGCACGACGTCGATGCCGAGCGGCGCGCGGGAGATCTCGGGCCATGGCGCGAGGACCGCGGCGGCGATACCGCCACCCACGACGGCGGCGGTGACGACCCCGGCGACGAGCCGGGTGACGATCGGGCGGGTGGTCATCGTTCCCTCCCTCGCAGGGGGCGCAGTCCCACCGGCCGCGGCGCCGCGCGTGAGGCGGAGCGGCTCCCGCGGGTGGGAAGCGACAGAAGCAGGGCGATCGCGAAGACGACCGCGATCCCCGTCCACGCGGCGCCGGCAGCAGCGCGGGCGGCGGCGGGCGCGTCCGCTCGCGGCGCGATGTCACCCGAGAGGCGCCAGAGGTCGCCCTTCTCCGTCGAGCCGACGGCGTCGAGCCCGTCGCGACTGCCGAGGGCGGTGACGGCGGCGAGTCGCGCCGAGCGGGCCTCGGCGCTCTCGCCCGGGGTCTCGGGCGAGACGAGGATGAAGGCGATGCCGTGGTCGCGGAGCTGCGCGACGACGTCGTTCGCGGTGTCGGTCGCGAGGTCGGCGGCCACCTGGGCCGCCTCGGCGTCCGTCGGCGTGAGCGCCGTACGGGAGGTCACGAGCGTCGACTGGCCGCCGAGCGTCGCGCTGCCGCCCCACACGACCTCGACCGCGAGACCGTCGGTCGCGGGGGGTGAGCACGATCGTGCCGCGCCCGGGGTTGCCGACGCCTTCGGCGGCGACGAACGCGGGCAGCGTGCTCGCGTCGCCGCGAACGACCGGAGACGCGTCGCGGACGTGGGAGAGCAGCGACGGCGTCGCCGCGACCACGAGACCGGCGACCGCCAGCGAGGCGAGCGCCGTCCGCAGGGCGCGCACCGACACGACGTCGTCGAGCACGAGAAGAGACGCTCCGACGATGCCCAGCCACGCGAGACTGAGCGCTGTCCCCGGCCAGAGCGGGACGGGGACGACGGTGTCGATGGCCACCGCGACGCCCGTCGCGGCGAACGCGGTGACGACCCCGAGCCCCGCGAGGACCAGCAGGGCCGGCCCGACGAGGCGCCGTCCGGAGAAGCCCGCGCCGAGCGCGAGGACGAGCAGCGGGGCGGTCAGCAGCACCAGCCACCAGAGCGACCCGTTCGCGCCGGTGAAGAGCGCCCACCCGGCGTCGGAGGGGAACCCGCCCGCGAGCAGGACGCGCCCCAGCACGTCGTCGGCGACCCGGGCGCCCGCGTACGGCACCCCGGGGTCGGCCAGAAGCGACCACGGGTCGCGCGCGATCAACCGCGTGACCACGATCGGGGCCGACAGCGCGAGCGAGGGCACGAGGATCCAGAGCCAGCGGAACCCGGCACGCCGACCGCGGAGGGCCATCGCGAGAACGCTTGCGACGACCCACACGACGGCGGCGGGAGCCGCGAGCAGCGGCGAGCACGCGAGCACGACCGCGAGCAGGAGGGAGGCCGTGCCCGCGTTGCCCCACGATCGGTGGGCGGCGGCGGCGGTGAACGCGAGCCAGGGCAGGACGAGATGGACGATCACGGCGGTGGGGCGACCGTCGGGCAACGCCACCAGGAAGGTCGGCGCGAGGGCCCACGCGACCGCGCCCACGATGCGCAGCACCGGGCGCTCGGTCACGCGGGTCGCGGCGAACCACCCGCCCAGGACGGCCAGCGGAAGCGCGAGGATCCACAGCGCGACCAGCGCCCGCGAGGGGTCGGCGGGCGAGAGGCTGCCCAGGAGCGCCACGACGGAGCTGAACGGGTCGGCGGGACCCACCGCGTCCCACCCCAGGGGCCGCTGCACGCCGGTGGCCTCGGCCCACAGCCGCGAGACCGTCGCGGCGAGCGGCGCCAGGGCGCCGCCCCCGATGGAGGGCCAGCTCAAGGCCGCGGGCAGCGCGGCGACCGAGACCACGAGGGCTGCCAGCACCGCCCAGGCGCCGCCGCCCGAGAAGAAGCCGAGCTCGGTGCGGCGCGGACCGGTTCCCGCGGGCTCGTCCTCGATGATGCGCTGTCGCAGGACGCGCCGGTCCACCCGCAACGACGCCAGCTGCCCCCACGAGGCGCGTCGATGACGGGCGATCCCCGAGCGGGCTCGGGCGACCGCACGAAGGCGGGCCAGGGCGATGAACGCCGCAGACCACTCGGGGCCGATGCGCGCCGGACGCTTGCCGACCAGGTCGAGCACGGTGCGCCACAGCGCGAGCGGCAACAGCGACAACCAGTGCAGAGGCACGAGCGGCGGCGGGGCGTAGACGAGCCGCCGGTGCAGCTGCGCGACCCGGGCCGCGTGCGTCAGCCGGGCACGGCTGCCGGTCGAGCGCGGCGCCGGCGCACCGGCGACGCCGTCGTGTGCGACCGCGACCCGTGCGGCGGGGGCGAGCACGACGCGGCCGCCCGCGAGCCGGACGCGGACGCCGAGGTCGAGTCCCTCGTCGGCGCCCGCGAGCGCCTCGTCGATGCCGTCGAGCTCGCGCCACGCGGCCGTGTGGACGAGCAGGCCTCGGATGTCGCCGCCCAGGACGTCGTCGGTGCCGTCGTGCTGACCCTGATCGTGCTCGCCGTCCGCGAGCCCCACGGCGGCGCCCAGGCGGGTCATCGACCGCCCGAGCGAGACGATCCGCGTCGGGTCGTCCCACTCCACCAGCTTGGGCACCGCGACGGCGACGGAGGGGGGCCGTCTCGAGCGCGGCGGCGAGACGCATCAGCGCGTCGGGCGCGGGGGCGACATCCTGAGCCAGGAGCCACACCGCGTCGCCGTCGACGCGCCGCGAGGCGAGACGGAGGGCGGCGGCATAGCCGGTTCGAGCCGGAGCGGCGATGACGGCCTCGGCCCCGGAGGTCTCGGCGAGCGCGCGCAGCTTCTCATCGCCGCCGCAGAGCACGATGGTCAGCGCATCGACGGGGCGCTGCTGATCGCGCAACGCGGCGAGCGTGCGGGTGAGGTGGAACGCTGCGGGCGCGCGACCATCGGGTCGTACGACCAGGAGCGCATGAACACGGGCGGGCATGACGACAAGAGCCTAGGCCGCGAGTCTGTGCGCGAGTGGAACCGTCGGGGCGGTTCGCCGAGAAAGCCGCGCGGTTCCCCGCCCGCTCAGACGGCGCGACGCTTGAGCTTGCGTCGCTCCCGCTCGCTGAGGCCGCCCCAGATGCCGAAACGCTCGTCGTTCTGGAGGGCGTACTCGAGGCATTCACCGCGGACGTCGCACGACGTGCAGATGCGCTTCGCGTCGCGGGTGGAGCCGCCCTTCTCGGGGAAGAACGCCTCGGGATCGGTCTGGGCGCACAGCGCGTCGCCCTGCCACGCCAGCGCGTTGTCGTCGTCGGTGGGATCGGCGCGCCGGACGCCGGGGACGCCCAGGTTTACCGGGTCGACGAACCAGTTGTCGGGAACGCCCGAACGGTATGCCGTCATATCGTGTCCCCTCCTCGCCGGCCGGCACGCGAGCCGCGTGTCTTCATTAATTACACCCGTGTCATTCGCTCCGGTCAAGTCGCGGATCGTAAACCCTCAACCGGGTGTTTAACCTTTGCGCGCGTCCATCGGCGTGTCGCGCGGTTCAGCCGATGCCGGGCTGGGCGACGAAGGCCTCCCCCGCACCGCCGATCGCGACCGTGTGGGCCACGACCACGACGGCCGCTCCGGGCACGAGCTCGACGCGCTCTCCCCCCGCCTCGACGACGATGTCGCCGGACGTCGCCAGCACGATGGCCGTGCCGCTCAGGGGGATCTCGGCGACGGCTTCGAACGACGCCTCGACCCGGTCCAGACGGAAGTCCGGCACCCCCGGGTCGTACGAGAACACGTGGGGCGCCGCCTCGACGGCGGGCACCACCGGAGCGGGGCCGGAGGAGGTGTCGACGATGCGCAGGAGCTCGGGGACGTCGATGTGCTTGGGCGTGAGTCCACCGCGCAGCACGTTGTCGCTCGCGGCCATGAGCTCGACGCCGAGGCCGTCCTGATAGGCGTGCAGCACTCCGGCGGGCGCGAACAGAGCCTCGCCGCGGCGCAGCTCGACGAGGTTCATGAGCGTCGCCACGATCAGGCCGGCGTCGCCCGGGAACTCCGCCGCGACGCGGCTCAGCACCGCGCGCTCGGCACTGAACGGCGCATCCGCGGCATCGGGTCCGGCAGCCGCCAGGGAGCGGGCGAGCGCGTCCACGACGTCGGCCGCGTCGCCGGACAGAGCCCAGCCGATGACACGGTGCAGGGCCGCGGACTCCTGCTCGCCGTCGCGCGTCTCGAGCGCGCGGGTCAGGGGCGCGAGCTGCGGGTCCGCTCCGAGCGAGGCGACGAGCCGGCGGGTGTCGGCGAGGGGCCGGAGGCCCACCAGCGCGCGGAAGCGTTCCGAGAGCGCCACGATGATCTCGGGCTTGTGGTTCCGATCCCGGTAGAGGCGGTCTCCGGCGTCACGGGGGATGCCGGCCGTCTCCTCGCGCTCGAAGCCGGCGACGGCCTGCTCGCGCGAGGGGTGCGCCTGGATCGACAGCGACGTCGCCGCCGCGAGGATCTTCAGCAGGTAGGGCAGGGGCGCGACGCCCTGCTCGGCGAGCGCGACGCCGAGCTCGCGACCGGTACCGTCGTCGACCCGCGACGGGTTGCCCGGATGGTCGCCGAACCAGATCTCCGCCTCGGGCGCGCCGGACGGCTCGCGGCCCTGCAGATCGGCGATGAGCGTTTCGGAACCCCAGGCGTAGTCGCGGGGCGCGTTGGAGATCGGGATCAGCACACGCCCAGCCTAGGACGACGGCTGCGACGGGCTCGATCCCCCACCACCCGGGCCCTCGCGGCACGGAGCGCCGCGGTAGCCTGTCTGCACCATGGCCGTCCACTCCCGCCACCCCGTCTCGGCCCCGCCCACGGCTCCGGTCCGGGAGACGACGGGCCACCTGCTCCTGCGGGGCTGGTGCGTCTTCGTCATCGCCGCAGCCATGGCCGGGACGAGCTGGCTCATGGTGTTCGGTCCGTTCGGAGCCGCGCTCGTCGTGGTCGTGACCGGCCTGGTGTCGACGATCCTGTGGGTGCTGCTGCGGCCGCGCGTCCAGTGGCGCCGGCTTCCCTGGTTCGCTCTGGCGTACGTCGGGTGGGCGATCGCCTCGTTGCTGTGGTCGCACTGGCTCGGCAGCACCGAGCTCACCTTACTGCTCCTGGTCTCCACGACCGTGCAGGCGATGTTCGTCGGCGCCGTCTTCACGTGGCGCGAGATCGTCCGCGCGCTCGCCTCCGCGCTGAAGTGGATGCTCGCGCTGTCGATCCTCTTCGAGCTGTGGGTCGCGCTGGTGTGGCGCGGCGACATCCTCCCCGGCTTCGTCCGTCCCGGCGCGGACTACGCGGGACACGCCATCACGCTGTGGTCGCGCGACAACCTCTTCAACGGCGGACGGCTCCAGGGCATCTTCGGCAACGCGAACCCGCTCGCCTACATCGCCCTGCTCGCGATCATCGTCTTCGTCGTGCGGATCGCCTCAGGAGCCCCCCGCCGCTTCCTGCTCGCGCTGTGGACCGCCCTGGCGGTCTTCCTGTTCTGGCGGGCGGCATCGGCCACGGCTCTGCTGTGCGCCGTGGCCGTCGTGGTCGTCCTGGTCACGATCCTGCTCATGCGCACGGCCCGTCGTCCCGGTGAGCGCACCCGGTTCTACGTCATGTACGCCGCCGTCGCCGGGTTCGGCGCCATCGCGGTCTGGCTCGCCCGCGACACGGTGTTCGGCCTCCTCGGCCGGTCCCCGGATCTCACGGGCCGGCAACGGATCTGGGATGCCGTCGGCGAGCGGATCTCGCAGCGGCCCTGGATCGGATGGGGCTACTCCACGCCCTGGGTCCCCTCCGAGCCCCTCATGGACGGATGGATCGTCGACCATGGCGTGAGCGTCATGCAGGCGCACAACATGTGGCTCGACGTGGCTCTGCAGCTCGGCGCGATCGGCGTGGCGCTCATCGCGCTCGCTCTGCTCGCGTTCGTCTGGCGATCGTGGTTCTTCGCCGTCGACCGGCCCCGGTGGGACCTCGTCTCGGACCGGCCCTACTCGGCGCTGACGCTGCTGCCCTCGTTGGTGGCGACGATCCTGCTCGTGCAGGGCGCCGCCGAGTCGGCGCCGCTGCTGAACTGGGGCTGGTTCCTCATCGTGCTGTTCGCGTTCAAGATCAAGCAGGCCCCGCTCGTCGGACGCGGCCCGTCGGAGCAGCGTCTCGACATGGAGCAGGGCGCCCACCTGGGTCAGAGCGACCGGTGACGACGCGGGGGGCGACGACTCGGCGCGGCTCATTGAGCCACCCCGCAGGTTCCCGGGGACCCTGAGGCTAATCTGAGAGCATCATGGCCACTCATCCGCGAGCGCAGGACGGGACGGGAACACCGCCCGCTCCGCAACGTCGCATCCCATCGCGGATCGTGCGGGACTGGTGCGCCTTCGTCATCGCCTCGTCGATGGCGGGCACCGCCTGGCTCATGGCCATCGGGGTCGGCGGGTCGGCGATCGTCGTGGCGGTCACGACGATCGTGTCGGTCGTGCTGTGGTTCCTCCTGCGTCCGCGCCGACGCTGGCGCCGGCTGCCCTGGTTCGCCCTCGCCTACGTCGGCTGGGCCGTCGCGTCGCTGCTGTGGACGGAATGGCCGCGCGCGACCGCGATGACGCTGACCCTGCTCATCGCCACGACGGCGCAGGCACTATTCGTCGCCTCGGTGCTGACCGGGCGGCAGATCATCGAGGCCATCGCGACCGCCGTCAAGTGGATGCTCGCCCTGTCGATCGCGTTCGAGCTCTGGGTGTCGCTCGTGTGGCAGGGGCCGATCCTGCCGCAGTTCGTGCGTCCCGGCCCCGGGTTCGAGGGCGACCCGATCATGTTCTGGTCGCGCGACAAGCTGTTCACGGACGACCGGATCCAGGGGATCTTCGGCAACGCGAACTCGCTCGCGTACATCGCGCTCCTGGGTCTCGTCGTCTTCGGGCTCCAGATCAACACCCGGGCCGCGCGGCGCGGTCCGCTGATCGCCTGGACGGTCCTCGCCGCGTTCTGCTTCTGGCGGGGCTCGTCGGCGACCGCCGCGATGTGCGCCCTCGCGATCGTCGTCGTCATCGTCGTCGTCCTGCTGATGCGCCGTGCGCGCACGGTCGGCATGCGGCGGGTGCTGTACGTCGTCTTCGCCGTGACGGGCGTCACGCTCGTCACGACGCTCTGGCTGCTGCGCGATGACCTCTTCGAGCTCCTCGGCCGCTCCTCGGACCTCAGCGGCCGCAAGGAGATCTGGGAGACCGTCGGAGACCGGTTCGCCGAGAGCCCTGTCATCGGCTGGGGCTACTCGGTGCCCTGGGTGCCCACCGATCCGTTCTTCGACGGCTGGATCGTGGACCGCGGGGTGACGGTCATGCAGGCCCACAGCACCTGGTTCGATGTGGCGATGCAGCTCGGCGTCGTCGGACTGCTCTTCTTCGCCGTCGCACTCGGCGTGTTCACGTGGCGCGCATGGTTCCTCGCGCTCGGTCGCATCCCCGAGCCGGGCGCCCGGCGCGAACCGCGTTCGCGCCTGCTTCTCATCCCCGCACTCGTGGCGACGATCCTGCTCGTGCAGAGCATCACCGAGTCCTCGCCGCTGCTGAACTGGGGGTGGTTCCTCCTCGTCGCCCTCGCCTTCGCGATCAAGCAGGCGCCGGCATCCGTCCGCGGCACGCCGGTGCGCCGCCGGTCCACGCTCGCGGCCGTCTGGCCGCTGGAGGGCGGCGCGTCGATCGAGCGCGCCGCGTCGGTCGAAGGCGCGGCGTGAGCAGTCCGCCCGCGCTCTCCGGATCGTGGGTCGTCCGCACGCTCGACTCCGCCGCCTTCGCCCAGGCGTTCGCACGGACCGCGCTCGCGGCCGTGTTCGCCGAGCACCTGATCGAGCGGACAGCCGGCCCCGTCGCCTACGTCACGATCCTGACGGGACTGTGCTTCGTGGGCGGCGCCGTGCTCGTCGTCCGGCGACGTGAGCTCGCGCTCGTGCGCCTCGCCCCGACGACGCTCCTCGTCTTCCTCGGATGGGCCCTCGCGAGCGCGACCTGGTCGACCGACGGCGGCGACACGATCGCGGGATGGCTGGGGACGGCGGGCGTCGCCTTCCTCGCCGTCGTCATCGCCAGTACCCGCGACACCCTGCAGACCGTGCGGGCGCTGGCCGACGTCTTCCGCGTCCTCCTCGTCCTCTCGCTCGGCCTCGAGCTGCTGTCGGGCGTCTTCTTGGACATGCCCTTCCCCTTCCTCGGGATCGAGGGCGACATCGCCTCGTTCGGCCCCGTCCAGGGCATCTTCGGCACCCGCAACACCCTCGGCTTCGTCGCCGTCCTCGCGCTCATCACCTTCTACATCGAGTGGCGGACCGTATCGGTGCGTCCGGGGCTGTCCCTGTTCTCGGCCGCTCTGGCGGCGCTTCTGGCGGCGTTCTCCGACTCCCCCACCGTCCTGGTCCTGGCCGTCGCCACGGCACTGGCCACGGGGGCGCTGGGGGCGGTGCGCCGTGCACCGCGACGCATCCGTCGCACGGTCCAGCTGACCCTGGGCGCCTCCGTCATCGCCGCCGCGATGGCGGGCTACGTCCTCCGCGAGCGCCTCATCGCGTGGATCGGTGCCGGCACCGACTTCTCCATCCGGGCGGAGCTGTGGGCGCAGATCGCGTCGTTCGTGCGGGTCGAGCCCGTCCGCGGTTGGGGCTGGTTCGGCCCGTGGTCGCGCACCGACTTCCCATTCAACGCGATCAACGTCGCGCTGCGCGATCGCCACACGTCCGCCCTGAGCGCCTACGTCGACGTGGTCCTCCAGCTCGGCTGGATCGGACTCCTCTTCTTCATCGTCTTCGCGGGCGTCGCGCTCGGTCGCGCGTGGCTCGTCGCGACCGAGCGGCGATCGATCCTCTACGCCTGGACGCCCCTCATCCTCGTGACGCTCCTGGTCGACTCGCTGTTCGAGAGCTTCACCCTTCACGGCTACGGCTGGCTCATGCTCGTGCTGTGCGCCCTGCGCGCCGGGCAGTCCAAATCGTGGCGCGAGCGCATCGCACGGTAGGATCGGGCCGGTGAGCGCGCAGGTTTTCGACCCGACATCGGCCACGATCGCCGTCGTCACTTTCAACCGCTCCGCGCTCCTGTCGCGGCTGCTCGAGAGCATCGTCCGGATGGACCCGCAACCGGGGCGCCTGGTCATCATCGACAACGCCTCGACCGACGACACGACCGAGGTCGTCGAGTCGTTCCGCGACCGGATCGGCGCCGAGATCGTCTACCGGCGCCTCGAGACCAACACCGGCGGATCCGGCGGGTTCAGCGAAGGCGTCCGCGTGGCGTACGAGCTCGGCTCGGAATGGATCTGGCTCATGGACGACGACGTCGAGGTGCTCCCCGACGGCCTCGCCAAGATGGGCCGCTGGGCACCGCGCTTCCGCAGCATCCAGGGCCGCCGCTACGACTACGACGGCAGCGAGTTCTACTGGCAGTACCGCGTCGCCGAACGCATGGGCATCCCGATCCCCTTCGCCCCCGCCGGGTTCGGCGCGTCGGGCTACAAGGAGATGAACTCCGGATGCTTCGAGGGCATGTTCATCCACCGCGACATCGTCGCGCGCATCGGTCTTCCCGACCCGCGGTTCTTCATCTACTGGGACGATCAGCTGTACGGCTGGCTCGCCTCGCGGATCACCACCTCGGTGATCGTCGACGAGTTCGTCCTGCGCCGCACGCGTGAGATCCGCCAGTGGGACATGGGCATCCGGCACATGAACGCCTCGAGCGACGCCTACCGGTACTACATCATGCGCAACCGCGCGCACATCAAGCGCTATTACCGCGTGAACGGCGTCTACAACCCGGTGCTGTTCGGACTCGGCACGACGCTCACCTTCGGCAAGGAGCTCATCCGCCTCGCCCTGGTGGAGCGCACCGTGCGCGGCACCTCGCACCTCTTCCGCGGACTCCGCGACGGGCGGCGCATCGCCCGCGACCGCTCGTGGCGGCCCATGCCGCCGCTGCTCGATCAGCCTGCCCGCCCCTGACGAAAGGCAGACCATGCCCCATCTGCTGCAGCGCGCCGTCCTCCCCCTCGAGCACGACCCCGACCTCCTGCCGCTCTACGTCGACCCCGAGACGTGGACGCAGATCGACGACGAGCCGGTGCGGGTCTCCTCCCTCGCTCAACTCTCGAACATCCTGGGACGCTCCGAGGCACGCGTCGTCGCCGGACGTCGCGTCTCCTTCGGCACGTACTTCAACGCCTTCCCGGCGTCGTACTGGCAGCACTGGACCCCCGTCCGATCGGTGACCCTGACCGTCCGCACCGACGGACCGGCGACGATCCTCGTGTACCGCTCGAACGGGGCGGGAACCCGCCAGCGTCTCGAGACCCGCGAGGTGTCCGGCCAGGCGACCTCCGAGTTCGACCTCACGCTCAACCAGTACAGCGACGGGGGCTGGATCTGGTTCGACATCGCGGCCGATCAGGAGAACGCCACGTTCCTCGGCGCCGAGTGGACGACCGAACAGGAGCCCGCGCGAACGGGCAAGGCCTCGCTCGGCATCACGACCTACAACAAGCCCGACTACTGCGTCGAGACGCTCCGCGCCCTCGATGCCGCCCCGGATGTGCTCGAGCTCGTGGACCGCATCTTCCTCATCGATCAGGGCACCGACCGCGTCGACGCACAGCCGGATTTCAGCGCCCTGTCCGGGAGCCTGGGCGAGACGCTCCAGATCGTCACGCAGCCCAACCTCGGCGGCTCCGGAGGCTTCGCCCGGGCGATGCACGAGACGCTCCAGCGTCCCGACAGCGACTTCGTACAGCTGCTCGACGACGACGTGCGCATCGAGCCGGAGTCGCTGCGGCGCTCCATCGTGTTCGGCCGGTTCGCCACGACCCCGACGATCGTCGGAGCGCACATGTTCGACCTGCTCGACCGCCCCAAGCTGCACGCCTGGGCGGAGGTCGTCGACGATGCGCCGTTCATGTGGCGGACCCTGCAGCAGGAACGGATGCCGCACGACTTCTCGACGGCCAACCTCCGCCAGACCCCCGAGCTCCACATGCGGCTCGACGCGGACTACAACGGCTGGTGGATGTGCCTCATCCCGGTCGAGGTCATCCGCCGGGTCGGGCTCTCGCTGCCCGCATTCATCAAGTGGGACGACGCCGAGTACTGCCTGCGGGCGCGCGACGCGGGGTATCCGACCGTGTCGATGCCCGGTGTCGCCCTGTGGCACGTCTCGTGGGTGGGCAAGGACGACTCCATCGACTGGCAGGCGTACTTCCACGCCCGCAACCGCATCGTCGCCGCTCTGCTCCACTCGAACAGCCCGCGCGGCGGCACTCTCCTACGGCACAGCCGGCGCCTCGACCTCAAGCACCTCATGATGATGCAGTACTACCCCGTCGAGCTCCGCCACCGGGCGCTGCGCGACATCCTGTCGGGGCCGCGGCACATGGCCGAAGGCCTCGCGACCGCGATGCCCGCTGCCCGGGCGCTGCAGGAGCAGTTCCCCGAGACGGTCGTGCACCGCGACAGCGGCGTGCCCCTGCGGTCCCGGCGAGGGCGTCAGGTCTTCCGCCGGCTGTCGAAGAACACCTTCGACAGCCCGACGGGGCTGCGGCTGAGGTGGTTCACGCTCTCGACGATCGTCGCGCACTGGTTGCACGCCCCGAAGGCCGAGAACGTGGCTCAGCCCGAGGTGGAGTTCGGGAAGGGAGACGCCCACTGGTGGCGCATCCCGAAGTACGACAGCGCTCTGGTGAGCGCCGCCGACGGCTCGGGCAAGAACATCTACACCCGTGATCGCGCGGCGTTCCGACGGATGCTGCTCGAGAGCATTCGCCTGCACGCCCGACTGGAACGCGACTGGGATCGTCTCTCCGAGCGATATCGACGCGCTCTCGGCGACATCACCTCCCAGACATCGTGGGAGCGGATCTTCGACGCCGAACGCCGTTGACCCCGCGCGCGCACTGCTAGGCGCCCGCGTTGTAGTCCTCGTTGTACCGGTCGAGAACATCGCCGATCGGGCCGTCGAGCACGAGCTCGCCCTTGTCGAGGTAGAGGCCGCGCGTGCAGAAGCGCCGCAGATCCTTCTCGTTGTGGCTGACGAAGAACAGCGTGCGGCCCTCCGCCAGCAGTTCGTCGATGCGCCGGTAGCACTTGGCCCGGAACGCGCGGTCGCCGACGGCGAGCACCTCGTCGACGAGCAGGATGGGCTCGTCGAGCTGAGACACGACCGAGAACGCCAGCCGCACCTTCATCCCGTTCGACAGGTGCTTGTAGGGCGTGTCGACGAAGTCGGAGATCTCGGCGAAGGCGATGATCGAGTCGAACCGGCGGTTGACCTCGGCCTTCGGCATCCCGTGCAGTCCCGCCGTGAGCCGCACGTTCTCGCGCACCGTCAGATCACCGACGAACCCGCCGGTGATCTCGATGAGCGGGGCCACTCCCCCGTGGACCTCGACGCTGCCCTCGTCCGAGAGCAGAACGCCGGCGACGAGCTTCAATAGCGTCGACTTGCCCTGACCGTTGCGGCCGACCACGCCGATCGACTCCCCCGGTGCGACCGAGAAGGAGACGTCGCGGAGCGCCCAGAACTCCCCGGGCCGGCTGCGGCGGGAGGCGCCCCCGAAGAGGTCCTTGAGGTTCCGGCGTCCGCGGCGGTTGCGGCGGAAGCGCACCCCGAGCCCCCGGACGTCGATCGCGAGCTCGGCCATCACAGCTCCTTCAGCACGGGTCGCTCGAGGCGGCGGAAGACCAGCACGCCCAGGAGGAGGATGAGGATGCTCGACGCCGCCCCCGTGATGACCGGCAGGGTGTCCCACTGGTCCGGGAAGAATCCCACGCGGTACAGCGTGAAGATGCCCGCGAGGGGGTTGAACGCGCCGATCTCGCGGGCGAGGCCGGGGAGGTCGGCGACCCCGTAGATGATCGGCGAGGCGTAGAAGAGGGCGCGCAGCACGAGCCGGGTCGTGCGTTCGAGGTCGCCCCACAGCACACACAGCGGAGCGACGATCAGCCCCACTCCCACCAGCAGCATCACCTGCAGGACGACGGCGACGGGGAAGAGCAGCAGCGCCCAGCTGACCGTCGCGCCGCCGAACACAGCGAACACGGCCAGCACGGGCAGGGAGAACAGGAACTCGATCCCCTTGCTCAGCACGATCCGCCCCACCCAGATCGACCGCGGGATCGAGGTCGAGCGCACCAGTCGCGCGTCCTTATTGAACGCGCGCGTGAAGTCGGTCACCGCGGAGTTGAACCACACCCACGGCAACAGCGCCGTGATGAGGAAGACGATGTAGGGGTTCTCGCCGACGTCGCGGTGGAAGACCTGTGTGAACACGAACCAGTAGATGCCGCTCATGACGAGCGGGTCGAGCACCGACCACAGATACCCGAGGGCGCTCGTGGAGTACCTCACCCGCAGATCGCGGGCCGACAGCAGCCACAACGAGTGGAGGTAGCGCCGGGGCGATCCGGGGGCGCCGACGACGGCAGGACTCACGCGTCGAGTTTATGCGTTGGCCGGAGCGGACTGGCGTACTGCGCCGGCGGCGGCCAGGGGCGCCGAGGTGGTTCAATCGATGCATGCTCGTTCCTCGACCTCACGGCCGGCCGATCGCTTTCCTCTTCTCTCCGGCCCACACGCAATCGGGAACGACCATCATGCGCGGGGCACAACTCGCAGACCTCGCCCGCGCGTCGACGCTGTCGAGCCGGTCGATCGCTTTCACCTCGACCGACCAGGAGTTCCGAGGTGCGGACCTGTTCCTGACCAAGGGTGCAGCGCGTTCCGTCACGGAATCGATACTTCGGGCGTGGCGGCGTGCCGGCAACCGGATCTTCTTCGACCCGGTTGACGAGTCCGTACCCGACGAGCTGATCGGGTCCGACGACACCGTCGTTGCCGCATCTCGAACCGCCCTCGCCGCGTACCGAGACCGATGGCCACACCTCCGCGTGCGCTTGGTCAACCATCACGTCGACCCGCGAGTCCGGGCGGCAATGCAGACGCCGCACACCCGCTCGGCCGCCCGCGTCGCATACTTCGGAGAGCTCGAGAACGCGGTGCTCGGCGGTGGTGTGGCCGATCTCATGGATGTGTATCCCGTCGATACGTCCAAGAAAGAGCAGACCTGGTTCTCGCACCTGCCCGAGTACGGACTGCATTACGCGGTGAGGCGTCATCGCGAACTCGATCACCACAAGCCTTTTCTCAAAGGGTTCACGGCCGCGGCGTGCGGAGCGAACGTCCTCATCCAGCGAGATCAGCACGAAGCTCGCCTCTGGCTGCCCGAAGACTACCCGTTCTGGGTCGACGTGCCGTTGTCGACGGAGGCGATCACGCAGTCCATCGAAGCGGCACAAGACTCCTTCGATACGCCGCAGTGGCGCTACGGTCTCGAAGTCATGCGAAATCTGGAGCGCGCTACGGGCCCCTCGGCTGTCGCGCGCTCCCTCGAGATGCTCTTCGGCTGATCTTGTCTGGGGCGCAGGGCGGCCTGTCCTCAGCGTCGAATAGTCGAACGTATCCTCCGTACGAGGTTCCGACGGAGCGCCTTCGCAGAGCCCGCGATGCTGTCGGTGTCCCGGAGCATCACATCCCTCTCCCACACGTCTCTCTGCACGGCCTCGACACGGGTCTCCAACTGTCGCTTCTCCTCGTGCGCCCGAGCCAGCTCATGATGCAGGTGAGCAATCGCGCCGCGTAGATCCTCGGTCGGCTCCGAGGTGAGGCGTTCGATCTCGGCTTCGAGTTCACGAACACGACGCTCGCCCCGCCGCAACTCGGCGATCATCGGGCCGTAGGGCTGAGATCGCGCCTTGCCGAGCGCCACCTTGCGCTCGCCTATCACCGGCCACCGGTGATACTCAGATTCGAAGTTGTCGACCGGCATGCCCCGCCAGCGCAGGTCCTCGGTGAGAAGCGGGAGCATCAAAGAAAGCTGGTCGCGTCGCGAATAGCGCAGGACCTGATCGAACCACAACCTCATGGCGGAGGCCACGGCAGGTGTATTGCGGCGGACAAGGATGCCCCCCCAGTGCGGCCTGGCTTCGAGTACCTCGGGGTATGACAAGGCATAGTCGTTCAACTGCTCGTAGACGCGTGCGGGATCGTCGTACTTCAAGCGGACGACCTCGTCGAACTCGTCGAGAACCTTCTCTCGAAAGCTATGCGGTGCGAGCGCGAGGTCCACATCCGGCGTCAGCCATTCCGCGGCGATCCGCTCGGGCTTTGCACGGAGCTCTACCGAAGCGTCGATGCAGATCGTGACGTCGTAAGACGACAGCCTCTCGTGACCGAGGATCTTGAAGACGCGCGAACTCCGGTGCAGGTCCTGCGGGAAACGCGGCTCGACGGTCACGACTTCCCATGACTCCGAACTGAGGGCCGAGTCGTCGGTGAAGCAGATGAAGTCGGCATCGCTGTCCGCCGCAACCGGCTGATCAAGCAAACGGTCGTATCCGCCGAGAGACACCGTGTACACGCAGACCTTCATCGCCGACCCTCCCGCCGGAGGTTCGGGTTCCGGCCGTGCCAGCCTATCCGGGCATGGATCGTAGGGCCCGCACCCCGCCCGGTAGGCTGGTGTCGTGGAAAGCAGAACGCGGTGAAGGCTCTGGTCACCGGCGTCGCCGGCTTCATCGGCAGCACACTCGCGCAAACACTCCATGCCGCGGGGTGGGACGTCACGGGCATCGACAACCTGAGCCCGTATTACGACGAACGCATCAAGAGGCACAATCTCACGAAGCTGGAGAACGCTCTCTCGACGTTCGTCGAGGCCGACTTGCGCAGCACGGATCTCGATCGCCTCATCGCGGGCGTCGATGTCGTCTTCCATCTCGCCGGACAGCCCGGAGTGCGGAAGTCCTGGGGAGACAGCTTCTCCGACTACGTCGACGCGAACGTCTCCGCGACACAGGTCCTGCTCGAGGCGATCCGGCGCTCGGACGATCCACCGAGACTGGTCTACGCCTCTTCCTCGTCGGTCTACGGGGATGCCGAGGCCTATCCGACCCGCGAAGATCTCGAGCCTCGGCCCCGCAGCCCGTACGGCGTAACCAAGCTCGCCGCGGAGCACCTGTGCCGTCTTTACGCCGCGAACTACGACCTCGTCACGGTGTCTCTGCGCTTCTTCACCGTGTACGGCCCGCGCCAACGCCCCGACATGGCCTTCACAAGATTCCTCTCCGCAGCCGTCATGGGAACGCCGATTTCCGTGTACGGCACCGGCGAGCAGACCCGCGACTTCACCTTCGTGGGCGACATCGTCGATGCACTCGTACGGGCCGGAACTGCTCCCGTGAACCCCGGATCGGTGTACAACGTCTCCGGCGGGGGGAGCTTCTCGGTGAACGAAGTGCTCTCGACCATCGAAGCTCTCGTCGGCGAGCCTCTCACGGTGCAACGCCAGTCCGCTGCCCTCGGTGATGTCCAGCGGACGAGTGCCGACACGACAGCGATCATGAGGGATCTCGATTGGAGTGCGTCCACGGACCTCTCTACCGGACTGCGGCACCAGCTCGAGTGGGTGCGCAGCTCGGGTCTCCTCCTCGCTCCCTGAGAGTCAGACGACCTCGACGCTGGCCTCGGTGAGGACCGTGCCCGTCTGACGGAACTCAAGGGGGATGAAGAAGGTCACTCCCTGCCACATCACATCCGTCGGGGACCCGTCTTCATCGCTGACCTCGGCGTTGACGAAGTACTGCCCTCCCGCGAACGCCGGCGACGCGAGCAGATACGTCACCGAGTGCTCGCCTTTCGAGACCGGCCCGTGAGGCATTCCCAGACGGCGCGTTCCCGTACCGAAGACCTGCTGCCCTTGCGACGTGTCGATGCTGATGCTGGTGTTCCATCTCGAAGATGCAACCGGGTGCTCGACGCGGATGGAGACGAGGAGATCTTGCCCCGGCTCCGCTGTCTGCACGACGTTGCCGTCCGTGTCGGTCAGACTGATACCGACGATTCGGGGCACGTCGTGCTCAATGGCTTCCTCCGCCCCCGCTTCGGCGGCGGCGTCCGCCGTCTCCCGACGCTTGCCTTCGAGGACCTCGCGGTGCACCTTGGTCGCGTCGGCAGCCGAGCCGACGTAGACGAGCTCCCCGTCGTGCAGAACGACACCCCGATCGCAAACCTCCATCACCTGCGAGGCCGAATGGGAGACGAGAATGATCGTCCGTCCCTCTTTCTGAAACTGACGGATCTTGTCCATGCACTTACGCTGAAAGGCCTCGTCTCCGACGGCGAGGACTTCATCGACCAGTAGAAGGTCCGGGTCCGTGTGGACTGCGACAGCGAACGCCAATCGCACGTACATGCCGGACGAGTAGAACTTGACCTGGGTATCGATGAAATCGCCGATCTCGGCGAACGACACGATGCTGTCAAATTGCGCGTCAGTCTCGGCTCTCGAGAGACCCAGAATCGAGGCGTTCAGGTACACATTGTCGCGCCCCGAGAGGTCGGGGTGGAACCCGGCGCCAAGCTCGAGGAGCGCCGCCATGCGCCCTCGCCGTCTCACCGATCCCGATGAGGGGTCGATAATCCCCCCGATGATCTTCAGCAGCGTGCTCTTTCCTGAACCGTTCGGCCCCATCAAGCCGATCGACGTACCTGCGGGGATCGAGAAGGACACGTTCTTGAGAGAGTCGAACTTCTCGCGGTGAACTCGCCCCTGGCGTCCGAATGTGACGACCCTCTCCTTCAGCGAGTTGTCGCGTCGCATCACGAAATGCTTCGAGACGTCGTCGACCACGACGATTTCGGGGTGCCCCGAACCGGGTTCTACATCGATGACATCCATCACAGCTCCTGAGCGAAGTTGCCCTGCAGGCGCGAGAAGACTCGCTGACAGAGCCAGAGAACGATGAGTCCCACCGCGAACGCCACCAGCATCCTGATCGCGAGATGAGGCGGATAGTCGGCGGGGGTTCCCGAGACCCAGAACGCTCGATGGAACCCGAGCACGGCGAGGGTCAGCGGGCTGTTGGTGTAAACCTCGAGCAGCCATCCGGGGAAGCGGAACTGATCGAACACCGAGTTCACCATCGTCCAGCCGTAGACGATGGGCGACGCCCACATCGCGAGCATCAGGACGACCTGCGTCAGGTATTGGACGTCACGGAGATACACGTTCAGCGCCGAGAGCATGATGCCGGCCGCGAGGCCGTAAACCAGGACGAGCGCGATGGCGGGGACCGCGAAGACCAGGCCGCTCGACAGCGGGGGCGCACCCAAGACGATGCAAGCCGTGACGAGCACGAGCAGCTGGACGCAGAAGGTGAATGACGCCGACCCCGCGCTCGCGAGAGGGAAGATCTCGCGAGGAACGTAGACCTTCTTGACGAGACCGGCGTTCTGAACGACCGATGCCGTCGACCCCGAGAGCATCTCAGAGAAGAACGCGTAGATCGTCAGCCCCGAAAAGACATAGATCGCAAAGTCCGGTATGCCGCGGGCCGCGCCGAGGAACTGCCCCATTACGACGTAGTAGACGGTGAGCTGGACGATGGGGTTGATGAGCACCCACAGAAGGCCGAGGACACTGTCCTTATAACGCGCTTTGATGTCGCGGCGCACAAGCAAGCCGAGGAGCTGACGATGAGAGACGACAGCCCGCAGCGATGCCCAGAATCCGTTTCCTGCAGCGATGGGCTCGAGCGGCTCGTTCGCCAGACGGAGGTACCGTGAATCAGCGTTGTCTGTCACCGGAGATGTTCCATTCTGTACGCCGAGCACACCGAGACACACTACCGCGCGGGGTCTGAGAACCACCCGACCGCCTGAGCTTCATCCGGCCACGCTTGCGCCGAGCTGACGGGCGAGCGCGGGAGCAAGACTGCGCGCATAGGTGCTGGACAGATGGTTGTCGTCGCGGAACACCGCGACGTTGCCGACCACCGCCTCACACACTCCATCGGGACAGATCCAGTCCGTCAGATCGACATGCGTGATGCTCTCGCGCTGGAGGACAAGCGCGGGATTGGATGCGGACAGCGAACCGGACCGTGGCGTGGCGCACGTGACGGGGGCATCGGCGTCGACGACGCAGCCGAACATGTCGAAGTCGAAACGCGGGTTGTCGCGCACGGCGATGATGGGGATACCCGCGGCGTCGATGCGGTCGATGAAGTCCTCGATGCCCGGCCGAATCGTCTCGTCGTCCTCGCCCGGATCGGCCCGCGTGACGATCGTCATGACCGCGGCGGGTTTCGTGCGTTCGACGTGGGCGATGGCCGCTTCACGCCAGTCGATGCACCCTTCACCCCCGGGCTCACCGAGCCCCATGGCGCACCCGCCCCGGATGAGGGTGACCACGCCCCACCCGTTCTCCTCGGCTACCGGGAGCAGAGCTCCGGTCATCTGCTGCGCATGCGAGTCGCCGATGACCACGACGACCTGCGACGCCCGTGAGACATCCGCCGTCTGGAAGCAGGATCCGACCAGGAGCGCGTCATCGATCTGATATGCGCCCGCGCACTCCCGCTCGAGCTGCACCCACTCGGAATCCAGCTCGGTCGGCAACGGGATCATGGGGGTGTCGTCGTCAGGGGCGGAGACCTCGTCATAGAGGAGGACGTGCGCTCCCGGATTTGCGACGGCCGCAGCCTCGGTGACGACGCGCGTCGTGTGCGCGTTGACGGCCTGCCATACCGTCAATGGGAGGACGACGATCACGGCGGACCCGGCGACGACGACCAGCGGTGCGAGCACTCCGCGGTCCTGTCGGCGCCATGCCCGGACCGGCGTGTCGACGGACGCCGTGAGCAGACGAGCGCAGACGAGCGAGAGGGCGATGATCGCCGCCCCTCCGACGAACCCGATCTCGGTGCGTTCGCGCACGACCATCCAGGTGACGAGGATCGGCCAGTGGACGAGATACAGGGCGTAGGCGTCACGCCCGACAAAACGGAGCGGACGCGAGGCCAGCACGCGCGCCGGGCCGACCCGGTACCCCCTCGCGCCCGACAGGACCACGGCCGCGGCGCACAGAATCGGCCACAACGCGAGGTACCCGGGGAAGCCCCCCTCGACGTCGAGCACCATTCCGCAGGCGATGAGCCCGACCAGGCCCGCCCACCCGACGGCTGACGCCGTCATCTTCGATATCCGCGCGTGCGGCAGGGCCACGACCAGGAGGGATCCGGCCGCGAACTCCCACAAGCGCGCCCCCGTATCGAAATACGCCAGCTGCTGAGCGGTGGCGGTACGGACGATCGAGTAGACGAGTGACACGGCGAAGACGGAGCCGAAGACGAGCCCGACGATCGCGTCCACCGAACGCCCGGTGCGGCGCACGATCCAGGCGCAGATCGCGAGGAGGAGTGCCCAGAGCACGAACGCCTGGCCCTGCACGGAGAGCGACCAGAAGTGCTGCAGTGGGCTCGGCGCCTCGGTTCGGGCGTAGTAGTCGACGGCATCGGCCGACAGTGCCCAGTTCTGGACGTAGGTCAGCGAAGCGAGCGTCTGCTCCCACACGTCGCGCCAGATCGTCGCCGGATAGAGGGTACGTACCAGCACGAGGACGGACACCAGGACCACTGCCGCCGCGGGGATCAGCCGGCGGAATGTCGCCAAGAGCCTGCGACCCGTCTGCGGCGGGCGACCCGAGGACACCCGCTGCACGAACGAGCGGGTCAGGAAGAACGCCGACAGCATCAGGAAGACGTCGACGCCGCCCGAGACCCTGCCGAACCAGACGTGGTAGGTGACGACGAGGAGGATCGCGACGGCGCGCAGCCCGTCGACATCGGCCCGGTAGGCCCACCGGTCGCCATCCGCCGCGGCTACGCGGGATGCCCGTGCCGAAGAGGACACGGGCCCGTCGCGCAGGGGGGAACCGCTCACGCCAGGTGGTTGTTCCACATCGACAGCGCCGACCCGATGGCCATGTGCATGTCGAGGTACTGGTAGGTGCCCAGGCGTCCGCCGAAGTGCACGTCCTGCTCGCCCTTCGTGAGGTCGCGGTACGCCAGCAGCCCGTTGCGGTCGTCCGGGGTGTTCACCGGATAGTACGGCTCGTCGGCGCGCGTCGCGAAGCGCGAGTACTCGCGGACGATGACGGTCTTATCCGTCGGGTACCGGTCGGCACGTTCGGGGTGGAAGTGCTTGAATTCGTGGATGCGGGTGTACGGCGCATCGGCATCCGCGTAGTTCATGACGCTCGTGCCCTGGAAGTCGGGGATGTCGAGGACGTCCTGCTCGAAGTCGAGGGTGCGCCACGAGAGCTCGCCGGCGGTGTAGTCGAAGTAGCGGTCGACCGGCCCCGTGTAGACGATCGGCACCTGTCCGACCGTCGCCTTCTTGTTCAGGGGCTGCGCGTCGTCGAAGAAGTCGGTGTTCAGCTTCACGTCGATGTTGGGGTGGTCGGCCATGCGCTCGAGCCACGCCGTGTAGCCGTCGACGGGCAGACCCTCCCACGTGTCGTTGAAGTACCGGTTGTCGTAGGTGTAGCGCACGGGCAGACGCGAGATGATCTCGGCCGGGAGCTCGCGCGGGTCGGTCTGCCACTGCTTGGCGGTGTAGTCGCGGATGAACGCCTCGTACAGCGGGCGGCCGATGAGCCCGATCGCGCGCTCCTCGAGGTTCTGGGCGTTCTTCGGGTCGAACTCCCCCGCCAGCTCCTGGATGAGGTCGCGCGCCTCGCCGGGCGTGTAGGCCGCCTGGAAGAACTGGTTGATCGTGCCCAGGTTGATCGGCAGCGGGTACACGACGCCCTTGTGCGTCGTGTAGACGCGGTGGACGTAGCTCGTGAACTGGGTGAAGCGGTTCACGTACTCCCACACCGTCGCGTTGGAGGTGTGGAAGAGGTGCGCGCCGTACTTGTGCACCTCGATGCCGGTGGTCGGCTCGTTCTCGGTGTAGGCGTTGCCGCCGATGTGGTGGCGACGGTCGATGACCGTGACCTTCCGGCCGGCGGCGGCAGCGCGCTCGGCGATGGTGAGACCGAAGAAACCGGAACCGACGATGAGGAGATCCATGAGAAAGCTTTCGGGACACGCGCTCGATCACATGGCGACCGGCGACGGAAGATAGGCGCGACCGAGTCTACGTGTGAACAGTCTCGCTCCCTGAGAGTGGCACCCGAGGCTGTCAGACACCGTCCATTACCATTGCTGACTGTCGTCATTCGAGAAGGTGGAACACGATGCTCCAGGAATGGTACGTCGCGATCCCCCCTCTCCTCGTGACGGTCGCGGCGTTGATGGTGCCGGGTTTCCTCGTGCTCCTCGCGGGATGGGGCTGGTCGCGCCCCGCTCTTCTGCTCGCCGCTCCGGCGGTGTCGACGGCCATCCTCGCCGTCGCAGCGACCGCGGCACCCGTCGTCGGATTGGGATGGTCCGCGATCCCGGTCACGCTCCTGACGCTGGTCGCGGCGGCGGCCGCATACGGCCTCCGCCACTGGGTGGGCACCGCCGACGCTGCACTACCTGCGCGGACGCTCGCGGTGCGTGCCCTGGGTCCTGGCGTAGCTCTCCTCGCAGCCGTTCTCATCGTCGGGGCTCAGTTGGTGTGGTCCTTCGGACGCCCCGAGAACATTTCGCAGACCTTCGACGCGATCGTTCATCTGAACACCGCGGCGTTCGCGGTCGATACGGCGAACGCCTCGGCGTTCCACATCGGGGCCACCTCGGACATTCCCTTCTACCCCAATGCCTGGCACAGCCTCGTCGCTCTCGCCGCGACGACGACCGGCGTCGGCATCCCCGTCGCCGTCACAGCGGCCAATCTCACGATCGGCGCGGTCGCCTGGCCGATGTCATGCCTGGCCCTTGCGGCGGCCTTCTTCCCGGGCCGTCGGACCGCGCTCGTCGTAGCCGCGGCACTGTCCACCGGCTTCGGTGCCTTCCCGCTGCTCCTGTTCTTCTTCGGCGTGCTCTACCCCAATGTCGCGGCCTACGCGATCGTTCCGGCCGGCGTCGCCATCGTCGTATGGCTCCTTCGGGCGCCCTCCGTCCGCGATGTCGTCCGCTGGACCGTCCTGCTCGGCGTCGTGTGCGCGGGCATCGGGCTGGCGCATCCCAACGCCTTCCTCGCGCTGTACGCATTCGGGGCCGCGCTGACGATCGCGGAGCTCCTCCGCCGCGCCTTTCGGGATCGCACCCGGCGCAGCTGGGTGCTTCACGCGACGGGCTGCCTCGCGATCATGGCCGTCGGCGCGGCGATCTGGCGATTCTCCCGAACGAATTCCGAGATGTCGCAGTGGGCGCCCTGGCAGGCCACGGCGCAGTCCATCGGGGAGTCGGTGCTCCTCAACCCTCGCCAGTACCCGCTGACGGTGGTCACGGCCTTGCTGATCATCGCGGGTCTGATCTCCCTCGCACGTCGCCCGCGCCTGTATCCGATCGCCATCCCCTACGTCGTCGCCGCCGTGCTCTTCGTCCTGGCCTCGGGCTCGAGCGCCGGAAACGTGCTCCGCGAGTTCGTCACGAACCCCTGGTACAACGACTCCTACCGGCTCGCTGCGCTGCTTCCGGTCGCCGGCATCCCGGTAGCCACTCTCGGCGGTGTGGTCATCGCTGATCTCGTCCGGTCGCTGGCCGTCCGTCGTCGTGTGCCCCGGGCCGTGATCGGTGTCGTCGCTGCGGTCGGCGTCGTCGCGGTGTTCTCGGTCGGTGTGGGCCCGAACGTCGCCCGGGTGGCCTTGGACGCGCGTGGCGCATACGTCATGACGTCGGCGTCGCTTCTGCTGACGACGGAAGAGCAGGCACTGTTGGAGCGTCTCGACCAGACGACGCCGCCGGACGCGCTGATCGCCGGCAGCCCGTGGACGGGGACATCGCTCGCCTACGCGATCGCGGACCGTGAGGTTGTCGAGAAGCACATCTTCGGCGCGCGCGACGACGACGAGGTCTACCTGGACGAGAACCTGCGGAACATCGACTCCGATCCGCGCGTGTGCGACGCGATCCGGGCCGTCGGGGTCGACTACGTCCTCGATTTCGGAGCGCAGAACGTGTGGAACAATCCCGCAGCCTCCGTCAACCGTGACGGGATTCAGGACCTGCCTCCCACCCGATCGCTCGAGCTCGTCGACTCCGAGGGGCCTGATGCCAAGCTCTACCGAGTCGTGGGGTGCGGCGGATGAGCGCGCGGCGACCCGTGGCGATCGCCTACGATTGTCTGTTCCCGTATACGACCGGCGGGGGCGAGCGTCAGTACCGCGCCTTCGCGGAGGCGATGATCGACCGGGGCCGGCCGGTCGAGTACCTGACGGCCCGTCAGTGGGATGACGCCCACGTCCCGGCGGAGCGATTCGCCGTCCGCACGGTCACCGGGCGGTTGCGTCTCTACGACGCCGAGGGGGTGCGGCGAAGCGCCGCAGCTGTCCGCTTCGCCGCGGGCCTGTTCGCAGGCCTCGTTCGCCGCCGGCGCTCCTACGACGCGGTCCTCGTCAGCGGCCTCCCCGTCCTGAACGTTTTCGCGGCACGACTCGCCCTGGTGGGGTCGCGGACTCCCCTCGCCGTCGACTTCCTCGAGGTATGGGGCCGCCATCAGTGGGTGGACTACGCCGGCCAGACCATGGGCAACGTGGCATGGGGCCTGCAGCGACTCGCCATCGCTCTCACCCCGATCGCGACCTGCCACTCTCAGCTGAGCGCACGTCGTCTGCGCGCAGAGGGGTTCCGGAGGGAGCTGGTCGTGAGCCCGGGACTCATCGACGACCGGTCGGCGCCCCCGGCGACGACCGCCACGGCACCGAGCGATCCGCCCGTCGTGCTGTACGCCGGTCGACACATCGCCGACAAGCGAGTCGAGTCCATTCCCGCGGCCGTGGCGTACGCACGGCGGACCACCCCCGACCTGAGGCTGGTCATCCTCGGCAGCGGCCCACAGAGCCCCGCCGTCGACGCGGCGATCACCGCCGTGCACGGGGAATCGTGGACCGACCGCCCGGGCTTCGTCTCGGAGGGCGAGCTCGCCGAGCTTATGGCATCCGCCACGGCCCTGGTGAACCCGTCGCGGCGGGAGGGCTACGGCCTCGTCGTCGTGGAGGCCGCGGCGACGGGCACTCCCGTCGTCCTCGTCGATGGCGAATCCAACGCCGCCACCGAACTCGTCAGGCCCGGAGTCAACGGCGCGATCGCCCAGTCCGCGGAGGCCGAATCGCTGGGTGCGGCGATCGCCGAGGTGGTCGCCGCCGGAGACGATCTTCGCGCCCGGACGCGCGAGTGGTACTCGCAGGCCATCCGGACGAGAACCATCGGACGTACCGTCGACGGCATCCTCGCCGCATTCGGACGTTCCGGAGAGCAGAATCGTGGGGCCCGAGCGGGCTCCGCGCAGGAAGGACCCCTGTGAACGACCAGCCCGAGATCGAGCTGACGATACTCATGCCGTGCCTCAACGAGGCGGAGACCCTCGAGGTGTGCATCCGGAAGGCGCAGGGCTTCCTCTCGCGCACCGGCATCCGGGGCGAGGTTCTCATCTCCGACAACGGCAGCACGGACGGATCGCAGGAGATCGCGACGCGTCTCGGCGCCCGCGTGTCGGCGGCGAGCCGGCGCGGATACGGCGCGGCGCTCATCAACGGCATCGACTCCGCCCGCGGGCGATTCATCATCATGGGTGACGCCGACGACAGCTACGACTTCGAGAACCTCGAGCCGTTCGTCGAGCGTCTACGCGCCGGCGCGGACCTGGTGATGGGCAACCGCTTCGCAGGTGGGATCGCGCCCGGAGCTATGCCCCCGCTCCACAAATACCTCGGCAACCCCGTGCTCTCGACCATCGGTCAGCTGTTCTTCCGCCCGAACGTCCGCGACTTCCACTGCGGTCTCCGCGGTTTCAACCGCGACCGGATCCGCGATCTGGGTCTGCAGACCACGGGTATGGAGTTCGCGTCCGAGATGGTCGTGAAGTCGTCGCTGTCGAAGTACCGGATCGAAGAAGTGCCGACGACGCTGAAGAAGGACGGACGCTCGCGCCCGCCTCACCTGCGCAGCTGGCACGACGGATGGCGCCACCTCCGCTTCCTTCTCCTCTTCGCACCGCGCTGGCTTTTCGTGTACCCCGGCCTGGTCGCCTTCTTCCTCGGTGCCGTCACCGTCGCCGTGCTGGCGTTCGGCGGGATCGAAGTCGCCGGCATCGGGTTCGACGTCACGACGATGGTCTACGCGAGCGCGCTGTGCGTCCTCGGCTATCAAGCGCTGCTGTTCTTCTGGCTCACGAAGCTGTACGCGACGCAGGAGGGATTCCTGCCGACGAGCGCGCGATATCGATCCCTCGTCGCCAAGTGGTCGGCTGAGCGGGGTCTCCTGATCGGCTTGGGGATTTTCGTCGTCGGCGTGGGGATCGGGATCGTGCAGGTCGTCCGATGGGGCAGCATCGACTTCGGGACCCAGGATGCCGCTCAGGCCGTGCGCATCGCGATCCCCAGCGCCCTCGGCATCATGCTCGGCTTCCAGACCGCGATGATGAGCTTCTTCTCCGGCGTGCTGACCACCCCGCGTCGTGAGCAGCGACCCGAAGCCGTCATCGAGAGCTGAGTCCCGTGTCGGAACCCCTGTGACCTCCGCCTCCGTTCCGGGTTCGAGTCGGCGGCGCCTGCTCGGCTTCACGATCCTGCCCGCGCTGGCAGCCGTGTCGCCCCTGGTCGTCCTCTCGGTGGTGTCCCGCGCCGCCGGACCCGCGGGCTGGGCGAGCGCTCTCGCAGGAGAGGCAGTGGGCACGTTCGCCGCGATCGCGCTGGCGTTCGGATGGACGACGATCGGTCCCGCGCTCGTCGCGACCGCGGACGATGCGCGTCGCGGCCGTCTTTACCGCGATGCGCTGATCGTGCGCACGATCACGGCAGCCGTGGCCCTTCCCGCGGCGATGGTCGTCTGCGTGGCGATCGCCACGGACGGCTTCGAACTGCTGACGGCGCTCATGGGTCTACAGGGTGCGCTGATCGCGATGTCGTACACCTGGTTCGCCATCGGGCTCGGCGATCCGTTCGCGGTGGCCGTGTACGACGCCGTGCCCCGGGTGATCGCTGCCATCGCGACAGCGCTGGCGATCGGTCTCGCGGGAGCTCCGATCGAGGTGTACCCCCTCGCCGGCATCGCAGTGACCGTCGTCGGGACGACGGCCTACACGGTGCGGGTGCTCCGCCGGTATCCGGCGGCCTGGCCTCGGACCGCCGAGCTGCCCGGGCTGTTCCGGCGGAGCTCCCCCGTCGCCGTCAACGAGGCGGTGCTGGGGCTGTACTCGTCGACGCCCGTGCCGCTCGTCAACGTCACGACGGCAAGCTCAGCGGCCGCCGGTTTCGCGTCCGCAGACAAGATGGTCAAACTCGGACAGTTCCTCCCGGTGACTCTCGCCAATGCGCTGCAGTTCTGGACGGCGGAAGTACACGGGCAAGCACGGGCCCGGCGTCTGCGGACCGCGCTGACCGCCCACATCGCGATGGGGCTACTCGGCTGGCTCGTGCTCGCGGTGGCCGGCAACGCAGTCAGCTTCCTCCTCTTCGGAGAGCGCGCGGCCGCACCGACCATGATCGTGTTCGTCCTCGGATTCGCCTTCGCCTGCTACTCGACCCGCACCTCCTTGATGCGGCACTTCCTCTTCCCTGCGGGAACCACCCGCACCGTCATGATCGGGACGCTCGTGGGAAGCACGATCGGTCTTCCGACCATGATCGCTCTGACCCTCGCGATCGGCCCCGTCGGCACGGCTATGGGCTACGCGTTGACCGAAGCGATCGCTATGGCGTGGCTCGTCCGCCGCGCACGGTCGTCGTATCACGAGCTCGTCGCCCAGATGCCGCCGGATGCCGTATCGCCGGTCGCCCCCGAGGATAGGATCGACGGGTGACCCGGGTACTGGTTGATCTGCTCTTCTTCACCGGGAAGCAGGGCGGCACCGAGACCGTCGCCCGCGAAGTGTATTCGCGTCTCGCGAACCGACCCGGCTGGGAGTTCGTCGGTCTCGCGAGCCGCGAGCTGGCCGCCGCGGGCGCCGACTGGTTCCCCGGGCGCCTCGTCGACTCGGGGCTCGCGTGCGACAACCGTCCGCAATGGGCATGGGGAGAGCTCTTCGGCGTCGCCCGCGCGGCGCGCGACGCTGGCGCAGACCTCATCCACGCACCGGCGAACTTCGGACCACCGCGCCCGGGCGCACCGATGGTGCTGACGCTGCACGACGTTCTGGCCTTCAAGCGACCCGAGTTCCTGCCCAGCCGCGCCGGAGTGATTCCCACTCGGTTCCTCATCTCCCGCGCCGCCCGCGCCGCATCGCACATCATCACGGTGTCCGAGACCGCCAAGAGCGACATCCTCGACGTGACGGGACGCCCCGCCTCGGATGTGTCCGTCGTGCATCCGGGAAGCTCCGGGGCGGCCGTCCGCGCGAGCGGGGCCCCGCGCTCGGGGTTGTTCAGTCTGGGCAACCGGATGCCGCACAAGAACTTCCCGCGGCTCATCGAGGCGTTCTCGCTCATCCCGCAGGAAGAACGCCCACGACTGGTGATCTCGGGGAGCCACGCCGACGACCCGCTCGTCGCCGAGGTGGAACGTCGCGGCCTGCACGACTGGGTCGATCTCCGGGGCTGGCTGAGCCGCGACGAGGTCGAGGACCTGTACGCGTCGTCGGCGGCCGTGGTGTTCCCCACCCTCTTCGAGGGATTCGGCCTCCCGGTCCTCGAGGGTATGGAACGAGGATGCCCGGTGATCTGCTCGGACATCCCCGTGCTGCGCGAGGTCGGCGGGACAGCCGCGACCTACTTCGATCCCCTCGACGCGGGCAGCATCGCCTCCACCATCCGTGCCTGTCTCGCAGACGACGGGCAGCGTGCGCGGATGGCCGCGAGGGGTCTGGATCGCGCATCGTCGTTCACGTGGGATGCGACGGCGGAAGGAACGCTCGACGCTTTCGCACGCACCGCACGCCGCTCCTGACGCGACGACGGCGCGATGGGTCCGACGACGGCCGTCTGGCAGGATGGAGGATCATGAAGGGCATCATTCTCGCGGGCGGTTCGGGCACTCGGTTGCATCCGATCACGTTGGGCGTCTCGAAGCAGTTGATCCCGGTGTACGACAAGCCGATGGTCTACTACCCACTGTCGACTCTGATGCTGGCGGGTATCCGCGACATCCTCATCATCACCACCCCCCACGACGCGCCGTTCTTCGAGCGGCTCCTCGGAGACGGGTCGCAGTTCGGGATCTCGCTGACGTTCGCGCAGCAGCCGTCTCCCGATGGTCTGGCGCAGGCGTTCACGATCGGGGCGGACTTCATCGGCGACGACAAGGTCGCCCTCGTCCTGGGAGACAACCTCCTCTACGGTCCCGGGCTGGGATCCCAGCTCAAGCGGTATGCAGACGTCGACGGCGGTGCGGTGTTCGCCTACTGGGTGGGTGAACCGTCCGCGTACGGTGTGGTCGAGTTCGACGGCGATGGTCGTGCGGTGTCGCTGGAGGAGAAGCCCGCCGCCCCCAAGAGCAACTTCGCTGTGCCGGGGCTGTACTTCTACGACAACGACGTCATCGACATCGCCCGTGGTCTGCAGCCCTCCCCGCGCGGGGAGTACGAGATCACCGACATCAACAGCGCCTACCTCGAACGCGGCAAGCTGCAGGTCGAGGTCCTCCCGCGCGGCACCGCGTGGCTGGACACGGGAACCTTCGATCAGATGACCGACGCCGCCGACTACGTCCGCACGATGGAGCGTCGCACCGGCCTGCGCATCGGCGTCCCCGAGGAAGTGGCCTGGCGACAGGGGTTCCTCACCGACGACGAGTTGCGTGAACGCGCGTCCAAGCTCGTGAAGTCCGGATACGGCACGTACCTGCTCGAGGTCCTCGAGCGCGGCCGGTGACCACACCTCCATCGCGCCCCACCCCGCGGGCGTTCGACCGGGTCAAAGCAGCGCTTCGGGCGTGGATCCGGTCGCTCCGCCATTCACCCGGCGCGAGTGTCGTCATCAGAGCGGCCGACCGCTTCTGGTGGGCGCGCACAATACGACGTGCGCACGTGATCGACCCGGTCGTTATCGCGGCCCAGCATCCAGGTATGAGCGTGCAGAGCGCGGTGCGACGTTACGTCCGCGGCGGGTTCCGCGAAGGTTTCATGCTCAATCCGCTGTTTTCCGAACAGCTCGTCTCGATGCAACTCTCCGACGCAGGACGGGTTCCCGCGCTGTACGCCTATCTCGTCAACGACCGCCGCCGGATACGTACCAGTTTGTTGTGGGACGCTCCGACCTACGCCGAAGCCCACCCGGACTCGCTTTCCGACCCGGCCGGGCCTCTCGGCCACGCCTGGAGGTCACTGCAGGCGGGAGCGAGTGTCGACTTCGGATTCGGGGACGGCCGCGCCGCGGCCCGGTCTCTCGAACTGGCGTCGTTCGTGCGACACGCACTCAAGGCGCCACGGAGATCAGCATCGCCGACCACGCTCGCGCCCCTCGCGAACGCATCGGCCGTGGTCATCTGGCGGGTATCGGGCAATGAACGTGACGTCGCGCTGACGCTTCAGACAGCAGTCGAGGTGTCCACACGACTCGGAGCAGCTCTGGTCCTCAGCATCCAGGGTGCGCGGCCCGATGCCTGGATGCCAGCGATGGCTCTCGTCGACTCGATCGACGCCGTGGTCCTCGCGGATCATCATGGGGAGATCGCTCGGGGCGAGGCGTCCAGAGTGATGACGGCAGGATCACGGTTGATCGTCCGCGGGCCGGGTGACGAGATCACCGCAGATGGAGCGCTCGCCCTCGCGTCCTCATCCGGAGTTACCGCCCCCCTCGTTCTGGATGCCGACGGGGTGATCGTCAACTGCGGTCTGATGCGGCGCGGCGGACGTCTGCAGCCGTTCCTTCACGGGCACCCGGCCGAAGATGCTCGGCGCATCGGAGTCGACATCCAGGTCGATGCCATCGCGTCGACAACGTTCGCACAGACCATAGCGGCGACAGGACGACCTCGCACCGCGCATGTGCACACGGGCTCCTGGGTCATTGTCGACGGTAGCGCGAGAACCGAGGCCCCAATCGTCATCGATGCCGAGTCCGAAGCGCCCGAAGGCGTAGAGGAGCTGGCAGCCCGCATCGGCCTCGCTCCCGTGAATGACACCAGTGCGAGCCTGCAGCGCCTCGTGTCGACCTTTCGTGCGGAGACACCTCGGCTGCGCTGGGCACTCAAAACTGCCGCGCCGGCGGGTCTTGGCGCCGAGTGGTGGGGAGACACCCATTTCGCTCGCGGCCTCGCCGATGCGCTACGCCGTCTTGGACAAGACGTCGTCATCGATTCCATCGGCGCTCGCGATCGGCCGTCACGTCACCTCGACGATGTCGAGCTCGTTCTGCGTGGGCCCGAGCGCATCGACCCCCGCCCGGCGGCGACATCATTACTGTGGATCATCAGCCACCCAGACCAGGTGACGCGTGACGAGGTGTCGGGCTTCGACCGCGTTTTCGCAGCGTCGGGCGCCTGGGCCTCATCCGTTCGCGACACCGTCGGCGACATCGAGCCGCTCCTGCAGTGCACCGACGTCCACCGCTTCCACCCCGCCGGCGTACGGCGGACGGATCGGATCGTATTCGTCGGGACAGCACGAGGAATCCCGCGCCCCTCCGTGATCGAGCCGATACGCGCGGGGATCGAAGTCGATGTCTATGGACCGGACTGGACGGGCTGGATCCCTGCGTCGTCGGTCGTATCCGCTGGCATCGCGAACAGTGCTCTTCCGGCCCTATACGAGGGCGCGCGACTCGTGCTCAACGATCATTGGCCTGCAATGCAGCAACGAGGATTCATATCCAATCGACTCTTCGATGTCGTGGCCGCCGGTGGACGTGCCGTTAGCGACGACGTCGCCGGGATCGACGAACTGTTCGGCGGCATGGTCCGCACGTACCGATCCATCCCGGAACTCGTGGAGATGATCGGACTTCCCGAGGAGGATCTCTTCCCGCATCACGCGGAGGCGAAAGCGATCGGAGATCGCATCCGAGCGGACCACTCGTTCGACAGTCGGGCGTCGACGCTGCTTCGTGCCGCTCTGCACGTACGGTCACAGCGCTGACCGCGCTTTTCAGCGACGACGCAGACGCGCTATCCATCGTCCCGGCCGACGCCCTGGATCCAAGAATCGCCTCAGTCGGTGAACGGTCGGCATGTGGTTCTTCCGAAAGTACATGCGCAGGAAGTCGCGCGCGGATCCGGTCCCGACAAAGCCCGAGTGACGTAGGAAGTCGATCTTCTCGTACATAAAGCCCGGCATGGTCGCCGACATCTCATGGAGCTTGAAGTCGAGAGCGGTGTGGCTCACGGAAAGGTAGTCCGAGGTCACAACGGTGCGCGTGTGATATCCGAGCTCTCCCGCCGCGTACGACGGCATCCGCTCCAGGATATGAGCCAAACCACCATCCTGATAAGCCTCGGCGCCTCCGAAGTCGGAATAGCGCCACGGGTGCTCGACGAGAACACGAAGAGCCTCCGGGCGCGCGACGAACATCGAACCGTAGGGCGCCAACGGGGAGACATCGTCGAGTGGAACGCGGATGCCCATCTCGGCGGCGAGTGTCTCGAAGCCCGGCTTGTTCGACCACCACGCCCGCCCGAGGGTGGGATATCCGATGTGGATCATGGGCGGGTAGACCATCCCAAGGCCTGCCTCGCGTTGAAAGAGTCCGATCAGATTGGCGACGTACGCGGGGCTCTCCAGCAGGTTGAACAATTGCTGCTCACGAAAATGGCGGCCGACGTTGTAGCCATCCTGAGGCGTCTTCTTCGAGTGGATCTTAACCACGAGGTCGTATCCGCCGTCGAGCAGGAGGTCACGGCATCCGATAAGGAAAGCGCTCTGGTCACGGCCATCGTTCGACTCGACCACTCGTACGTCGACCGCGCCGCGAGTCAGGTCTCGGGTGCTCAGGATGTCCCGGATCGCTGCTGCTCGTTCACTGTCGGCCGTCGTCACGACGAGGTCGTACCCGCCCGGGAGCATATCAGCTCTCTCGAGCATGAGGTCCGTCATCTCGGGATAGTAGATGTGTGCAGCGACGAGCGTTCGCATCGGAGCTGAACGATCGTACGTCTCGACGCTGCTGCTCAAGACGTTCATGAGCCCGGCGTCGGCGTTCAAGATCTTGGGCGGCACGTTGCGCGCGAGGTTCGCCAGGGCGATTTCGACGGGGTACCCGCAGGCGGCAGCCGTTTCGAACACCCATTTCCCGATCACGGCGTGGCGGTCGAGGAAGGGTGGCCAGTGGAAGAACGGTCGACGCTTCAGAACGGGGCACCCGGCTTCGATCAACGCGTCCGCCTCGAAGAGCGACGGATTCGAGGAGTCGTAGTCGTCCTGCCCGTAGGCGACGTCGTGGGTGAAGCCGCGGTCGGCGAAATACTCCGTGAAGATCGTCTCGTGCTTCAACACCGCATCGAAGTACGAGGGCATCTCGGGCAACTCCGCCCAGTACCGACGCCAATCCTCCGACAAGAACATTTCCCGGCGCACCGCGATCCAGAACGACTGCAGGTGATACGGCAGAACACCCTTACCCGTGAACGGATTCGGTTCCTCCCGGGCGTGATCGGTCATCCCCCAGAAATGGACAGCACGCTCCCCCATCCGCTCCAGCACCGGACCATACGGACGCACCGGACCGAACCACGTGTCGTTGGTCAGCACGACCTCATCGAAGTCCTCGATACCCGCGCCCACATGCTCCAACGCCGCCTTATGCGCCCAGATGTCGAACCCGACGTTCTCCCGAACGAGCACCTCATCCGACACCGACGCCAGACGCTCCCGCCCCCCATCGGTCAACACACCATTGACGACCACCAGAACACGCGCCGCATGCTCACGCATCCCCCGCAACGCATGCAACACGTAATCATCGACCTCGCCACGACGGTCATACACCACATAGACGAACAACCTGCGGCCACTCAACGGAAACCCCGCAGGTCCCACCACACTCGAACTCATCGGCGTGCCCCCTTCAGCCGGCGCGGCACCGCCGCGACGGAGCGCCCAGCCCGGAGAATCGAGCGCGCAGCGCGACCGACCGGCGCCATCAACGGATCGAGCCGCTCGACGATCCCGGAGTGATTCGTCCTCATGTACATCCGGAAGAACGCGACGGCCCCTCCCGTCCCGGCCCAGCCGGCCCGGTGAAGGAACTGGATCTGTTCCACCGGGTAGCCGGGAGTCGTCGTCGCCAGCTGATCGAGCTTGTACTCCAAAGCCGTGTGGCTCAGCGCCGCGTGCTCGGCGTTGACGACCGTCCGTGCGTGGAACCCATCCTCACCGGCGGAGTAGGCGACCAAACGCTCGAGCGTGCGAGCGAGATCGGGGATCTTGGACGCAGTCCGGTCCCGGAAGTCGGCGTATGTCCACGCTCGAGCAGCGAGCTTCTGTAGGGCGGCGGGACGAGCGACCCACATGCCGCCCAACGGTGCCAGTGGAGACACACCGTCGAACGGCACTCTGATGCCGAGTTCGCGGCACAGCTCTTCGGCCCGCCCTCGATACCACGACCACGCGCCACCCGTGGTGGCGTATCCGATGTGGATCGGCGGCGGGAATGCCACGCCCAGCCCGCTCTCACGCTGGAATCGTGCGAGCAGGCTCCTTGTGGTTCCGGGAGATCCCAGCAGACTCTCGGTCAGGTAGCGGCGCCGGTAGGTCGCGATGTTGCTCCCGTGCCGGCTCCCGTCACGGGCGTGCATTTTGAAGACGAGGTCATATCCAGGATCCGTGATGACGTCCGCGCACGCGACGAAGAACCCAGACATGTCCCGCCCGTCTTCTGTGGGGACAAGACGGACCTCGCCGATCCGCAGGCTCTCGTCCGCCATTTCCTCGATCAGAGATTGAAGAGGCTCGACCTGATCGGGGTCTGCGGTCGTGACGAAGACATCGACGGGGTCGGGGAAGTAGGTGAGGCGCGTGAGCAGGTCACCGGCTTCGGACGCCGCTGGAATGTGAGCGACGACGGCGATACGGAGCGGGGCTTCGGCGTCATAGCCGTCACCGCCCTCGTCCAGGACGTCGAGCAATCCCGCGTTCGTGTTCACGGTGAATGGCGGCACCGTGCGCGCAAGGTTTCCATAGATCGCGGAGACCGGGTATCCGTACCCTTCGACGGCGGCGAGGATTTCCCGTCCGATGACGGCGTGGCGGTCGAGGAACGGTGGCCAGTGGAAGAACGGTCGACGCTTCAGAACGGGGCACCCGTCGGCCATGAGCAGATCCGGGTTGAACAACGCAGGATGGTCCGTCGGGTAGTCGTCCTGCCCGTAGGCGACGTCGTGGGTGAAGCCGCGGTCGGCGAAATACTCCGTGAAGATCGTCTCGTGCTTCAACACCGCATCGAAGTACGAGGGCATCTCGGGCAACTCCGCCCAGTACCGACGCCAATCCTCCGACAAGAACATTTCCCGGCGCACCGCGATCCAGAACGACTGCAGGTGATACGGCAGAACACCCTTACCCGTGAACGGATTCGGTTCCTCCCGGGCGTGATCGGTCATCCCCCAGAAATGGACAGCACGCTCCCCCATCCGCTCCAGCACCGGACCATACGGACGCACCGGACCGAACCACGTGTCGTTGGTCAGCACGACCTCATCGAAGTCCTCGATACCCGCGCCCACATGCTCCAACGCCGCCTTATGCGCCCAGATGTCGAACCCGACGTTCTCCCGAACGAGCACCTCATCCGACACCGACGCCAGACGCTCCCGCCCCCCATCGGTCAACACACCATTGACGACCACCAGAACACGCGCCGCATGCTCACGCATCCCCCGCAACGCATGCAACACGTAATCATCGACCTCGCCACGACGGTCATACACCACATAGACGAACAACCTGCGGCCACTCAACGGAAACCCCGCAGGTCCCACCACACTCGAACTCACGACATCCATCTCTCGCACGCATGCGACCTGCGCATTCAGATCGACGATCAGGCCCGCGGTGTCGATTCTAGACAGTGACCCTCTCTGCTACCTGGGCGCGAAGCCGGGCGGACTGGTGACCTTGCGAGCTCTAGGATCGACTGGTGAAACGGAGACGCCCCCTACGTCCGCTGCTCATCGCGGTCGCCGTTCCGCTGGCCATTCTGATCTCGCTCGCGGCATGGGCCGTCGCATCCCCCGTGGGCTCCAGCCCCGACGACGACTTTCACCTGGCGTCGATCTGGTGTGGGGCGGGTGAGCGGCCCGGCATCTGCGAGATGACCGACGAAGACACGACGCGTCTCGTTCCCACCGCACTGACCACCGCCGATTGTTACGCCTACGATCCCACCCAGAGCGCTGCCTGCTGGAATCCCGACAGCGGCGGGATGCGGGAGACCTCGCGTGTCGACACCGGCCCGGTCTACCCTCCGGTCTTCTACGCGACGATGAGCTTGTTCGTCAGCCCGGACATCGCCGCAGCCGTCGTCACGATGCGTATGGTCAATGTCGCCTTGTGCGTTGCAATGGTGACCACCACGTTCTGGTTGCTCCCGCGACGCCTCCGCCCGGCGCTGGTGCTCTCGACCGTCGCCACGGCAGTGCCTCTCGGAGTGTTCGTCTACGCGTCCACCAATCCCTCGTCATGGGCGCTGATGTCCGCGTCCGTGGTGTGGATAGGCGTCTACGGCGCGACGCAGACCACGGGCAGACGCATGTGGGCGCTCGCCGCAATCGCTGCGGCGGCGGCCGTGATCGGGGGCGGGGCCCGCGCAGACGCGGGAATCTTCGCGATCTTCGGCGCGGCACTCGGCCTCTTGCTCGGTCTTCGGCATCTCAAAATGGCGGTCGTCCCCCTCGGCGCGACGGTGGTCATAGCGGCGACCGGTCTGTTCTTCTACGCCAGCGCCGGCCAGAGCGGCTACCTCGCCTCGGGTCTCCGGAACGAGAATCCGCCACTGAGTCGAATGCAGCTGTTGCAGAACGCCTTCGACGTGCCCGAGCTGTGGAGCGGAGCCCTCGGTGGGTCGGGGCTGGGCTGGCTCGACACGGTGATGCCCGCAGCAGTCGGCTTCATCGGCACCGCAATCGCCGGAGCCATCGTGGTGGTCGGGGTACGACGATTGTCGGCACGTCGGGTCATCGCGATCGCGGCAGCGTTCGCCGCTCTTTGGGCGGTCCCATTCATATTGCTTATGCAATCCCGCGCCGTCGTCGGGACCGAGGTCCAGCCGCGATACATTCTGCCGCTCATCGTCATCGCGTTGGGAGTGGCCTCCGTCTCTGTCGACGCAGAATCCCTGTGGACACGACCTCGCCGTACGATCGTCGCGCTCGCGGTGACGCTGTCGTTCGCCCTCTCGATCTACACGAACGTGCGGCGATACACCTCCGGCATCGACGGTGGCGGCTTGAACCCGGCGAATGGCGCGGAGTGGTGGTGGACGAACGCGCCTTCCCCTACGCTCCTGATCGTCGTCGGCACCGTTGCCTTCGCAGTCGCTGTCGGCTTGCTCGCCTGGTTGCACCCCCTCGACAGCCGGTCGTCCGCTCCCACCGAAGCGCTCTCGACCGCGAGTAAAACCTGACTGTCGCCTCAGACGACGGTGGACGAGATCGGCGACCGATACCCTGGAGGGCGTGTCCACGCTTCTTGTGACCGGCGGTGCCGGGTTCATCGGTTCGAACTTCGTCCACCACGTGATCGGCAACACCGACCACTCGGTGATCGTGCTCGACAAGCTCACCTACGCCGGGAACGCGGCCTCTCTCGCGGGCCTCCCGGAGGACCGGGTTCGCCTGGTCGAGGGCGACATCGCCGACGCGGCGCTCGTCGACGAGTTGTTCGGGCAGGTCGACGCGGTCGTCCACTACGCTGCGGAGTCCCACAACGACAACTCCCTCCACGATCCGCGTCCGTTCCTGGACACCAACACCATCGGCACGTACACGCTGCTCGAGGCCGCCCGCAAGCACGACAAGCGGTTCCACCACATCTCCACCGACGAGGTGTACGGCGACCTCGAGCTCGACGACCCGGCACGGTTCACCGAGAACACCCCCTACAACCCGTCCTCGCCCTACTCCTCGACCAAGGCCGGGTCCGACCTCCTCGTCCGCGCGTGGGTCCGCTCCTTCGGGGTGAAGGCGACGATCAGCAACTGCTCCAACAACTACGGGCCCTACCAGCACGTCGAGAAGTTCATCCCCCGCCAGATCACCAACGTCCTGCGCGGCATCCGCCCCAAGCTCTACGGAAAGGGGGAGAACGTCCGGGACTGGATCCACGCCGACGACCACTCCTCCGCCGTCCTGACCATCCTCGACCAGGGCGTCATCGGCGAGACGTACCTCATCGGCGCCGACGGCGAGAAGGACAACAAGACCGTCGTCGAGCTCATCCTCGCCCTCACCGGCAACGACACCGACGCCTACGACCACGTCACCGACCGCCCCGGCCACGACCTGCGCTACGCGATCGACTCCACCAAGCTCCGCACCGAACTGGGCTGGACCCCCCGCTACCAGGACTTCGAGGCAGGCCTGAAGGCCACCATCGACTGGTACCGCGACAACGAGACCTGGTGGGCCCCCGCCAAGGACGGCGTCGAAGCCTTCTACGCTTCGAAGGGGCAGTGACCACCGTGGGCATCGAATTCGGCAAGAAGCTCGCCGTGACCCAGACTCCGATCCCGGGACTGGTCGTGCTCGACCTGCCGGTGCACGGCGATTCGCGCGGCTGGTTCAAGGAGAACTGGCAGCGCGAGAAGATGACCGCGGCCGGTGTCGACCTGCCCGACTTCGGTCCCGTTCAGAACAACATCTCCTTCAACGACGCAATCGGCACGACGCGCGGCATCCATGCCGAGCCGTGGGACAAGTACGTGTCCGTCGCGACGGGCCGCATCTTCGGCGCCTGGGTCGACCTCCGCGAGGGACCGACGTTCGGTGCCGTCTACACCACCGAGCTCGACCCGTCCCGAGCGATCTTCGTCCCGCGCGGCGTCGGAAACTCGTACCAGACCCTCGAGGCCGACACCGCCTACACGTACCTCGTCAACGACCACTGGGCCCCGGACGCGACGTACACCTTCCTCAACCTCGCCGACGAGAGCGCGGCGATCGCCTGGCCGATCCCGCTCGAGCGGGTCGAGATCAGCGAGAAGGACAAGAACCACCCGCGTCTGGCGGATGTCGTCCCGATGCCGCCGAAGAAGATCCTCGTCACCGGCGCGAACGGCCAGCTCGGGCGCGCGCTGCGCGCCGAGTACGGCGACCACCCGTGGATCGAGTACGCCACCCGCGACGATCTCGACCTCACATCACCGGACCTCCCCACCGCCCGCCGTTGGCGCGACTACGAAACGATCATCAACGCCGCCGCGTACACGAAGGTCGACCTCGCCGAGACGCCGGAGGGACGAACGGACGCGTGGGCGGCCAACGTCACCGCCGTCGCCGCCCTCGCGCGCATCGCGACCGCTCACGGCATCACCCTCCTCCACGTGTCGAGCGACTACGTCTTCGACGGCACGAAAGAGGGCGCCTACACCGAAGACGACCCCGTCTCCCCGCTCGGCGTCTACGGCCAGACCAAGGCCGCGGGCGACGCCGTCGTCTCGGTCGTCCCGCGTCACTACATCGTGCGCACCAGCTGGGTGATCGGCGACGGCAACAACTTCGTCCGCACCATGGCCTCCCTCGCCGAACGCGGCATCGACCCGAAGGTCGTCGACGACCAGATCGGGCGTCTGACGTTCACGGACGACATCGCCCGCGGCATCCGGCACCTGCTCACGACGCAGCCCGCATCGGGCGTGTACAACCTCACCTCGACAGGGACTCCCAGAAGCTGGCACGATGTGGCTCGAGAGGTATTCGAGCATGATGGCCACGACGCCAGCCGTGTGGCCGGCGTGAGCACCGAGCAGTACTTCTCAACCGCCACCGGTCCGGTTGCCCCGCGACCCCGAAACAGCACCCTGGATGTCGCTTCCCTACGGGAGGCTGGCTTCGAGCCCGCCCCGGGCCACGTCCGCTTGGGCGAATACCTCACGTCGTGATGGTCTGTCTCCTGAGGCTTCGCGAGCCTCATCGTCTCGTCAAGGCGTACGACACGTGAGATGGAGTTGGCTCATGCCGCGTTTCGTGAAGCGCGCGTGGAAGAACAGCGCTGTGCGCTATCTGACGGTCGGGGGCCTCGCGTTTCTTTTCGACTTCCTCCTGCTACTTCTGCTGCACGACGTTCTCGGCGTCGACCTGTTCGTCGCCACTCCCACGGCGTTCCTCTTGAGCTTCGCCCTGACGTTCGTCATGCAGCGGGCGTTCACCTTCGAGACGACCTCCGGTTGGGGCGCGAGTGCGGTCAAGTACACCGCGCTCGTGATATTCAACACTTTCGCCACCACCGCGATCGTCACCGGTGTCGATGCGCTCGGCCTGCCCTGGGCCGTCGGCAAAGCCGTCGCCGTCGCCTCGACGACCGTCTGGAACTACTTCGGCTATCGCTACTGGATCTTCCCGCGGGCGACGTCGTCGAAGTGACCCCGGTCAGTTCACCTCGTCCTCGGCCTCGCCGGCAATCGGCAGGTGAGACGGACCGCGTCCCAGGTCAGCGAGGAGCTGATCGAGGTCCGTGCGGAGAATCGCCGTTTCTTCGGCGAGTCGCCGGATCTCATCTTCGGCACGAGAGAGCTCCCAGGAGAGGTGTAGCGCAACGCCGACAAGTAGCACGATCGAGAGCGCGAAGATCAAGTTCGCGGGGACCTCGACGCCCAAGACCCTCGTGAGTTCGACCAGCAGCCCGGGAAAGACCGAGATCACGAGAAGAGCGAGCCCGATCACCAACCATAGCGTGGCGTACTTCTCCCGCAGCTGCCGACGGAGCAGCAACGCGACGATGATGGTCAGGACGACGACCGCGAAGGTGATTCCGGCAACGATGATCATGCTCGCACTCCTCTGGTGGTCGAGCGCCCGCGCATGAGAGCGAGCGTGAGTGCAAACACCGATCGCAAGAGGTACACGGCGGCACCGAAGGGATTCTGGCTCGGGCGTCCGAAGGCCCGCGGACGCATCGCAACCGGGACCTGCGTGACGGTCAGTCCGGCGTGCAGCGCATGCACAAGCGAATCGACGGTGTCACCGAGGTACTCCGCAGGGTAATACCTCACGTACTGGTCGATGGCGACATCGTTCGCCGCTCGAAACCCACTCGTGACGTCGGTCAGCCGGGTCCCGGCCACTCGCGAGAGGACGCCCGCGAGAAGTCGCATGGCCCAGCGTCTCGGGCCGCGCGCGGAGTAGTCCCCAACCTCGGCGAAACGCGCACCGATGGAGATATCGGCCACCTCTAGCCCGGCCAGCACCGCCGCGATGTCTGCCGGATTGTGCTGACCGTCCGCGTCGACCTGGATAGCGCGGGGATAGCCGTGAGACCTGGCGTAATGGAATCCGGCGCGCATCGCACCGCCGACGCCCAAGTTGAAAGGGAGCGTCAGGACGAGGGCACCCGCGGCACGGGCGATCTCGCCCGTTCCATCGACCGACCCGTCATCCACGACGAGGATCCGATAGTCAGCTGACGCCGCAGCGATCTCACGAACGGTCGCGCCGATGTTCTGCGCCTCATTCCACGCTGGCACGATGATGAGGGTGGGATCGGCGGGCTGAGGCATCACGCCCGATTCTAACAGTTGCAGCCTGATCTCAACGATCTCGTAGGCTTGCAGCTGGCAGGTCGATCGGCCTGGAGATCGGATGGATGCGATGAGGCCGATGACAGCTTTGCGTACGCGCGTGTACTTCCTCCCGGCTCGGCCAATGACCCAGACGATCTTGTTGGCGTGTGCGTTTTTCGTGGTCTTCGCTTCCGGCGCCATCTTTTTCCCGGTGGGATCCGGACCCGACGAAGCGGCGCACTATGTGTATGCGGCTGCCGTCGTCCGCGGACAGGCCGCGATGCTCGAACCCACACTGCCCGCGAGGATCGCCAACATCCATCAGTTCGCCACCTGCATTGCGTTCCAACCCGACATCACCGCCGCCTGCCAGGGACCGCTCCGACTTCCCGCCGGACTCGATGACGTTCGAACCCAGACCAACGCCGGTCTCTACAACCCCGTCTTCTATGCATGGACAGGACTAGGGTCGCTCATCCTCCCGACCGAGTACGGACTCTACGTGTCTCGACTGCTTTCCGCTCTCGTGACGGCGATCGCTCTCGGCTGGTCGACCTCGCTGTTGTTGCGAACGACGTCCTCCGGTTGGGTGCGTGCCGGTCTCGCGCTGGCGCTGACACCGATGGCGCTCTATTGCGGCATGGTCCTGAACCCGAGCGCCTGGGAGATCGCCTCCATGATCGGAGTCGTCGCCGCAGCGCACGCGGTTCTCCGTCGGCGGCTGTTCACCGGATGGAGCGAGGGACACTCGCTCCTCCTGTGCTCTGGTGTGATGCTCATCATCAGCCGCGGACTGTCGCCGCTTCTCTTGGTCCTGGCGATGGGCGCGCTGCTCGTGAGCCGCCGCATGCGCGACCTGCGCGACCTCATCGCCTCTCGTTCGGCCTGGCTGATCGCGCTGGTGTTCGCCCTCTTCGCAGCGGCATCGGCGGGGTGGGTGCTGGCGGTCGGAACGAACTACGTCGGTGTGACCCGCCCAGCCTCGCTGCGCGACGGCATAGCCGGGATATCGGTGTTCTATGCCAACTTCCAGGACCAGGTGACGCAGATGTACGGTTCGCTGGGGTGGTTGGATCTCGCCGCCCCTGACGTCTTGTCGATTGCGTGGATCTTCCTGCTCGGGTTCTTCATCATGGCGTCGTTCGCGGTGAGCAGCGGTAGCCGCAGGCTCGGCGTGACCGTCTCTTTCATCGTCGCAGTGATGCTGCCGGGGATTCTCGCAGGACTCCAGTGGTCTGGCATGGGGTGGCAAGGGCGCTACTCACTGCCTCTGGTGGCCGCATGCATCCTCATAAGCGGTCTCGGCTTCGATGAAAGCTTCGACATATCGCGCGAAGCCACCTCATCCCGCCTCGCATCGTTGGCGAGGTGCGTGCTTCCGGGCTTCTTCGCCGTCGGCGCTCTAGCGACGGTCCTCCAGGTCGCTCATCGCTATACGGTCGGAGTTTCGCAGCCGTGGCTCGCGGTTCCCTCATGGGAACCGCCGGTCGACGGAACCGTTCTCGCTGTTCTCCTGGGTGCGGGCATTGTCGTGCTTGTCGCGGCAATGATCGCCCCGGCGCGAGGACACATCACAGGGAACCCGACGAACGTCACCTGATGACGACGGTGCGGCATCCGAGGAGAGTGTTGCCTCCAGCGCCGGAGTTGATGGCGTAGGCGCACACCTCATTGCGCCCCGACGAGAGGGTGATCTTCTCGTCGAACCCGTGCGCTGCTCCGAAACCGGGGAAGGCCGCAGCGACGTCGGGGCGCCGGAACGAAGCGGTGTAGGCGCGGCCCGTGTCACCTACGTAGATGTGAACGGGGATCGAGGCGGTCGTATCGGGATCGAGGGCCCAGCCGACGGCCCGCGCGGACCGCCCGTCGACGATGACTCCTTCGAAAGAGCCGATGGGAGCTCGCCCGAGGTCCGTCACGGCCTGCCGGACGACCGTCTTGCATCCGAGGAGGACGTTCCCTCCCACACCGTCGTTGATCGCGTAAGCACAGACGTCCGATGCACCCACAGGCAGATCGAGGGTACGACTGAACCCATGAGCGGCCCCATAAGCCGGATACACGCGAGCAACGTCAGGACGCTCACGGTCGGCTCGGACGGACACGCCCCGATCTCGGACGTAGACGTGCACGTTGATCGGAGATGCAGTATCGGGATCCAGCGCCCAGCCGCTTGCGATCACCTTGTCGCCCTGGAGGGTCGCCGCGTCGAAGCTCCCGATCGGCGCGCTGCCGCGGTCGGTTGCGGACTTCACGAACACGGTGCGGCAGCCCACCTCCTGGTTCGACCCAGGGCCGACGTTGATGGCGTACACGCAGACCCGTTGCGGTCCTGGATCGGCGGGCACTGACTGAGCGAAGCCATGAGTCGCACCGTAGGCGGGGTACACGCGGGCGACATCCTCGCGACGGCCGTTGGCTCGAACGGCCGTGCCACGATCTCCGACGTACACGTGCACGGCGATAGGCGAAGTCGTATCGGGATCCAGCGCCCACCCGGAAACGTTGATCCGACCGGTGCCCGCCGAAACGGCCTCGAGGTTGGCAATCGGCGAGCCGCTCATCGCGGTCCGATTCACGCAACCGAGCTGCTTGGTCTCTCCGGGGCCGGTGTTGATGGCGAAAACGCAGATCGTCTCCTCGCCGCCGCCGCCGGCGGATACCAGCGTGTCGAATCCGTGCCTGGGTCCCGCCCCGGGAACGGCGGCCTGGACGTCGGGACGCGGCAGGTCCGCTGCAACCGCCGTCCCCACGCTGCCGACGTAGATGTGCACCGAGATCGGCTCCTGGGTATCGGGATCGGCGGCCCAGCCTGCGACGCGATACTGACCGGGTCGCGCCTCGATAACCTCGACGTTGCCGGTAGGACTGCGAAGCGACTGACCGAACCAGTCGGTGTACAACCTCCAGAAGTTGCGGTTGCCGTACGCCGAGCAGCGATCTCCGGTTCCGTAGAGGTTGTCGAGCGCAGCCTTGTTCGGCACGTACGGCGTGTAGATGTACAGTCCCGCGGTCGCCTGGTTCTCGATGAAGACGCGCTGCGTGCCGCAATTGCGCTCGGTGTACGGCGAGTAGAGAATGTTGTTCCACCGGCCGGCCTGGTAGCCGAAGTCCTGCGGGAAGGCTTGGTAGATCTTGTACTGCCGGGCCGCGTAGTAGACCTGGTAGAAGAAACCGAGGGTCGCCGAGTCGCACGGGGCGGTGTCCGGGCATCCCTGACCGGTCGCCGCCGCATAATCCCGCGCCGTGGGAGCGGTCGACGTGACCAGGCCCTGCTCCTTCTGGAGCAGCACGAGAATCACCTTCTGGCTGATTCCACACGAACGCGCGACGCGGTCGATGATCGTCGATGCGCGCTCATTGCCGCGCCCTGAGTAACCGTCGCAGTAACGGTCGGAGGGGCGGGTGTCGGTGTTCTGCTGGTAGTCCTTCAGACACGTGTAGCCCGACGAGCACGAACGCACCTGACGCTCCAAGAACGCTTGGATGTCGGAGGATCCCATCGCGTTCGAGTCGTAGAACGCGGCGTCGCTGATGATGTTGCCGGGATTGAAGTCCCCTGCCGACGCTGCGGCGGCGGCGGGAGCCGGCGCGACTGTCGACGACAGCGCGATCGGCGCGGCCGCGAGAAGGGTCACGGCGCACGCCCATGTGGCGAGGACCGCGACGGATGACCGGATGCTGCGACGCACGCTCACTGGTTCGACTCGACGCTCGAATCAGCAGACCGAGCGCGTGTCGAGGCGGAGTCGTACTGTACGTCGAACCGCGTCTCGGAGGCGTCCGAGCCGATATCGGCGGACATCAGACCGCAGTAGGTCACACCGTTGCCGGCGGTGCTCGTGACCGAGGCAGCGTCTGCCCCGTCGATGCGGAGCGTGCACGTTCCGTCGTCCTCGCTCACACCGGGGATCATCGCCGTGACCTCGAGAGCACCGTCGCGCTGCTCCGCCGTGATGATGAGAACCTCGCCGTTGTACGGGGTGTCCACCTCTACCGTCTCGGACGGCACCGGGACATCGGGGGTCGCCGCCTCGGGGGTCGGGCTGGGTTCTCCTGCCGGCGTCTCTGACGTCGCGGTCGGCTCGGGTGTCGCCACGCCGCCGACGGGCGTCGCGCACGCGCTCAGCGCGAGCATCCCCACGACCACGGTGCCGAACAACCGGAGGCTGGGGATGGAGACCCTCGACGAGGTCATTCTGCGCGCACGGGGAGGATTCACGCGATCATTCTGCGGCCAACGCCGCGATCGTGCAGTATCCACGCCGTTTCGTCACCGGTCTGTTACCGGTGTCATCGGCGCGTCAGCAGGCGTCGCAGCCGACGCAGGCGAGACCAGACCGGCTGGTGCGCATCGAGTTCGGCGCGCAACGCGACGCGACGATCATGACCGGTCTCGCGCCGGAGGCGCGACATCTCGGCCCGCACCTCCGTCAGGATCCGGCGCTCCATCGCCGCGAGATAGAGGGGAAGCCCCGCGCCGTTTCCGGCCACCCACGACCGCAGCTCCCGATCGCGCACGACGAGGTCGTCTCGATCGTGGAGGTGCTCGAGCTCGAACATGCTGTTGGCCTCCGCGCCGGACGCCGTCGGCCGCTGCGTCCAGAAAGCGAGAGGAGCGCCCCCGATGAACCCGAGGGTGCCGACCGCGAGAACGCGCAGATAGAACTCCCAGTCCTCGACGGCCTCGAGCGATTCGTCGTACATGCCCACTCGCTGATGGACCTCGCGCCGATACAGCAACGAGATCGGGACAGCACGATTGACCTCGAGCAGGTCGATGAACCGCAAGGCTTCGAGTTCGGCCCAGAACGGCACGCGTTCGGTTTCGACCCAGCGACCGTCGCGGCTCTCCTCGTACACGATCGCCGTCGCGACCCCCACACCGGCGTCACCCGGGTTCTCGTCGAGGAAGCGCACGGTGCGCTCGAGGAACGTCGGGTCCCAGAGGTCGTCGTCGTCGTGGACTACGACGAATTCGGTGTCCAGGGCCTCGAGCCCGGTATTCGCCGCTGCGCAGCGCCCGTGGGGTGCGCGGGAATCGAGCACGCTCACCCGGCTCGCAGCATCGGACGCGACGACGACTGCCTCCACAGTCACCCGGTCGCCGCCGTCGTTGACGACGACGATCCGCCAGTCCTCGAAACTCTGTGCCGCAATGTCAGCAAGAGCTCGGGCGAGGAACTCAGGCCGATCGACGGTGCGGACGACGATTCCTACGCGTTCGGGCATGCATCCACCCTAGGAGGAGAGTCCCGGTGCACGCGCCGTTCCGCGCTGCGTCACAGCTCGGCGTGGAGCGCCCATACGCGCTCGGCGTGGTCGCGCCACGAGAAGGCGCGCCCCCGATCGGCGGAGCGCACGGCCCAGCGGTTGAGCTCCTCGGGCGAGGCGAGCACGTCTCCGGCCGCCTCGCGGAGAGCCTCGAAGGGGGCGATGCGCGCGCCGTCGAGCAGCACCTCGCGGTGGACGGGCGAGTCGGATGCGACGACGGGGACTCCCATCGCCAGGGCCTCGACGGCGCGCCACGGAAAGCCGGAGCCCTCCGACAGCGCGACGAGGATCACGGCCGCATCCAGCACGGCGGCGCGATCGGCGGGGTCCAGACGCCCGGGGACGATGACCCGGTCCCGGTCGATGCCCGCGGCGGCGATGGCTCCGGCGACGTCGGCGGGCTCGTCGAACACGACGACGCTCGCGGTGCGCTCCCCCGCGATGGATGCGAGCACGGCGCGGAGCTGCTCCTCGGTGCCGCCGGTCACTACGGCGACGCGGTCGGGCACGCCCAGCTCGCGCCGGCGTCCGACGGCGTCGGTCGGGACGCGGAAGCCGGCCGGCGCGGCGCCCGGGATGACCCGGGTGCGACCGGCGAGCTTCGGTGCGATCCCGGCGAGCCGGTCGGCGGTCGCGTGGGCGGGGACCACGACGGCATCCGCGTGCTTCTCAGCGCGCTTGAGCAGCGCACGGTGGGCGATCACCGTCGCACGCGGGAACAGGGCCGGTGTCTCCCAGACCGCGAGGTCCCACACGGTCACGACGGTCTGCTGGTTGTCGTGCGCCCGGTCGTGCTTGACGAGCGGTGCGAGCAGTGTCGGGGCGTGCAGCAGCCCGCCCGCCACGCCGCCGGCGATGCCCATCGGCCAGGAGGTCAGCAGGCCGGTCCGCGGGAAGGGGGCGCGTGTGGTCTGGGCGAGCCCGGTGACGGCGGCCGCGGCGTGCACGGCGTCCGAGGCGACGATCGCGGCGACCTCGCATCGCGCCGGCGCCGTCTCGACGAGGGCTCGGGCGAGCTCCAGCGAGGCCTCGGCGGTGTCGGCGTCGACGACGTCGATCAGCTGGTCGAGGACGACTCTCAGCACGGTCGTCATCGCTCAGCCCTCCGGGGTCGGGGCCGGGGTGGGCGGGTGCAGGGCGTTCTGGACCATCTCCCTCGCGAGAGCGAAGTCGGGGTCGGCCTCCTCGATGCCGTTCTCGGGCGTGAGCTCGATCGTCGTGACCGGCTGCTCCTTCGCCTTCATGGCGATGTCGGCGAGGAAGGGCAGGAGATCCGCGGGGATGTCGGTCTGCACGAGCACCTGGCCGGCGTCGGCGATCTCGGTGAAGCGGTCGAGCACGTTCTGCGGCGTCATCTGGGCGAGGATCGCCTGCTGCAGCTCGCGCTGCCGACGCATGCGGTCGAAGTCGCTCGTGGTGTAGCGCGACCGCGCGTACCACTGGGCGGTGTCGCCGTCCATGTGCTGTTGCCCGGCTTCGATCCAGCCTTGCGCCCAGTCCTCGGCGCTCTCGCCCTCGTAGGTCGGACCGCCGCCCTTCGGCAGCCGCTCGATGACGTTGATGTCGACCCCGCCCAGCGCGTCGACGAGGTCGGCGAAGCCCTTCATGTCGATGAACACGTAGTACGGGATCGTGATGCCGAGGATCCCCTCGGCGGCGTCCTTCGTCGCCTCGACGCCGGGCTCGGATCCGTCGGCGACCGCGTCGGGGTACAGCGCATCGCCGTCGCGGCACACCTCGACCTCGGTGCGCAGCTGGTTGATGCCGCTGCTCCATCCGCAGGTGGGGTCGAGGCGGCCTTCGTGGACGTCCGGGTACAGGTCCTTCATGGGTCCGTCGGCGAAGGGGAAGTGCCCCATGTCGCGGGGGATGCCGGTGATGGTCGTCGCGCCCGTCGAGGCGTTGACCGAGACGACCGAGATCGAGTCGAACCGCATCGAGTCGCGTCCCTCGCCGCTGTCGGCGCCGAGCATGAGGATGTTGTAGTAGCCGTCCGAGGGCGGCACGCTGGGCCCGCTCGATCCGAAGACGGTGCTGAGCGTCTCGCGCACCGAGTTCACGCGGTCGAACGTCCACACCGCCGCGGACGTCGAGGCCACGGCGAGCAGGATCGCGAGGAGGGGGACGCCGAAGCGGGCGACGGTCCCCGCGCGCACGAGCTTGACCAGGCGCAGGGTGTCGACGGTGAGAACGAGCCACAGCACCGTGTAGAAGACGATGACGGCCTGCACGACGAGCAGCACGAACCAGTTCGTCGCCGCGGACAGCAGCAGGGGTCGCCACAGCAGTCCCGTGAGCAGCGTGAGGAGCGCGAGCAGCCACATCGTGACGGTCGCCCCCAGACCGAACCGTCCGAGCCGGCGGTTGCCGGCGAGCACCTGCGCCGAGCCGGGGATGAGGAAGTTCATCACGACCAGCCACCACCCGCGGCGGCCCATCACATCGGGCGACGAGGTGTCGGGGTGACGCAGCGGGCGCTCCTCGATGAGAGCGCAGGAGCGGGGCCGCGAGGCGACGCGCGGCGGCGCACCGACGCTCACAGCGCCTCTTTCAGCCGTCGGTTCTTCTCCTCGACCTGCTGCTCGAGCGAGCGCGCGTAGTCCTCGAGCCGGTCGGCGACAGCCGGGTCGCCGGCGCCGATGATGCGGGCGGCGAGGAGTCCGGCGTTCTTCGCGCCGTTGATCGAGACGGTCGCCACCGGGATCCCACCGGGCATCTGGACGATGCTGAGCAGCGAGTCGAGACCGTCGAGCGTCGACAGCTGCACGGGGACTCCCACGACGGGCAGCGGCGTGAGCGAGGCGAGCATCCCCGGAAGGTGGGCCGCTCCCCCGGCGCCGGCGACGATGACCTGCAGCCCGCGGCCACGAGCCTCGCGTCCGTACCGGAGGAGTTTGTCGGGGGTGCGGTGGGCCGAGACCACCTCCACCTCGTGCGGGATGCCCAGATCGCTGAGGGCCTGCGAGGCGTCGCTCATCACGCGCCAATCGGAGTCCGAACCCATGACGACCCCGACGAGGGGCGCGTCGGACGAATGCAGCGGCGAGGATGTCACCGACCCAGGTTAGGCGGGCGACCTGAGGAATCCCCGGAGCGGCACGGCCCGCACACGACCCGGAGGACGTGCGCGCTCAGTCGTCGAAGTGCGCTGCGGCGCCGCGAGCGTCGGACACGACGGCATCGAGGTCGTCGCCGCTGAGCGTGACGTGACCGACCTTGCGTCCCGGCCGCGGATCCTTGCCGTAGGTGTGCACCTTGGCGGCGGGATGCGCCCCGAGGGCGAGCGGGATGCGCGACGCGAGGCTGTCGGAGACGGGCCCGCCGAGGATGTTGATCATGACCGACCACGGCGCCCGGGGCGACGGGTCGCCCAGCGGCAGGTCGAGCACGGCCCGCAGGTGCTGCTCGAACTGTCCGGTGACGGCGCCGTCCTGGCTCCAGTGGCCGCTGTTGTGCGGTCGCATCGCGAGCTCGTTGACGAGGATGCGCTCGTCGGTCGTCTCGAACAACTCGACCGCGAGCATGCCGGTCACCCCGAGCCCCTGGGCGATGGCGACGCCGATCGACTCGGTCATCTCGCGCAGGCGCTCGCCTGCCCGAGGCGCGGGCGCGATGACCTCGGCGCAGACGCCGCCGCGCTGCACGGTCTCGACGACGGGGTAGGCGCGGAACGCCCCCGACGGCGTGCGCGCGACCTGCTGCGCGAGCTCGCGGGTGAAGTCGACGAGCTCTTCGACGAGGAGCTCGCCGTCGGCGTCGAGGGCGGCGAGCCAGTCCGCCGCCTCGGCGGCGTCCGACACGACGCGCACGCCCTTGCCGTCGTATCCGCCCCGCGGTGTCTTGACGACCGCGCGACCGCCGTTGGCGTCGATGAAGGCCTGCAGCCTCGCGGCATCCGAGACGGCCGCCCACTCGGGCTGCGGCATGCCGAGCTCGGCGAGCTTCGCACGCATGCGCAGCTTGTCCTGGGCGAAGAAGAGGGCGTCGGGGCCGGGGTGCACGGCGACGCCGTCGGCGACGAGCGCGCGCAGGACGTCCTGCGGCACATGCTCGTGGTCGAACGTGATCACGTCGACGTCGCGGGCGAACGCGCGCACGGTCTCGAGATCGCGGTAGTCGCCCGTCGCGGTCGCGGCGATCGCCGCAGACATGCCGGGCTCCTCGGCGAGCACCCGCACGTCGAGTCCGAGCTCGACCGCGGGGGCGATCATCATGCGGGCCAGCTGCCCTCCGCCGACGATTCCGACTCGCAACGACATGGCTTCTCCTCCGGGGTCGGACTCCATCATCGCGCACACGCCGGCCCGGCGGCATCGCGAGGCGCGGGGCGCGTCGTCAGTCGTCGCCCGCGACGATCGGCATGCTGTGCGAATCGCGGTGCGCGAGGATCTGGCTGACCTCGACCTGGTCGGCGAGCACCTCGTGCACGAGCGCGACGTTCGGGATGTTGCGCAGCCGAAGCGCGGGGTCGACGCCGTTGGAGAGGACCAGGGTCCCCGTTCCCGACAGGCGTTGGAGCGGCCCGCGGGTCTCGGCGATCGCGTAGCCGCGGATGTGGCTGAGCTCGGTGCGTCGGCGGACGATCATGCCCGACGTCTCGATCACCCGACGCGTCGTGATGGTGTAGAAGTGCGACAGCCACCGGAGGTAGGGAAGCACGACCAGCAGCAGCACGACGATGCCCGCCGCGGACCAGAGGGCCACGTCGGGGAACGGCTGCGGAAGGTTGCCGGTGAGATAGCCCGTTGCTCCCGCGACGGCGACCAGCACGACGGCACACCAGAACAGTCCGCGCGCCTGCGGCCGCACCCGGGCGACGCGCAGCTCGGGGGCTGCTGCTCCCGCCGCGGGGGCGACAGGGCGTCCGAAGGATGCCGCGGGCTGACTCACACCACCATCTTGGACCGCGCCCGCGACATCGCCGGGAGGGCACGCCCGCGCCGGGCTGTCCGGTCAGGCGACCGGACGCACGTGCACGACGTCGCCGGCCGCGACGGCCGTCTCGACGCCCGCCGATGAGACGACCAGCCGCCCGTCCTCGTCGAGTCGCACGGCGGTGCCCGTGAGCGACCCGCCGTCCGGCAGTGACACCGCGACCTCGGCGCCGATGGTGGAGCACGCCCGCGAGACGCGCTCGCGCAGCTCCGCCCCCGCTCCCCCGACCGCGAGCTCGGCGATGCCGTCGCGCAGGGCGGTCAGGTAGTCGGCGAGCAGCCGGTCCTCGTCGGCCTGCTGGCCGATCGCCGCGAACGAGACCGCCGTCGACACCGGCAGGTCGACTTCGGCCATCGACGTGTTGACGCCGGCGCCGACGATGACGTCGCCCGCCGGGCCGGGGAGGACCTCCGCGAGGATGCCGCTGATCTTCCGACCGTCGACGAGGACGTCGTTGGGCCACTTCACGCCGACCGACGAGTCGCGCAGCTGCGCCCCGACGGCCTCGGCCATGGCCGCTCCCGCGATGAGGGGGATCCAGCCGCGGGAGGCGACGGGCACGGCCTCGACGCGCAGCAGCACGGAGATCGCCAGGGCGGTGCCCGGGGGCGTGGTCCAGCTGCGGTCGAGTCGCCCGCGCCCGGCGCGCTGATCCGTCGTGACCAGGACGGAGAGGTGCGGATGCGCGTCGGGGGCGGCCTCGACGTCGCGCCGAAGCTGCGCGTTGGTCGAATCGGCGTGATCGGCGACGTGCAGGCGGGGCGTTACGGCGGCGGCGCGCGGGTATCCGCTCTCGGGGATCGTCATGCGGTCACCCTACGACGCCGCGACGCCGGCCCGCGAGGGCTTGCGTTCGTCATGCCCCACAGTCGATCCGGCCTGCCCTTGTGGGTGTTCTCCAACGGCTGCGGCGTCCCGCTGGATAGGGTGGAACGCGTGACCGACCAGCCCGACCTGTCCACGACCGCCGGCAAGATCGCCGACCTCCGCGCCCGCTACCAGACGGCCGTCGTCGACGCCGAGACCGCGGCGCTCGAGAAGCAGCACAAGAAGGGCAAGCTCACGGCGCGGGAACGCATCGAGATGCTCGTCGACCCCGGCTCGTTCGTCGAGCTCGACGAGTACGTGCGCCACCGCACCACGGCGTTCGGCATGGACCGGTCGCGCCCCTACGGCGACTCCGTCGTGTCGGGTGTCGGGACCATCCACGGCCGCACCGTCGCGGTCTACTCGCAGGACTTCACGACCTTCGGCGGCTCGCTCGGCGAGTCGGCGGGCGAGAAGATCATCAAGGTCATGGAGCTGGCCCTCCGCGGCGGGATGCCGATCATCGGCATCCTCGACTCCGGCGGTGCCCGCATCCAGGAAGGCGTCGTCGCCCTCGGCAAGTACGGCGAGATCTTCCGCCTGAACACCGCGGCATCCGGGGTCATCCCGCAGATCTCGATCATCATGGGCCCCGCCGCGGGCGGCGCCGTCTACTCCCCCGCCCTCACCGACTTCGTGATCATGGTCGACAAGACGAGCCAGATGTTCGTCACCGGTCCCGACGTGATCAAGACCGTCACGGGCGAGGACGTCGGGATGGAGGAGCTCGGCGGCGCGCACACGCACAACACGCGCTCGGGCGTCGCCCACTACCTCGCCGACGACGAGGACGACGCGATCGACTACGCCCGCTCGCTCCTGGGCTTCCTCCCCGACAACAACATGTCGGACGCGCCCGTCTACGAGACGCCGTTCGAGTGGGAGACCACCGACGCGGACCGGACGCTCAACACGGTCATCCCCGACTCGCCCAACCAGCCCTACGACATCCACCAGGTGATCGGCGGGATCGTCGACGACGGCGAGTTCCTCGAGGTCCAGCCGCTGTTCGCGCCGAACATCGTCGTCGGCTTCGGCCGGGTGGAGGGACGGACCGTCGGCATCATCGCCAACCAGCCGTCGCAGATGGCCGGGACGCTGAACATCGACGCGGGCGAGAAGGCGAGCCGGTTCGTCCGGTTCTGCGACGCGTTCTCGGTGCCGATCGTCACCCTCGTCGACGTGCCGGGCTACCTCCCGGGCACCGACCAGGAGTGGACCGGCGTCATCCGCCGCGGCGCGAAGCTGCTGTACGCCTACGCCGAGGCGACCGTGCCGCTGGTCACCGTCATCCTGCGCAAGGCGTACGGCGGCGCGTACATCGTCATGGGCTCCAAGCAGCTGGGCGCCGACATCAACGTCGCCTGGCCCACGGCCGAGATCGCGGTCATGGGCGGCCAGGGAGCCGTCAACATCCTCTACCGCGGCGAGATCAAGCGCGCCGAGGAGGCGGGCGAGGATGTCGCGGCGGTGCGCTCGCGCCTCGCGTCGGAGTACACCTACAACGTCGCCTCGCCGTTCCTCGCCGCCGAGCGCGGCGAGCTCGACGGCATCATCGAGCCCGCTCAGACGCGCGTCTACGTCGCCAAGTCGCTGCGGGCACTCCGCGGCAAGCGGGCCGAGCTGCCGGCCAAGAAGCACGGGAACATCCCGCTGTGACGACCGACGACGAGACGCCTCCCGTGCGCATCGACGTGCGACGGGGATCCCCGACCGCGGAAGAGCTGGCCGCGGTCATCGCCGTCGTCAGCGCCTCCTACGTGCAGGAGGCCGCCGACGCCGTCGTCGACGACGCCCCGGCCGAGTCGGCGTGGCGCCGCTCGGCTCGGGCGCTGCGGTCGCCGCTGCGACGCGGCTACGGCTGGGGCCGTTTCACGGGCTGACCCTCGCGCGAGGGTGTCCCCCGAAATACCTACAGACACCGCCGCCGCCCCTCACGCAGACTGAGTGTGCTGGAACGCTTCTGCGTTCGGTCGTCCGTGCCTCGTGCCGGCGACTGCTGCGGGTCGGTTTTCGGGTAACCGCCCGCATGGCGAGGGGCGGGCGGCTTCGCCGCCCCTCGCCCCCATCGGGCCCGCGCCTGGCCCACGTCGGATCGCCTTTCGTCCGTGCGGGCCGCGCCGTCTACTTCTTCGGGCGGGGGATCTCGCGCCAGAGATCGACGGTCTCGTCGTCGGCATCGTCGAGCCGGGACCGGCCGACGACCGTCACGGCCGTATCGGGGTGCGTCGACGTCCGGATGTACAGGCGCTCGGACCGCGCGCCGTCGAGCACGTCGGCGAGCTCGGCGCGGATGGCGGCCAGCTCGCGCTCGTCGAGGCCGTCGAGCCCGCCCTCATCCAGGAAGGTGACGTGCGATCCGGCACGCCGCACGTCCTCGAGCACGCGCCGGACCGCGTCGTCGAGCAGGCGCGGTCCCCTCAGCTCGTCGCGCAGCCGCCCCTCGGCGAGGCGGGCCTGCAGGCGCTCGTCATCGTCGAGCCCTCCCCCGGCCGAGATGGTGCGCGAGAGCACCGGGCCGGCGACGGCGAGGGCGCGCTGGACGCGGACCCGGCGCTCGCGGCGCCGCCCCTCCTGCGTCGCGAGCCACTCGGAGGCCTCACGCTGCAGCCGCGTCAGCTCGACGGTCTCGACCGCGGCGCGGTCGATCAGCAGCACGATGATCTGCGCGCCGCCAACCCAGATCGCCGACCCCACCGCACCGAGGGAGAGCGTCGGCTCGATGCCGATCCACAGGACCGACCCGACGAACAGCACGGCGACGCCCGACCACGCGAAGACCGACCGACGTCGCACGACGAGGATCGCGAGCAGCGCCCCGAGACCGCCGAGGCTCCACGTGGCGAACGGCTGGAGGCGCCCCTCCTCGCCCGCCGCCCACCAGGTGGCGCTCGGGAGCACGACCGTGACGGCCAGGACCAGCAGCGCGATCCAGAGCGGGAGCGGCGCGGGCCGGCTCATGCCCGCCGTGACGGCGACGAGCGCGGTGCCCGTGCGCGCCGGGCCCTCGACCGTGCTCCGCGGCGCCGCCGCGGTCGCGGTGGCCGGCATCGCGCGCGTGGGCCAGAAGATGCACAGCCCCGTCACGGCCAGGTACACCACGAGGTTGAGCACAAGGACGGCGGGCACGTCGACGGGGCGGGTCCAGATCATCCCTCCGACGGCGAGGTAGCCGGTGAAGGCGACGCCGAGAGCGGAGAGCACCCATCGAACGGACCGGTTCACGCGGGCGCCTTCCACACGATGGTGACGGTGGTGCCGCCCGCTCCCGAGTCCACGGTGGCGGTTCCCGCGACCGCCGCGACGCGCGCGATGATCGAGGCCCGGATGCCCAGGCGGTCCTCCGCGATGCGGTCGGCCTCGAATCCCGGCCCGTCGTCGACGACGCGGATCTCGACCCCCGATTCGTCCGCGTGCAACGACACCCGCACCTCGGCACCGGGAGCGTGCTCGACCGCGTTGGTGACCGCCTGCGAGGCCGCGAGCTGGAGCGCCCGGACGACGCGTCCCGGCAGCGGGCGGGCGTCGGGTCGGACGTCGTCGACGACGACGGCGTCCGGATGCAGCCGGCGCACGGACTCGGCCAGCTCGATCGCGATGACCGAGGCCGACACCGGCGCGTCCGGTCCCTCCCCCGCATCCTGGTCGACGTTGGCCAGCCGCGTGAGTGCCTCGCGGGCCATCGAGACGGCGAGCGCACGCTCGCGCTCGGTGTCGGCGCGCTCCGCCGCGATGAGGGCGGCGAGGACGCTGTCGTGCATGAGCGCCGCGACGGCGACGCGCTCCTTCTCGACGGCATCCGCCGCGGCGGCCTGGGCGAACGAGCGCACCGCCCCCTCACGGCCGGCGTCGATGCTCGCCGCGAGCGAGCGGAGGATCCAGCCGATGACGATGAGGACGCTCGCGAGGATCACGGCGAACGCGGAGTCCAGCGCGACGTCGAGCACCGTCGAGGGATGCAGACCGAGCAGCATGAGCCGCATCGCCCCGTAGAGCAGCGGAAGGAGGAACGCCCAGACGATCTGTACCGGCAGCGGAGAGCAGAACACCGCGGCGACGGTGCCGATGTTGACGAGGAACCACAGCCACGGCTGCTCGTCGAGGGTGGTCGTGCTCCCGGCGGCGAGCGGCCAGAGCACCGTCGCGATCGGGAACACGACGGCGAACACCGCCGAGAACACCCGGACGCCGCGCGAGGTCAGCAGCGCGACGCACATCAGCAGCAGCGACCCGTGGACGACGACGAGCAGCGTGGTGTTCCAGAACGGGTCGCCCGAGTGGGTGTTCAGCGCGCCGACGAGGGACTGGAGCCCGATGACGGCGCTGCCTGCGCCGACGACGATGCCCAGGATGCGGTCGATGCGCGACTGAGTGAACCGCTGGGTCTGCGCGAGCGCTTCTCGGAACTCCGATGCGCGGCGGGGACGGAGGGGGACGGTGTCGGCGAACTCAGCGGGCATCGGAGGATTCGGACACGAGACCGTCTTCCATCGCACGACGAAGCAGGTCGACCTTGGTGGGGGCGGGACGGCCGACCTCGACGTACTTGACGCGGACTCGCGTGATGTTCTCCTTCGCCGTGGAGTAGGCGATGCCCAGGCGCTCGGCCACGGACTTCAGCGGCAGTCCGGCGGCGTACAGCCGGAGCACCTCCCGTTCCCGGGCGGAGAGCTGTGCGTCGGCGAAGGCGCGGTCGCCGTCGACCGCGCTCGCCCATTCGACGTTGTCCAGATGCTCGCCGCGGGCGACCGTCGCGATCGCCGCGACGACGTCGTCGGTGCGGGCCGACTTGCTGATGATCCCGAGGGCCCCCGCGGCGAGCGCCTCGCGAACGGCGGCCGGTCGATCGGCCACCGAGTGGATGATGACCTGCGAACCGTTCCACACGAGATCCGACACGTTTTCCGAGACGGTGGCACCGTCGCCGAGCATGAGGTCGAGGACCACGACGTCCGCGGGCGCCTCGGACTCCTCGCCGCGCCAGCGCAGGTACTCCGCGACCGTGCTGCCCGAGAAGACGACGTCCCCGACGGAGGAGCGTGCGCACGCCGCGGCGAGCCCGAGTCGGACCGACTCGTGATCGTCGATGAGTGCCACTCGTGTCATGGGCTCAGCCTAGGACAGCGCACCCGTGTCGGTCAGTACCGCGACCGCTTCGACGTGGTGCGAGTTCGGGAAGAGATCGAGCCCCTGCACGGACACCGGCTCGTAGCCTCCCGACCGCAGCTGGGCGACGTCGCGGGCGAGTGCGACGGGATCGCAGGCGACGTAGACGAGCGTGGCGGGTCGCAGGCGCAGGAGAGCGTCGACGACATCGCGTCCGGCACCCGAGCGTGGCGGATCCAGCACGGTGACGCCGGCGCGCAGCCGCGAGCGCTCCGCGGCCGAGGCGGACTCGTCGAGGCGGGCGAGCCACCGATCCACCCGGGCCGTCTCGGCGCGAGCCCCGACCCACTCGGCGAGGTTCTCCCCCGCGTGCTCGGTGGCCCGCGCGTCCGACTCCACGCTGGTGATGCGGGTCGACGGACCGCCCAGCTCGGCGACGGATGCTGCGAGCAGTCCGACCCCGCCGTACAGGTCGAGGTGCCAGGCCTCGGGGTCGAGCTCGGCGCGACCGGCCGCGCCGAGGCCCTGCTGCACGGCACGGGTCAGGGCCGCGGGCGCCAGCCGGTGCACCTGCCAGAAGCCGCCGGCGTCGACGCGGAAGCGGCGACCGCCGACGGCCTCGACGACGACCTCGCGGAGCGCGGGATCGGCGGGGCGGCGCGCCGGCCGGCGGCCACGCGTCGAGTGCGCGGTCGTCTCGGGTCGTGGGAGGACGCGGACGCGGCCGTCGCCCGGCTGGACGAGGTCGAGTCGGCCGGGCTCGGCCGAGCGCCCGCGAGCGAGGACGTCCGCGATGGCGCGCGTCGCGAGCGGGAGGTCGTCGACCTCGACGACGCGGTGCGAGCGAGCGGCGTAGGGGCCGACGCGGCCGTCCTCGTCGACGTGCAGGCTCACGCGCGTGCGCCATCCCGTCCCGTCATCGCTCTCGTCGGCCCCGGCCGGCTCGACGACGGCCTCCGTCTGCCAGCCGCCCATCCGCTGCAGGGCGTCACGGAGGACGCGCGTCTTGAGCTCGCGCTGATGGGGCAGGGCGATGTGTCCGAAGTCCGCCCCGCCCGGCCGCCGCTCGGGCGCGTTGCCGATGTCGGCGGGCGCCCAGACGTGCGGGCGGCGGTGGGGAGAGGCGTCGAGCACCTCGAGCGCCTCGGCCCGCCAGAACGAGGCCTTCGAGGCGTCGGCGATCCGCGCGCGGACGCGCTCGCCGGGCACGGCGTCGGGGACGAAGACCACGCGCCCCTCGTGTCGGGCGACGAAGACGCCGCCGTGGGCGACGTCGGTGACGTCGAGATCGATGCTGTCGCCGGATTGCATCCCTCGATGCTCCCACACGCACGCCCCGGGACGCGGGTCGTCGCCGGTAGCGTGACACCCATGCGCGTGTGCCTCGCCTCGACCTCTCCCGCCCGCCTCATGCTGCTGCGCCAGGCGGGCATCGAACCGATCACCCGCTCGCCGCAGGTCGACGAGGAGGCGGTCGTGGCCGCGATCGAGCTGGCGGAGGATCGGATGCTGCCACCCGAGGAGCACGTCCTCCTGCTCGCCCGGCGCAAGGCGGCCGACGTCGTCGCGACGCTCGCCTCGGTCGAACCCGGCTTCGACGGCATCGTCATCGGCGGCGATTCGATGTTCGCCTTCGGCGGCGAGGTGCTCGGAAAGCCGCTCACCGCCGAGGTGGCGACGGCGCGGTGGGAGCAGATGCGCGGCGGCACCGGCATCCTGCACTCGGGCCACTCCGTTTACCGGGTCGCGCCCGGCGAGCCGGCGCGCGAGGCCCACGCCGTCGCGGCGGCGTCGGTGAGCTTCGCCGACGACATCACGGATGCCGAGATCGCGGCGTACGTCGCGTCGGGGGAACCGCTCCACGTCGCGGGCGCGTTCACGGTCGACAGCCTCGGCGGCGGTTTCATCACGCGCGTCGAGGGCGACCCGTCGACGGTCGTGGGGATGTCGCTCTCGACCCTGCGGCGCCTCGGGCGCGAGCTCGGCGTCGAGTGGACGGATCTCTGGAACGGCGAGCCCGCTTCGTAGGCATCCGCCGACGTTCACTCGTTCGTTTTGTGCGAGTGATCCAAAAGACCGGGGCATCCGCTCGCTAGGCTGGCACTCATGCCTGAGATCGCCAAGGTCCTCATCGCGAACCGCGGCGAGATCGCCGTCCGAATCGCGCGCGCCGCCCGTGACAGCGGGAAGGCGTCCGTCGCCGTCTACGCCGACCAGGATCGCGACGCCCTTCACGTCCGCCTCGCCGACGAGGCCTACGCCCTCGACGGCACCACGAGCGCCGACACCTACCTGTCGATCGAGAAGATCCTCTCGGTCGCCCGCCGCTCCGGCGCCGACGCCGTGCACCCCGGCTACGGGTTCCTCGCCGAGAACGCCGAGTTCGCGCGCGCCGTCGTCGCCGCCGGGCTCATCTGGATCGGCCCTTCGCCCGAGGCGATCGAGGCGCTCGGCGACAAGGTGACCGCGCGCCACGTCGCCGAGAAGGTCGGGGCTCCCCTCGCGCCCGGCACCCCCGGCCCCGTCTCGGGCGCCGACGAGGTCATCGCGTTCGCGAACGAGTACGGCCTCCCCATCGCGATCAAGGCGGCGTACGGCGGCGGCGGCCGCGGGCTCAAGGTCGCCCGCGAGCTCGACGAGGTCGCCGAGCTGTTCGAGTCGGCCACCCGCGAGGCCATCGCCGCCTTCGGCCGCGGCGAGTGCTTCGTAGAGAAGTACCTCGACAAGCCGCGCCACGTCGAGACGCAGTGCCTCGCCGACGCCGACGGCAACGTCGTGATCGTCTCGACGCGCGACTGCTCGCTGCAGCGCCGTCACCAGAAGCTCGTCGAAGAGGCGCCCGCTCCCTTCCTGACCGCCGAGCAGAACGACATCCTCTACACCTCGTCGAAGGCGATCCTCCGCGAGGTCGGCTACGTCGGAGCCGGCACGTGCGAGTTCCTCATCGGCGCCGACGGCACGATCTCGTTCCTCGAGGTCAACACGCGCCTGCAGGTCGAGCACCCGGTCTCCGAAGAGGTCACGGGCATCGACCTCGTCCGCGAGCAGTTCCGCCTCGCCGAGGGCGGCGTGCTCGACTACGACGACCCCGAGCCCGTCGGCCACTCGATCGAGTTCCGCATCAACGGCGAGGACCCCGGACGGGGCTTCCTCCCGCAGCCGGGCCGCATCCACGTCTTCAAGACGTTCGGCGGCCCCGGCATCCGTCTCGACTCCGGCGTCACCGCCGGCGATTCGGTCTCGGGCGCCTTCGACTCGATGCTCGGCAAGATCATCGTCACCGGCCGCACCCGCGAAGAGGCGCTCGAGCGCTCGCGGCGCGCCCTCGACGAGTTCGAGGTCGCCGGCATGCCGACCGTCATCCCCTTCCACCGCAAGGTCGTGCGCGAGCCCGCGTTCACGGCGGAAGACGGCGAATTCGGCGTCTTCACGCGCTGGATCGAGACCGAGTTCGTCAACGACATCCCCGCGTGGGACGGCGAGCTCGAGGCGCCCGCCGAGCCCGCCGGCCGCCACACCGTCGTCGTCGAGGTGGGCGGCAAGCGCCTCGAGGTGAGCCTGCCCGATCGGGTGGCCTCAGCCCCCAGCGCCGTCGGACGTCCGGTGCAGGTGCCGCCGTCGCGGCGCTCGCACGCCGCCAGCGCGACCGCCGCGACGTCGGGAAACGCCGTGAAGTCGCCGATGCAGGCGACCGTCGTCAAGGTCGCCGTCGAGGCCGGTCAGCAGGTCGTCAAGGGCGACCTCGTCGTCGTGCTCGAGGCCATGAAGATGGAGCAGCCCATCCAGGCGCACAAGGACGGCGTCGTCGGCGCGATCGACGCCGCCCCCGGCACCACCGTCGGCGCCGGACACGCCCTGCTCACGATTTCCTGAGTCCGGCCCCTAGGGTGGGGGCCATGCGCCGCATCCTCTCCCTCACCGCCGCGGGCGGTGCGCTCGTGCTCGTGCTCGCCGGGTGCGCCCCCGCCGCCGTCGACCTCGACGCGGCCGACGCCTGGTTCCTCGCGGTGCAGGACGAGCGCGCCGGTGCGACCGACCTCATCGGGGCGGCCGGAGGCCAGACGGCATCCGCCGATGCCGAGCGCGCGGTGAGCGAGGGGACCACGCTGACCCTCGGCGAACCGGTCCCCGTCGGCGCCGTCGAGGCACGCTGCTTCGGCGGCCGGACCGCGACGATCCGGGTCGAGGTCGCCTCGTCGCGCGGAAGCATCGCGGCCGAGGCCGAGATCGCGTGCGACGAGCAGCCGCAGCGCATCGAGGTCGCCGACGCGCGGCCCGCCACCTCGATCACCGTCGACGCCTGGGCCGAACCCGCCACCCGGTACTACGCCGAGATCCTCCCCTGAGGCCGCCCCGCCGTGAGGCGACGTCGCGAGGTGGCATCGCGAGCGTCGGAGGATGTCGCGAACGTCGGAGGGATCACGCGCGTCGGTCCGGCGTACGCGCGCTTCTCCGACGTCCGCGTCGCATCCGACCGTGACACGCGCGCGGGTGAGCGGATGCCGCGGGCTGCGGCTCAGTCCAGCGCGTCCTCGTCGCGCTGCACGAGGTGCATCGCCCGGGCGGCATCCGTGATGCTGCCCGTCAGCGACGGGTACACCGCGAAGACCCGCGAGAGCTGGTCGACCGTCAGACGACGCTCGACGGCGATCGCGATCGGGTAGATCAGCTCCGAGGCGCGCGGGGCGACGATGACGCCGCCGATGACGGTGCCCGATCCCTCGCGCGCGATGATCTTCACGAATCCGTCCTTGACCCGCATCATCTTGGCGCGCGGGTTGGCGGCGAGCGGCAGCTTGTGCACGTAGCCGTTGACCAGGCCCGACTCGATGTCCTTCTGCTGCTGACCGACGGTCGCGATCTCGGGCGCGGTGAAGATGTTCGCGGTGATGCGGCGCCGCTCGAGCGGGATGACGGTGTCTCCCAGGGCGTGGAAGACCGCCTGGCGACCCTGCATCGCGGCGACCGACGCCAGCGGCACGAAGGTCGTGCAGTCGCCGGCGGCGTAGATGTTGGGCACCGACGTACGGGCGACGCGGTTGACCTGGATGTGGCCGGAGTCGGTGAGCTGGACGCCCGCCTCCTCGAGCCCGATCCCGGCCGTGTTGGGGATCGACCCCACGGCGAGCAGGCAGTGGCTGCCCTCGACGGTGCGACCGTCGGAGAGCGTCGCGACGACGCCGGTCTCGGTGCGCTCGACCTTCTCGGCGCGCGACTTCGAGAGCACCGTCATGCCGCCGCGCTTGAAGACCTTCTCGATGACGGCGGCGGCGTCGACGTCCTCGCCCGGCAGCACCTGGTCGCGGCTCGAGACGAGCGTCACCTTCGCGCCGAGGTTCATGTAGGCCGACGCGAACTCCGCGCCCGTCACCCCCGAGCCGACGACGATCAGGTGCTCGGGCAGCGACTTCATGTCGTACAGCTGCGTCCACGTCAGGATCCGCTCGCCGTCGGGCTTCGCGCTCGGCAGCTCGCGGGGCGATGCTCCGACCGAGACGACGAGGGTGTCGGCCTCGACGCGGTCGAAGTCGGTGCCGCCCGGCCCCGTCGCGGCGATGATCGCGTGGGGTCCGTCGAGCCGGCCGTGACCCGAGATGATGCGCACGCCCGCCTCGACGAGCTGTGCGCGCATGTCGTCGGACTGCTGGCGCGCCAGGGCGAGCAGTCGACGGTTCACGGCGGCGAGGTTGATCGCGATCTCGGGCTTGAGCGGCGTCCCCGTGTCGGACCGCGCGAACAGCTGCACGCCCAGGTCGGACGCCTCGCTGATCGCGACGGCGGCGTCGGCCGTCGCGATGAGCGACTTCGAGGGGACGACGTCGGTGATGACGGCCGAGCCGCCCACGCCGGCGCGTTCGACCAGCGTCACCTCCGCGCCCTGCTGGGCGGCGGCGAGCGCCGCCTCGTATCCACCGGGACCGCCGCCGAGGACGGCGACGCGTTGAGTGCGCTCGAAGCTGACAGGCGACATGGTCTCCATTCTTCCCCAGGTCGGGGAGGATGCCGTGCGCCGCCCGGCACCCTGTGGCGCGCGCACGCCCCGCGTCTTAGAGTGGGGGGATGCTCGACTCTTCCGCGAATCCCCTCGACGACCCCGCAGCCGATCCGTTCGAGATCGCACGCCAGGCGGCATCCGACATCGCCCGCCTCAGCGGCGTCGAGCGTCACGACATCGCGCTCACGCTCGGCAGCGGATGGGGCCGGGCGGCCGAACTGCTGGGCGAGACGACCGCGACGATGGCCGCCACCGACGTGACCGGGTTCAGCAAGCCGGCGCTCGAGGGACACGTCGGCACCCTGCGCAGCATCCTCACGCCCGAGGGCAAGCGCGTGCTCGTCATCGGCGCGCGCACGCACTACTACGAAGGCCATGGCGTGCGCCGCGTCGTACACAGCGTGCGCACCGCCGCGGCCGCGGGGGCCAAGATCATGGTGCTCACCAACGGCGCGGGGGGCATCAAGCCGACCTGGCACCCCGGGCAGCCCGTGCTCATCAGCGACCACCTCAACCTCACCCCGCCGACTCCCCGCTCGAGGGGGCGACCTTCGTCGACCTCACCGACCTCTATTCGTCGCGCCTGCGCGAGATCGCCCGCACGATCGACCCGAGCCTCGACGAGGGCGTGTACACGCAGTTCCGCGGCCCGCACTACGAGACCCCCGCCGAGGTGCGCATGGCCCGCGCGATCGGCGGCGACATCGTCGGCATGTCGACCGCGCTCGAGGCGATCGCCGCCCGCGAGGCCGGCATGGAGGTGCTCGGCTTCTCGCTCATCACGAACCTCGCCGCGGGCATCCAGGAGACCCCGCTCAGCCACGCCGAGGTGATCGAGGCCGGTCGCGACGCCGAGCCCGTGATCTCGGCGCTGCTGGCCCGCGTGGTCGAGGCGCTGTGAGCGGCGCAACGGCATCCGGCGTCGGTGCCGGCACCCCGGTCGTTCCCCTCGCAGCGGCCCGCGCCTGGCTCGCCCAGGACCCCGACCCCGAGACCCGCGACGAGCTCGCGGCCGTCATCGCCGCCGCCGAGGCGGGCGACCACGCCGCCGAGCTCGACCTCGCCGACCGGTTCGCCGGGCGCCTCGCCTTCGGGACGGCGGGCCTGCGCGGTCGCCTGGGCGCCGGCAGCAACCGCATGAACCGCGTGCTCGTGACGCAGGCCGCCGCGGGCCTCGCGGGCTACCTGCTCGAGAAGGCCGGGCCCGACGCCCCGCCCGTCGTCGTCATCGGGTACGACGGACGCCGCGGCTCGGCGCAGTTCGCGCGGGACTCGGCCGAGATCTTCGCGGGGGCCGGGCTGCGCGCCATCCTGCTGCCGCGTCTGCTGCCCACCCCCGTGCTCGCCTTCGCCGTGCGCCACCTCGGCGCCGACGCCGGCGTGATGGTGACCGCGAGCCACAACCCGCCCGACGACAACGGCTACAAGGTGTACCTCGGCGGGGCCGACGACGGCGCGCAGATCGTGCCGCCCGCCGATGCCGGCATCGCCGCCCACATCCAGCGCGTCGCCGACGACGGTGACATCTCGCGGCTCGCCCGCTCGGACGCCTATGAGACGGCGGGCGACGACGTCGTCGAGGCGTACATCGCCGCGACCGCGACTGTGGCTCCGGCGCCGGCGGGCGCGGCCGGGATGCGCTGGGTGTACACGGCCATGCACGGCGTGGGAACCGAGACGATGCTGCGCATCCTCGACGCCGCCGGGTACCCGCACCCCGTGCCCGTCGCGCAGCAGGCCGAACCCGACGGCGCCTTCCCCACCGTGGCCTTCCCCAACCCCGAGGAGCCGGGCGCGATGGACCTGGCCTTCGAGACGGCGCGGGAGGCGGGCGCGGAGTTCATCATCGCCAATGACCCCGACGCCGATCGTCTCGCCGTGGCGATCCCGGATGCCGCCGCCGACGGCGGATGGCGCCGGCTCACCGGCAACCAGATCGGGCTGCTGCTCGGCTGGCGCGCCGCTCGCCGCGCCGCGGATGCGGGCGTCACCGCGGGCGCGTCACTGGCGTGCTCGCTCGTCTCGTCCCCCGCCCTGCAGCTCATCGCGGAGCGCTACGGCCTCGAGTTCCACGCGACCCTCACGGGCTTCAAGTGGATCTCGCGGGCCCCCGGTCTCGTCTTCGGGTTCGAGGAGGCCCTGGGCTACCTCGTGAACCCCGAGACCGTGAAGGACAAGGACGGCGTCTCCGCCGCCGTCGCCATCCTCGGACTCGCCGCCGAGGCGCGCGAGCAGGGCCGGACCCTGGGAGACCTCCTCGCCGACGTCGATGCCGAGTTCGGCAGCTTCGCCAGCGGCCAGGTGTCGGTGCGCGTCGACGACCTCGCCGTGATCGGTCGGATCACGACGGCGCTGCGCTCGGCGCCCCCCACCCGCATCGGCGGTGCGGCCGTGACGTCGTTCGAAGACCTCGCGGCACCGGTCGAGGGGCCGCCGCTCGGCGACATCCTGCGACTGTGGCTCGAGGGCGACGCCCGCATCCTCGTGCGCCCGAGCGGAACCGAGCCCAAGCTCAAGCTGTACCTCGACGTCCGCGGCCAGACGCCGGCCGATGCGGCATCCCGCCTCGCCGACCTCGAGTCGGGCGTGCGCGAGCTGCTCGCCGGTCTCGGCTGAGCCGGCGTCACGCGCACACCGCCCCTCGGCGCGGTGTGCGCGTGACGTTCGTCGGATCGGTGGGGCTGGTGCGGCCGTGGGCGGGGGCGGGAGGCGACTCCTGCCCCACCGGCCCGACGAACGTCACGCCGTGCGGCCGGCGCGGAGGCGGCCGGCGCGGGGCGGGCCGGCGCCGTCGATAAGCTTCGACCATGCTGTTGACCGACCCCGTCGAGCTCGCCGACGAGCACGTGCGTCTCGTGCCGCTGGCTCCCGACCACGCCGAGGACCTGACGCGCGCCACCTCGGGCCTCGAGTACGCCTGGTACACGTCGGTTCCGGCGTCCGTGCCCGACGAGATCGAGCGCCGCCGGGCGCTCCACGCCGAGGGGCGCATGAACCCGTTCGCCGTGCTGCGCGCGGGGGTCGCGGTCGGCATGACGACGTTCTGCAGCATCGACCAGCCGAACCGCCGCGTCGAGATCGGCTACACCTGGCTCGCGCCGGCCGTGCAGCGCACCGCCGTGAACACCGCCGCGAAACGCCTGCTGCTCGGCCACGCGTTCGAGGCGTGCGAGGCGATCGCGGTCGAACTGCGCACCTCGTGGCACAACCGGCCCTCGCGCGCCGCGATCGAGCGGCTCGGCGCCCGCCAGGACGGCGTGCTCCGCAACCACCAGATCGGCCCCGGCGGGTCGATGCGCGACACCGTCGTCTACTCGATCCTCCCCCACGAGTGGCCGGGAGTGAGGCTCGGGCTCGAGGCTCGCCTCGCCCGCTGAGGCGGGGTCGGCCGCCGGGCTCAGCCGTCGACGACGGCGACGAGCTCGTCGAGGAACGCCCCGAACGTCGTGCCCCGACGCACGATGCGCTGCACGCTCTCGCGCTCGCTGAATACCTCGACGAGCTGCTCGAAGACCGTCTGGAACGCCGCCCGGTCGGACTCCGAGAAAGCCACCATCGCGACGACTTGCACGCGCCCGTCGCCCCACGCGATCGAGGGGTCGGCGATGCCGAGCGAGATGGCCGTGCGGGTGGCGGTCATACCGATCGCGTGCGGAACGGCGAGGGCGTCGGTGAACGCCGTCGACGAGAGCCGCTCGCGCTCGATCGTGCGCTCGATGTAGTCGTCGTCGATGATGCCCTGGTCGACCAGCAGAGACCCGAGGCGCCGGATGGTCTCGTCCTCTCCCCCGGTGCCGTCGAGCCCCCGGACGAAGGCCGCCGGGTCGAAGTAGCGCTCGAGCTCGGCACGCAGCCGGGCCAGTCGTCGTGCGCGCCGCACCCGCGCCGCGGCGGTCTGGACGCGGTCGACGTCGGCGTCGGTCAGGAAGGGCTGGATGTGCACGATCCGGTCGCTCATCACCGGCGGCGCGATCGTGGTGAGGACGAGATCGGTGTCGATCGAGGCCCAGTCGGGATCGACCCGCGTCTCGACGCCGACCACGTCGACGGACTGCCCGAGCGAGCGGTCGACGCTCGATCGCAGCAGCTCGTGGAGCTCGTAGTAACCCGGGCAGACGATCGTGGCCGTCAGCGTCTGCGCCGACAGTCTGCTGCGTTCCAGCCGTCCGCCGACGTGCATCGCGATGTAGGCGATCTCGTCGTCGAGCAGCGGGATGCCGAGCAGGCCCCGCAGCGCGTCGGCGATGTACACGGCGACCTCGAAGATCATCGGATAGGTCGTCTTGAGCGAGCGGGTCAGCGGGTTCCGCGACCAAGCCTGCTCGCGCGCCCGGTGCTTGAGGTTCTGCACGTGCAGCGACAGCCGCAGCACGAAGTCCTCCTGGTCGATGTCGACGAGGAACTCCGCGGCCGCCCGGGCCACGACGTCGCGCACCGCGGCCGCCACGTCGGCGTCGATGCGCTCGCGGATGAGCGCCGCCGGTTCGGTCGCCCCCGGGGCGACCACCCGCGTCAGGACGAGCGCGGCGAGGTGCTGGCGGTCGCCCGAGCCGAGGACGACGCCCAGGTGGCGCCGCGTGAGACGGTCGAGGATGTCGCCGACCTCGGCGCGGAACGCGGCGTCGTCGGCCTCGGCGACCTCGAGCGCGCGTCCCCGGGTGATGCGGTCGGCGGCGATGGCGATGTGCATGACGACGTCGCC